>JBBSOX010000113.1:0-22060 GCA_038259325.1 Chroococcales cyanobacterium | reverse complement strand
GAGTAGGGAGTAGGGAGTAGGGATAGAAAAACATTAAAAACTTTAGTTGTGGGTCATTGCCCACTGTTAGGAAAAGATTTGTGCTCTTATTGCTTGCAATGAGGCACAATGCGTCCAAATTTTCAATCCCACGCCTGGTTGGTGTGGGTTCCCTACTCCCTACTCCCTACTCCCTCTGAAGCGATTTTGTATTGGTGTAATTTTTTAGTTTCAAAAAATGTAACGATTTCAGCTTTTAACTATGGCAGTGTCAAAGTAAGAACATACAAATCGTATCTAGCGATCGCACTTGAGTTGTGAAAAACTTGTGGTAACTGTTGACTCTTAACAGCCACCAGAAGATTGCTAGATACGTTGATGAAAAACATCTGTGGATACTTTGAGGAGTGCAAATCTTATGACTAGAGCCGCTTTATCCGGTTCTAAGTTTCCATCTGGAAACTTGTGGAAAATACTGCCTTTAGCAATGCTTTTATGTACAACTTTTACACTACCTGCGTTGGCACAAGAAAAAGAGAAATTGTGGCGAACCCTCAGTGTCAGTGGTCGCGGAGTTGAAACAATTCCTACAACCCTAGCGCAGGTCAGTTTAGGAGTGGAGATTCAAGGGAAAACAGCACAGGAGGTACAGCAAGAAGCCGCCCAGAGGTCATCGGCTGTAGTTGCGTTCCTCAAAAGCCAAAATGTCGAAAAATTACAAACCACTGGTATCCAGCTTAATCCAGTTTACAGCTACACCAATAATGTGCAGAGGATTACAGCTTATGCTGCCAATAACACCGTAAGTTTTCGCATTCCTACCGAGAAAGCTGGTACATTATTGGATGACGCAGTGAAAGCAGGTGCGACACAAATTAACGGGATTAGTTTTGTTGCTAATGATGAAGCGATCGCCTTAGCGCAAAAACAAGCATTAAAAGAAGCTACTCAAGATGCCCAGCAGCAAGCTGATGCCGTTTTCAGTGCCTTAGGTTTCAAAGCCAAAGAAGTGGTGAGCATTCAAGTTAATAATGCCAGTGCGCCTCCACCACCCATGCTTTTCCGGGCTGAGGCTGCAAAGTTAGCCAACGCTGATGCTTCCACCCCTGTTGTTGGTGGTGAACAGCAAGTAGAAGCATCGGTGACATTGCAAATTAGTTATTAGTCATTTGTCATTAGTCCTTTGTCATTTGTGAAGGCAAAGGACTAATAATCGATGCCCAATGCCCAATTCCCAATTAAAAATGTTCTGAAGACATATCTCCTGCACCGCCCTCTCCATCGCGCTTAGAGCCTAATAAATCTAGTTGGTCTACTCTAATAACTGGTGTAGAACGGTTTGCTCCTGTTTGGCGATCGCTCCATGTGTCAAACTTCAAGGAACCTTTGATACCAATTAAGCTTCCCTTACGCACATAATTCCCTGCTACCTCAGCCGTCTTATCCCATAATTCCAGAGTGAACCAGTCAGGTTTATCATTGTTGCGCGATCGCCGATTTACGGCTAGTGTTAATTTACACACTACCTTACCAGACTCAAAATACTTTATATCAGGGTCGCCGCCTACACGACCAACAAGGGTGACAATATTGATACTCATGTGCGTTACCTTTTAGTACATGTGTACTTAGTCATTTAGACTTTCATCATAGCGAATTGTGAAACACTTGAAAATAATGTGTTAAACAGTTAACAATATAGTTGACTTGAAAAATTATACATACTATTTGGAGAAACACATAAAACTATACGGATATACTAATTTAACCAGAGAATATCAAAACATACATACCTGAGACATCGTAAATATTCCTGGGAATCATATAAAAATATAGTCTAGTTTACTCAACTCAGGATAAAAACATAATCGAATTAACTCTTACGGTTGTAGTCAAAAAGTATCGCACATAGGGGACTTAGAAACGCGTGGGTATTTTTAGGAACTTTCGCACATCATGGGATATGGGTATCGACCTCGGTACCGCTAACACGCTCGTTTATGTATCTGGTAAAGGTATTGTACTGCAAGAGCCTTCTGTAGTTGCTATCGATGTCAACGAAAAGGTAGCACTGGCAGTAGGAGAAGAAGCCAAAAAAATGCTCGGCCGCACACCTGGAAATGTGATTGCCCTCCGTCCGTTGCGCGATGGTGTAATCGCCGATTTCGAGATAGCCGAGCTGATGCTGAAAAGCTTTATTCAGCGTGTAAATGAAGGCAAATCTTTAATTTTACCCCGAATTGTCATTGGTATTCCTAGTGGTGTCACAGGAGTAGAAAGGCGAGCTGTAATGGATGCAGCTCATCAAGCAGGAGCTAGAAAAGTCTATTTAATCGATGAACCTGTAGCTGCGGCTATTGGTGCTGGGCTACCTGTTGCCGAAGCAACTGGCAACATGATCATCGATATTGGTGGTGGAACAACAGAAGTTGCAGTGCTTAGTCTTCAAGGTACGGTGATTAGCGAATCAGTACGAATTGCTGGAGATGAACTAACTGAATCGATCATTCAGTATATTAAGAAAGTTCATAACTTAGTCATTGGTGAACGGACTGCCGAGGATATCAAGATTCGGATGGGTTCTGCCTATCCTACCAATGATGATAATGATGCCATGATGGAAGTCCGGGGCTTACACCTGCTTTCTGGTTTACCGCGTACTGTAACGATCAAAGGGCCGGAAATCCGTGAAAGCATGTTGGAACCCCTATCAGTAATTATAGAAGCTGTGAAGCGGACACTGGAACGTACACCTCCAGAACTAGCAGCAGACATTATTGACAGAGGTATTATGTTAGCTGGTGGTGGTGCTTTGCTCAAAGGCATAGATACCTTAATTAGCCATGAAACGGGGATTGTTACCCACATTGCCGCTGACCCTCTCTGCTGTGTTGTGCTGGGAACAGGTCGTGTGTTAGAAAACTTTAAACAGTTGGAACGAGTTGTCATCGAAAGCTCTCGCAATATGTAGCAAAAAAAATATCAGACCTGAGTTCTATTTGAGTTCTATTTGGGTTCTATACAAATAGAGTCCAAGTAGAACTTAATTATGTAAGTACAAAAAGGTATATATGGTTACAATACGGCGTTGGTGGGATCATAAAGGGTTACAAATCGGGTTGTTAGCTCTAGTAGTTGGTAGTGCTTGGATATTGCGACAAACTCAAGGTGCATTGGTGCTTGAGACATACCATGCAATTACCCGTCCGTTAGAGATGTTGCAGTCAGGGCCAACTCCAGAAGAACGTCTCAGAGATGCTCGGGTATTTGAATTGCAAACCCGTATAGTAGATTTAGAAAGTCAAAACACAAAGCTACAAGATTTATTAGGCTATGTGGAAAAAGAACCACTAGCATCACGGCCAATTCCAGCACGGGTAGTAGGACGTAGCGCTGACCAGTGGTGGCAACAAGTTACTCTGAATCGCGGTGCGAATGCAGGGATTCAAGAAGGCTTTATAGTCAAGGCAGATGGCGGATTGGTAGGTCTGGTGGAGAGTGTAACTCCCAATACTAGCCGCGTGTTGTTAATCAGTGACCTCAAGAGTCAAGTGGGTGTATCAATTAGCCGCACAGCAGCTAAAGGCGTTTTGCGAGGAGATTCTTCTGCAGAAGCTGTACTGGAGTTTTATGAAAAAGTCCCAAATGTCAAGGTAGGAGATTTAGTTTCCACATCTACTTATAGTCAAAAATTCCCATCTGGCTTGGCAGTAGGACGAATAAAGTCGCTGGATTTAAAAAAACTTCCGGCATCAGTGGCGAAAATTGAGCTTTTTCCGCCAATCCGCTCTCTCGATTGGGTAGCTGTTTATCCAAAGCTAGAAAACCAAGAGTCGGAAACCCAAAAGTCTAAGTAAATACTTTGAAAAAATCCATAGAAAAATGAAGATTCCTGCATTTAGTGGCAGCAGTCAGAAAAAGCCAAAATCGTCAAACCGAAAATCGAAATTCCAAATCCAGCCACTTTCTCGTTTGCATCCTAGTGTACGTCAGTTGTTGGGTTGGATTGTGACGGCTAGTTCTGTACTGTTATGTTTACTGTTATTACCAACCCGCCTGCCAGGTATGGAATTATTGGGAATTGGCCCTAACTGGTTGTTAATTTGGGTGGTAGCTTGGAGTGTGAAGCGCACAGTTTTTGCTGGAGTATTGGCAGGTATAGTTCTGGGGCTACTTCAAGATTCAATGACATCACCTCACCCTACTCATGCTCTCAGTTTAGGTATAGTGGGAATTTTAACTGGTCTGCTCCAAAAACAGCGTTTTATCGAAGAAGATTTTATTTCAATTGCTGTAATTGTCTTTGTTATGGCAGTTTTGGCAGAAACTATTTTTGGGTTGCAATTAACTTTGATGGGCAATGAGCGCAAAGTCACAGATATTTGGACATATTACCAGCGTGTCGCCCTAGCCTCTGCCATTCTTAGTAGTCTGTGGGCACCTGTAGTCTATTATCCCCTAAATCGTTGGTGGCAGAGGATCAAATTGTTGGAGCAATAGGAAAGGGAATTAGGAGTTAAGAAGGGGCTAGGCTACAGGTGAGAGTAAAGAAAATTATCCTCTCTATCCTGTAACCTAAATCTTTATGGGATTTGAGCAATCTCTAGCAATATAGATTCAAGCTACATTGAATCAAACAACACCGTATCATGGTAGTTAGTAGCATCTATGTCTGATGCTTTCTTTTTTGCCTTAAAAAATATCAGGTAATCATCTTCTGATTTCCTGACGGCAGAATCTGGAAGCTTTCACTGATTAACCTAGTTGGAGAACGCTGATGTCGAAAGAAAGAAAAAGTAATAAAGAAGTTAAAAAACCTAAAAAAGATCCCAAAGACAAAAAGGAGAAAAACGACCCAAATAAATAGGACGATTTAGCTAAATAGCTCTAGCGAAGACCAAGAGTTGCATTTCTTTAAATTGACAATACTTAGCCCACTAGCATTGAATAGGAGAAGTTATTGTCAAAAATTTATTCACCCTTGGTCAAGCCTGAAAATCTGATAATTTAGGTTAGTGCGTGCGATTGCGACTAAATTAGGCAGGCGTAAACTTTAACGAAACACCGTTCATGCAGTAGCGCTTGCCTGTGGGTGCAGGGCCGTCATCAAAAACATGACCCAGATGGCCACCACAGCGACTACAATGCACTTCAGTTCTGGTCATAAATAATGACCGATCTACAGTAACTGCGATCGCACCTTCAATCGGTTTAAAAAAGCTAGGCCAGCCAGTACCACTGTTAAATTTGGTATCAGAGGTAAATAGTGGTAGTTCGCACGCGGCACAATAATAAGTACCATTGTCGTATTCCTTATCCAATGGGCTGGTGTGAGGGCGTTCAGTCCCATGTTTACGCAATACACGAAACTGTTCTGGCGTTAAAATGGTGCGCCACTCTTCTTCAGGTTTGGTAATTTCAAATCCACTCTTTGAAGTTGTCATGGCTTCTGACTCCTGATTGTTGAAAATATACTTTGATAGCAATGCTGTGCCGACTATTACGGCACTAGCTTGTAAAAAATACCGTTTGTCCATATATCTATTATTTTCTATTTTCTGGTTAACTGGCCAATCAATTCCAGTACGGGATTCACTGCCGCTCCCCAAGTCTTTCCCCTTGTCCCCAATTCTCCTTGTCCCCTTTTCCTCATTTTGTTGGATGTGAATATGCCTGAGATGAATGGCTATGAAGTCTGCATTTGTGCAAAAAAAATCGGAAAACCCTCTTTCCCCCTGCCCCTTGCGTAATGATAAGCCTTTAACCGGACACGATATAACTGTTTAATTCTCCCCTGATTTTCCCCGATTTAGCCTTAGAATATCGCAAGAGCGATCAAGCAATTCAGCACGTACATTGTGCAAGAGTGTCACTATGAACAAAGTGCAAGAGTGTCACTATGAACAAAAATATCTTGATTGTTGATGATGAAGAAGATGTGCGGGCGATCGCAAAGTTGGGATTAGAAATGGGTGCTGGCTGGAATGTTTTAACAGCTAATTATGGTCAAGAAGCCTTAAACGTAGCTGTTAACCATAAACTAGATGTCATCTTACTAGATATGATGATGCCTGATATGGATGGGTGTGCAACTCTGCAACAACTGAAAGCTAACCCCACCACTAAACAAATTCCAGTAATTTTATTAACAGCCAAATTTCAGCTATCGGATCGAGAGAGTTTTACTAACTTGGATGTTGCTGCTATTTTTGCCAAGCCTTTCCTTCCATTGAAACTGGCAGAGCAAATCAGTGAAGTACTGGATAGTTAGCCTGACTTTGATGAACGGCGGAGAATACATACTGGTCAAATAAATGTGCAAATCAGACACATTATGCACATCAGGATAATCTGCACTTTTTGATTATAAATATTAGATTTACTTATATTCCATACCTTATGCCATTAAATCACTAACTGGCTGGGTATCTGAGGCGATCGCTAGGACATTAAAATACCCCAGTGGTTAACGGGGGTTCACTTTGGCTATCAGTTTGAATATCATTTACCCCAGTTGGCTGTTTTTTGATTATCCCAAAAGGCTGAAAGCCTTGAAGGCGGCACCCGGATTTGAACCGGGGGTGGAGGTTTTGCAGACCTCTGCCTTACCACTTGGCTATGCCGCCACAGCGGGTTTCCCTAAACTACTCTAATCTTTTTAAGATACCTTAGTAGCCATAGGGCGCTAGTTAAACCATGATAGCATAGGATTCTCAGGTAGAGATAGTAGTATGAAAGTCTTACACTGGATTAGTATTGGTGTATATTTGCATAAATACAACTAAACCAGAGTTGTTTGTGACCTCCTGGGTTGTTTTTGGTTCTTCCTAAGCTTCCCTTAGCAGCATCAGTAAGTGATGAGTTATGAGTTTTAATTCCTCACTCCTCACTTCTTACACCTTCACTTCATCGGCAAAACTGCCCCATCGCACAAAATGAAATGGGCCGGCAATAGAACCCCACAGATGTTCATCAGTGTCTAAATCCCTTCCCCGGTCGAGGCTGAAAAATTCTTTGGCATCAATCTCAAATTCGTTATCCAGATAAGTATTTTTGCCGTCACGAAACACAAGGCAGCATTTCCCAGGTTCAACCCTGCCTTTAAAGCTGTTACCTGTCCACTCTACAACCATGTTGCAACCTGACATTTTTTCCAATTGATCAACGGATAAACCTTTTAAACGTTCAAGATCACGAGATGCACCGTAAAATTTTTGTTCTTCTTTAACTGTGTAGTGTTCAATAACAATGTGGTTTTCTGCCGGAATCAATTTCATTACCCGCATCCGGTAGGGTTGATTGAGCATAAAATCATAAGCTTGTTCGAGAAACAAACTTACTCCTGAGAAGAATTCCAACGGAAGGGGACGGATACACACACGAATGTGGGCATAAAAAGGCGGATTTTCAAAAGCTTGTTCTTGATTGCTAAAGTCAGCTGCCATCCACCGGGCTAAAGTGGCAATATCAGTAGAATGAGTCACGTCGCTTTGCTCCGAATTCAAAATTCAAAATTCAAAATTAATAATCCCCATAAATAAATTTAGAGGCTTATATCATGAGTCTGGTTCGGTCATTACAAGATGATCAACTAGTGCTTGAAAATTATCTAGGATTATTTTGACACTCTCTAGACTGGAAAATTCTGGCTGTGACACCTTTGCTGGGGTTTACCTACTTTGCTATCACGATCGCATTTAGTTACAGAGTGCTTAAAATCCCATTGCTTCGGCTACTGCGCCTACTTCTGCTGCAATACCCTGTTTAAATTGACTGTGATTGTGTTTAATAGCTGTATCTGGGTCTTTTAAACCATTGCCTGTGAGGACACAAACCACTGTCGCCCCTGTAGGAATTTGGTCTTTTACCTGCAACAATCCGGCTACAGAAGCGGCGCTAGCAGGTTCGCAGAAGATACCTTCTGATGCTGCCAAAAGTCGATAAGCATCGAGAATTTCGGCATCGGTAACGGCGTGGAAATTCCCCTGACTTGCGGTTTGCGCTGCAATAGCTAATTCCCAACTTGCAGGGTTGCCAATCCGAATTGCTGTCGCTAAGGTTTCGGGATTTGCTACTGGCTGACCGTGGACTAAGGGGGCTGCACCTGCGGCTTGGAATCCCATCATTCGGGGTAAGCGATCGCACTTTCTGGCTTGATGATATTGACAAAATCCCATCCAATATGCTGTGATATTACCTGCATTGCCCACGGGGATACACAGCCAGTCTGGGGCATTACCCAGCGCATCGACGATTTCAAAGGCTGCTGTTTTTTGTCCTTCTAGACGGTAGGGATTGACCGAATTTACTAAAGTCACCGGATAGCTTTCGGCCATCTCACGGACAATTTCTAGCGCTTGGTCAAAATTACCTTTAATTGCCAATACTTCTGCACCGTATAGTAATGCTTGGGCTAGCTTGCCCAACGCCACATAACCG
Source organism: Chroococcales cyanobacterium (assembly GCA_038259325.1). Lineage (GTDB taxonomy): Bacteria > Cyanobacteriota > Cyanobacteriia > Cyanobacteriales > Nostocaceae > Nostoc. The sequence goes on along the minus strand of JBBSOX010000113.1, from coordinate 13,642 downwards.
TCGGGAATCAGCACAAAGGCATTCATACCCCCACGCCTTGCATAAGCGGCGGCGGCAGCTGAGGTGTTGCCCGTGCTGGCACAAATTACTGCTTTTGCCCCTTCTTCCTTGGCTTTGGAAATTGCCATAGTCATCCCCCGGTCTTTGAAACTGCCGGTAGGATTAAGACCGTCATATTTTACAAAAACACGCACTTGTCTGCCAATGCGTTCTGCGATCGCTGGCACTGGTATTAGGGGTGTGTTACCCTCCAACAGAGTGACAATCGGTGTTTCTTCGCTGACAGGCAAGTATTCACGATAGGCTTCTATCAGTCCGGGCCAGGGTTGGCGATGAGATTTAGCAACAGATAGGCTCAAAGTCACGGGATTTAAAATTTCTTAATGTAAGGGGATTGGATATTTAGAAAGGGTCGCATAGGGAAGCATAGGATCTGGAAGAGGAAGAAAGTGAATTGTTCTTTGCTAGTTTCCAGTTAAGAGTCCTCTAATTCCAAATGAATATTATGTAAGAATATTATTTTTTGTGGTGCAGGCGTTTGATTTTGCCATTTTTATTTTATTTAGAATGTCAGTTTATCATAACCGCCACGGCGACCTAGGGATGCTGACGAAGAGAAAAATGATAGACAAATTTATGGGACTTACCTAATAAATCTCTGAAACACTTATTCCTACTTTTCAAAAAGCCCCTTTTGTGTAAGACGAGCCATGAACGTATTTTTGTGTATTTCACAACTTTATTTTTTTCATTTTTTAAGTTAAAATACGCAGGATCATGCCTTTGGTTCGCGGTAGATTTTTCTTTATCCTGATAGAGACACAGTGCCTAGCTTGCTTCCACGTTCGTGGAGCTTGGCGTAGACAAATGCTACATTTTTTCATAATTTTGCGTAATTTTAATATAATCTACATATAGTTTTTTACGGAAATTACTTAAAAACAGTGATACTAATTCATACAACCATGATTAGGAAGCTATCAATTAAGTATTGCTAAGTGACATCGAGTGGACGGAAGCTTTGCACATGCAGGGTAATGTTTTGTGAGGAACACAGCCATTATGATCACCGTCTCTTATGATTGAACCTAAAATCCATTAGAGTAATTGATTGAAAAGAGACAATATTTTAATAAAGCCTAAAAGAGCAATATTATAATATTTCTAATGGTGTGAGTTAAGTTTTGGATTTAATTAGCGATGCCTACTTGTTTATCTAGTGTTTCCGATCGCGAGTCCCAGGCTAACTGGGTCAGTAAGTTAACCAAGTCTTATTATCAAGACGATCAGCAAGCAAAGTTGATGAATTTACAGGCAGAGGTAGACTCTCTGTTGCAGCAGTTGGAAAACCTGAAGCACCAACGTCTAGCCGAAACTAACCGAAAAGAATAAGTCAATCTTAGAGATAGCGATGTCTACGACGGGCTACGCCTACGCTTTTCCCCTCTCTAATCTAAATTGGAGTCAGGGGGCGTGCTATTCAAAGCGCTGATTTTTTTCTGCCCAGCGCTTCAAACTGTATTTATGGGTATTTTCTACTAATAAAGCTAAAGATTGCACGCCTGAAAGCTTGGCGATCGCAGAGAGATTTTGTGAGTAATTTTCTGTAAAATCAGTGTAAATAACTTTATTCCTATCAGACAAAATTATAGTCCGGTCACGGCGTTGCTCTGTGTTTTCCCCCTGAATTTCAAGTGTAGGGTAATTCAAGGATGCTATTGCTTCTGCTGAAATAGTCAGTATTATTTCTGGTTGAGCGTTATTTGTTAAATCAATCACTTGAACCGGCCAATCACCCAACTTTCCCTGCATCTGCTCAAAGCTAGGAATAGCACCACCCGGAACTTCATCAGATTGCTGTAAAGATTGCCACACACTCGATAACATCACCTTTACCGCTTGGGGATTTTGTTGATGCAGTTGTTTTAGAGTAATTGGAAATGGTTGTACCCATTCCAGTGCTGCATTTGTCAAGGCCAAAGGTTTGGGTTGGAGAACATCGTTTCGATTTTCTGGGATTTTAGGGCCAGCAGCTAATAGGTGTAGAACTTTACCCCGCAGTTGCACCGCTTTGATAGCGGCTATAGTAATTTGTTGTTCTCCGTTAGGCAACCAGACCACAATCTGGATTTCAGGGTCAGAAGTGATTCCCAAAGTTTTCCAAAAAAATTTAGCGGCGTCAGTTTTGGGTGGGTTCAAATTCTCAAAGGGTGAATTTAACCAGCGTTTCCCGTCATGAAATGCACTCACCTCTACTTGATACCAAACTTGATTCTCTGTGAGTTTCAAATCTGCTGAGGAATTTGGTTGCAGCCATTCGGTGTTGGTAACTTGAGTAATTGGTTGCACTGTACCAACAATTTGACTAAGGTGAGTAGACAATATTTGCGATGTACCCTCACCATTGAGTCTGGCTAACAGACCTTGAATATAGGCAAGATTATCTTTTGTAATTTTAGGTTGCGCCTTCAACCAGGAATTAGCATGTCCTTCTCCCTGCTGAACAGCTAAAATCAAGGCGAACCAAGCTTGCACCTCTAATCTATTTGGATTAACCCGCAACGCCGCCACCATGCGATTCCACAACCGTTTTTCATCAGCTTTGAGTAGGGTAACAATTTCTTGGACATTATGTGGCGACGCTTCAAACACCTCTAAAGCCTTCTCCCAGCGACCATCAATCAAATCTGCCAGCACTTCTTGACTAGGACTTGCCCAATTTTTCTGGGCTTGGGTTTTAGTAAGTTGGGAATGCAAGCCAATTAAATCCATTTGCGCTTGCGCCGCCTCTGGCAAAACTCCTTTGCGCTGTTTCTTGATGAATTTCAACCATTCAAAGGCTGGTGTCCACAGTCCACTACGGGCAATTGACAAAGCGTTTTGGTATGCAGAATCTTTGAGGGCTGCTGATTGGAGGGTAATTGCCTGCAATTGAATTGGTTTGAGGAATAACTTTAAAGGTTTGACTTGATAAACCTGTAAGTGCGGTTCTAAACCTATAGTTTGATTAACAACTAACTCTTTTGTTCCATCACCAGTTACCTGCTGCCATTTGGGCAATTGTCCCTGAGGGCTAGCCCAAGACAACATTTGTAGTAAATTCCTGCGTTCTGGATTGTAGTATACGACTTGACCGTAGGCGATGCCACCAGTTCCTTGTTGGCGTTGACCCTGCAAATTAAACCAAACTCCTGGTGATGGTGTCCCAGTGTCAAAGCGTTGCACTTCAGTTAAAGGTAGGGAAATATTGATATCTTGGGGTTCTGATGTACCATCAGCCAAGGAAGAAATCACAAAAGATTCTTCTGGCCCAGTTACAGGTAATTGAGTTGCTAGATAGTAGTAATTTTCTGACTGAGATTTAAACTCTAAATCTTCTGATAGCTCGTAAACCCTGAGTTCCACAAGTTCTTCACAATCAGATTGACAATTAGCACGCTGTTGAAAAACTGGCAATAAAAATGAGTTTTTCGCATCTTGATGTAAAGGCAGAGTTTTCCCAAATATTTGGTTTTTTTTACTCAAATCGAGTTGAATTTGCTTAAGAGTTTGGGGACGTTCGTGATTACCAAGGGGAATTTGTGCCCATTCAGGTAAAATTTTATTTAGCCAGCTTACTTGATCTGGATTGAAGATGAAGAGAACACTAATCCAGGCAAAAGCCATAATTAGACTAGCACTACTTGAGAGAATTGCAATCGCTAGCGTTGACGACAACCAACTTCCTCGTTTTAGCTTTTTTTGGGGTTTTTTAACGACGCGTTTCATCGCACCAGCACGAGGTTGATTTGGTTTAGAGGTTTTTGGTGTCAGCTTGCGTGAACGATTTGCCATAGATTCGGGATTAGAGAATTGAGGATTAGGGATTGAGAAACTCTTTCCTAGTCCCCAGTACCTAGTCCCTAGTCCCCACTCCCCAATACCCTGTTATACTCGCCCTTTCAGAAGTTGCCCAGAAAGATTAAGTCTCATTTGGAACAAAATCCGTAAATGTCCCCATGTGAACCCTAGACAATGGCGAATACACTCTTCACTTAAGTATGTGAGCAGAGTGTAAAAAGTTGAAAGGTATCCTTATTAGCCGTAGTCATTACAAAACCTGGATGCTCGCATGGTTACTAATTGCGGGAGTAAATGGAGTTGCACAAAAAGCACTAGCACAAGAGTACACAGATGTAGGAACTACTCAAGCGCAGGAGAGTATAGATTTAAATTCTTCTCCCCTCTCTCCAGAAGATTCGATGGCGCAAGTTACATCGGTTTCTCAACTCAAGGACGTACAACCTAACGATTGGTCATTCCAAGCATTACAGTCTTTGGTAGAACGTTATGGTTGTATAGCTGGCTATCCAGATAGCAACTATCGCGGTAATCGTGCCTTAAGTCGGTATGAATTTGCCGCTGGTGTAAATGCTTGTTTAGATAGAGTCAACGAATTAATCACTACAGCCACCAGCGATTTAGTCACCCGCGAAGATTTAGCAATATTACAAAAATTGCAGTCAGAATTTGCCCCTGAATTAGCAAGTTTACGGGGTCGTGTCGATAGTTTAGAAGCTAGAACCGCCGAAATCAAAGCCAACCAATTCTCAACAACCACTAAACTTAGCGGACTACTGATAGTTGGTATTCAAGGACGGACTAGCAATCGTGGTGATGTGAATCCTAGAGATGGGCAAAAGGATACAGATGATGCAGGGACAAACACTAATGTTATCTCCCTGGCGCAACTATATTTAACTAGCCAAATCACTCCTAGTAGTTACTTGTTTACAGGCCTTATCAATGGTAAAGGAAAAACTTCGCCTAGATTTACCAATAGTGTTTCTCGGAATGATGTTTTACTTGGCTACGAATTTCCTACAGATAGCTTGATTGTAAGTGACCTCAATTTTCATTGGCTGGTGACAGATAAATTAGCAGTGATGGTAGGAACAGAAGGCGTAAGTATGCCAGCCGCTTTCCGAGGCCCCAATCGTGTAGAAAGTGCTGCAACAGGGCCATTGTCTTATTTTGCCCAAAGAAACCCAATTTTAAATATGGGATACGGTCACGGCGGTATAGCTATTGATTGGCAATTTGCTAAACGCGCGAGTTTGCAGGCAATTTATACTAGTTATCAACCAGGAAACCCCGGAAAAGGTAGCGGTTTATTTGATGGAACCACTACTACAGGTGTGCAATTGCTGCTGACACCAACTGATACTCTAGATTTAAGTTTGTATTACGTTAATAATTACTCCTCAGATGGTTGTTTACTAACCTTTGTTGGTGATGAATGCTTAACTACAGTTAATACCAGTACTGGAAAATCAGCACCTCTGCAAACCAACGCCGTGGGTGCGACTGTAACTTGGCAAATATCTCCCCGCATTAGCGCAGGTGCGTGGGGTGGTTATACTAAATCTTACATTCCTGGGCGAACGGGAAATGTAGAGACGACGAATTATATGGTGTTTCTGAATTTTCCTGATTTATTTGCTAAAGGAAATTTGGGGGGAATTTATGTCGGTCAACCTCCTAAAATCACCAATAGCAACTTACCTGTAGGGAATAATGTTCCTGATTTTGTCAATACTGGTTTAGGACGTGCAAGTGGACAGCCAGGAACAACCACTCAAATTGAGGCATTTTATCGTTTCCGGCTAACAGATAATATCAGCATTACACCAGGAATAATTCATATCTTAGAGCCTGGACACACACCAGATAGTGACTCAGTTACCATCGGTATTCTGCGGAGTACTTTCCTTTTCTAATTCCGTTCAAAAATCAAATAGTAATCCTATAGTCGTGGAGGCAGGTAATAAGCTGTTAAGCATTTAATTTGCACATTGAGTTCGCAGGAGGGGGCAGAGAGCAAGGGAGAGGGTTTGCAGCTTTTATTACTATGAAAATGGTGCAATTTAAATGACGATTAGCTTAGGCAACCGATTTTTTTCACGAATGATTTAGGATTGCTATAGATATAAAAATAAGGTTTGGCGGTGAACCAAACCTCTATATAAATCCAGTGCATAACAACATCCCGAATTAATTTACTCATTATTATATTCATAGGGCATCTTCCCCTAGTATGTATACAAATATCCTGAAACCTGATATGAAAATATCTTAGTATCCTCGAATACTAAAATAAAAAATGAATCTGCTATTGCCTCTAGCTTATGACAGATTAATTTAGATATTAAAACTAGTAAAATAACAGCAATATTTTGACATCCAGAGCTTGCATTAAACCGATTAATAAGCAACAAAAAAGATGGGGTTAGCCCATCTTTTGTATAATAAGTAAAAACATCTTGGTAATTTCCGCAATATATCAAAATAGTTGAGCACAAAGCTTTGGATACTCCAAACAAAAATGCCATCCACTTATTGGTTCAACAAATCATGAGGTGGGATATGGCAGTATTGCGAGAATCGCCTTGGTATCAAGAAATTGAGTAAAGAGGTATTCAGCAGGGGGCGCGACAGCAGTTAATCCGAGTATTGCGACGACGCTTTGGTGAAATTTCCCAAGAGGTAGAAACAAGGCTTGAGAGCGAAAGTGTGGAACAATTAGAAAATTTTATGGATAGTGCGTTAGCGGAGCTTACCGGAGGTATCGCTGTAAGTTCTTTAGACGAATTTGTAGAAATTTTGGCTACATAAATTCAATCATTTCCCAAATAAGCCTCAATTACAGCCGGATCATTTCTGACTACAGATGGTTCACCCAATGCAATTAATTGACCAAAATCTAACACCGCAATGCGATCGCACAAACCCATAACTAAGGGTACATGGTGTTCAATGAGGATGATCGTCAAATTGAAGCGATCGCGCAGGTTACGGATAAATTCACTGAGTTGCTGCTTCTCGTTGGGGTTCATCCCCGCAGCAGGTTCATCGAGAAGTAAGATTTGCGGTTTTAATGCTAAAGCGCGGGCAATTTCCAGCCGCCGCTGATCACCGTAGGCAAAGTTTTTGGCTTTTTGATCAGCGCGATCGCTCAAGCCAATTATATCCAATAAATCTAAAGCTTTCTGCTTAGTTTTAAGTTCTTCATTAGGCGCTGGTGGTAATCCTAAAATTCCTGTAATCATATTACTTTTAGTGTGCAAATGCCGAGCAATGATCACATTTTCTAATGCCGATAATTCCCCAAATAAGCGGATATTTTGGAAGGTACGGGCGATACCTAAAGCAGCAATTTGATGGGGACGCAGTTGGGAAATTTCTGCACCTTGATAAATTAATTTACCGCTAGAAGGGGGAATGAAGGCAGTAATCAAATTAAATAGTGTTGTTTTGCCAGCACCATTAGGGCCAATTAGCCCAAAAATCTCATGTTTATTTACACTAAAAGATACATTATTTACTGCGACTAAACCACCAAAGCGGCGAGTTAATGCTCTTGCTTCTAAGACAATATTGCTGTTAGCTGCTGGAATACTATGTGACATTTTTGCATACTATTATGAATATAAAACTTACGCAATCAATCTCTAAAACTCTTATTCATTTGCACCCTTGCCGGTTCGTTTTTTCCTTTGAAAAACATCTGGAGTAATTAGCCCTTGTGGGAAAAAGATTGTACCTGTTACTATTAGTAAGCCAAAAATAATTAATCTACCATCTCGCAAAAATTGTGCTAACCAATTAGGTAAACCACCAGTATCGGCAAGGGTTCGCAGAATTTCTGGTAAAGCTGTAAATACCATACCTCCAACTACCGGCCCTAAAAAACTTCTCGAACCACCAATCAAAACAAAAGTTAAATATATAATGCTAGCATCAAAAGTACCTTGACGAGCATTCCAGGTATTAAGGAAGTGGGCGCTAATTGCACCTACAACCCCTGCAAGCATAGCCCCCAATGTAAACGCTAAAACTTTGTAATAAGTGGGATCAATTCCCATTGCACCCGCAGCTAATTCATCTTCGCGGATAGCGATAAAAGCCCTTCCTACACGGATGCGTTCTAGGCGATAAAGTAGCACCATACTAATTAATAGTAATGGCAAAGCAATCCATAAATATTCAATTTGTGTTTGGAAAGGTTGAGGAATGCCAAAAATTCCGACAGCACCGCCTGTAATATCTAAATTGAGGGAAATTACGCGGAGAACTTCCACAAAAGCGATAGTTGCGATCGCTAAATAAATTCCTCGCAACCTCAACGCTGGAATCCCCACTATTATACCCAAAAAACCAGAAATTATCCCAGCAATTAACATCTCCAATAACAACAATGGAATGGGAAATAAACCGCTGCTAGATGCCAAAACTTTTGTGGATAAAATTGCTGCAATATATCCACCTAAAGCATAAAATCCCGGACTAGCTAAAGACAATTGTCCTGTCATTAGCGGTAAGTAAAGTGATAATCCTAATAACGCCCCCAATACCATAGAGACAATTAGAGAACCGTAAGTAGCGAAAAAATCAGCCATTTTAAAACATTTTGATTAAGCTTAATCAACCTATCACTTTTATCAACTATTAAGCTGTTAATATTTGCTCTGCTGTCAGCGCCAGTTCAGGAAAAGTTCGTGACACAATTTGTTCTGAACCTGTAAACTGTGTGCGTTGGTATTTTTCCTTAGTATCTAATAGAAAAACAAATACAGTCGGAACTTTTGGATTTCCCAAATACTCTCTTAGCCCAATTGCCAAATAATCTATAATCCAATATTCTGTAATACCTAAGCGTTGATATTCATCTAATTTATCAATGTAGTCATCTTCCCAATTAGTTGATGTTACCTCTACAGCTAATTGGATGGGTTCTTCAAGTGCAGCATAAGCAGAACGATTGGAGCGCCATTTATCTTTATCTATGACACTTACATCAGGCTTGCGCCCTTGCTCTATGCCATTAGCAGTTATAGTTTTAAATACTGCTGTGTTATTAACTACATAATTTAGGTTTTGTCGCCTAATTTCATCATTGAAACCAAACAATAGAAAATTAGCGACATCATCATGATTTCTGGTTGCCCGCACTTCTACAATTTCTCCATCTACAAGTTCATATAAACCTTCCTCTGGACACTGTTCTAAAAATTGCTCAAAAGTTAATTGTTGTTTGGTGTATGTTTTCATAGCACTACGTATTTTCAAACTTTCTGAATAAATCTTCGTCCTAGCAAACCTTGGGGTCTAACTAATAGGATGATAAACAAAATTGCAAAGGCTACTGCGTCTTTATATCCAGAGAATTCAGCAGGGACAAATGCCTCCACTAATCCAATTACCAAGCCTCCCACTACCGCACCGGGAATACTACCTAAACCACCTAAGACAATTACCGCTAAACCCCGCAACCCAAAACCAATGCCGAAATATGGCCCTGCAATACTAACACTAGAGGCGACTAAAGTTCCTGCTAATCCTGCTAAAAAACTGCTGATGAAAAATGTTAAGATGATAAAGTGATCGCTATTAATTCCTAACAAACTAGCTGTAGTTGGATCTTCTGCGATCGCCTGCATTGCCTTACCATATTTAGTCCGATTGATAAAATAGGTAAGAATTGCCACAATCACAACTGATACAGCAAAAATTACCACCTGAACGCTGCGAATAGGAATTGGGTTTTCTGGACTACCAAAATTAATTGCAGGTGGCAAATTACCGTAAGTGTTGGCGGGGTATGTGTAACTTTCTGCGCCTACTAAGTACTGAATTATATTTACAATTACCACTGCTACCCCCAAGCTGGAAACAACAGTTAGCAAAGGATCAGAGCCTTGACGGCGCAAAGGTTGAAAAGCAACGCGTTCCATCACTACCCCAACCAATCCTGCCAAGGTACTTCCTAAAATCAAGGCTATAGCAAATGGTAATTTTATCGGCAAGCCTACATTAGCTAGCAAGCCGTTAAATCCAAAACTACCACCCATGAGTGCATAAGTAAAATATGCACCCAAAGTAAAAATCGCGCCATGAGCTAAATTAATAATGCCCAAAATAGAATAAACCAAGGTATATCCTAAGGCAAAAATTGCATAGACACTACCAATAGATAACCCATTTAATAATTGCTGCAAAAACAGATTGATATTCATGTAACAACTATTTTAGAAATGTGAATTTCCCCTGACTTCCATCTTTTGTCATCTTGATTTGCGCTACATAGAAATCTTTTTGAACAACTTCACCTATAGGAGTAAAACTAATTTCACCCAGTGGTGTGTTGTATGTCCCAGCAAGTATCTGTTTATTTAATTCTGTCCGCAATTGTGGTAACTGTAATTTGTTGACTTTGCTTTTTTTATCTAAGGCTTGGAGTGCTTCTACATAAACCTGTACTGCTGCAAAAGCTTGGGCGCTAAATTGGGGTGGCTCTCTTTTATATTCGTCAGTATAGGCTTTACGAAACGCTGCGTTAATTTCACCTGGATGTTCTGGACTGTAGGCTTGAGCAATCAACACGCCATCACAAAATGCTTTACAAACTGGTAATAAATTTGATGTATTTAAACCATTGCCACCAACAATTAAACCTTTATAACCCAGTTCACGCAATTGTCTAACTAAATTACCACCATCAGCAGCCAAGCCAGAAATAATCACCAAATCTGGTTTGAGATTAATCGCATTGGTAGCTTGACTTTGAAAATCTGTATCACTGGTTTGGAACTTTTGTACAGTTACCAATTCCAGCCCTTGAGCCTTAACTGTTTGTTGGAAAATTTCCGTTTCTGACTTGCTAAATGCATCATTTTGAGCATAGAAAACTGCGACTTTTTTAATTTGGGGGTTCTGCTTCAGTGCAGCTTTCACCGAATTAGGTGCAACGACAGAAACTGGTGCAGAAACACGAGCAACGTAATCGCCAATTTCGGGGATGTTATTAGCAGTATTTGATGGGCCAATAATTGGTACTTTTGCACGTTCAGCAATGGGGTCAGCACTAAAGGCTTGCTGTGATAAAGTTGGGCCGACAATCCCAATAACTTTATCTTTGTTAATTAAAGTTTGAAAAGCGTTAATCGCCCCTGCTTCATCACCGCTAGTATCTTGAAATACTAATCTAATTGGTGTGCCATTAACACCACCTTTACTATTGAAATACTTCTGGGCAAGTTTGGCTCCAGCAACTTGCTCTTGACCCAGTAATGCAACGTTGCTAGTTTGGGCAACAGCAATACCAATGGGAATAGCACCCGACAATGTACCTGTTGTAGCTGCGGTGTCGGTTGCAGTGTTATTTTTGGTAGAATTTGTCACAGTCACAGGCCCACCACCGCCGCCACAGCCTGCTAATAGCAAAGCGCAAGTTGATAAAAATGCTGTTGTCCGAGCGATCGCGTTGTTCATCGTTAAATAATCATGTAGTTATTAGATATTCGGCAAAAGCTAATACAAAAGTTCATAATCTGCAAACAAAATAACGCAGATTTCCGCTTTTGCACGAATTATATTAAATCATTCTTATTTGACCATGCAAAGACAAATATTCAAAGGGTTTGTAAATACAAATTATAAATTGCTCTCTCCCCAGTCTCTCCTTTCCCTTCTTCAGTAATTTGAGATTGTTTGAGTATTAGGCAGGTAAAACTTATTAAGACCCTTTTTCACTACCAGCTAATCCCTTGGGTTCGTAGTGACGACAACCATTACATGGGCCTTCGGGATTGACAGCACAACGCATGTACCCAGATCGGGCATTAAATTTGCAGCTGATGTCTCCAATCAGATAACCCACCCCTTCTAAATAATAGCGATCGCTTTCAACAGGTCTAGCGTTTTGCCGTCCCTGTACCGCTGCAAAATTCATGGCTGCTTGTCTGAGTCTTAGGCGCGATCGCGCATGGGTTTTGCGGATCACCCACAGGGAAATCAGGGACGGTAAAAAACCAACGGCAATTACTAAAAGTGTCTTTAACACCTTCTTTTTACCTCTTCTGTGCGCTGATTGATTGTCCCTGATGTTGCACTCTGGTTTGACGAAAGTGCAAATATTAGGGCAGCTTTGCCTATTTGCTAGCAACTGTGGTTGCAATTAGCAATGGCAGTACGGTAGGTAATTTTGAGGAAGAAGTTTATTCTGCCACTTCAATCAGCATAACTGTTACAACCTCAGGGGTGAACTGCCGTTGAATGTTGATAATTTTAAGATTTGTTAACTAAATACCTTTTTGAACAAGTGTTTTGTTTGAGCTTCAGCCCCATTCTTGTTTTTTCTATGTCTCTGCGATGCTAATCTTTTTTTGGTTTGTTGACGGAGTTGCTGTGCTAGCAGTGCGGCTTCCCTTTCGGCTCGGAATAAATCGACTTTTCGCGTTGTCAGAATAAATGATTCGTCAGACTTTCGTTTCACCCAAGGGACGCTAACAGCGAAATACTGACAAATATTTTTGCATAGCTGCTTCATTAAGAATGGGTAACGCTTTTGAGTATTCGCTGTGTTAGCGATCGCTTTCAACTCTAATATCGCTGCTTCTAACTCTTTTGCCATCTGATTGATGCGTTCGACTTGTGTTATCAAACGCTCCCGTTCATTGATGATTTTTTCCTCTTGGGGTTGCAGTGGCGCTATAGCAGTAGTTACAGATGTAGGCTGCAACAACGAAACTTTGAGCAAAATGGGCTTTTTGTCTGTGTCTTGGATTTTTCTCATACTACCTCAAGCAAAGCTAGCTGACTTTTAAGGCATTTTAGCAGCTAATTAGTATGCTTGTACTATAAAAATTATGTATATGAGGTTTAATCTGATGAACTCTGCTCTATAAGCAGAAAGGACTGCATTTGGAAGCTGAAGTAGACCCGCCAGCGCTGATACTATTTCTAGTAGAGTCTTTGTCATTAATTAGCTTCCTTATGAGATTAAGAATATACGAAATAGCTGATACCGAAGAAATTATGAAATTGTTTTATGACACGATTCATGAGGTGAATATTAACGATTACACACAAGAACAAGTTGATGCATGGGCACCAGCAAATATGGATATTGATGTTTGGATTAAAGGTTTAGGAAGTAAGTTTACTTATGTAGCAGAGGAGCAGGGTAAAATTATTGGTTTTGGGGAATTAGAGCCTAATGGACATATTGACCGTTTTTACTGTCATAAAGATTTTCAAAGAAAAGGCATTGGTAAGAAAATCTTAGAACAGCTTGAATCAAAAGCAAAGTCTTTAGGAATTGAAAAGTTATTTACAGAAGCCAGTATTACAGCTAAACCTTTTTTCCAAAGCCAGAACTTCATTGTTGTGAAACAGCAAGAAGTAGAACGTAGAGGGCAAAAAATGATAAATCTTATCATGGAAAAATCAATTTAATCATCACTAAATTGCTTAGATTCAAAACAAGAATTTTGGCAGGTTTATAGCAATTTCCATGTGAATAAGTTACACGGATGGAGACACGGCATTGCCATGTCCCTACCAGTGAGTATCTGTAGTTAATTATTTGTTTCTGTACCTTGTCTGAGGGGGCGACATGAGAGCTAAAACGTAGACAAAATAAGCTCCATAGCCCTCATACCTCGTAAATAATGCTTGGTCTTATTGCGATATAATCTCATTAATTTTTGAACAATACACCAACAATTATCTATAAAACTTACCCAGGTTTGACTATATAAACCAACATAAAAACTGCTATGCCTCCTGGTGACTCGTCCATATTCTTTGACTCTAGCAACAT
>JBBSOX010000112.1:0-22642 GCA_038259325.1 Chroococcales cyanobacterium | reverse complement strand
TTGTTATTTCGGGGTATGCAATTGCTATTTCGGGGTATGCAATTGCTATTTCGGGGTATGCAATTGCTATTTCGGGGTATGCAATTGCTATTTCGGGGTATGCAATTACTATTTCGGGGTATGCAATTACTATTTCGGGGTATGCAATTACTATTTCGGGGTACGCAATTGCTATTTCGGGGTACGCAATTGCTATTTCGGGGTATGCAATTACTATTTCGGGGTACGCAATTACTATTTCGGAGTACGCAATTGCTATTTCGGGGTATGCAATTACTATTTCGGGGTTCGCATTTATTGATTTTGTGATTACTGTTGCTGATTGTACTTATTCTAAAACAACAAATTGATATGAAAAATGAGTAAAAACACAGTCAAAGTCGTAATTCTTTTATTGAACTTTTAATGAAATAAATCCACAAAACTACCCATCTCAGGCAAAAGGATACTCCACTATCTTGAAAAAGGAATAAAAAAAAGGATATCTCATGTCTTTAAAAACTCGTGGATCTGCTGCTATTGAAAAAGCCCAACTTCGTCTCGCCTTGCTTAAATCTATTGATGAAAATCTGGATTTAGGACATGGGTTAACTATTGAAGCTTACAACCACCTAATCAACACTACCCGTGCGATGCTAGAAGCTAATAATACGCTGGTGTCCAATCTGGAAGAATCGCGTAAAACAGTAACCCAGATGGATAAAGCTCTCTCCGAAATGTCTGAACGAATGCTAAGTGGAGTTGCAACTGTCTACGGCAGAAACAGTATGGAGTATTCCAAGGCTGGCGGCTCTAATCGAAGACGAAGTAAACAACATAGTTCAAAAGTTACTCCAGTTGTAGCGGTTCTTACTACTCAACCTACTCAAGCTGCAATTGCGAATGCGTCAACTAACGGTAATGGCACAACTCCTTTACTGCAATAATCTACACCTACTTAAACAAGAAATCAGATACCCGACTTTTTAGAAAAGTCGGGTATCTTTTTGTCGCCAACATTTTGTTATATTGAGGATGCGATCGCTCCTGAATTAGTAGTAAATACTTGAATTCCTGGCACTGTCACATAATCACCATCATCAGTAATAATCTAGATTTGATGACAATAATTTGTCACAACGAGATTAATCTGTCACCGGCGACAAATAATTAGTCACTGTACATGATTTGTGTCAAACTTGACTATTGAGCAATACTTTCATCAAAGCCGATGATGGGATTTGAACCCACGGCCTGCTGATTACGAAACACTACGACAATGGTGGAAGCGGTCGATCGCTCTTCTTAATGGCTAGCTCAAAAGCACGTTGATGTGCTTGCTCGTTAATCCAGGAATGGTATAAATTACTGTGAACTTGTAATCCATGCCCCATTTGCTTTGCAGCTAGTGAAATATCAATGCCGTACTCAAGCGATCGCACTGCCCAGGCATGGCGTAGGTCATAAACTTTGAACGGCATATTTTCATTTCTCCTGAGATGCCGTGTAACCACATTGCCTATCGCCGTATTGGGACGATTTAGGTTTATGTCTGGGCATTTGGGACTAGTCAGGTCAAAGGTGACAACCCACTCAGGATGCAGTGGCCACACTTTACGCGATCCGGTCTTACCCTGGGTAATTTTTATTGAGTGGTCAGGATTTTTTATGGAATTTAGCTCAATAAAAAATGCCTCGTGGTTCCTTAATCCATAGGTAGCTATCATTCCGTAAATCCATCGCCAGGAGGCACTACCAATTTGATAATAAAAATCTTGAATCTGTTTATCAGTTGGCAGGTTGCGCGGTTCTCGGCTGCTGTAACTGTAATTTCCCACTAAGTTTGAAAAATCAAAATTCAGTCCAGCAAATTTAGACAATAGATTTAATGATTGGCAGAAACGCTTGCGAGTACGGGTATCAGGCTTTGAATATTTTATAATTGTCGATTTTAAATTCTCAATCGTCAGTTCGTCTTCTATCGGTAGGAACTTAAACACTGCACGATACTCTACTCTCCATGTTGTTTGTGTCTTAAATGTTCGCTCCTTCCTAGAAAAATAATCTTTCTCAAAGGCGTCAACCCAATCATTAATATTTTTGATACTAAGCTCTGCTTCTGCTTCTTCTTGATAATCAGCCCAGTCGAAGGTTTTAGCGTCGATTTGTACACTAATTTTTTTTGCCAGTCTTTCTGCTATTTTGATTCCCTCTTGGTTAGCATTAGCGGCTGATATTCTCTGGCGATAGGGCTTATTCCTGCCGGATAGTGATTTAGGGGGTAATGTTCCACGGAGGTAAAGCCGCCCCCCTATTTTTTCAATTTTTAAGCCGCAATAGCTATTTTTTAGCCGTCCGTTAGCCTCGTTAATTCGCTGCTCAATCATTCTTTAGTTCCAACGACACAGAAATCGCCCTCCTCATCACGGTCAAGTTGTTTGAGTCATTGCAGATTTAAAAATTATTTCGATTTTTTAAGTTTTTTAAACCCCAGAAAAATTGCCTACAGTCGGTAAAACCTGTTCTGGAGGCTATTTTCGCCGTCTACAGCCGAATTTTTGGCGCTAAAAAATTGTAGACGGTGTAGACGCACTCTTGAGCAGTTAGTGGCAATGTATTGAGCGATCGCACTTCCACTCAAGTACTAGCTAATTAATCGGTAATTTACCTGTAAAGCGTTGCCCACAGCCTGTAGATGGACTGTAGGCAAACTGTAGGCATTACTTTGACCACCTCCAGCCAAGGCGATCGCCATTTCCTTCGACTTCACCCAATCCCCTGTCAGCCATAGAAGCGAAGATGATCCGCACTTCATCTGGCTGCATTCCCTCAAACAAACGGCTAGCTTGCCGCAGGATTCTGGCTTTTAAAACCTCGCCTGGGTGCTGTTGACCCCAATCAAGGATAAATTGCTCAAATTCATTCATGGCTGTAGGCTGCGATTGCACCTCTTCACTTTCCCTGCTGGAGGTTTCCGTGGGCGCAGCCGCAGTTGCTCCCCAGTTACTCAGGTCAAGCTCACAAGGGCAGTCATCGACCATAAACCGCTTTTTACCACCAGCTTTAAGCCATTGCTCTAGTTGAGGATCTTTGAGTTTGCTCCTGGCGTGGTCACGCCCGAACTGCCCTAACCTCACCAACACAAAGCAGCTGTAGAGGGTGTCCTTGTCACCTTGCAAGCCGTAATTCTCAGCCGTGTCATTTTGGGCCAAAGCACAAATGAACTGTTTGTACCTTCTCCCGCGCTTGGCGTGTCGCTTGATCCAGTGGGTGGAATTGTCGCATTCGTCCACCAAAATAGGGAATTCTTCAGCAATTATGAATCGTTCCCGACCGGCGATCGCGTTATCACCCCCTTCACCCCTAAGCTGAACTAGGTCTTCCAGGATTTCTAAGTCTTTACCCATTGCTGTGTCGATGGCTTTAAAGTTGCCCTTCCTGCCGATGACATCTTTTTGATCCAGCCATGCCCAATCATCGGGTTTAGCGTCGCTGTCATAAACGACAACTCGACCACCGATTTTGGAGGATAGGTACTGGGTGAAGGTTGATTTACCATCGCCCGTGCCCCCGACTAATGCGACGTGTTTCTGCTTTTTTTGGATGTACTCAACTGGATCTGTGATTAGGTTCTCTGGTTGCCAGTTGGCATCAATAGCACCAACGGTCAGCGCTAACTGTGCTGTCGGTTGAGTGTTAGCTCTTGCCCATGCTTGAAAATTGACCCGTGACGCGCGGTCTGCTAGTAGTGAAGCTAACCGAGCTATTGGTGAAGCTAGAAACGCGATATCTACAGCAAATACGGCTATCAGTAAAGCTGAAATTGCCACCGCAACCGCCAACATTGCTAGTAATAAAGCTGAGTCTGCTAGTAGTGAAGCTAACCGAGCTATTGGTGAAGCTAGAAATGCAATATCTACAGCAAACAATGCTATCAGTAAAGCTGAGATTGCCACCGCAACCGCCAACATTGCTAGTAATAAAGCTGAGTCTGCTAGTAGTGAAGCTAGAAATGCAATATCTACAGCTACAAAAGCTCAACAAGTTTCTAATGTTGCCATTGGATTAGGAATTAATAATGATATCAAAATTACTAATACTAATGCAGAAGTTGTCACCCTAAAGAATGATCTCAGTACTTTTGAGGGAAGGGCTAGACAATGGAATGAAGAACAGAGGCAATTATCTGAACGATTTACTATTCAGATCAAGCAAGGTAATGCTGGTGAGGGAATATTCAAGCAAGCTGTTAAAGAGGTGGATGATAAAGTCAATAAAGCGATAAAAGAAGCCGAAGACTGGAACACTAAACTGAGAGAATTTAAAGGTGATTTAGACAGCTTTGAAGGCAGAGCTTCCCAGTGGAATCAGCAACAAATAGCCGTATCAAATAACTTCTTAAAACAATTAAAAGAAGGACAAGCTACAAACACATTAATTCAACAAGGAATTAGAGAAGTAGACGAGAAAGTTAATAAGTCAATAGCTGATGCGGAAGCATTTAACAACCAATTGACTAATACCAATAACAAAGTAGGGGCTATCGCTTCAGCAATTCCAGGTATTCAAAAAAGACTAGACCAAGTTGAAACAAAAGCCGCAGCAATTCCAGGCATACAATCACAAACTAGGGAGAATGAGCGATTGAATAGAGAAGGATTCAACAAATTAGATCAAATAATACCAGCTATTGCAGGTATTCCTTTAATCCCTGCACTTGCAGCAAATGCAATTAGACCAGCGATTCCAACACTTCCGCAAATAGCGACGGCTGCGGCTGGTGGTGTGTGCCAAACAACTCGCCCAGGTGGATGTTTAGGAAATGCTTTAAACAATCAAGCTAACAATATTAATAATAATATTGGTAATCAGCTTAGTAATGGATTTGATAAATTAAATAACGCTTTTAGTGCTGGTGCTAATGCAGCACAAATGGTTCTTCTTACTAGAATTGATTTGAAGCTAGGCGCGCAAATCACGGGCGGGATTAGTGGGAAGTTATCAAAAATTAGCCAGTTTCTTCAACTTGGCAGAGTGTTGGATGCCCTAACATTTGCCGCAACTGTACACAATGCTTTGATGTTATCTAATGATATTGGTCAAACATTGTTAGGTATTATTGGCAATGTCTTACAGTTAATAGGCATTAAAGATGATGAAGGAAATGCTATTAACGTGGGTGGCGTTATTGGTAGCAGTGTTGAGAATTTAATCAAAGGTGCTATAGGTGCAGATAACTATTCTGAACTAAAACAGACATGGGCTAAAGCTAATAGAATCTATCAGTCAGCAACTAATGTTTTAAATACCTTCCAGAATCTTACCTCAACTGTTCTCAGTGGATTAGAGTTAGTAGCTGGGCAAACAGGCAAGATCGGCAACGCATTAAGAGCAAGCGGGGAAGTTTTAGAATCAGCTTATCAATGGATGAACCCCCAGCCGAAAATAAATCGTGTTACCAACTTTTTAGAAAAGCTGCAAAACGGGGCCTCAACTATTCAGCAAGTCACTCAAGTACCTCTTGATACAATTAATGCTATTACCGAATTGCAAACGGCTAATACAGAATTTATCAAAGCAATCAAAGAGGACGACAAGCCAGAAAATAAAGGTGCGACCGTCGAGGAACCCGCAAAGCTAGCGGAAGAAAAGGCATTAGCCAAAGAAGTATCAAAAGGTCTTGAATTACTAGGAATAGATTTGGAGGCAGATGAAGACTGATGGCATTACCTCCTGATTTTAATCACTGGGAACATCTGCAAGATATGCTTCGGCTTTACCACAATAAACTAGTTAGGCAGTACTTTAAAAATCAGCCAGATAACGATATCTCAGCACGGAAGCCAGCACTAAAGCAAGCTTGTCTAATAGATGATGCCGATACTGTAGCGATGACTCAATTACGGTTATGGTTATTTGAAATTACTGTAGGACACGCTCAGTCTCTGCAAGCCCCTATTTATGGTATTCCTGTTACCGAATTGCAACGCGATTACAAATTTAGACCGCAAATCAAGCTCTACTTTAAAGAACCTTATAATTTTGAAAAACACGGTGATGGCACAGAACAGGTACGCGGTGAAATTGGCTTTCGGATAATGAATAAATCAGCCGATACTATATCAAGGGCTGACGCTGTAGAATATGCCCGTGAAATTAAAGCAGAGTTCGCCACCCCTCCATTAATTTGGAAGAAAGGCAAATACAAATGCACATATCTAGATTTAGACAATGGGTTCGATTTACGTTTATTGTGTGTTTCTAAAATTGAAGGGCAATCTACAGTTCAATCAGTTTTAAAGATTTTAGACAAGACTTACAGCGACAATAATTTTCAATTTATAGAAAATACCAAAGAATTTCCCAACAACCCAGGTACACACCGAGTTTATGGAAGAACTGTTAAAAAATTTAGACAAAGACCTACCGCTGATGTGAAATTCACACACGCGCAATTGCTAATCCCTGGGCAGGTCAAGCCAGTAAACCTGGTTGCAGTCAACGGACGATTTAGAAGCGTTATAGAAAACGTCAATGGATCGTAAACTTTTTAATTCTTTCTCGGCAAGTATACTTGTCGCTGGTTTAATTCTTCCCAAAATACGATGCTAGCCTGGTGAAGCCTAAGTAGTGACTTTGTAGGAATTTAGACCAGATGGGCAGATATCGTGATATTCGGCGCGGAAAAGAGCTTAATGAAGCTCTAACTAAATTACGCGCATGGGAAGATTTGTCAATAGACGCAAAACAAACGTTGTACAAAAGTCAGAGGGGTAGCTCAGTAAAAGTTAAAGCTAACCGCGTCAAGGGTTATGTTGAATCCTTTGAACTGGTAGGAAGGATATTTTTGCCAGTAAAGCTACTTTCGGGAACTCAAACAACTAACGGGACATTAATTGGTATAGTTCGCACAGCTACAGCGGCTGAAGGCAGAACTCATGCGGATGGCTTTACAGTTCCTACTGGTGGGGTAACGCTTGATGGAATGAAGGGCTTTAAGTCGGCTAAACTTTCTCTGACAGACCGGGGCGCGGAAGTAGCAGACAACAAATCACGCGTCACTACTATTGAGTACAAGCGCTACGACAATAAAAGCGTGTCTTCTCCATTTGGAGCAGAAACAGACGGTACAGAAACTTATGCTCAGGCTAAGGCCGCAATTGCCGATCAAGCAGCCATCAAAACTTTCTTGCAAACCGAAGGCAATCGCGTCTCATTTACTCCAGAGGTTCTGTAGTGGAGAGGCGAATTCTCTTACCTGAAGATTTCCGGGATTTATTGATGGTATCGGCTGGTGACTTGAGAAGCTTTGACGGGATGATCACTATCAATCAAGCCTCTGCTGATTGGTTAACAGGAAGGCTAGATACAGGCACTTACTTCGATACCCTTGATCACTTTGGAATTGAGCCATTTAGGTTTGTAAATCCTGTTGAAGAACTTGTATTCAATAATGTTTTTGGAGAAGCCCTTTTAACATGAGGGAATTACAGCTTGGTAATTCTAGTAATTGGGAAACAATCTACAATTCATCCATTGATGCTGTACAAATAGCTAAAGTTGGGGGCGGGTATAAGTCTGTCCCCATTCCCGAAATATCTATTTCTTTGTTGCTGGATGTTTTTGTTTTAGCAGTTCTGGTTTCTACAAATGTGCCAGAAGGCAGAACCTGGAAGTTTGCTGGTAATGTTAGGCAGAAGGTTAGTACTGGTATTGTTTTTGGTGGTTCTCAAGATGCCAGTTTTAATAAAAGATATGCTTTATTTTTGGACAAAATAAATCTTGTAGTTCTCCCACCAATCTCTACTAATTACAGTATTTCTATTCAAGTCCCTGAATGGTTCCCTAGTGTAAGCCTCACTGTTTGGCGTTATACGGGGCCAGATTATGATTCTGATTTAGCACGAATTGAATCTAAAATTGATGCTCTTTAGAATATGAAGATTGATGTTAACAGCACCTTAACTATTATTCTTGGACTACTTGCCCTCGTTGGATCAATCTATAGATTAGCCCAAGTTGAATTTTCAATTAATGCTCGTATCTCCTCGCTTGAATATAATCTAATTACCAAACTAGATGCAGTTGAGCGCCGGCTCGATATACACCTGACTCAGTACTCAGCTGACAAAGAAAACATTTACGAATATCGACTTAATAACGCTGACAAAGCACTTGAGCATAAATTCAATAGATTATCGAACTGGATAAACCAGATTACTGGTTATCTTCACAAAGAAGGTGGATTCCAGATCCGCGATGATAAATTCTAATCACTGAGGATTCACTTTGAAGACTTTAGAAGCAGATCAGACGCTTACTTGGCTAAAACAAATTTCAGATAGAGCATTGAGAAAAGCACACAATGAGCGACGGCGGCAAGAATTTCGTCAAACACTGGAAAGACTTAGAAGACTTTCACGCCGATAGACTCACTGGGGATTCACTCTAACAATTTAATTAACTATTGAAAAAAAATATATGAAGACCGACTCCATACAAGCAATTACCCCTTTGGTCTTAGGCGTAACTGGTTTGATAATTGGAATGGCAGTCATCTTCTGCCCGAATCTTAGCGATGCAAAGGGTGCCGGCGGGTTTGGACTTGCCGGGACTGCGATCGCTGGGGCATCTGGATTAGCCCAAAGTAAAAGCAGCCGTGACGCTTAGACATAATCTCCATTTCGTCACTTGTTCTCCCAGTCGTGAGCGTGTTCTGCGATCCATTCCTCGTATTCAGCATCACTTAAGGAATTTGGATCTACTGTTGTAGAGTTTTCAAATCCTAAATCTTCTTTGATACTTTCGTAAACAAAGTCTATTTCCTCTTCTTCAACCAGATTTTTAATCATTTGTCATAATTCCTCTTTCGTTACTTAGCGGCTATATCGCCTATGGTATCGTTCCCAATGAGTAGCATTTGAGTAGCGCGATCGCCACAGGTTTTGAGTGTAAATGGTCAAAGATCGGTCAAGATAAAGATATGATTTTTAAAAACCCAAGCCGATGATGGGATTTGAACCCACGGCCTGCTGATTACGAATCAGCTGCTCTACCACTGAGCCACATCGGCGTACACAATCTAAGAGTATAACATGATTTAATCATGGTGGATCAAAATCGCAAAAATCGCCTTAACCCTGAACAATACGCCAGCCTCAAAGCAGAAATTGCCGCTCCCTATCGCGGCTTAAGACAATTTATTTACATTGCTTTCGCTGCTTCTGGCTCAATTGGCGCATTTGTCTTTTTCTTCCAAGTGCTTGCGGGACGCGATGTTGAGAGTGCTTTGCCAAGTTTAGCTCTCCAAATAGGAATAGTTGCCCTAATGGTCTTCCTCTGGCGCTGGGAACAGCGTCGGCAACAACGCTCTCAATCGGGTAAAAATTCTAATTCCTGAAGGGAGAAATTTTAGCTAGTTAATTTTTGACTACTTTCTTTGGATATATCTTTATATTCTTCAAATTTATTAATGCTTTTATGAAGATTAAAATATCAAGAAATAAAAAATAAAAAAATTATTAGGAAATCCTAAAAAGCAAGAATTTCTGAGAAGATAGAAATCATTGAAACGGGGTCAGCCATATTTAAAGACCCCAATTTTTATGTTTAAAAACCTCCCAAATTAATACAAATTTAAAAAAAGAATGCGACAAATAGACCATTTGTAGAGACGCGATGAATCGCGTCTTTACCCAAGGATGTACTGCAATCATTAATTGAATTGGTATAAGAAAACTCACATTAATTGGAAGCGCCAGACTAACAAATTATTAGTCTGGCGCTTTCAATTTGCTAACTAGGCATTTACTGGGCTGTTACCAAATAAGATGAAGGAATTGGTTGGGCACGTCCAGCATTGACAAGTGCCTGGTAAACAAAGGCAGCAACCTCGGCTCTAGTCGCTTCACGATTAGGATTGAGTTGCTTGACTGTGGGATAGTTGATCACTAGTTGCCGTGCAGTTGCGGCAGCAACAGGAGCGATCGCATAATTAGGAATCTGGGCAGCATCGGTGTAAAAGGAAAGGACATTCTGATTATTCGCAGTTAAGCCCAAACCATTAGCTAAAGCTACTAACGCCTGCACTCTGGGAATTTGCTGCTGTGGCTTAAAAGTGCCATCAGGATAACCAGAAACAAATTGACTCTGGTAAGCAGATTGAATTGCAGCGTTAGCCCAGAAATTGCTTGCTACATCCTTAAATTTAATGGCTGCGCGTTTGGTTGGTGGTGTTAAGGCTTTAGTTACAATAGTGGCAAATTGAGCGCGGGTTACAGGATCGTTGGGTTTAAAGCTGCCATCAGGAAAGCCAGCAATAATATTTTGGGAGGCTAAAGCTTCGATGTAAGCTTTTGCCCAATAATTTGCTGGCACATCTTTAAAGGCGACAGGCCCTCCAGGCGTTACGTCAACGGCTGCGGCAACGAAATCTACTGAGCCGAAAATCTTTTTTTGATCGATATCGTTGCCAACAGCGATAATTTGACCCGTTTTAGTGGCGTTGTTCACATCATAACGAGTGTTATTACGGATAAGATTGCCACCAGGATTTTCGTTGGTACCAAGGTCGGGTAAAGCGTTGACAGTCGCTACTACTCCATCCCGCTTATTGTTCTGAATGACATTTTTACGCAATACGGGCTTGGCAGACTCTGAGATAAAAAGGCCGTCTTGGTTTTGGACGATTTGGTTTTCCACAATTAGGGGTGTGGAAGTGCCACCGATCGCTAAACCAAAACCAGTATCCTGAAATAAGTTACTCCGAATTTCTCCTTGGGCAGCTCTAGCAATTGAAATCCCATTGCCTTGGTTTTGCACAAAGAAGTTACTTTCAACTTTAGGATTGCCTGTACCCGTAACAAAAACACCCTCTCTGACACTGTTAGTAAAAGTACTGTTTTTGATAATCGGATTAGTTGACTCCACCCAGACACCCGTGCCCCGGCTATTTGGGTTGGTGACGGTGACACCTGCGATCGTGGTATCTTGGTCAGCAAGAATAGTAATGTCTTGTCTAGCAAAGGTGCGACTAGTGTAGAAACCTCCACCTGTAATCAATACCCCCTGACCTTTAGTAGCTTCATCACCCCGCAGAGTCACCCCTGGTTTCAGCAACAGTGGGAAGGTTTCGCCACTTTCTTGGTTATAGTTCCCAGGTGCTAATTGAATAACTGCACCTGGTTGGGCTTGACTAAGAGCGAAACTAATACTTTTGTAGGGTGCAGTTGAGGTTGTACCAGCACCAGCACTATCTACACCAGTCGCTGGATTAACGTAAATCACTGCGGCTGTTGTTGGAACTTGCGCTGTGAGAGTTGGGGCGATACCTTCTGGGTGACTAGCACCAGCATTAACCTCATGAGGTAGTAATATTGACCCACTAGAAACGATTAACAAAGCCGTTAGTCCGGCTCCCAGGCGTAAAGTATAACTGAGATGACTGCTAGAAAGAAGGCGAAAATTTTTCGCTAGAGAAATGTGAAAACCCCGGTATTTCATTTTTTCCGTCTGTGATGTGATGAATTATGGTCGAACAAGTTGAAGGTAGCAAGCAGCCTTGTAGCTGCTGTAAAACCCATGCAAAACTATACTGGATGATTACCACTGATTCAGCTAAATTCCTTAGATAGATCACAGAACTTATACATTAGTTATATTTTTTTATTCAGAAAATTCTATTAGTACACTGTAGCCGAAGCTTGCCTAGCTTTAACAAGGAGATTTTGTACTAAGTCTTGTTAATTGAGATGGTATCTGGATTTTCACCAAGCTCAAGCTGTACTAGTACAGGTCTGCGGAAATAAACAGACCATTTTAACTCACTGAAAAGCCTATATAGTAAGCTTTTTGACTTTTGACTTCCGCCTTGCCGTACTAGGGGCTTTCAGCATAAGGGACTTGCAAAAAATAAATTATCCCAAATTATTTATAGATTTTTAGGGGCGCAAGGCCTTGCGCCCCTACGACAGGATATTTTTTTTAACTGGAAGTCCCTAAAGCGATCGCTATCGACAAGTCTCTCGCTGTTTTGTCTAAGCGCTCATCCTGCCTTTACTACGACTACTGAATAATTTCTTTTTTTGTATTACCTAAAGCTAGATGTTGTAAATAATATTGCTGGAATATCATCACAGTAAAAGCAAAGCTATTGGAAGTTGTGAAAAATGCGTTTTAAATTTTTGGGGCTGCGTCGTGCCTTAGTTTTATTAAGTAGTACCTGTCTTCTACTTTTGTCCACTCCTGCCTTTGCTGCGGAACGAGTAGTGCTAAACTATGGTATCTTCCGTGAATCGCTTTCTGTAGAGGAGCTATCCACCTTTGCCGAAACAGGTGAACTTTCACGTTCACTACGAGTTAATTTTGCTTTGGCGCGACAAGACCCCAAAGCTATTCGTCAGTATTTAACGGAGCCAGTAAAGGTAAACCTTCTATTATTAGATAGAGTACTAAATAGCTCTATTGGCAATATTATTTTGGATCAAATTAGTCAAGTTATTTATACGCCGTCTCGGAGAGCAGACAGGCAGGCTTTGCGGGCCGCTTTGGTACTTTCTGCGAGTCAAGACGGGCAGGTGTCACTAATTGAAATTATTGAAAATTATCCCACCAATGAAGTAGAAGTTGATGGCAAACGCTTGGAGAGTGCATACCGTCAACTCCGTCGCTTGCAAACAAGCCTACAAGATTTACTCAATTTTTAGTAAGCTAAAGTTTCTAAAGTTTCCCTTAAATACCGTTGTACCTGCTGTTCCAAGCGAATTCCCTGTAACTGAGTATCACGTTCTAGTTGCCAGCGTTGAAAACCGGAACTAGTGGAGATCGCGCATTTGAGGCTATACCAAATTTCAGTATCAGCAGAAAATTGGCGATCGCTAGAAGCTGGAATTTGAGCCATAGTTTCTCATTCCTTTGTTTTAACTTCAACGGTAATTGGGCATGGAGCATGGGGCATGGGACATTGGACATTGGTTATTAATCCTTTTCCCTCATCTCCCCCTACTCTCCTCTCTAGCCCTTTAAAGTGAAATAATATACTTTACGGGCTGCTACGAATCTGTATTAATCCTAAACAAGGATTCCAATAACCGGGGCACGATTTGATTAACTCGCACACCTAAAATTGTGAAATCTTGCTTAATCTTTTCTAAAGATAATGGCTCTATGCCAGCAAATTCTGTGTCATTAGTCACTAAAACTCGCATTACACTCACAGGTACTTGTAAAAATAGATTGCTGCCCAAAAAGGCTAACCCTGCAAGCACTAGTGCAACGCTGCGCCATTGTGGAAGAAATTTAGCTGAGTTTGCTACTAATGGCGCAATTTTGTAGAGATGCCACAGTACCCAAAGTGACAATACTGCTGCCACTAATGCCAGGATACGATTTAACTTTGTATTAGTTAGACAGAGAATTTTTCGCTGCCGTTCAGTCAGATTTTCTGGCTTTAGGGCTATTCCTAAAAGAGCAAATATATAAAAAGGGCGGCGCAACTGCATCCATAGCAGGGGGAGAACACCAATGGCGGCAACTAAGAATAGCTCCATCCACACTGGCAAAAACGGCTCGCCTACAGAGAGGAACAATAAGCAGAGTACTAAAAAAACAGGCAACGTCGCCAATCCAGCGACGTGAATCCACAAAATAGGTTCAGAGCGAAATGAATGCATAATAAAAAGTTATGAGTTAAGAGTTAGGAGTTCGGAATTAGCAGCCTTTAACTCCTAACTCCTAATTTATTACTCCTAACTTCTAACCATTTTACCCTTAACACTATCTCGTTAAGGTGAGAGTGCGGCGCTTCGTTACCATCTGATAGGATTCGATGATGTCACCTTCAACCCAATCATTGAATTTATCCATGCCGACACCGCATTCATAACCGGCGTTGACCTCACGAGCATCTTCTTTCATCCGTTTTAGGGAATCAAGGACGCCTTCAAAGATCACCTTACCGCCGCGTCGCACCCTGACTTTGCAGTTGCGAACTAGCTTGCCAGATTGAACGTAGCAACCGGCAACCGCACCACGACCGACTGGGAAGACGGCACGGACTTCGGTTTGACCCAAGGGTTCTTCCACCAACTCTGGTTCCAAAAGACCTTCCAAGGCATCTTGGATATCTTCTAAGAGTTTGTAGATTACGTTATATTCTCGGACATCTACACCCGCTTCATCGGCGGCTTGTCTAGCGCCACTGGCAAAGGTGGTGTTGAAACCGATAATTACAGCGTTACTGGCAGCGGCTAAGTCGATATCTGTCTCGGTGATTTCCCCAGCAGTAGCCAAGAGCATCCGAATTTGGACTTCGTTTTGAGGGATTTGCTTGAGCGCTCCCACAATGGCTTCCACGGAACCTTGTACGTCTCCTTTCAAGATCAAGTTGAGTTCTTTCAACTCGCCTTCTTGCGCTTGAGCCGACAGGGTTGTAAGGGTAACACGTCCTTGTAACAGGCGGGATAGGCGTTGTCTGTCTGCGCGATCGCTAGCGAGTGCTCTGGCTTCTTTTTCGTTATGGAAGACCTCGAACTCGTCGCCTGCTGCTGGCACATCACTTAAACCTAGTACCTCGACAGCAAAGGAAGGAGAAGCAATGTCTACTCTCTTGCCTCTGTCATCTACCATTGCCCGGACTTTACCGAAAGCCGAGCCAGCTACCAAGATATCTCCCACATGCAGGGTGCCATTCTGAATTAGCAGGGTAGCAACTGCTCCCTTTGCCTTATCTAGATGTGCTTCAATTACAGTTCCTTTGGCGGTACGATCTGGGTTGGCAGATAGTTCTGCAACCTCTGCTACCAGCAGAATCATCTCTAAGAGCGTATCCAGGTTTTCACCTCTGATGGCGCTCACGGGAACCATGATTGTCTCACCACCCCAGTCTTCTGAGGTCAAACCATACTGGGTGAGTTCTTGTTTAACGCGCTCTGGCTGTGCCCCTTCTTTGTCAATTTTGTTGATTGCAACAACAATTGGCACTCCCGCAGCTTGGGCGTGGCTAATGGCTTCAATGGTTTGAGGACGGACACCATCATCAGCAGCCACTACCAACACAGCAATGTCTGTTACCCGCGCTCCTCTGGCCCGCATAGCTGTAAAAGCTTCGTGACCAGGAGTATCCAGGAAGACTATCTGCTGCGGTTTGCCCTCATGTTCCACATCCACATGGTATGCGCCGATGTGTTGAGTGATCCCACCAGCTTCGCCAGCAGCCACTTTTGTTTTGCGGATTGAGTCGAGCAGGGTTGTTTTACCGTGATCTACGTGACCCATAATTGTCACGACTGGCGGACGACGGAGGAGATATTCTAGGTCTTCTGCGCCGACCATTTCTGTAATTTTCCGAGCTTCTGCTTCTCGCTCGACGGTTTCGACTTCTATTTCTAGTTCTTTTCCTACCAGGGTAATTGTGGGAATATCCAGATTTTGGGTGATACTCACCGCCATGCCTTTAAGGAACAGGATTTTCACAATCTCTGTATCGGGAACGGCTAAAACGTCAGACAACTCTTGCACAGTCAAGGGGCCTGTGATCGTTACCTTTTCGGGACGATCGCGCTTGGTGTCAGCTTCTTGTTGGTGGCGACGGTTATTGTGATGGTCACGGCTAGAACCAGATTTAGAACCAGGTTTTCTACTTCCTCTAGCAGTTGGGGCGCTAGCAAGTGCTGCACCTGGCATCTGCACAGGTCGAGTAGCTTTAGGTTTGGGAGGACGGGCAATGGAAAGGCTGACTTGGACGGTGGCTGGTGAGTCTAGATCGTCATCATCTAGCAAATCTTCTTCAAACTCATCATCCAATATCGGCTTGATCCGCTTGCCTTTAACGCCAGCTTTAGCCTTCTCTTTAACTTCGTCAATTATTTCCTCTTCTACCCACTTCTTGCCGCCTTTGGTGGGGCGAGGTGGACTTGGGCGTTTTAGATCGAGGAGATCGGGTGCGACGACTGACTCATCACCCAATCCTTGAGATTTGCCCGCTAGTCCTGACATCTGCCTGGGTGGAGTAGCGATCGGCATTGCGGCTGCTACAGCTTCACCAGGGCGAGCTGGCCTTGGTCTTTGCCCCTCTCCTAGTTGTGATGGTGCAGATGGTCTACTGCCCCTCTGCTCTGGTCTGGTGGGTGCAGGGGTAGGCCGACTTGTTCTTTGTGGTGCACCTGGTGGAGACTGGTCAGTTGGCAGTTTAGCAACTCTAGGCTTAATTTGTTCACGATCGCTTTCAGCGGGTCGTAGCCGTTGGTCACGCTTGAGGATCGGTTTGTCTGCCTGAGATACTTGCTCATCTGCCACCGGGGCTTCTTCTGCCGCAGGTCTTGGCGGTGGGGCAGCTAATTGCGGTTTAATCGGTTTTTCCGCTTTCGGTCTGGGTGGAACTATTTTTTCTGGTTTTTGGGATGCTGTTTTTTCCGACGCCTGATTTGGATTTGGCGTTTGTTCCAAGTCCGTGACAGGAGGTTGCTCTTGAGTCTCAGATTGAGTCCGGGGCACAGGTCGAGTTGGTGCTGCCGGCTTCATGGGTGAGACTGGTGTAGCGAAAGGCCGTGGTGGTGAGGGAGGATTAGCTTCAGACAAGGCAGCTTGGGTATTGGTAGCAACTGACGCCTCTGGGGCGTTGGAGGTAGTATTTCTCAATATTTTGGGTTTGCGTATTTCCAAAATTTGCTGTTTGTGGGGTGCAGCAGGTCGGGCAGATCCGCCGTTTGGTGGTGAGTTTGGTTTATGGCTGGTTGTACGTAGTTCCTTTTTGGCGGAGACATTCGTCGCTGCGAGTTTTTCCGCAGCCGTGCGGATGTTTTCTGCCTCGGATTCTGAAATCGTGCTGCTATGACTTTTGACCGAGATGCTGAGCTGGTCGCAAATTGCTAGTAGCTCTTTGTTATCCAAATTCAATTCCTTTGATAATTCATAGATTCTAACTTTGCCGTTGTTCATCCACTCTTCCCCTTTAATTTACAGTTTTAGCGGATGGTTGCCTGGTTTGCGACATCTCCATCCTTGGATTACTGTTTTTAGACTGCCGTTCAGTTTTTGCCGGTGCCTCCAATCAGGAAAGAGAGATGTTTCGGTTTAATAATGGCATCCCCACCAGGAATGATGGTTGAGGGACACCCATAAAAATTTTTTAAACAAAAGATTTTTATAGGAACCCCTGACGCCGAACTGCGCCTGAGCGCTACCAGGTTGCCATTTTGTAGTTTCTTGTTTTGGTGATTCTGAGCCTTCCACAACACAATCGATTACATCTTGTTCTGGGAATCTTGCCTCGCCCCTCTTAATTATTGGAGAGTCGAATGCCTTTTACACCCATTTACTATTTTGGCACTAACCTTAACGATCAACAGAGGGTGTGATGAAAGCGCGATTTCGGCTTTCGCACAAATCTTCTGATGATAACGTCACAAAGTTGTTCCAATTAAATTTGGTTTTGGGTATTGCTCTTGGCTAGACGTTGCGACAAGCTTTGGTACAGTGTTTCTGGCACTGATGCATGTAGCGATCGCCCTAGTCGATTTTTTTTTTGAGCTACTTGTAGGCAACTCGTTTGCGGACAAATATAGGCAGAACGCCCCATGCCCTGATCTAATTGTACCTTTCCCGATGGAAAGACGCGGACAATCCGCCAAAACTCATCTTTTGAGCCTACTTTGCGGCAACTAATACAGCGCCGATAATTTGGTTTCATCGGTTTTCGGATGATCTCAGCCCAGGATAATGGAAGTAAAAAGAAGGTTATTATTACTATTTTTTACTTATACCAAGTAGCTTTTGAGAAAATAATCCTTGAGACTGAGACTACAATCTACAGTATCAAAACTTTACAAAATTAATCAATTATTCATCATCGTTATTATCAAAACTATCCTCCTCTTCTAATCCGTCCTGATTTTCATCCTCGTATTCTTCCTCAAATTCCAGATCGTCTTCCTCTGATTCCTCTGATTGATATTTCGTTCTGACGGCTGCAAATTTGGCATCCTCTCCTGCATAGTCATATTTAGCTTTATCTTTAATGTCTATTTTCCAACCAGTCAGGCGGGCTGCCAAACGGACATTTTGTCCTTCTTTGCCTATGGCCAAACTCAATTGATCTTCAGCCACTAGTACGTGAGTTTGCCGCGATTCTGGGTCCATTAGGCGTACTTCATCCACCCTTGCTGGACTTAAGGCGTTGGCAATATATGTTGCTGGGTCTGGAGACCAACGAATTACATCTATTTTTTCACCGCGTAATTCGTTAACTACCACTTGAATTCGCGATCCCCTGGCTCCGATACAAGCGCCAACTGGGTCTACATCGCGATCAAGAGTGTCTACTGCTATTTTAGTCCGGGGACCGACATAACGGGAAGGGGGGTTTGCCTCCCTAGCTACGGCAACAATCCGTACCACTTCATCTTCGATTTCTGGGACTTCGTTAGCGAAAAGATAAACTACTAAACCAGCATCAGCGCGAGACACAAGCAACTGTGGCCCTCGTTGTTGACCTTGGGAGACTTTTTTAAGATATACCTTGAAGGTGGCATTTGCCCGATAATTATCGTTGGGCAGCTGTTCCCGCTTCGGTAATTCGGCTTCTACTTCTGGCTGACCAAAGCCGCTGCTAACTGCTAAAACCACTGATTGCCGCTCAAACCGTAGGACTCTTGCTTGGAGAACAGTTCCTTCTAAATCTTGGAACTCTTCTTGCACCATTTGGCGCTGTTGATCCCGTAATTTTTGCGCCAATACTTGCTTGGTTTGCATTGCCGCCATCCGACCAAATTCTCCTTGATCGGGGGTAACATCCAGCACCACAGAGTCCCCTAACTGCGCTTCAGGAGCTACTTGTTGAACTTCATCTAAAGAAATCTGGTGGTCTGTATTATTGACTTCTTCGACAATGGTTTTGGTGGAAAGAACGCGAAATCCTTCTCCTTCAATATCAAGTTCTACTTCAAAATTTTCAAAATAATC
The DNA here is from genome assembly GCA_038259325.1 of Chroococcales cyanobacterium. Lineage (GTDB taxonomy): Bacteria > Cyanobacteriota > Cyanobacteriia > Cyanobacteriales > Nostocaceae > Nostoc. Next base: position 3,706 of record JBBSOX010000112.1, on the reverse strand, counting down.
TTCCTCAAATTGTTTGCGCTCTAAATTTTGAGCGCGGCGATAACGTTCGTAGCCTTTAAGTAGTGCTTCTCTAATAGCTGATTGAACTGCAAGACGGGGTAAATTCCGCTCTCGACTTATACTTTCAATTAATTCTTTTAATCCAGGTAAAGTAACCATTGACATAAGCAATCTCCTTTAAAAATTAGGAACTAGGGACTGGGCATTGGGCATGGGGCATTGGGCATGGGGCATGGGGCATGGGGCATGGGGTGCAAAGGCAAAAGACTTGCAGCAACTTACCCTCTGCTCCTCTGCTCCTCTACTCCTGCAATCCCTAGTCCCTAGTCCCTAGTTTCTAGTCCCTAGTCCCTAGTCCCTAGCCTCTAATCACTTGTTTATCGGCGCTCGTCTAGCTGCACCTTAGTAATTAGGGAGCGGGGAATTTCGACTACACGACCTTTTTGGTTTAAGTAAAGTGTTGTCTCATCCCGGCGAATCAACTGACCAATCCACTCTTGTTGTCCGTCGTAGGGTGGCGAAGTGAAGATGATGACAGGAAATCCTTTAAAAGAAATGAACTCCCTGTCAGTGACCAGTTGCCGCGAAATACCAGGACTAGACACTTCCAAGACATAGGCATCTGGAACGATTTCCGCAGCATCTAAGGAGGCTTCTAAAGCACGGCTCATCCTCTCACAATCGTTCAACCCAGTGTCTTGCTCAGGATTACGAATGTCTACTCGCAATACTGGTGGACTTTGGTTAGTGTGAAAAACCACGCCAACCACTTCCAACCCCAGTTCTTCTGCCACTGGTGTCGCTAAATCAATAATTTGTGGAACTAAAGGATGAGCCATGAGAAAATTCAATAAAAAAAGTGGGCATCGACCCACTTCCTGCGATAGGTATATCTTCCAAGAAGTCTTGTGACGAACCAATGATGATTCGCCTAATTCGAGTTTAGCGCATTTATTGGATAGTCAATAGTGATTGGGGATTGGGGATTGGGGATTGGGGATTGGGCATAGTTATTCTCTCTGTCCCCCTTGCCTCCCCTGCTCCCCCTGCCTCCCCTGCTCCCCCTGCCCCCTGCTCCCTCATCTTTTCACTACTGCTGGAACTGATACTTGTGTTCTTAGCTTCCTGGTTTGCTCGATAATTTGGTCTATGTCTTCTTGGGACAAACGCTGGACGTAGTTGAGTTTGATTTCTTCTAAGAAGTCAAAAAGTAAACTCTGAATTTCTGAAAGTACGTGTTTTTCCTTGATTTCAGATCCCAAGGCGTCGCTAAAGCTTTGTACCAGTTGATTGGTGAGTTTTGCGCCAACAGGGTCTTCAACAGCGCTAACCAAAGTTTTGTAAAGATTAGTTGTGATTTGGAGTGCCAATTGTTCACTTAACTGGGTTTGGGCCTGTCCCACGCCAGGGAGGTTCTGGAGATTGCGATAGACGGGGACTTGATGGAAGACGGTTTCGATGTTGTGGCGCAAAATGGCAACGATCGCAGGTTGGATTTCGGGTAGCACTTGGTAGACAATTGTTTTTACCAAAAGACCTGCGATCGCTTCGACTTCATTCACATTATTAATATCTATGTAGGGACGTAAATTTTCTTGTTGTGAGAGCCAGCGCGTTAACTCACCCCGCTGAATTGAACCCTGAACCTGATTAATTACCCTTACCACTACAATTTCTGTAAGTTCTTCGGCAAAATTGGCAACAATTCCTTGATTAATTTGCCGCCGCACTGGATGCAAATTCAATAACCGCGCTTGATCGAGGCGGACTATTACTGCTACGATTCGTAACCACCGCCAAAAAGGCAGTAGTAAAAATAGGTTATACCATCGCCACAATACTGCTTCTAACCAGCTTAAACCAGGATGTTGCCGTCTGAGAAAGAAGGTGCGCCCTAGCAATTCTACGCCAAATAAAATCACAAAGGGTAAGTCAATAATCCAGAAATTATCAACAAATTCGCCATTTTCACCGATTTGGCGGTAGTAGTTAGAGGCAATCAAAGGGCGGATTCTCTGGTTGAAAAAACTAATTTCTTGATCCCAGCCATTTTGTGAGAGGTATGGCTGACTCCAAAAAGTGGCAAAGGATTGTTTTGCAGATTCATTACCGATGCGCGATCGCATCTGATTTTTGATTTTTTCCAGAGTCCCACTCTTATTCACTCCCGCAAACGGATTGGTGTCAATCATCTCGTTGCTAAGACGCCTGATTTCCTCTAGCCTGCTATTTACCTGAGGCGACTCTAACCCTGTTTGCCTGACTTGTTCTTCTAATACCTTTACTTTTTCTAGATAATTTTTCGTGTCTCGATAGGGTTCAATACCTTTAATTGGGTCATAAATCTGAATAATTTGAGGAAGTTTTCGTAAGTAAAAATCTCGCCAAGGTACGTAACTTAAATCAAACAAAACTAAGCCTAAATTTACCGTGGCAGTAACTGCCATAATTTTTTCAAACCATAGATTACGCTGCTTAGAAGATTTTATGTTTTTCATGTTTTGTCATAGATTATACATGTTTTCTGATTTGGAATATAAGCTCTTTCATTGATTAATTTTTAGATATTTCCAACTAATTACAGTAATTTGCAGTTGAGTAAATCCAGCGAATAATCACAAATGTGCATTGGTGTCAACTTACTTGAAATCGGCGTTCAAAACCCGCTCCGTTCGAGCAGCGTCTCCGATTAGCCCTAGCTGTAAGTTGACACAGGTGACAGATGTATGAACTACTAACTGAAATTTAGTGTTCAAGGGATGTATTTAATTCATAATCATAACCGCTGTATCTCTGCTAACACAAGATACTTCTTTTGATAGATGACAAGGATTAGTTTTTTTTAAAAGTTAAACTTGAAAAAATAAATCACAAATTATTCAAAAAACATTAAAAAATTGCGAAAAAAGTTATTAAACAAACTTAAAATGCAGCTGTTAACATTTATAATCCTGCTGATTTAACCCAAAGGAGTTTCAAATATGTGGTGTGGGTTTGGAAAATCAAGCGCGACCTTTGCTGTTACTTGCCTGGTAACTGCTAGCGTAGTAGTTGCAGACACAGGTTTCGCAGCCCCTCAAGGTAGCTATACGCCTGAGCAATTCCGTTCTGTGTTGCGAGGATTAGGCTATAACGTCAAGGTTACAAATAGCCCTTTGACGGATGAGGAAACTAGAAAGGCAATTCGTGAATTTCAGACAGGTTATAAGCTAAAACCAGTTGATGGGATAGCAGGGCCAAAAACCCAGGGTTTTGCTGCTACGATCGTTCAAATTTTGCAAGCAAATTTGAATGCAGTGGTAAAGCCAAAGCCTCCTCTTGGGCGCGATCGTTTTTACGATTCCCGCACGGAAGCAGTGGTGAGGGAATATCAGAAGAAATATCAGTTGCAAGAAACTGGAATTGCTAATTTAGCACTCCGCCAAAAGCTGAATGAAGAAGCAAAGACAGTCTTCAGTCAGCCAACACCAACACCGGGAGCTACGCCAACACCGGGAGCTACGCCAACACCGGGAGCTACACCAACACCGGGAGTTACACCAACACCGGGAGCTACACCAACACCGGGAGTTACACCAACACCGGGAGTTACACCAACACCGGGAGTTACACCAACACCGGGAGCTACGCCAACACCGGGAGTTACACCAACACCGGGAGTTACGCCAACACCGGGAGCTACGCCAACACCGGGAGTTACACCAAC
>JBBSOX010000111.1:0-22892 GCA_038259325.1 Chroococcales cyanobacterium | reverse complement strand
TTTAGTTCCTCTTCGCTCTCGGCGATCTCAATTTGAAATGGGCGGCTCATGGCTATATCAACTTACCAAGTTTGCTTTCCTCCCTATTATATGCAGCTTCATATTAAATTGGTATTAAGCATACTAGGGTTTAAATTTTTGAGCTTCTTTCGCTTTTTTGTTTAGGTTAATTTAGTTTCTTTAGGTTAATTTAGTTTGTTTAGGTTAATTTAGTTTCTTTAGGTTAATTTAGTTTGTTTAGGTTAATTTAGTTTCTTTAGGTTAATTTAGTTTGTTTAGGTTAATTTAGTTTCTTTAGGTTAATTTAGTGCGAGCTTTTATTTTTATCCCTAGTACACTTTTTTGAGAATGTTTCACTTCTTTTTCAGATTTCCTTTTTTCTCTTTTTCCTGCCACTCAATAACTATATTTCCTGGGCAGGGTAGTAAAGGAATGCCAGAAGTCCCTGGATTGTAGTAGTTCATTAAAGTACACACAAACACAGGTATAAAACAGGCCGGTACACTTATTTTCATTGTAATCTCCTATTCAGTAGCTTAGATAGAACAGTACCTAGTTTGACTAGACTCTGTTTGCAGTTCTGACTTCTGAAGGAGATACAATGCGTCCAAACGCACGTCTTTAATGTAACACTAGCGTACACAAGTGTCAATAGCACAAAGAGCAAGTAGTGAAAAGTAGTGAAAGTAGACCTTACCCCTCACTACCTACTCTTCTTAGCCTAGCTCTGAACTAAGCTCCGACAGCTTCCTTCGCGGCGTATAATACCTCAGCGTTAATTTCTTTGAAACCGCGATCGCAATTAAATTTATTGGTGCTGCACTAAATTTATATTCTGTTATGTGAAATCATTGCTGAATAGGACGTAAAACTTCTAATTCACTAGGATGAGTTAAAACTTTGCCTAATGGCTCACTGAAATAAACAACTTGATAATTAGGTGCAAGTTCTGTTTGCAATTCCTTCCAAAGACTAATTCCTTCTTCTTCAAAAGCCGCTTCAGCCTCTGCACTCAAATCTAGTGAATTAGCAGGATCTTGCCAATTTAATGTTGCATTATAATCAGCCGCCCATTTTCTCAGATGGCTAATGGTTTCTTGACTGAGGGGCAGTTTTGCTGGATCGATATTACCAACCTTATCAGCATCTGCCCACCATAAAGGGTCGCACCCATAATCAGCCATTAGTTTAATCTTTACTGCCATAGCTATTCAGGTAAAATTATGGTAACGAGGCGGGATTAGCTCCGACTATATAACCATTATCGCCTACACTCACTGCTATGTATTGTGTTTGTCCATTAAAAATTACTTCATAGATTTCCCGGCGAGGTTCTATCGTTCCTTGATAACTAAGAAACTTTCCTCTTGTCACAGCAGCCATAACAGCATCAGGGATTTCATTCTGAGAGATTCCGCGTCTGGCAAAATCATCTTGATGTTCCTTTAAGATGTGTGATAATCCGCTACCTCTTCTACCAGCTTTGCCCTCTTCTAAAAATACGATTTTGCCATCAGCTTGCTTGGCAATCCGCACAACTTTTTCTGGACTGTGCTTAATACCAGCCTGGCACAGTGCCGCAAACAATGCCGCTTTGTCATCGTTCATATTTAATTTAGTTATTTTAAATAGTTATTGAAAAAATATATAAAAATTAATATTAAATCTATAATATCTCATAATTTAATTTTTATCACTAAAGCAAAAAAATGGGGTAAAGAGTATACATAACTCCTCACCCCTGAATCTTCTCGATTAACCGCTAATCTAAGCCCCGACAGCTTCCTTCGCGGCGTACAATACCTCAGCGTTGATTTCTTTGAAACCGCGATCGCAGACAAATTTATTGGTGGTGTTATAGTTTTATATTCTGCTAACTGAAATTATTACTGAATAGCACGTAAAACTTATAATTCACATTTGACAAATAGTTGCGATTGTCCCCAAGCTAGACAAAGGCTTTTTTCCACTTGCTATTTGGGCATATAATGAGATTATAAGCATCATAGTTAAATATTCATTTATAATGTTCTTTTTATCATTCGTAATTGGTGAATAAAATGGCTAAAACATTAACAATACAGTTGTCAGATGACTTAGAAAGTAAATTAACTGCTCAGGCGCAAAAGCTGAATCTATCTTTAGAAGATTTAATCCTGCAATCGTTATCTCAATCAGCTAAACAGGAAAATATCTCCGAATTAGATCCAATTTTACCTTTACTCGGTACGTTGGAATTTGATAATTCTGATGTAGGAGAAAACCACGATCAATATCTCCAGCAAACTTTGCAGCAGGAGTTAAAAATTGGCGAATAAAGTCTTTATAGATACATCGGGGTGGGCTAATTTATTTATTGCAACTGAGTCCTACCATGAACAAGCAAAGCAGTGGTTTCAACATAAACGTCAGCAAAATCAAGCAATGGTAACAACTAATTATGTTGTTATTGAACTGGTGGCTTTGCTAAATAGCCCTTTACGCGTACCTCGTCCGCAGTTATTTAAATATGTAGAAGCTGTCAGAACTGCTCCTTATATCAACTTGATTTATATTGAACCAACAATAGATTCAGCAGCTTGGGAGTTGCTCAAAACTAGAGAAAATAAAGCTTGGTCTTTGGTGGATAGCACTTCTTTTATCGTCATGCAACAGCTTGGCATTAAAGAGGCATTAACCACAGATCACCACTTTGAACAAGCTGGCTTTATTCGTCTGCTAAAATCAGAATAAGTAATAATAAAAGGCATTTATTAAGATATGCCTTTTATTATTAAAAATTGCTAACCCGTTAACCTACGCTCCAACAGCTTCCTTGGCGGCGTACAACACCTCAGCGTTGATTTCTTTGAAACCGCGATCGCGGGCAAATTTTTCAGTATTTCGCTTCACTTTCCCGCGAACAAATCCAGGAATCTTATTTAATTCTGCTTGACCATCTTTTGTCCAATTCAAATCAGAATCAGCAGAAATTCCCCTAGTAATAACTTCTTTGGTATCATGACCACCGAAGATTTCTAACAGGTGATCTTCCATTCCCAAAGTGAAGGAATTGTAAATCAAATCTGTAATCTGATTTGTGCCTTCGTAACCCATAAATGGTTTGTAACCAATAGGGAAGTTTTGGACGTGGATTGGTGCTGCAATTACGCCGCAGGGAATATCTAAACGTTTACCAACGTGGCGTTCCATTTGAGTGCCGAAAATGGCAGAGGGTTCGACGCGAGCGATCGCATCCCCAATTTCACCATGATCTTCGGAAATTAGCACTTCATCGCAATACTCGCTCACCTGTTCGCGGAACCAATCTGCATCATATTTGCAGTAGGTTCCAGCCCAAACAACATGAATCCCCATTTCTCGCGCCAGAATCTTGGTAATGGCGGCGGCGTGGGTGTTGTCACCAAAGACCACAGCTTTTTTGCCAGTCAAGTTTTGACAGTCAATCGAACGGGAGAACCAAGCAGCCTGAGATACATGCAAGGTCTGCTCATTAATGAAGTTTTCGTAGTCAACTTCTGCACCTTGAGCATTAATTACCTGCTGAATCTTGCGAATACAACGGGCAGTTTCCACTACACCCATTGGAGTAATGTCTATATAAGGTGTGCCAAATTGTTCTTCCAGGTAACGTGCCGTGGTCAAACCGAGTTCACGGTAAGGCACGAGGTTAAACCAGGCTTTGGGCATCTTCTTCAAGTCGTTCACCGAAGCACCTTCGGGAATTAAGGTATTTACCTCAATTCCCAAGTCAGCCATCAGCCGTTTCAGTTCGGTGCAGTCGTGATTATTGTGGAAACCGAGGGTAGTAGTACCGATAATGTTAACCGAGGGCTTTGCAGTTTTGCCCTCAGGCAATTCGCCCCGCTTCCGCGCTTTTTCAATGTAGTATTGAACAATTTGATCCAAAGTGCGATCGGCGGCTTGCAGTTCGTTGTAGCGGTAGTGGTTCACATCCGCTAGCATTACGTCTCCTTTCGCTTCCAACTGCGCCCGTTCGACAAAGTTGTGCAGGTCTTCTTGCAGAATGCTGGAAGTGCAGGTGGGAGTTAATACAATCAAATCTGGGTGTTCCTCGGCATCCTTGCGGATGATGTTATCTACCACCTTCTCTTGGGAACCGCGTGCCAAAACGTTGCGGTCAACAACACTGGTTGTTACCGGAGTGAAATCCCTTTCCCGCGATAGCATGGAGCGCATGACGTTAAAGTAGTCATCGCCAATGGGGGCGTGCATGATCGCATGGACATTTTTAAAAGAGCTAGCGATTCGCAGAGTGCCGATGTGGGCTGGGCCTGCATACATCCAGTAAGCCAATTTCATGTTTGTGTTCTCCCTTTTCAACAGAAATAACACGGAGTCCGATAAGAGTGGACTATAAGTGCTTGATTATTATTAAATCGTTTCTGATTGTCTCAAAAGTTGTATCCCTGATGAAGTGAAGACTTGTAAGGATTTTACCTGTGGTGTATAGGCTTAGGCATCGTTCAAACCTTCTTCCTGATTGGAATCTAGCTTCTGAATCTAACAATAATACTGTTACTTTTTTAAAATAAATCTTAATTTTTCGGCAAATTTGTTTTCAAGGTGGGGCGGTGTATTATACCAATTCTGTATGAAGATGCGCTAAATCAGATTTAACTAAAAGAAAGAAGAAAGAAAAACGAACCGCATTCGCGCAGCGTCTCGTTAGAGAAGGACACTAAGAAAGAAGTTAATTAAAAGGGTTTGGCGCAGCCTGACAAAAAAATAGTATTAACTATCACCAAGAAATTTATAAAATTTATGTACAACTTCCCAAAAAACACAAACATCCTCTCAGAGGATGTTTGTAAAGAATTAGGTTGTAGCATCAATATCTCCCTAACCCTCTTTAAACAAGGAAAAAAGGGAGAATAACACTAGTGCAATTTGCCCATTCGAGAGAGTAGAAATTAACCTAGAGAGGTGTTAGTTATTGCCGAAAAATTTCCACTTTTTCTAGCACTACGTCTTGATTTGGACGATCTCTAGTCGTAGGCACATTGGCGATGCGGTTGACTATATCCATACCTTCGACAACTTTACCAAAAACACTGTGTTTGCGGTCAAGATGAGGCGTTGGCCCTTCTGTAATGAACCATTGCGAACCATTAGTACCGCGTCCTGCATTTGCCATTGAGAGAATACCGGCACTAGAGTGTTTCAATTCAGGATGAAACTCATCTTCAAATTGATATCCCGGGCCACCAGTACCCCAACGGTTAGCCATATCTGGATAACGAGCCAGGGGATCGCCACACTGAATCATAAAATCAGGGATGACTCGGTGAAAGCGAACTCCATCGTAGGCAGGAGTCCCTTTCTGGGATTGACCTGTTTTAGGGTCTTTCCAGTCGATTGTCCCGGTTGCTAAACCTACAAAATTTTTGACGGTGTTGGGTGTTTTGTCTTCCTCCAAACGAACTATAATTTGACCCAAGGAAGTAGTTAAACGAGCGTGCAGTGTGCCTTCACCGGGAATATTAATTTCAGGAAAATTCATGAGGTATCCTATTTTGAAAACTGCCAGTTTTTGGACTACGATAAGCTTATCAGCATTCAAGTTACAGGTTTACAGATTGCGAAAAAACTGAACTAAGGAAACTTGAAAAAACGAATATATTACTCTGGTAAATTAATCGCTGGATTACGGCTAAAGAATCCTCTAGGTACTAGCTTAAAGCCAACTCGATGAACAGGCATCACAGGCCAATCTTCCGATCGCGGAATATGAGTTACGCCCATTGTGTACCACAGCACGATATCTTCACCCATCAAGGATTCATCGTCTGCAATATATTGTGGTAAACCTTGTCCAGGTTTAGTCTGGTTGGGATAATCACCGCCAGCATAGAATTCAGTAGGTTTATATTTTGTTACCCAAACATGATGAGTCGCAAATTCTGCCCTTTGACGGATGTTTGAGCGTTCTACAGGGAAAAATATGGAGTTTCCACCAGGCATCAGCATATATCCAGGTGCAGCCCCTAGCGTATTTTTCTTATCTGCACTAACAATCATCCATTCCCGACTGCTTTTCATATCCAGATCACGCACAGCAGCCGTTTCTTTTGTTAGGGGATTTTCTGTAACTGCGATCGCATTTCCTAAAGGATTTTTCGCATCCATCGGTAAAGCTTTCACATTCATTTCCATCACAGAATTAGCTTGACTATCGACATCGAAATCTAGGCGATAGTTGAAAAAGTGTTGGTGATTTACTCCGAAGATATTTTTAGCAATTAACCGACCATATAAATCATTCTCAGATTGTTTTACAGCAGCCGTTCCCTGCGTCAGTAAGATACCCGTTAATTCATTTTGGACTTCCAAAGTCCCATCCTGGTGAAAAATCCAATTAATGCTGTAATCATAGTTGTCAACGGCCACCGTCATTGTCATGACTAGTTCTCGACTGCGACGAACATCATTACGCTGAGTATTATACTCATAGTGTTTCCACAGCATTCCGTTATCGCGTTCATAGATACCGATAACTCCTGGTATCTTATAAGGTTCTCCCTGCTCATTAGCAAATACAGCATCCAGCAAAAGGCCGTTTTCAGGAATTTCTTTACCTAACTCCATCGTATTTGCTAGCAAACCAAGGTTGTATTCCCCAACATCAAATGCATTCCTAAACGACCAAGTGGGATCTGGATCGCCGTAAGGAACTACCATCTCTGATAGGCTAGCGCGGTATAAAACTGGTCTGATATCTTTTCCGTCGTCGTGTGTTACTTGGTACAGCACCAATCCACTACGTGGATGCATTAAATAGCGAAACTTCCAACCTTGCCAGCTAATTTCATTGTTATTAATTCGGAAACTTGCACCATTTGGTTGGAGAATCTTTAATGCTTTAGGCGCTGAAAGTAATTTGCCTAAAGACTTTACATCATAGTTCCAGTCTTCTTTAGAGAAAGGTACGTTTCCCTTGTCAATGAAACTAGCAATTTTACCTGCGTTCAAATTTACCGTTGCTAAGACTCCTTCAATGGGACTACCGTAATAGTTCCAGCCTTTGCCCTTATAGTAAGATAAGGCTCGACACAAACGATTACCTGTTGCTTCTTCCTGTTTACTTAGGATTCCTGGTGCCCAACAACCAATTTTGACTTGATCAAAATCAGTAATTCCCCGCCTTTGCATCGCTTTTTGCCATCGGGGATCGGCTTTAACTACTTGAGTTGCCAGTTCATATTCTGAATTGACGATCGCAGGTTGGACAGAGGGTATTTCTTTCCAGGAACTTAAGCTTTTGCTTGTTAAATCAACAATTCCCTCATAGGTTTTATTTAGCGATCGCTCATAGATTACCAAAAAGGCTTTTCGCTGGAAAGCTTTACCTGGCGCAAAATTGAGAACTTCTTCTTTATCTGGTTCTTGTAAAGCAATAAGTGGAAAAGCTGCCATTTCGCTCAAAGTTTTTTCTCTTTTGATAACCGAAACAGCTGTACTAATTTCTGCCTCTGTTAGCGAAGTGAGAGGATGGGAAATCAAAGGCTGTTGAGCTGTTAATATTCCTATTAGTCCCAGTGAGATAGAAACGACGACAATGAGGGCAGTAGGTAGCCACAAAAAACGCTTTAGCCGCTTAATCATCTTTTACATTAAACAAAAGACTTATAGTTATCTATTTCCAAGCCTAAGCCGGAAAACCGATAAATTAAGAGGCTAAAGCCAAATTAATTTGTTAATACTTGGGGGGACTGGAGACTAGTGAAAAGTTATCTTTCCCTACATCCCCATGCCTCATATTCTCATTTAGGCAGAAACTAAACGACGTAAAGATTCAGCGCGGCGTTTAGCAATAGGGTTATTTGGAGCAAACTTTAATGCTTCTTCGTAACTTTGTAACGCCTGAGTAGTTAATTTTTTCTTCTCGTAGGCGTGACCAAGATTATTCAACCCTGTTACGTAGTCTGGTTTAGCTTTTAAGGCTTCTTTATAATTACGAATTGCTAGGTCATATTGCTCTTGGGTAAAATAAATATAACCCAGCCCGTTGTAAATGGGAGCGATATTTTCTTCTTCCTCTTCTTGAGCAACTTTGAGCGCTTTTTGAAATAGCGTGATCGCTTGAGAATACAGTTTTTTGTCTGAATAAATACTGCCTAACTCATAATATTCTTGAGTCGTACCTTTTTCTTTCTCTAATTTCTTTCGCAACTTCGCAAAAGAGCTTTCAATCTTGCGAGTTTTGAAAATCTGGCGAAAAACACTCACGGCTGCAAGTGTGAGTATACTCACAAAAATTGAGAGATAAATTACGGCTAGACTGTTATCCATTGCTGCAAATACAAATATTATAAAGTTGCTTTTGTATCTATTATCAGCTTATTGTCATTTGTCCTTTGTCCTTGGTTATTCACTAATGACTAATGACAAACTTACGGTAAACCCCAATATTGAACACGTTGTTGAAGCCAGCCTTCTGCTAAGTAACGAGCGATCGCTTCATTCACATTTCGTCTTAACTCATCGTACTGCAATCCCTTGGGCATGACTATAGACAAGGGTTCAGTTGATAGCTTGGTTGGCAGTAGCCGATATTGGGGATATTGTTGCACCCAACCACTCAAAACGCTAGCATCTGCGGCAAAGGCTACAGCCGCATTACTTTCTATCTTCTTTCGCGCTTCTTGATAAGAATTTACTCCTACCAACTCGGCGTTTGGCACATAGTACCGCACTTGAGCAATGGTGCTGGAGTTATTCAGTACGGCAATTTTTTGTTTTGCCAAATCACTAAACTTCTGCACAGAGGCATCTTTTGTAACTAGTACAGTGCCATCCAAATAGTAGGGAACACTTAAACTAACTATGCGAGCGCGTGAGGAGGTTGCTGTTACCCTAGCGATCGCAAAATCAACTTTCTTGTCTAAGACTACAGACAGGCGATCGCGATTCGCTACAGGTTCCAATTTTACAGCCTCGGCTTTACCAAGCAAGTCAAGTGCCAATTGCCGTGCCAAGTCAATTTCCAAGCCTTGCAAATTCCCCTTGGCATCCCTAAATCCCAAGGGACGCAAGTTATCTTTAACGGCAACATTTAAATAGCCCCGCTGCTGAATTTCTGGCATTTCGGCAGCAGACGCAGTTAATCCTGTCCCCACTATAGAAAAGCAAGATATCCAAAAAATAGTGGCGGATAATACCAGATGTAACCGAGTAATTACTTGCCATCTGTTACATCTGTTATACATCCCTTGCCACCTTTATCCTTTAGCTTGATTTGCGAGTTCAGCAACTTTGCCAAAGCTAGCTGGATCGAGGACTGCTAATTGTGCCAACATCTTGCGATTTAGTTGGATATCAGCTTTTTTCAAGTTACCGATCAACTGGCTATAGCTCAAGCCGTGTTGCCTAGAAGCAGCGTTGATGCGGGTGATCCAAAGGCGGCGAAAATCGCGCTTCTTCTTTTTGCGATCGCGGTAGGCACTCCGTAGCGCCTTCATCACTTGTTGGTTGGCAGTTCTAAACAGAGTTGAGTGAGAACCGCGAAAACCTTTTGCTAGTTTGAGAATTTTATTGCGGCGTTTCCGAGCTACATTACCGCGTTTTACCCGAGTCATAACTTATTTCCTAAAATACTTACAAATATGGGAGCATCAAGCGCACGTTAAGTTCATCGCGTTCATGTACAAGCGCACTCTGGCGCATACTACGCTTTTTGTCAGAAGATTTGTGCTCTAAAAGGTGGCTTTTGAACGCTTTACGACGAACGATTTTGCCGGTGCCGGTGGCACGGAATCGCTTTGCCGCAGCTTTACGAGTCTTTAGTTTAGGCATGGTCTAGTTTTGATTCGACACGATCCATTATTATATACTATAAAAATCGCTCGAATAGCAATTAAATAAAGGATTTAACCAACTGCGATCGCTGTAGATAAAATTAATTTCACCTATGGATGAGGTCAATATAGTCGAATATGACCCACGTTGGCAGGTTTTGTTTGCAGAAGAAGCCGAGCGGATTTGGGAGCTACTAGGCAATGAATTAGTTGTGGAAATTGAACATATTGGGAGTACAGCAGTACCAGGAATGTCTGCCAAGCCAGTTGTTGACATTATGGTGGGAGTACGTTCCTTAGTAGATGCGAAATCTGCTGTTCCGATATTGGAATCGTTGGGATACGTTTATTGGCGTGAAAACCCAGATCCTGGACGGATGTTTTTTGTGAAAGGAATGCCACCATACGGAAAGCAACGGACTCATCATGTTCACATAGTCGAGGTGAAGAGCGAATTTTGGGGGGAGCACAAGCTATTTTGCGACTATCTGAGAAGGAATCCTGAAGAGGCGAAACGATATGAAGCTTTAAAGCGCGATTTGGCGGCAACTTTTCGGAGCGATCGCCAGGCTTATACCAATGGTAAAAATGACTATATCCGGGCTGTTATGTCAAAAGCACAGTGTGAGGAGATGGGGAAATAGCTTAGATAAGATGCAATTTGAAGGAATATCCTCACTTAAGAAAACTGTCTCTAAATCCCGATAACCACTGATAACACGCACAACTTCCACACCGTCATCAATGGGACGATAGAATATCAAATAATCTTCTACGGGGAAACTCCGTAAACCGCTTATAAAATTATCGCAACTTTGCCCCATATTAGGGAAATCAGCTAACAGCTTACACTGCTGTTTAATTTTTTCGTTGAATCTTCGGGCTGCACCAGGATTAAAGCGGGTAATATAGCGGCTAATTTCTTTCAAATCTAATCTAGCTGAAGGCGCTAAAATACACCTACTCATTATTTAGCAGCCTCAGCTTGTTGCATTTGGGCTTCAGCGCGTCGAATGTCTTCTTCTATTTCTGCAAATACCTCTTCACCATCAATTCCTTCACCACGTTCGAGTTCTTCAATACCAACTTGGATTTTAGCTTTCAATTCTGCTAGACGCTGATCTCTAACGCGATCGCGTTCTTCTAGCAATCTCAATGCTTCACCCATCACCTCACTAACTGAGTGGTATTTCCCACTATTAACTTTATCCTTAACCAACTGCTCCAGTTCTGGGGTCAAAGATATATTCACAACTATTACCTCATTCCATTTATCCTATATCCTAACCGAGAGAGGTTAGAGCAAGATTAAAATAATTCGTCATTGAATCAATTGGGGACTAAATCCCCAACTAATTAAATATCGTCAAAAAATACAATTACGCGCGAGTATTTTACCAATAATTACGAATTACGAATTACGAATTAATTCGCCGCTGTTTGCGCTTCTTGATAAACTATTTCTTGAAACTGAATCATATCTTTTTGCGGATCGGCGTGGCTGACTTTCACCAATATTTGTTCGCCCAAGTTTACAGAGCGTTTGAAAACCATTGGTAACTGCAAGCCCAAATCTTCTAACAAAATTAAGGCCAAGTTGCTGTCTTCCCGCAGCCACATCAACACTGTTACATCCCAAGTTTCCTCTGGATGACGGCGTAAATACTCTAGAGCATAATATCTATTAGTTTGCCGTTCCACCATCGTCACTTCTTGGGTAATGCTGGTGACAGTCATCATTACTTCTTTAAGTTGATCTGCGGTAAATGGTAAAACTTCACCCCGCAAATGGGCTTTAAGTTGGAAGTGGGTAAGCAAGTCACTGTAACGACGGATGGGGGAGGTTGCTTGGGTGTAAGTATCCAAACCTAAACCAGCATGGCGCAGAGGCGTAATGCTCATTTCACTCTTGGGCATACAACGACGCATAGCGCAAGCGCGAACGAATCCGGCAGGAAGTAGGAGCAATTCTTCTTCTGGGGGTAATTCCGGTTGCGGCTGACCGCGAAAGGGCAAAGGTATGTTATGAGCTTTACCATAACGAGCCGCAACTTCACCAGCAACAATCATCATTTCTGCTACCACTTGCCGCGACGGGGAATCGTCCAAAATATCAATGTTGATCTCATCATCTTTGACTTTGATCATCGCTTCCGGCATGGTGATGCTAATTGCCCCTTGGGCATAACGCCAAGCTTTGCGCTTTTGTGCCCATGTAGCGATCGCGGCAATTTCCGGTTCTGCTTGTACCCGTAATTGCAGCATTTCATCTACATCTTCGTAGGTGAGGCGATAAGTCGGCTTAATCGAACTGGTATGAATGCTGTAATCTTCTACTCCCCCAGTTGTATCTAAAATAATTCCAAAACTGAGGGCGCAACAAACCCGTCCCTGGATCAGACTCATTGGCCCAGTCGCCAATACCTCTGGGAACATGGGAATCATCCCCGTAGGTAAATAGACTGTACTACCCCGCTTTCTGGCTTCCAAATCTAATTCATCTTCTGGCACTAACCATCGAGTCGGATCGGCGATATGCACCCACAGGCGTTCCCGCCCATCGGGTAGTACTTCCCAACTTAGACCATCGTCGATCTCTGTGGTAGTTTCATCATCTATGGTGTAGACCTTCAGGTGAGTCAGATCAAGGCGGTTTGTATCTGAGTCAATCGGCGGGAAATCCAAACGTTGTTGCGCCACTTCTAATACCTTATTAGGAAATTGGATCGGAATTGAAGAACGACGCAGGAACAAGTTTTCATAAGGACTCCAGCAACCCAAATCTACCAACAGCTGAAAGGCTCCTTGGGGTGTTGTGGGCCGTCCCAGCATGGTCATAGTTTCTAATACTGGAGCGCTTGGCGGATAAGCACGAGCCAAGGAGTCATAATTGACTCCTGTCCGCACGGTGTCAGCAAGCAGTGCTGCGTATTTTTCGAGTCCTTCTAAGCGCTGGCGATCGTGACGCCCCCACTCTACTGTTTCACCTTTGAGTGCTTGCTCTACACGAGTTAAAAATTCCTGCTGTCCCTTAGCTTTTAGTGCCTCTACTTCCATCTGGTGCTTGCGTTCTGCCACCTGAGCAGCAGTTCGCGGCTCGTAAGCGTCTCCTTTTTGCTTGAAATAAAGTTTGTCGTCTGATAACAAGCAATAGGCGGCATAACAAGGAGGGGCAGTTGATTCAGAAAATAGCAAATTTGCCATTTGGTCTGGGGTGACTGTTTCCCCATCTTCAACCAATAATTCCCAAGCCACTTCTAAGCTAGATGGATCTAAATAAGGCTTGACCTGTTCCAGAAAATTGGCAATCTCTGAGGGCTTATAGGTCTGTCCGGTAACTGTATAAGTTAATTGTCTAGGCGCGAGGCTGTGGGATTGACCACGTTCGTCTACCACAAACCAGCGGGTTTTACCGTCTGGACGTTCTACGATGCCCAAACGGCGATCGCCTTGAACCCTAAATTCAACTAGCGTCCCCTTCTCCACAACTCTCGCACTCTAATAATTTTAGATTTTAGATTTTGGATTTTGGATTTTATAACTGGTGTTAAATCCTAAATCCAAGGGTTTTTCATTCAGCAATCTATCTTACACTTTCTGATTCAGATTTGAGATTTTGGACTCACACAGACAAAGCTAAATATTTCTTTAGATACAGCTTCTCTTATATAATCCAAAATCTAAAATCCCAAATCCAAAATTGTTTTAGCCTTCCGCATTAATAAATGGCAACAAAGCCACAATCCGCGAACGTTTAATTGCTAATGTCAACTCTCGCTGTTGCTGAGATGTTAGCCCAGTAATCCGACGTGGCAATATCTTACCCCGCTCGGTGACAAACTTACGCAATAAATCAACATCTTTATAATCGATTGGTTCTCCAGGCTTGATCGGAGAAAGGCGACGACGGAAATAACTCATCTCTACTTAATTTCCTTGTGAACAGTATGTTTGTTGCAGTGGGTGCAGAACTTTTTCAGTTCTAGCCGGTTGGTGGTGTTGCGGCGATTCTTGGTGCTGGTATAACGTGAAACACCAGCAGAACGCTTGTCTGAATTTGTCCGACACTCGGTACACTCTAGTGTCACAATAATGCGGGCACCTTTACTCTTAGCCATAATCTTACAAACAGTGAAGCCTGAAGAGAATTAACACAAATGACTATCTTCTCACATTCCGCCGCATATTATCAACTAATCTTTTAATTTTTATGTCAAGCGAGTAGCCACGACGCGACGAAACGATAAAAGTTCCACAATAGCGATCGTGTAAAGCCTGCCGCAGCTGGGTATCAGAGAAGGCAGTCCCACAATCAATTGCTAGGGGAAGTACTAGCAGTATAGCAGTGGGATTGGCTCTAATATTGCTCAGAGCAATTGACACTAAAAGCGCACCCAAGCCGATAATTGCCTCTCGCTTCACTAATGAGAGCAAAGCTGGAATTCTGCCCACTACTTCCCCATCTTCAACTTCCAAGACTTTTAAATCGAACGCCCAACGCCCTAAACTTTGCCCTTGATTGTTGTATACCACCAGCACTCGCAAAATCAGCCAAAGTATCACAAAAACTAGGATTTGCACAAATTGAATCCCGATATCGCCGCCTCCAAGTAGGGAACTGACTAACCAGACACCAAAGAAATCAAGCCCTAATGCCATACCTCGCCGCCCAATCTCAGCCTTGGGATAGTGTTTTTGGGGAAGTCGTTCGATAGTCATACAAAATAGGTATTTTTATTTAGGGGTTGGGAAATAATTGCTCCTGTTTTTAATATTAAGGTGATGACTTGGGTTTGGGGTTTAGACTAGTTTTGGATGAAGAGAGCGTTTTTGGTAAAGTTTCGTAAATTATTAAAGGTTTCTATCTAAAGAGCCTCAAAAGCTTATTTGAACAGTGGGACAATCCTAACTACTGAGGATTTTTAGGGTATGTAGAAGATTACTACTGCTGTCATATTGCTTTACATCTAAATGGATGGACAGGTGAACCGAAAGGTTTTACAATCTGACTGATTGCGGTAAATTTACCTATTGCCCAATCCACATAAGCATAGTAAAGATTTTCTAGTGATTGCGTTTGATTGCGGAAGCACTAAATTAATATAAGAAAGTCTTGAGTAAAGGGCAGCAAACAAATGGATGTAAAGCTGATTCTAGCTGGATTAACAGTTATATTTACGCTTTCGTGCTTGTTTTTTGGCACGAAAAATGGATTCTATGATTCAGATAACTATCATGGCAATGGCTCTGCCCATTGAGATAAGCCTGTAGACGCTTGGGCGACTTCCCGTAGGATGAGTTGGCTAAGAGCGCTCAGAACTTGCAAAGGGAAAATAGACAAGAGGCATCCTTTAGCTAGTAGTTTGGTGCTTTCTCGTTAGTCCACCTTTCCGAACCAGTGCGGGTTCGGTAGAGGCGTCCTCCCCAATGAAAAATCTGTATTCTCAGGGTGTAGGGGCGCACGATAAAACTTACCCCTAAGTCACAAAACCAAAATTTTTGTAACTTTTGGCTTTTGGGATATGTCCATGATGATGAGGTTTGAGGGGAGGAGAGCATGAGGGATAATCTGTCGGCATCCTCTCGCGTAGATGCTGCGGTAGGGGGTACTGAATTAGAATGCTTACCCTATAGTGTCCAGCATTACGATGAGGGCGTGTGTTTATTGGTGAAGATGGGCCCACACCGCATCCTGTTGGATTGTGGTTTGGAGGATATTTCATCGTTGGTAAAGGGGCTTACTAAGTCGGTACGTGGAGTTGGCTCGCCCCCTCCAGCAGATTTCGTTTTAATCAGTCACGCCCACCCAGATCACGCCAGAGGCTTACTGGCACTGCATAAAGCTTTTCCAAAGTTACCTATTTATGGTAGCGAAGTAACCAGCAAGTTACTGCCTTTGAATTGGCTAGACCAAGACCCTGAAAAAATTTACCAATTTTGTCATGCCTTGCCGTTGCGATCGCCTGTGGAATTCCAAGATGGTTTGGTGGCAGAATTATTTCCCGCAGGGCATCTACCTGGGGCAGTGGCAATTCTTCTTACCTACACCACTAAGCAGCGTACTTATAAGCTACTGTATACAGGAGATTTTTTCCTGTCAAACTCGCGGTTGGTAGAAGGTTTACGTTTAGAGGAACTGCGAGGATTAGACTTGGATGTGCTAATCATTGAAGGCAGTTATGGCACATCCCGTCATCCTCACCGCCGCAACCAAGAAAATCAACTAGCAGAACGAATTAACCGCGCGATCGCTGACCATTGTTCTGTGATCCTTCCCACTCCTGCTTTAGGATTGGGTCAAGAATTATTAATGCTCTTACGCTCTCATCACCACTTCACCGGACGAGATATAGATATCTGGGTAGATGGTGCTGTCGCTACTGGGTGTGATGCCTATTTAGAACTACTACCCCATCTTCCCCCATCTGTACAAAACTTCGCCCGCCATCAACCCTTATTTTGGGATGAACGGGTGCGTCCCCGCGTGCGTCGCTTACAAGCAGAACATCGTCCCACTGTGGGTAAGTCTCCTTGTATTGTCCTTACCGATTCTACAGATGATTTGGGTAAGCACTGTCAACTAGACACTGGCCCTTGGCTAATTCTCCTACCAGAAAAAATTGATATAAAAGTTAATAAAGAATATTTAGCACCCACCACTGTTGAAACTTATCTCTTGGCTCAACATAGTGATGGCCCTGGAACTACGCAGCTAATTCATAATTTGCGACCCCAGCACGTCATTTTTATTCACGGTTCTCCTGCTTACTTGGCAGACCTGACTAGCTTAGAGGAGTTGCAAAACCGCTACCATATCCATTCTCCGGCGGCTGACACTTTAGTAGAATTGCCTATCGGCGATACATTTTTACAACCGGCAGCACCAGAAACTAACTATGAAGGCGAACTGACAGAGTTGGGAACAGTAATCACAATTACCTTAGCCGATGTGATTACTACCGATCCTCGTTGGCGACAATTTTCTGATACTGGTTTAATCGAAGCTCGTTGGCAAGGCGAAGAACTAGTATTGAGGGGATTGTCTCAACGAGAATTGCTCAACCAAAATAGCGATCGCTATACATGGACAGATGTAGACTGTTGCGGTACTTGCCGACATCAAAGGGGGCAGCGGTGTTGGAATCCAGCTTCCCCATTATATAACTTTAAGGTAACTCTAGAAGGTTACTGCCCTGCTTTTGAAGGTTTGAATGATAGCCAATAGTCATTAATCCGGTATCTTTTGTCATTTTTAATTAATGACGAATGACTAATGACTAATGACTAATGACTAATTATTCTGGATTCGAGTCAGTGTAACGGTTGTGGATGCGTTCGGCTTCGGGACAGTCTTCAGTCATCAAAGGCTCCACATTCCCGCGTGGTACTGAAGCTAGTTTTTGCGTTACAGCACCAATGCTCTCGAGGCGAACCATTTCTTCCCAAGAACAAACTTCGTCCTCTTCTTCTGTTTCATAGCGTAGGGTCACTAAATCTCCCTCTATGTCGATGATGCGGGCGCGTTCAATCCAGCGTTGCTGGTCCCGCAAGAAAACACATACCTCGCGCCCATCGCAACAGAGTTGATAAATCTTGCGGTGTAGCATGTATTGTTTCTGCCTTTTTAAACAACGTAGTTAAACCTGTCAAAATCTGGGTTCTACCCCATTACATTACACCTTTAAGAGGTTCATTTCACCGTTAAGAACAAGTAAGCATCATAACCCAATCCCAAGACTTGCTTGTAGTTGTCAAATATTGAGAAATTTTGGATCATAAGTTAATGGTTGCTCTAGCAATGAACTCAATCTCTCTCCGGCTCAATTTTACGGAATGTCTGCTTCATGGAAGTCAAACAATAGGAAACCTGTCCTAAACAGGTTGATATTTGCTGGTGAGTCCTTGTTACTATTATGTAATAAAGAATACTCCAAACCAATCGTTGATTGCGGTTGTTTAACTTGCCTACTTATAATCATTGGCATTGCTGGGAAGTCCGGGGACTTGGCTTTACTTTTACCCATGTGTATATGATCTTAACTCATTCTCTTGCTGACCTTGATGGTTTTCAACAATAACACCTAAATAGTTTTGATTTTTGAAGGTTTTTGCCTGATGATAGCTAATTAAAAGGCAACGGAGTAGATTTGAGAAGCTTCAGGGGCAAAGAAAATGAGGGGATAAGGGTAAACATGGAAAAATTACCCTCTGCTTATTTTGGACTATCAGCAAGATTTATAGGGTAGCGGAAATTCTATAAGCACGTTCGACGAGGACGCTTCTCGTTTAATTTTACCTGCCCGAACTGCATCGTATAGGGCTGCCAGGGCTGACAAATCATCTTCTTTCCAGCATTTAGTGACCAGCACTTGATGGAGTAAACCCTCAGATTCAACACTAAGATATCCAGTTTGGAAAGCAGATTCAACGAGTGTGCGAATCATCTTGGTTACGGCAGAGTAAACAAATTGTTACATCAAGTGTGGAACATTTTTCTCTGCTACTAATTGATATGGAACAGGAATATTATGTGATTATAGTTACACGTAATTTGTGATTGCCATCACAACAATGGGTCACAATATGAACTGTAAGTGCATCTATCCATTAATCTACGGAAATACATGGTTACAAAAACCTTTAGTACCAATGATGAGATGTACATATTTTAAATATATTAAAACATAGGAAAACTTTTAAGTAAGTATCCCAAAAATATAGTCAAACATAAGCAATCAAGCAAAAAACTGGCGGAAATCTTCATCCTTTTGACTTAATTGCACCCAATCTAGGTTTAACGACTGGAATTTTTGCACCAAGCGATCGCAAGCCGGACGTTCGGTAGCGTAATGTCCGGCATCGATTAAAATGAGATTGCAATCGCGGCTTTCTTGAAACTGATGAAACTTACAGTCAGAAGTCAGATAAGCTTGAGCACCAGTTTTGGCGACGGCTGAAATAAAACTAGCCCCCGAACCACCCAAAACAGCAACTCGTGAAATTGTTTGCTGTAAATCAGCAGTTGGAGAAAAAATCAAATTAGGAGCAGCAAGTCGCGTTTGAATAGCTGCGAGTAACTCTTGCAATGTTAGAAATGGCTCTAGCAAACCAACACGACCATATCCTAACCCTGCTTGTGTGGGTTGTATAGGAGTAACTTCTTTGAGTTCTAAAATTTGAGCCAAAACGTCAGCAGTACCATCCTGCACTTGGTCGAAATTCGTGTGGGCAGTGTAAATACCAATATTGTGGCTAAAGGACAACCGTACCATTTCTGCGATCGCTTCACCAGTGCGTAAAGACTTGGGAGGAGTAAAAATCAAGGGATGATGGGCAAATATCAGATTAGCATTAAGAGCGATCGCTTCCTGCATTACTGCCAAAGTCGGTGTCAAACATACCAAAACCCGCGCTTTCTCCTGCAACACTCCTGGTTCAATCTGCCAGCCGCAATTATCCCAGCTTTCACACCAAGCGGGATTTGCCCATGCTTCAAACCAAGTAATTAAGTCAGCAATTTTCATAATTATTTTCTTCAGCAATTTGTAATTTTCAATTGCTAATCAGTGTTTTTGTGGTTGAATATTTAATTCTAATGCTAATTGCTGGCGCATTTCTTGGAAAGGTTTGTTCCAGACAGGGCTAGCATTCCAGTTCCATACTGGTACTGGGATAAGTTCTTCTTGGGCAAGACAAGTTAAGAGACGATATTCATCTTCTGGTTCACGAGAAAAAGTGAAGGGATTACGATAGCCTGTGTCACATAATTTATAAGATGTGACCTGACCATGATTAATCCGTTGTAAAATTTCTTTACCTTTAACGAGCAAGTAATCCAAAAAAACTAGACTAAAAGGCTCTATGTATGCGCGTTTTTGTGGTTCTTTTTGTACCCACCTCGCCCACTCAAACCCATACATAAAATCGTGAACATAACGGAAGCGAATTTCCGTTTTAGTCCCAAACATTTCTATCAAAGAACCCATCTTTTCACCAAAAGTCTTTAAAAAAACAATAGCACCCTCATCTGCTACTAAAGCCTGCCTAAACATACTACTGACCAGAAAATCAAAATCCCAGAATATATTTTCTGGGAAGTTTTGTAACTGAATGGAGACTATATTTATGAGAGTTTCTTGAAGGGTTGTGAAAAGTTCAATATTAGGATTTTGTGCATTTATTAAATCCCCCAATTCTGCAAAACTGGTAATTAATCTCTTTTGGGGATTAAGTGACAATAAATTAACAGACTGCTGGGCAAGGATTTCATCAATCAATTGGAAAGTATGAGTTGGTGTCAGTTCTTGCTTCATAGTAATTGAAATAGCCCAGACAACTTACAACAAATATTAGCTTATCTCGGAATAAATTGATTTTTAAATAATCATAAATAAACTTTACTTTTAAATTTACAAATTGACACAAATTATTTAGTGTATATCTAGTTAATTTTGCATCATTAATTTTCATGAAAAAGCGATCGCGGCGAAATTTATTTCATCTATATCACCACGAGTTGATGAGATTATAGCCAAAGGGTAAGCGGCATAACCAGAGTATTTAAACTCTAAATAATTCCACTTTAAATAAAATTTGATAATTAGTTATCCAGAGATATGGATAACCAATTCTCTTAAATGACTGCGCTGGCGGTGTTCCCAAATATAAATTCCCTGCCAAGTTCCTAATACCAAATGACCACGATTAATGGGGATATGTTCAGAAGTATGGGTGAGTGCGGTACGAATGTGTGCCGGCATATCATCGGGGCCTTCTGCATCGTGGATGTATTTGCCTGATTCTGGCACGAGTTTTGCCATAAAATTAGCTAAATCCACAAGAACATCGGGATCGGCATTTTCTTGGATGATTAAACTGGCTGAAGTGTGCCGTAAAAATAGAGTACAAAGACCAGTTTCAACTCCCGATTCTGCAACTGTGGCTTCAATTTTTGTGGTGATGTTGTAAAAAGATTTACCAGTGGTGGAAATTTTTAGTAGCTTTTGGTAGTGAGTCATTTAAAATAGTAATTATTGATGACAGTAAAAGCTAATTAGCTGTTCAGTCTGCTTGATTTGGTTGTTGTTCTGCGGTTGCTCGATCGTTAGACTGAGTATGTCTTCTGCTAAAGAGACTTAACACCGCATTTACAAACTCTTTGAGGACATCGGGGATGATAGGTGTGTTAGGCAGATTGTGAGATAAAGCTGTAATGTTAGCCCGATCTGGCTCTGGCAATTGTAAACTCTTTTTAGAGGATGTTATATCGTCTTGGTTGGTATTCATAGTTTTTGTAGTTCAGGAATGAAATAAACTGTTACTTGATGTAACAATGCAACAAATGCGATTCCGACAGTTACAAAAGTAGCATATGTCAATGATTGAGAAATATTCTCTACTTGCTTCTGATTTTCATTATAAGTCTCTCTCAAGTTAACTAACATCTGTGACTGGTATTCTTGAGGTGAAAACTTCAAATATTTATTCTGAAAATCGTCAGTTTCTAGGTTGGGGGTGACAAAAAATTTGCGTGGCAATAAAGATCGTATTAATAGCATAAAGTTAAAAAGTAGTAACAATATTTCTACTACACTGAAAAGACTAAATATTGCAATTAGTCTAGATATAGTTAGAAAACTTAATAATGCAGTGTTTGTGACAAATTAGGATGTTCATCTGAGTGATTAAAATTTGCCGTTCTTCTTTTTGTCTTTCAATCACTCGACGCACATCTTGAGCGGCTAATTCCAACATTTCTTCGTCTATTGTCGGATCTTCCATTATTAATGTATGTTGTTTTGAACAACTTTATTCGACTCGAAATAATTAATTACAGCATGAGCGATCGCTTCATTACCATCTTTAGCAATTGGTTGAGATTGCTTTGGTGGTTGAGGTAACTCACACAGAAAATCCCAAGTTCCTTGAAAAAACTCAGATGGGGTAATGATTTGATGCTGGTTATAATTAGTGATGCCTTCAATTATAAAAGTTGCTTCAGCAAAATCTTCACGCGGTATGGTAACAATAGGTACTCCTAATAGCGTGGCTTCAGCAAAAGTACTGTAACCAGGTTTAGAGACTACTCGTCCACAAATAGGCATAAAATCTACAGGACGGTATTTCCGGTCATCAATTTTTACTAAATTAGGTAAATCTGGGGCAGATTGATCGAAGACGATAAATTGCCAATCTGGGAATCGCCGCAGGTTATCGTAAGGAATTTGCTGTAAACCCAAGCCGCCAAAGGTCAACAAAATAGTTTTTTCTACTGGTGCAGTTATTCCCCAAAGAGAACGTAAATCATCAGCAGAGTAACGAGGGGAACCGCCTGTTAAGCCGACATCTGTGATATTGTTAAAAGTCTGCATTGGTTCGTGGAAGGGAAGACGAAATAAGCGATCGCACTTTGAGTACCAATCACTAATCCAATCTGCAACTGCGGTAAATTCACCTCCCCAATCTCGGTAGATAAAGTCCCAGCCAAAGTTACTCATCATCCAGCAGGGAATATTTGCACCTTTGGCAAACCCAGGAGCGAGGAAGGGAATATCTGCCAAGATGAGATTAACGCGATTTTGGCGGATAAAATTCACTTCTGAGGCAATGAGCGAATTTTGATGTTTCTTAATATCCAGTAACTTTTCTAAAGTCGCTACTTTATCCATTGTCAAACTATCGGTTTGCACCACACCCAAATCAAATGCACGAGGACGATAGATAAAATCGCCTTCTATGTAGCACTCTAGCAACCAGCGCGGGGCAGTAGTTACAAGAATTAGCAGAACTTCTGGACATAATTTTTGAATTGTCGCAGCGACAGAAGCGATGCGGGTAGCATGACCAAAGCCGTGGTTAGTTATCGCTAAGTATAAGATTGGGCGTTCCATTTTATAGAGACGCGATTAATCGCGTCTGTACAGGAGGTAGGAGGTGAACTACCCACACTAACCTGACGGTACAGTGTGGGCTTCCAACTTCACAGAAGATTGCCGCATCTTGGATTTGCGTCCGCGAATTGGTCTTACATCCTCTCCATTGGCGTTAGCCTCCCCCGTCCCAGAGGAGGACAGC
>JBBSOX010000110.1:0-22926 GCA_038259325.1 Chroococcales cyanobacterium | reverse complement strand
CTCCCCTGCTCCCACTCCCCACTCCCCACTCCCCACTCCCCATTCATAAAATCCCACACGCCCAACTGAACGGGGTGGCGCAGGATTGTATGCAGTTGACAAGCAACTATCGGAGATAAATTTGAGAGCATTAACGAAATTTTCTACACCGCCTTCGCTAAAATACTGCCATATTTGGTTAACAATACCCAAAGATACGGTAGACTGGGAGATTAAATCGGGATCAAAAGCGTCGTCCCCTGGCATTACAATGAGGTTTCTACCATTACGTTGCACAATTTCTTGCACTACTTCTAAGCCATAACTCCAGTAGGAACGTCCTCCTAACAGGCGCAAAATAATTACTTGGGCAAGTTCCAAAACTTGCTCCCCATAAGTATCTATGCTTAATTGTTGCTGTAACTGCAAGAGATTGGCGACTCTTAATGCAGGAAAGCTTGTAGGTAATTTTGTCACCGCCGCTGCCAAAGTTTGAATGTCGGTATCAGCAGCCGTAATTAACACGAAAGGCGCTGGAGTTTGTTCTAAAAAAATTAAACCTTCTGACTGATTCCATCCACCCGATGTGCTACTTATACGATGCATAATGCTGTATTACCGTTTTAAACTGTTGGTTAGTACAAAAACAAAACAAACTTTTTTCCGTGCATTTAGCCCCTTCTTAGCAAAATGATTGAAAATGCTTAGTTCTCCTGATTTGAGCTTTTCTCGAACCTTACCTATTGTTGTATTTAATCAGCTTGGGGAATTGTTGGAACAGATGGCTCAAACGGTGGGAAGTGCCGCTATGATACTGACAGAAGCTGTGTTGATGCGGATTTGCATACCTGTAGAATGGCAAAGGCAAAGGTTTACGTTGGTAGTTTCTGAGCAGTTTAGTGCGCTTTTGGTAGGAAACTTCGAGGAAGGGGAGCAAGGAATTTACTCAGCGCTGAATGCTAGTTTGACATTTAATTTAGAGGCGATCGCAACATTTGTCTACGAATTGAGAGACTTGTTTGAGTGCGATTCCTCCACTCACCAAAATCTCGAAGGTTATCGCCAAATTATTCGGCCCAATGATGCCACGCTCCAAAGTCAATTCTCGCTGTTGTTATTAGAATATCTCTTAACTCGGCCAAACCAAGAAATAATAGCACCTCCAAGCCCAACTGGGCCGGCAGTTTATATCTGTCAGCCAGTAGAAGATGCTTTAAAAAAACAGATTTCCCAAGAACGGCTGTTGAATGAGGTAACAACGCAGATCCGCAAAAGCCTAGATTTGCCGGTGATTATGGCAACAGCAATTACACAAGTGCGTGAGTTTCTGGAATTAGACAGATTAGTAATCTATAAATTTGTAGGTTCTAAAGTCAAGGCTCAATACCAGTATGACAGTATTCCTCTCAATGGAACGGCACTGGCAACAGGCATGGAACTGTTCGTTGGGGAATCTTCCGAAAACTATTTTTCTATACACGATAATTACGGTAAGCACTCGCCTTCTGTGTCAGTCAATAATCAACCATTAATAGAAGACTGCCAAAACTATGAAGGTTATATTGTCTATGAAGCTCGTGCTACAGATGCTATTACATCGGTGTTGAATTACACGGAAAGAAATTGCTTTACCCGAACCTCTCAATGTTGGGAAAAGTATCGCCAAGGCTTTACTTTAGCTGTGGATGATGTCGAAAAAACATATGCTCTAGAAGAGTGTTTGTTGCATTTTTTAAGGGAAATCCAAGTTAAAGCAAAGTTGGTAGCACCAATTATATTTGAGGACAAACTGTGGGGATTGCTGATTGCTCATCAGTGCGATAATCCCCACCAGTGGACTGAGAGTGAAAAAAACTTGCTGATTGCGATCGCAGAACAATTAGCGATCGCAATTCACCAAGCTGAGTTAATGCAAACGCTCACTCAAGAAAAACAATCTCTCGAACAACGAGTTATTGAACACACAAGGGCCCTACGCGATGCCCTTCTCGCCGCCGAAGCTGCTAGCCGGATCAGAAGTGAATTTCTCGCTACTATCAGTCACGAATTGCTCACGCCTTTAACTTATGTCATTGGGATGTCATCTACGTTGTTGCGTTGGCCTTTGGGTGAATTGAGCCAACGACAACGGGGTTATTTACAAACAATCCACGACAGTGGAGAACATTTATTAGAAATGATTAATGACATCCTCGATTTATCGCAAATCGAGGCTGGTAAGACAGCTTTAAATATTTCGCAATTTTCTTTAGTGAATGTTGCTGAAAATGCTGTAGAGTCACTGCGAAAAAAAGCAACAAGCGAACAAATTAATCTCAACCTTGATTTGCAAATCGATCCCAGACGCGATCGCTTTACCGCCGATGCCGAACGAGTAGAACAAATTATCTGGAATCTATTAACTAATGCGATTAAATTTACCCCCGAAAGTGGCAGCGTAACCTTACGTCTTTGGGTAGAAGATGATACCGCTATTTTTCAAGTGGAAGACACTGGGATCGGCATTGCCGATGAACAATTACCGTTACTGTTTGAGAAATTTCAACAACTCGATACACCCTATCGCCGCCGCTACGAAGGTACTGGGCTTGGACTGGCTTTAACTAAACAACTCGTGGAACTCCATCGAGGACGAATTGAAGTAGAATCAACTGTAAGTATTGGTTCAATTTTTACGGTATGGATACCAACTCAGGGAATGAGAATGGTGAGTTAGGAGTTAAGCAAGAGACGCGATGAATCGCCGTCTTTAACAATAATCAGTCTTTTGTAGAGACGGCGATTTATCGCGTCTTTGTGATGATTTATTTATTCAATTTGAAGCTAGACTAACAAGCATTTTTTCAAAAATTTTCAACACAGGCTCCTTTCCATTGTCTCTAGTAAAAATAGTATAATTTGGGTGAGAATTTACCTCAATCAACCAATATTGGTTATCTTGGTCTAAGACTATATCTAAACCACCATAATCAAGGTTTAATTCTTCAAAAACTGGTTTAGCAAAATTAGCAATCTCTGACAATATCTGTGGATCATTGATATATTTTGCTTTCGCACCATCCCAGTGCAGAGGACTGAGATTACCCGCAAATTTTGCATCAGTTATATCTTTCTCATAGAGTAAAACTAATTCTTTATTTAAGAAAACCGCTCTATATTCAGATTTAATGTGAATAAATTCTTGAGCGATCGCAACGTAATCATACTTTTTATCATTTATATTAAAAATTTCTTTTAAAGCATTTTCAATTTCATCTTTATTTTGACATAAAAATACGTTATGCCCACCAGAGCCAGAATTTCTTTTAACAATAACAGGTGTTTCAAATTTATCTTTTATTTCTAATATAATATCTTTCAAGCTTGGGAGTTTTAAGTACATCTTATACTGAAGATCAC
Source organism: Chroococcales cyanobacterium (assembly GCA_038259325.1). GTDB lineage: Bacteria > Cyanobacteriota > Cyanobacteriia > Cyanobacteriales > Nostocaceae > Nostoc. The sequence goes on along the minus strand of JBBSOX010000110.1, from coordinate 19,548 downwards.
AAAAAGGGGAAAGAAAACCTACTGTTCGAGGAAGTTTAATTTTTTGCTTTAAAATATGGTAAGTGTATTCCTTATCTTTTATAATTTGTGCTACTGCCTGATTAATCAACGGAGTACTATAATTACAAAAATAATGCTGTTTATTATTCAGCTTAATTTTTAATAAGTTTTCAGTCGGATGAATAATTTCATAGCTAATGTTTAAGTTTTCACAAGCTTGGAGCAATAGCGAAATGTTGTCTAACATAAATACTTGAAGTTAAATCTCTAAATTACGAACTTGTACTGAGCGTAGCCGTAAAGCCTGCGGCATAGCTACGCTTAGGGCGCAGCCTCTCGTAGAGAAGTATTACGAATTATTCTAAGTAGTTGTTTGCCGTTTAAAAATTACCATATCAGTACCAACAACTGGGTTACGTGCTATCAGCCTATCTTGGGAGTCGATAATTTCTAAATGGGTAAAATCAAGTTCTTGAGAGCGTTGTAATATCTCCGCAGCTAGTTTGTCCTGCTGAGATTCTTGGAGAGTGTACCAATCATCACTAATTTTGACAGTCAAGTTACTCGTGCGGAAGTTGGCTTGAATTGACTTTATCAGACCAGAGGCAATGCGATCGCTAATTTCAGCTACCTGATTCTCAATTGCTGCAATCAAGGCTTGTTCTGGTGTTAATTCTATGGTTGGTGTCGGGGTTGGCGTTGGCGTGGGAATTGGTTCTGGTTCCGGTGGCGGAGTTTCTACTTCTGGCGGCTGTGGCGGCTGCGGTTCTGGTGCAACTGACTCCGGTGGAGTAGTTATGGTTGGTGTCGGTGTAGGAACCTCTTCAATCGGTGGAAGTGTTGCTACTTCAGTAGGTTTACCAGTAAAGACACTTGCAGTTGTCCAAACAAGAACTACAGCAATTCCAGTAACAATTCCCGTCAAAGCTGTATCTGATAACTTTGTTGACAAATTTGATGGTAAAAACAACCGGATTGTCCTTAACAGTCCACCCCATCGCAACTGAAGTTGCTGGAAAAAACTGGGTGTTTCCTCAGTACCAGGTGGGGGTGCTGTCTCCAGTTTTTCTACCGTTGTTTCTAAAACCCCAATCGTCCCTCGGAGAAGTTGGATAATTTTAGCCTTCCAAATTGGCTGAACTATCTGGTAAGGTTTTTGGGGAGGTTGAGTTACTTGCTCATCCGTCGGTTTTGACTGATTGTCTTGTGACATGGAACTTTCACCAAAAGCAGCGAATCAAAGACAAACAACGTACATTATTACTGGTGCTGCCTTCTTTTGCCTTAATGTATCACTACATTGCACATTGCTTCAGCTAAACTGACTAATTATTAAATTTGGTGAGTTATGAACCTAAAACGCCGTCAATTTTTATTTTTAAGTACCGTCAGCGCCATTGGTGGAGGATTTTTCGGCTGGACGTTTCGTCAAAATCATCAAACTGCTGATATTACCGATTCAACAACAGCTATAGCCGCCAACCCAGCCAAAAAAGACTTGTTATTACGTTTTGTGTCTGTGGCTGATACAGGGACAGGGGCTAAAGGACAGTATGCCGTGGCTGGGGCAATGAATTTTTATCACAGGCAGAATCCTTATGATTTAGTTGTTTTAGCTGGAGATAACATTTACAACAACGGCGAAATCGAGAAAATTAATGCAGTTTTTGAGCGCCCCTATCAATATTTACTCAAGCAAGGTGTGAAATTTCAGGCTTGTTTAGGTAATCACGATATTCGTACTGAAAATGGCGATCCGCAAGTCAAGTATGCTGGCTTTAATATGAAGGGAAGACGTTACTATACATTTAAACGTAATCAAGTACAATTTTTCGCTTTAGATACTAACAGTAATGCTGATTGGAAAAACCAGTTGCCTTGGTTAGAAAAAGAATTAAGTCTTAGTAAAGCTCCTTGGAAAGTTGTATTTGGCCACCATCCAATTTATTCATCTGGTCACTACGGAGTAAATCAAAATTTTATTAAAACCTTCACTCCTCTATTTCAAAAATACGGCGTTCAACTCTACATTAATGGCCACGACCATAGTTATGAACGTACTCGTGCTATTAATGGAACGACTTATCTAGTTACTGGTGCTGGTGCAGGTATTCGTCCTATAGGGCGTTCAGAATGGACAGAGCATTCTGCCGAAAAGCTGAGTTTTGCGGCGTATGAGGTGTATCCAGATAGAATAGAAGTAAGTGCGATCGCTACTGATAAGCGTGTTTTTGATAAAGGCATTATTCAATTAAAATCAGCTTAGTTATATGACTCAGCAAGAGCTTCCTTCTGCACTCAACAATATTTTAGAATCATCTCAAACACCAGATGCTCTATTTTCTGCACTGTTACCAGCTATAGGCGATTTTCTCCAGTCCGACAGATGTTTTCTATACCTGCATAATCCACAAAATAACCTTGGTAGAGTTGCCTTTTGTTGGATTCGTACTCCAGATGTACCCACTATTTATAATGAAGACTGGGCAGCACAACCCCCATCTGTAACAGATGAAGATCCGATGTTTGCTGCTGCGCTACGTGCCCAAGCTTCAATCTTTGTAGAAGATGTAGAAACTGCTGCTCCTGAGATATTAAATCGAGAATTTGAACAGAAAAATTTTGGACATCGCGCCCTTATTCATGCCCATATCCGACAGGATTCGCAACTCTGGGGAATTTTACAACCCTGCATTTTTGGTCATCCGAGAATTTGGACTGAATATGAACGGAGGGTGATTAATAATCTTGTCGAAAAAATCACACCTTTGACAGTTTCTTATGTAAAGTCTGCTTTTGATTAGTTGTGTTTTCTTATTTATCCCCTTGAGGCGAAAGTTGAGATATTTTGCCCCATTGTAAATGTATCCTTGTCTATTCAATTCTTTTAGGGACTTCCAACTAAAAAAATATTCCATTGCTACTGTTAACTGTTGACCGTTGACGGTTCACAATCAACAGTCAACAGTCAACGACCTCAAGCGGAATAATTTATTTTTTGGAGTTCCCTTATAACTTCCTCTTCGCGTTCAAAAATACGACTTTCGAGTAGCCAATTTACTGTTTTGCTCATTGTCTTGTTTCTATGGTTCTGGAAATACTAGTACATTAATACTATTTTTCTAGGCACGCTTTCAGAGACTATATTCTAGTTGGGTAATTTCTGACTCAGTAGGAAGCGTGAATAGAGGGAAAGAGAAAGTGTAAATGAGCTAGCAGCACATTAGGAAGACAGACTCAAAATACGGGAATAAATCTATCTAAAGTACAATATAAACGTAAGCCCAAGGGAAGAGAAAAAGGTTAAGCTATTTTGTTATCTGTTTAGTACAAGGATTTAAAGGATGTGATTTAGGCAATCGATACTGTCAAGCGTTCGAGGAATTACTTATTGCTATATAGGGTTACTATTTGATTTTTGGAAAGATACGTAAGATGTGTTAACGACAGCGTAACGCACCATTTATAAGGATTTGGTACGTTACGACGTTCCCTCCAACACACCCTACAATAAATACTTAATTTTTTCATAAATCAAACCGGATTTCTATAGAACGCAAAGGTATATGACAGAATCGGTGTCTCAATTAGACTTATCCGAAAATGAGTATCAAAATATTGTGTTGTAAGGGTCAAAACCTAATTTTCAGACAAGTCTATTGAGGCTACAGCAACAGTTACCAGAGCAGATGCAAAAGTTGCGTTCTGGTTTACGAGTTCTTAAGGTTCAATTGAATGGGGTAGCATACTTGGATGATACTTCTCCAAAATTTTGATCCTAGACTTGAAACTTCACTTCACAACTAATATCAATTCTGCAATTTGCAGATGATATTTACTCAAATTTAATTTAAAAAACAGTGTTTAATGACAAATAAAGTCAAATTTTCTTGATGGCGAACAACTGTTAACTGAATTAACTTTTGTAGAAGGCGCAACTTTTAAGCCAACTTTGGTTTTGAACTTTCTATCTGGAAAAACTCTTTCCAGAAATTTAAGTCAATTCTAATCAAGGAGAAAAACAATGTTAAATATCGACAATATAAATTCTACTTCTAACTATTCTGTTGTTGGTCAAGAACAAATGTTTACCGAATTAACTCCCGAAGAAGCAGCCACAATAAGTGGTGGTATTTCTGTTCCTACTACCAATAGGGTTCAAAGGGGTAGAGCCACAATTCGCGTTGACTTACGAGAAGGGTTGAAAAACAAAAATTTCAATGGTGAATTTGAGGATTGTGTCGCTGATTTTGATGATTTTACTGGCACGCTGCAAATTTCATGTGCCTTGAGTAACGAGGATGTCAATAGCGGTGATGTACTATTCTTTCGTGCGCCTTGAGTAACCCGGATGTCAATGGCGTTCAGATACTAAGATTCCTCCTACAAACGTAAAGAGGGGGACTGATCTAACTGCGATTGATGTAATACCAATTTTAAGAAAGAATTCGACAGATGGGTAAGGGCACAACATTGTTCTTTGGTATCAACTTAAGAAGATAAAGCCCAAATTTGTTGGGTGTAAGCGTCAATCTCAAGGGTGACGCTTACGCCTTGCTTTAACTAATCCAAACAGCTTTTGACGTTCCACAAGATAAAAAACAGCGTCCTTGTTGTTCTCCTTCTGCCTTAATTTCCCGGTAAACCCGTGTTTCTTTGAGTGTAATTCCTAACATCTCTTCTACCTCCAGTTGGCTCTTATCTTCAAACTTGTACACCATTATTGTTGCTACGCAATGTGTAACTTATTCTTGAAACCCCTCTCCAAACCTCTCCCCGTTTCGGGGAGAGGCTTTGATTCTTGCTCCCCTTCCCTACAAGGGAAGGGGTTGGGGGTTAGGTCTGAGAGAAAGTCGCACACGGCGTTGTTGCTAGTTTTTCTGACAATTAAGGCGATCGCCAAAGTCTTTCTCTTCAGCATTGCCTTTTGTCAAGTTCATGGTAAACTTATTGATATTAATTATCATTAAAACTTGATAATCGCTAGCAATGACAATCACCTTAACAATCAAAGACTACGAGGAATTATTGAAGGAAAGTAAGGAAGATAGTATATTTGACCCAACTTTAGAACCGGATGAACATCTTGATGAAATGCCCAAACATCTCGGTAGAGGTTACTATCGAGAAATTGAAATATATCCTGAACTTTGGCTAATTATTGTTGATAAGGAATACGATCGTGATATTGCCCTGAAAATCCCTGGAAGTAATCATCCTCTCCAATTCGGTGCTTTAGCTTTAGGGATGTATACAGATACTTATGGGCAGGTTGGGGAAGGATATACGTTTATTTCTGGTGCTGGAATTCAACGTAAAGCTGATTCGTCTTATCGCCATTCCCAAAGGATTTTGGGTGTTGATATCATCATGCCACCCGATTTGCTGAGGACTTTTTTCCCTGGAAAGGATGGGGAAATGCTGCCTCAGTTGCAATTTTTAGCAAAAGAAAACGATTGGCAAACATTAGTTTATCCTAAAACTAATTCGGTCATCCAAAGTGTGGTGTTGCAAATTATTAACTGCCCTTATCAAGGAACCACCAGGCGGATGTATTTGCAGGGTAAGGTTATAGAATTGATGGCTTTGCAGTTAGCTCCTTTTTTAGAAGACAATAAAATCAGGCAATTACCACCACGATTAAAAAGAGACACTATTGCCAAAATCCATTATGCCAAAGAAATTTTACAAGCTCGTTTAGAAAATCCACCGTTATTATCAGAGTTGGCACAACAAGTAGGTATAAGTGAGAGTACCTTACAAAAAGGGTTTCAGATGCAATTCGGGACAACGGTGTTTGCTTATCTGACGAATCAGCGTATGGAACAAGCCCATCAGCTTTTACAGAATCATCATTTCACAATTGCCGAAGTTGCTAACATTGTCGGTTACTCACATTTAGGACATTTCGCTGCTGCGTTTAAACGCAAGTTTGGCATTACACCGAAAGAATGTTTTTTCGGCAAAAACCTTGTTTCGGGACTATAAATATTGTTTTGGGATAGACTCGACTAGTTGTATTACTCTACACTCTGGCTTATTGCAATTAAGAAATATAAGCAATAAGTAGTATTGTTTAATGGTGTAGGGAGTGGTATGAAAAGTTGGTGTTCTACTTCTGGTAACAAATGCTGTGCGCGATACTCACAAAAAGAGTGGCGATCGCCAACGCTCGACATTTATCTTTGGTTAGTAGTGAGTGTAGTCGGGATCATCGGTGGCATAGTTCCTCAATCTCAACAGGTCTTGGCATTAGAAAAGGAGCAGGATAAAGTTGTCACCAGAATTAAAACACTCAGCGAAACCGAGTTTCCAGCTACTAGTGTCAAAGACTTACTTTCTCAATCACCAACTTCTGGCACTCAATCAACTGTAGTAATTACGGGAGTCAAGGCAAATCCCACCAATAGCGGTGTCGAGGTAATTTTAGAGACAACCCAAAGTGATAAACTACAAGCCGCCAACCGCAGTACGGGTAATAGTTTTATTATGGATGTCACTGGTGGGCAGTTGCGTTTACCCAATGGCGATGCTTTCACTTTTAAGTCGGAAAAACCCCTGGCGGGAATTACGGAAATCACAGCTACGAATATTGATGCGAATACCGTGCGGGTAACGGTAGTTGGCGAGAAAGCTTTACCTACCGTTGAGTTATTTGATGATAACGTCGGGTTGATTTTTACAGTTGCATCTACAGCCACAACAGCACAGGAACCAGAACAACCAACCCAAGAAAAGCCAGCAACACAGACACCCGAAGAACAACCCGCAGCACAACAGAATGACCCAATTGAATTGGTTGTCACGGCAGAACAGGATGGTTATCGCGTACCAGATACCTCAGTGGGAACGAAAACAGATAGCCCATTGCGTGATATTCCCCAGTCAATTCAGGTGGTGCCGCGACAGGTGCTGCAAGACCGTCAAGCAGGAAGCATTACAGACGCATTGGAAAACGTCAGCGGCGTAACCTCAATTTCTAACTCAGCTGGAAGTAGAGACTATTTTACTATTCGAGGCTTCGAGGTATATTCTAACTCTCTTTTAAACGGACTTCCCGATCCACAAATTTCTTCAGATGGTAGTTTTGTCAATGTAGAACGGTTAGAAGTGTTAAAGGGACCTGCCTCCGTTTTGTATGGAGAAACTGGATTCAGTGGTATTGGCGGTACTGTCAACTTCGTTACTAAACAGCCATTGCCCGATCCGTTTTACGAAATCAGCGCGAGTATTGGTAGTTTTAATGATTATCTGGGGACAATCGATCTCTCTGGACCGTTAAATGAGTCTAAAACTGCTCTCTACCGCTTTAATGCTGGTTATCAAAGTACTGAGAGTTTCGTTGATTTTAACGAAGCTAGAAAGCTTTCCATTGCTCCCAATTTCAGCTTTATTTTGGATAAAAATACAGACCTAGTTGTAGAGGGTGATGTCAACATTTTGGAAAGAAATGGACAGCAACCTTCAGGATTGCCAGCAGTGGGTACTGTACTACCGAATCCTAATGGAAAAGTACGCCGTAGTTTTAACTCAAAAGGACCAGCAACAGACAACCTAACCATCAATGGCAGAGTTGGCTATAGCTTAGAACATCGATTTAGCGAAAGCTGGAAGCTTCGTAACGCCTTCCGCTACGTGTTTTACGATGATGATGATCGAGGTGGCGCACCTGATTTTAATGCCACTAGTTTAGCTGATGATAATCGCACGCTAAATCGAAACGCTCTAATTGGCAGTCAATTTTACGATTTTTTATATCTTGATACCAACGTACTTGGTAAATTCAGCACTGGTTCAATCAATCATCAACTTCTATTTGGCTTTAGTTTAAGTCGAAATATAACCGATCTCAGTTTTGAATTTGGAATTCCTGCTACCCCGGTAGACATCTTCAATCCAGTCTATGACAACACCGTTGTTTCTAGTGGTCGTAACTTCGTTCAGTTTACAACCAGGGATACGCTTGGCATTTATCTCCAAGATCAAATTACTCTGGCTGAAAACTTGAAGCTTTTGCTAGGCGGACGAGTGGATATATTTGAGGAGCGCAAAAGAGATCGACTTACAAATGTAGAAACTAGCCAATCGGACACTGCATTTAGCCCACGGGTGGGGATTGTTTATCAACCCATTCGTCCAATTTCCCTCTATGCCAGTTTTGCTCGATCTTTTGCTCCTACAATCGGTACATCTGCTACTGGAGACGCATTCCAACCAGAGCGGGGAACGCAGTATGAAGTAGGTATTAAAGCAGATGTGAATGACCGACTTTCAGCAACCCTTGCCTTCTATGATTTGACCCGTTCTAATGTGACGACAGACGATCCCGATCCTAATAGTCCTCCTGGCTTTTCGGTTCAAACTGGAGAACAAAAAAGCCAAGGGATTGAGTTAGATATCAGTGGCGAAATTTTACCGGGATGGAACATTATTGCAGGCTATGCCTACACCGATGCCAAAGTTACAAAGGATAATGATATTCCAGTGGGCAATCGATTATTTTCTGCTCCCGAACACTCATTCAACCTGTGGACAACCTATAGAATCCAAAATGGTAATTTGCAGGGATTGGGATTTGGATTAGGCTTCTATTATGTTGGAGACAGACCAGCAGATTTGGCTAATACTTTCGAGGTTCCTAGTTACTTCCGTACAGATGCAGCAATTTTCTATGAACGTGAGCAATTCCGCACTGCCCTAAATTTCCGTAATCTCTTCAATGTGGATTATTATCAAGCTACTGGGTCTGGAACACTTGTTGCTCCAGGCGAACCTTTCGCCGTTCAAGGAACGATTTCATGGAGATTTTAGGTTGCTTAGGAACAGAAACTTAAGAACCTACAATTTTTAATGGTGCGTCACGCTACGCTAACACAAAGGCAGTTTTGCCGCAAAACTGCCTTCCCTAAATTTGCACTTTATGTAATCCATATGCCTAAATGCTCACGAGTATTTCTTTGCGCCGCCTCACCTATCTGATACTTTTAAGTATCTTAACAGTAATACTGGTTTCGGCTTGTAACACAACTCATGATACCAATATTACTAGCTATAAACAGCCTGTTGATAATTGCCGAACCGTGCAACATGTAATGGGTAGCACCTGCATTCCTCGCAACCCTCAACGGGTAGTGACGCTTGATAGTTTTGAAAATACCTGGGCATTAGGTATCCGTGCTATTGCATCGACTCATGTTCCGGATTTTCCTATGCCAAAATATCTTCAAGGTAAAGTAGAGCAAGTAGAATCTGTAGGAAGTTATAATAGCCCGAATATAGAAAAGATTTTGAAACTTAAACCAGACCTGATTATTTCTGGCTCTGACTTGAAAGGTATTTACAAACAGTTATCTTATATTGCACCTACAGTAGTACTCAATACACCCTATCCGCCACCCCCCTGGACAGATATGTTAGAAGAACTTGCTCAGATATTGGGCAAAGAAGAAGTTAGTAAGCAATTGATAGATAAGTATTGGCAACGGGTGGAAAAACTTAAGCAAGCTTTGGGCGTTGGCGCAGCCTCTCCAAATGAGAATCGCCGCAATACTATTAAGGTATCTATTGCAAATACATCTTCAGAATCCGGCATTTGGTCTTATGGAGAAAAACATTTCTCTGGGTCAGTTTTGAAGGATATTGGTCTGCAACGTCCCAAATCACAAAGGGGAGATTTCTTCTATATAGAAAATATATCCAAAGAAAAAATATCTGATATTGATGGGGATGTTCTCTTCTTTGCATCTTGGGAAAGAGAAGATGATAAGAAAACTTTAGATAAGCTCAAACAAAATCCTTTATGGTCACAACTCGAAGTTTTTCAAAAAGATAAAGTTTATTTTGTAGGTATGCATTGGCATAGTTCCGATATTTTTGCGATTAATGCCATCCTCGATGATTTGGAAAAGTACCTTGTTAACAGTTATCAGTGAACAATGATCAGTTAGTTTGCAAGTGCTGTCAACTAAGTTTCTCAATCTGCCCTGCTGGTAAAATCCAGTCATGTTATTCCCTCGTCAGAAACAGCAGTGCGATCGCAATGTAATATACTTTAATTCAAATTCGGGGCGAGTCAGGCGATCGCCTTTTTCCATTGGTGATAATTCCTGAGTTTTGCATGAGGCAGATACTCAATCATAGCAAGTAATCAATTATACAAATATGAGCAAGATTTACGCATCTGGCACAAATAGCGGGCAGGGCTGCGCTCTATCCCGCGACAATTTAAATCAAACCAAGCACATAAGAATACTTGGGCGTTTTAATTGCTGAATTAAAAGTCAGAGTCAGCTAAAAATTATGCAAGCCGTCGAATCATGATACGAATCATGGCAACATAAATAAATGTCTCCGAAGTTTCGGGTAGTCTTTCATAATCTTTACTTAAACGCCGACACCAATTCAGCCAGCCAAAAATGCGCTCAACAACCCAGCGCTTTGGTAAATGGACAAAACCCAATTAGATATCGCTTAGTACACTCAGTTGTGGATACTGAAAAACTTTTTACCTTTTCTCATCTCGCCACAAAGCAATACCGCCTAATAAACCAGTGATATTAGGAATGAGTTTTACATTTAATGGTAGCTGGAAATTCACTCTCACGGCTTCACCGCCGCCAATGTAAAGGTAATCATAATTGAACAGATGTTGCAAGGATGCGATCGCCTTTTCTAAACGCCTATTCCATCTTTTCTCACCAATTTTTTCTAACTCTGCACGCCCCAACTGCTGCTCGAAAGTTTCTCCTTTGCGAAACGGATGATGTCCCATTTCCATATTCGGTACTAGCTTCCCATCCACAAACAAAGCTGAACCAAACCCCGTCCCCAGAGTAATCACCAGTTCGACACCTTTGCCTGCGATCGCCCCAAGCCCCTGCATGTCTGCATCATTAATCACCCGTACAGGCTTGTTTAAGTGTTTTAATAATGCTGTTTCCAAATCAAACCCAATCCAATCTGGATGTAAGTTTACCGCAGTTTCCGTGACTCCACACCGCACCACACCGGGAAAACCTACCGAAACGCGATGAAATTCACCTTGAGCCGCTGCTAAGACAACAATTGCATTAATTACAACCTCTGGTGTAGCAGGTTGGGGTGTATCTAAACGCGCCCTTTCCGTTACAGGATTCCCCGTAATATCCAAAACCATTGCTTTAACGCCACTACCGCCAATATCAACCGATAGGGTACGAACCGATCCATTTTCTTCAACCATTGAATTACATCCTTCTTAATGCTTAGTTAGTGCTTGTTACTTCGTTATTATCCTCTGCTGCATCTGATAATATCTGGATGTTTGGAGAGTCTTTATATTGAGGGGGCAGGGGGAGACAAGGGGGAGCAGGAAAGACTGACGCTTTTTACTCAAAGTTAAAATATCAATACATGAGATGCAGGACAGCATCTAGATTTGCTAATGTAAGAATAATGGAAACAGTAATAGCGTACCTGCTAAAAATCTATCAGGCAGCAAATTTCTATTAAAAGTAATATAAGAGAAAGAATTATGACGGCATTTGAACCCAAGAGCCTCCGCTCTTATAGCCAAGAAGATGTCCAACAAATTCTGCAATTAGCGATCGCTCGTCAAGCTGATGACAAAGACACAGAATTTTCTTATGAGCAGATATTAGAAATTGCTGCTGAGTTAGAAATTTCACCTGAGTCTTTAAAATTAGCAGAACGTGATTGGGTAGTGCAACAGGGTCAAGTCCAACAGCGACAAGCTTTTGACGCCTACCGCATTAGAAGATTTCAGAAGAGACTTGGGAATTATACGATTTTCAATGGCTTTTTGATACTAATTGATTTAATTGCTGGTGGCGGAATTTCTTGGTCGCTGTACATCTTGCTTTTCTGCGGATTGCCTGTAGGGCTGGATGTCTGGAATACCTTTCAAATCAAAGGCGAAGAGTATGAAATGGCATTCCAGAAGTGGAATCGTAATCATCAGATTAAGAAAACCATTAGTACAGTTTTGAATAAATGGTTTAGGGCATTACAGGCTTAGTAAATTTGCTTGGCTTTAGCGTACCCCCACCCAGAAGTGAGCTTCCCACAGCATCTCGTAAGCTCGTCGTAGACATCGCTAATTCAAAGAAAAACCCCGCACGAGAATCGGGGTAAATTAATGTTTACTGTAATATTTGACCTTCTTTCCCCTTGCCTATTGCCTACCTACGTAAATCAGTTCAGAGATAAAATCGGATTCCTATAGCTTTGGCGAGTAAGATTCAAAGATTTAAAGCCTCTGAAAACTTACACTATGGTATTTATTTAAGTTTTTCGTGAGCAGCCAAAATAATTTTTTCGGTTTCTTCCCAGCCGATGCATTTATCAGTTACAGAAATCCCATATTTTAATTCTTCTTTACCAGTAATTGGTTGACTACCTTCATACAAATGTGATTCCAGCATCATGCCAACTATTGATGTATTACCATCCACTATTTGCTGAATAATATTTTCTAAGACAGCACCTTGTAATTTGTAATCTTTATTGGTGTTGCCGTGGCTACAGTCGATAACAATCCTCGGTGGTAAATCTGCCTGTTTTAATTTCTCTTCTACCAGTTTGACATTTACTGCATCAAAGTTGGGCTGACTACCACCTCTTAAAATTACATGACCGTAGGCATTACCTTTAGTTTGAAAGACGCTCACCTGTCCGTTTTGATTAATTCCGATAAAATTATGCGGATTCCTAGCTGATTGTAGGGCATTTAAAGCCACTTGAATATTGCCATCAGTACCGTTTTTAAAACCCACAGGCATCGAAAGTCCACTTGCCATTTCGCGGTGAGTTTGGGATTCGGTCGTGCGTGCTCCAATGGCAGACCACGTAATTAGTTCACTAATGTATTGAGGTATGATTGGATCTAGTGCTTCTGTACCAGCAGGTAATCCTAACTCTGTAATTTTTAATAATAGATCCCGTGCAATTAATAAACCATTCTCTACATGGAAAGAATCATCCATATCGGGATCGTTAATTAACCCTTTCCAGCCTACGGTTGTTCTTGGTTTTTCAAAGTACACTCGCATAATTAGTAGTAGCTTATCCTGGACTTGCTCGGCCAATCTCTTCAACCGCTCAGAATATTCGAGTGCTGCTTTTGGGTCGTGAATTGAGCATGGACCAACTACTATAAATTTTCTGCGATCCTCAAAATCCAGGATCTGTTCTATCTCCTGCCTATATGCTAAAACTTTTTGTTCGGCTAATTGTGTTAAAGGTAATTTTGATTTGACTTCATTGGGAGTTAATAAAATGCGATCGTTCTCGATATTAGCGTTATCGATATTGCTATTAAATAATTTGTTGTGCATGAGTATGCTCTGGCAATTTTATATACGCACTTCAACTCAAAAGTGTAACACAAACCCATCAATTTTTTAAATAGCTTATTTTTAACTTGACAAATTTCTAATTAAATTGTATGTGAATAAGATAATAACTGGAAAAGGGGAAATATTTTCCCCTTTTTTATTTGCTATTGGACTATTATCTCAGTGGTAGTGTATATAATTACTGCCATACAAAAACTTTGGCTTCGTATGGCCCCAAGTCAGTTACAATGCCATCATCACCAGCTTCGACATCATAATTGCCTGTCCATTCATGCCATGTACCAGGGCTAGGAAAGTTAGGAATATGATAGCCAGCTAGGAAATTTTCTGAGAAATTTGCTATTACGACTACACGAGAACCTTCCTCATTCCAACGAGTATAAGCTAATACTTTTGCCTCTGCATTTTCGTGGATAAAATCAATATTTTCTGTGTAGAGAGCATGATTGCTTTTACGCAGGTTAGTCAAGCCTTTGTATGAATCAAATAAACTACGATTTAGATCATTACCTAACAGCGTCCAATCAATTTTGGATGATTCAGGTTGTTTAGGTTTGTACTCACCAAATTCCTCTCCCATCCAAATCAAAGGTACACCAACAGCAGTCATTAGAATGGCTACTCCTAATTTAGCTCGCCTAAACGCTTCTTCGTTAAAAATCTCACGGTTCCCCAGTTCTACCATGACATGGTTATGATCGTGGTTGGTGAGGTAATTTACTACATTGGTAGCACCTAAGAAGCCTTGGCGCTTGCAGTCAATGACATCTTTGAGACGCTCTAAATCAAACGTATCACCACACATATGTTCTAGAATGCAGTGATAAAAACTATCATGCCAGCAACCATCCATTGGCCCATTTACATTGGTAATGCTGGTAGTTTCAGGAATGTGTTCAGCAACATTATAAAAAGGTTTTGCACCAGCAGTGTTTTTGGCTTCCTGAACAATCCAGTGCATGAAATCGTAGTTAGAAATTTGCCTCGCTGCATCATAGCGAATACCATCAAGATGATATTCTGATATCCAAAAACGGATTGTATTACCGATAAATTCCCGCGCTGGATGAATATCTAATTTTTCGTCATAATGTTCATAGTTAAACTCAGGTCCCCAGTTATTATCAGGATCACGAGGTTCATGATGATACCAATAATCGTGGTCAATTTGTGTTAGGGGAGCAGATGCTTCTGAGTGGTTATAAATACCGTCAATAATTACACGAATACCTTTGCCATGACACTCATCAATCAATTGTTTCAATTCAGCAGTAGAACCATAACTTGATTCTGTTGCAAAGAAATGACGCGGATTATAACCCCAACTATAATCACCAGGATATTCTTTAAGTGGCATCAACTCAATAGCGTTGATTCCTAGTTCGCACAAATAATCTAACTTCTCAATGACGTGTTTGTATTTTCCACGTGCATAAGGATCATCCTCACCACCAGAAAAATCACCGACGTGCAATTCATAAATTACCAATTCGTGGTCAGCAGGTAAAGGTTTATCATCATTTTGCCAAACGTGTGTATCGGTAATTCTTTCGCCATCTTTGATCCGGACAACACTATCATCTTTTCCACTCAGTTCATCTATATCAGTCGCATAAGGGTCTGTAACATCAACCCATTGTTCTGGTTCAAAAAACCATGAATTTGACTGGACACGAAATTTATATTTATAAACGCCGTCTTCTAGTTCAACACTTGTACGAAAATAACCATCATCACCTTTTTCCATTGGAATCTCTTGCCAATCAGAAAAAGAACCAATTAATGATACTCCTTTGTTGTAAGGTGCAAATAAATTAAATTCAATTGGCTTTGCCATAGAAGTGTTTGCAATATCAAGGGTTTATAGAATTATTCTCCGATGCTCAATTAAATTTGCAAATAGCTCTACAGAAATAATTATTTACTTAGCGCTTCTATCTTGAGGATTATTTTATAAAAAATTTTGTAAAGAATTACTGTTTTTGGCGTTTTTTGACTGTTTATCACATTTATTTTTTTTAAATAATATCCAGAGGTCCATAATACTACTAAGCTTAAAATGCTATTGGAAATAGATTAATGGCTTTTATTAATCTCTTGAATGGCAGATATTCAGTAAAAATAAGATATTGTTTGCTAAATATCTGCTGTATAAGATTACTCAATTTTGCCGTAAGTTTGTTGCAGATAACTTAACAACCAATTTCCCGCCGTCGCTCTGCGAGTTTGCCGAGGCCCAAATTCACCAATTTTGTAACCTTTAAAACCCAGTTTTTCTTTGAGCATTTGTTTATTTTCAGCAGGAATAGAACGAGTCAACTTGACTGTTGCAGGGCGAGATGCAATGAAATCTGGTGGCTGTGGGTACTCACCCTGCCATTCTGGTGCAACTTGGCTAGTGTCCCATTGTGCAGCTGAGGTATCATAGCGATAGCCTAAATAATGCCATAGCAATTGGTTGACTGTGGCATCATCAAGTTTCTCGTCAAGAATTGCCCAAATTGTTTCTGTATTGAGTGGTGGCAGGTTAGACATAAGCAATTCAAAATTATAAGTGTAAAAACTGACTACTAATTAATTGAATTCACAACAATTTCTAGGTAGTAAAAAACACTTTATCACTACCCTGCTACACTCCCAAAGATAGGGATGATTTTATTTTTTTCTACACCTCCTGGAAGATTTATCCGCCACCAGCATTAGACAAACTACTAAAGTGAGCCTGAATAAGGAGATTCGCTAACTTAGGAGGAAAATTATAGAAATAGGGAATATTTTCAGAAATATAGTCGATAACAAGTAGAAATGACGTGATGAAGAATGGGATAATAGCGATCGCCAGTACAAACATCGCGGCGATGACAATGATTAATTTCGCCAGTTGGAGTTAAAAACAGGTTGTGTATACCTAAACTAGGTAGACTGGAATCGTAAAGATTAGACCAGTCTATGCAGAATTCCACATCACTGCCAAAGATCATCCGCGCCCATGTATTAATTTCTGGCCGAGTCCAAGGAGTGGGTTATCGCTATTCCACTGTAGATACAGCTAGCCAGTTAGGATTAGCCGGTTGGGTGCGGAATCTCCCCGATAATCGAGTAGAAGCAGTCTTTGAAGGAGCGCGAGATGTTGTAGATGACATGGTTCGCTGGTGTCATTCTGGGCCACCTGCTGCTGTAGTTAAAGATGTTGTGGTTGAGTATGAAGAACCAGAAGGATTGCGGGGATTTGAAGTTAAGCGGGTTGAGTAAATGGTTAGTCATTGGTCATTGGTCATTGGTCATTGGTCATTGGTCATTGGTCATTTGTCCTTTGTAAATGACTAATGACAATCAACTGCTATAGTGAAGTGACCTGTACGCTTGTGGGGTTTTTCCTGTCCATCGCTTGAAAGCACGGTGGAATGGACTCGGTTCAGAAAAGCCGAGCAAAAAAGCCACATCATGTATTGGGGTATCTATTTTTTTCATGTGCCGAAAAAGTTAAATTTTCTCCTGCCGAATGTTGAGGTTGATATAGTAAAATAAATGACTGATAAATTACATAAGTTATCTCTTGAATAAGTCATAAATTTAATACGTTATCAACAAGTTGAAAATCAATCTTGCTTTAATCCACAACCCAAGCATCGCATACAAACAAAGAAAGCTGCTAAAACTGAGATTATCTCAAATAGCAGTTGAAATGACAAAGGAGCTAGAGCAAATCCCCAAACCAGAAAAATTGTCCCAGTTACCATAGCTGCAATGCGATGAACTTCCTCGTGAGTCTTCAAAGCAAAGAAGAAAGTCCCTAACCCAATTAATAATAAGACTAAGCTACTCATAAAAATATTTATTACTTAGAAGCTCCAAGTGCAAAGCTACAATGCTGTCAAAAATCGCAGATGCCAATCCTCTAAAATTTAGCATATTGATATTTAATGCGCTGGGAGTAATGCTAGCGATCGCATTTTTGCCTTGGATTGCCCGTGCATTGGAGCGACTAATCCCTGATGGAAAAAACCAAAATCGGCAGACGGAAAGGGTAAAAGGGTGATGTAGAATCACTCCTGCCACTTTATCAGGGATTGCCAACCATTGTGAATCCAGACCAATAATAAGGATGTAAATATTGTCCTCCTATGCTCAGAATATCCTAACCCTAAGTTTCCGTATCTTCCTCAATTACTTCAGATTTATCTTGTAAAGGCTTTACTACCCGTGCGATCGCTTCTTGAATAAAAGCCTTAATAAATTCATCTCTGCGATTAATTTGAAACTGTCGCTGCACAACTTCTGTCATTCCACCATCACCCCAATCTTGGTCATGACGAAAATATTCAATAAAACTTTTACCAGCTATTCGCGTTAAATAAGCTGCTGTTACGCCTTGAATCGCCTTACCAACAATAAAGGTGGCAACATTAAGCTGCAAAGCTGTAGATAATAATTGAATTGCTCCCTTGACAATACCTAAACTGGCGATGGTTTTCGCTAAAGAAAGAGCTAATTCTCGTCCTCGTTCCATATTCAATTCACAACCATACACTCTACCAATTTCCACAACCATTTGAGCATTAACAGCAGCTGTCGCCAGTAAATCTACAACTGGTATAGGTGTAACTGATACTACACCAGCGCCAATCCATTGAAATCGTTCTACGATTTTGTCAGCTTGACGGCGACGCTGGCCATCGATGAGTTTTCGCGCCTCGTCTCCCAATCGCAGAGATTGCAAAAGAATATTATCTGCCACCAAATCTTCACCCTCAGCGCGTAAAACAGCAGCCGTGCGCCGCAGCAAAGGCACAATATCCGGTTCCGGCTGGAAGGTTTCACCAGTTTCTAATTGTGCAGATTGGGGATTAGCAGCGATCGCTACCACATCATTAGTAGCAATAAATCCCCGTACCCGTTGACGCAACCGTGCAAGGATGGCTTCTTTATCTTCATCTGTATATAAATCAGTTTTGTTGAGAACTAGAAGCGATCGCTTCCCAATTTCTGCCAATCCCCGCAGTGGCTCATATTCTGAACGCCGTAAGTCATTATCCACCACAAACAATAGTAAATCGGCTTCTGTTGCCAGTTCTCGCGCCATTTGTTCCCGTTCCGTTCCCGCCACACCCGCTTCTAAAATTCCTGGCGTATCTGTAATTAAAATTTTGCGTTCTAATCCCTTCAACCGCAGACAATAAGTTTCTCCAACCTGGGTTGTACCCATCGGTGCATCTACCTGACCGACCATGCGTCCCATAATCGCATTAACTAGGGAAGTTTTGCCGGCACTCCCTGTACCAAATACTACTACTTGAATCTCACCCCGTGCTAAGTTTGCTTCAATCTCCCGCGATTTACTTAATAAAGCTTGGCGTGCTACTTCATCTTGAATTTGCCCTACCTGTTGGCGCACAGCCTGGAGAGTTGTAGAAGCAGCATCAGATTTGCCAGCAGGAATTTGCGCCGCAGTCACTCGCTTCGGGTTGCGGCGCGATCGCTTTTCCCCAGATTGAATCACCAATACATAATAGACAAAAGCGGCAACCAACGCTCCTATAAGGATAATTAGCAGCAACAGCAGCAAATTGCCTAGCAACGGCGAATAGGACAATTGCCAATAAAGGCGCGATAGGGAATCAATTAGCCATAGGGCTAGCCCCAAAATGACGATCAGACCAACAATTAGCGTTACTATGCGTGGCAGAGGCATGGTTGGGAAAGATTAGTGGGTATTCAGTAGGTAGATGCTTCTGATCTTAATAGTTTCAGTCTTTTTTACCAGAGTAATAAGAAGCAGCTTTTGATTCAACCAACAACGCTCATCTGCTTGACCAATAAAGGCGATCGCTAGTCTCAATAATATAAAAACTGATTGTTTAATAAATCAAAGTAGTTTTTCCTCCAGCGTAAAGTCCATCGTTGCTACTGTTTATTGGTGATCAGGATTTAGCTGAGAATAGTTAAGAAAAGCATATAATTTGAGATAAATTGTCACTTTATGTCTAGTAAACGCTTTTATCACATTGGCTTTGAACAAGATGATTTAGGTTCATCGCCTCCCAGCATTGCTCTATTAACCCAAGTTGCTAGTTATGACGAAGAGCGATCGCAGTAGGTAAGAAAAGGAATAAAATCCCCTCCAGGAAGAAAAAGAGGAGGGGTGTATGTTAAACGAAATAATTGCCGTCTATGCTATCACGGATGACCTGTT
>JBBSOX010000109.1:0-22992 GCA_038259325.1 Chroococcales cyanobacterium | reverse complement strand
ATGCCCAATGCCCAATGCCCAATGCCTAAATGTAACGATTTGTCTAGCAGTTTCAGAGCGGATCTAGCATTTATGTAACATTAAATGAACAATAAAGGTAAAGGAATTAATTCATGCCCTATACAAACGAAGAAGGCGGTCTTCTGAATAATTTTGCCCGGGAACCAAAGGTTTATCAAGCAGAGCCTCCCACAGAAGGACAAAAGCGAACTTATCTCTTTCTAGGAATTGCCGCTATGGCTTTGGTTTGCGGCTTGATTACAGTTGCCTTCTTTGTTTCTCAGAGCAGCTGATCATAAAATATTTTAATAAAATTTCATCTTCTTCAAAATTTTTCAGGTTCCTCGTGACGTACCTACACTTCCTGAGTACAGGTAAGTGTAGGCTTCTCAAAGACTCCTCATTGAGGACATAATTTGAGCTTTTAGATCGTGCGTCCCACGATTCTTGATGATTATAGCCGCGTTCAAATCTCTACACAAACTGACTTTACAATTAGGGCAATTGTGCGTTCTTTGAGATAACGGCTTTTTGACCTTTTGACCACAACCAGAACACTCAAGACTTGTACAGTTTGGGTTTATTGCAACTACTTTTAGCCCAGCATTTTCGGCTTTGACTGTTAGTATCGAAATAAATTGACCCCAACCAGCATCGTTTATACTTTTAGCCAATCGTGTTTTAGCTAGTCCTTTGATATTTAGTTTTTCGACTGCAACAACATCATACTTTTTGAGTAAGTGATTAGCAGTTTTGAAATGGAAATCTTTTCGAGTGTCAGCAATTTTTTTGTGCTGTTTACCCAATTTTTGAATAGCTTTTTTACGACGGTTAGAACCCTTTTTACGTCTTGATACTCTGCGCTGCGCTGACTTTAATTTACGTTCAGCTTTACGCAAAAACTTAGGCGCGGCTATTCTTTCATTATCTGAAGACACATAAAAATCAATCAAACCTACATCAATACCAACAATATTTTTAGTGTTGAAATCAGGCTTGACCGTTGGTACAGTCTTGTCATCCAAGCTTAACGTGACATAATATCCGTTAGCTTTTTTGGTAACTGAAACAGTTTTAATGTCAAAACCATTAGGTATTTGGCGATGCACAATTACTTTAACTGTCCCAATTTTTGAAAGAATAATTTTGCTGTTTACAAAATGTTCTTTCTTGAATTGTGGATAGGTGAAAGTTTTGTATTGACCTTTACCCTTGAATCTAGGCTTACCGCTATGTTTGCCATTAGCATCACCTTTTAGCCAACGGTCAAAAGCTATCTCAACTTTTTTAGGAACTTCTTGCAGTACTTGAGAATGAATGCTTTTGTACCAAGGTCTGTCCTTTTTTAGTTGGGTTAATGTTGCCTGTTGACTAAAGCGATTAGGCTTATCTTTTAGTTCTGGAATATGGCAAACAATAAGCGAACATCTATCTATACAGCAACGGTTTTGCTCATACCAACCAAACCTTTGAGCAAGCTGATAATTATATTGGTAACGTAACATATCTAGCGTGTTGTCGAGACTTTTAGCTTGCTTTTTAGTTGGTTTCAATCGGTACTGATAAGATGTTTTCATAATATTTCTTTTGTTTCGACCTATTGTTATAATAACATAAAGGATAGCCAATGGACACCCGCCATGAAAAACAAAAGACTAAGCCTAAGAATTAGCGAAAGAAGAATGCTAGTGTTGCAAACTTATGCTGCAAACAAAGACAAAACTATTACATCCGTGGTAGAAGACTGGATTGATTCTCTCAACTCAGAAAAAGTTCGTTCGTCATCTCTTCGAGAGGCTTCGCCAACGACCAACGATCCTAATTGAACTGCGTTCAATATCGCTTGTCGGTCAATTCCTCACTCACTCGCATTCATCACAACACTGAATTGGGTACAATTTCAGTGTGAGACTTCTGCTGTTCTAGTTAAAATCAGAACCTGATTTTTTATTTTTTGTTAAAATTGAATTACTAATTAGAGTATAATTATATACTATTTTATTCTAAAATACCTGAAAAGCTTAATTGATACTGAGCAGCAGAGCGTTAGCTTAAAAATCATTTCATGATGAGTTTGGTCTACTTGGATACGCCGAGAAAAGTAATATGTACTGTGTTTTGGCTTTTTAGCCGCCATGAGCGTGAATGATACTGCACACAATGATAATTCTGCTTGGAATCGGCAAGTATACCATCGCTTAAAACTTGCCTTAAGTCTTGGCTTACGACGACAACTTTTTCTAGCAGTATGTGATGATTTACACTTAAGGAATCAAGTAGCGGCTCGTTTGCATTCTACATTGGCTTATCCTATTGGACAAGTGCTATCTCAGCCATCAAATGCCCAGGAAAATAGCACTCCAGTTTATCCGCGATTAGTTACGTTGCGTTTAAATTTAAACGATCCTAATCCCATAGTTCAAATCAATCAATGGTTGGCAAATTATCCACCGCCAATTGTTGGGGCATCACAAGATAGCCCTGGAAAACCTTTTCCAGTACCAGCATTTCAGATTGTCGGCGTAGAGCATCTCACTAAGCAACCAGTCGCTACACAACGGTTATTTTTGCACCATCTCCGCTTAAGCGAACAATATTTCTCTATACAAGAATCTAGCCGATTTCTAGAATCTAACTTGCTGTTGTGGATACCGCGTCCTTGGTTATCTGCTATCAAGCAATCAGCGCCACAGTTTTGGCGTTGTCGGACTGGTGTATTTGTGTTTGCCGGAGAACCCACACCAGCGACTCAGAATTTGGGCTATCCAGAACGTTTTTCGAGTTCCAAAAGTTTAGATTTAGGGAACCTTGAGCAGTCGATTTTAGATGAATCAGTTACCCCAGGAGAACTCAGAACCGCAGCCACGGAGTTAAAGTTTAAAAATAATTCTGATTTTCCGGCAGAAATAGGGAATGGCGTTCACAAAACCCAAGAAACTTCGCCGTCAACAGCGGATTTATTGAAGGCTGCGCCACAACAGCAAGAATTTAATAATCAGTTTGCTAGTGAGAGTAATAATCAATCCCTATCGTCTTTATCTCATATTAGTAGCGAGTTAACAGAGCTAGTAATAGCAACAATCAATACAAACATTGCTCAAGATACAGAGGATTATTTGCAACCGCAGCAGATTTTGCTGGAGATTGAAGAGTTACACGAAAAGCAAGTTTCAGGGGAGGTACTGGCAGAAGCTTATCATCGATTGGGTAGCTTATACCGCCTTCGCATTGAGCAAGGGGATTCAACCTTAGAAAATCTGATGGTGGCAATTATTGCCTATCAGGAGGCAATTAGCTATGACGAAAACTCACCACAACTCCCAGATATCTTGAATGATTTGGGTACACTCTACTGGATGCTATACCGCACACCACCCAATTCCGAGGAAGGAAAAACTTATATAGAGCAGGCAATAGAATTTTATCAGTTGGCGTTAAAGATGATCTCACCCCAGACGCATCGGGAAACTTACGCTCGTGTGCAAAATAATTTGGGGACGGCTTATGGTGATTTAGCTCGTTTTTCTCACCCATCTGAAAATTGGCAGCAAGCAGTTTTAGCTTACAATGAAGCCCTTAGCTACCGTACAGCCGACATGGACTCATCAAAGTATGCGGCTTGCCAGAACAATTTGGGTACTGCTTACTGGCATTTAGGGCAATACAACCAACCGATTGTGCATTTAAAGAAAGCGATCGCAGCTTACAACCAAGCACTTGTACACTACAACCCCGAACAGGAACCGCTTAAGTATGGCATGATTCAAAATAACATTGGTACTGCCTGTTGGAATCTGGCACAATACGAGCAACCTGCCCAAAATCTCCAGTTAGCTATAGATGTCTACAGCGAAGCTCTTAAGTATCGCACTCCAGCTAATGTTCCCAGCGCCTGCGCCGCTACACAAAATAATCTGGGTACTGCCTACTGGCATCTAGCAAACCTATCTCAGACAACTAAAGAGGCACGGCAAAAGTATCTGCAACTATGTATCAGCGCTTATGAAGAGGCTATAGCCTTGGCTGACTCACTTAACGGTATTCCTTTAAGTTTTGATTTGCTTGCTTCTTATAACAACCTGGGACTGGCTCATTATCAGCTAGTAATAGATAAGTCGTTTAATGGTGACAAAGCAACACGTTCTCAACATCTAGAAGTAGCATTAGACAATCATTTACAAGCTTTAAACGGATTGAGCAAACAACCAGAGGCTTATCAAACAACCTTTACTTATATAGTGAAAACTATTCGTGCTTTTCATAATGAATTAGGAATACAGGGACAAAATCTAGCTTTATCTAAAGTTCCTAGTCAGTTGTTGCCAGAGATTTTGTCAAAGCTATAAAGGATATAGCCAAAACCCTTGAGAATGAACGTCATTAGAGACTTCTCAATTGGCCTTCTTCCGTATAAAGACACCATATTCTTGGCTCAACAAGTCCACTTGAGATATGACTCCTTGCAGTTCTGACAATTCAGCGGCATCTGGAAAACCTCTCTCTAAATCTCTCTCCTAAAAGGAGAGAGACTTTGAATTTTCCCCCTTCCCGCGACGAGTTGGGGGTTAGGGGGTTAGGTTTTTAGTGGACTTTTCCACATAACGTGAAAAGTCAGCTTGCAGTTATCCTTAAATTCGACTAACGAATGACATTCGTCTCAATAGCGCGAGGAGTGTCAAAAAGAGCAACGAGTAACTTTATATTGACTTGACAATTAATCAAGTAACCAAGTAAGGTAGCGATGTCTACGACGGGCTACGCCTACGCAATTACTGTTTTACTAATTACAGGGTAGTAAGATATTTTAACAATCCATAAAATTAGCTTAATTATATATTTTTTTTTAATAATATTTATTAATATGTATTGTAAAAAATGCAATAAAGCATTGGCGTGTTTTCCGTAAATTTACTAAGGTGGGCTGGAAACATAGTTGAAAAAGTTCCAGAATGAGATTTGGATACTTAAGTTATGAAACTAAGTTTGTTTTTTGCGACTGCTATATCTAGTTTTTTTGTGGGTGCAACCACAGCACTTGGTTTCTCTGACCAAGCACATGCTCTAACTTTTTCTGGTATCTCTGGTATCTCTAGTGGTATATGGGGAGAACCTACTCCAGGAAGCACCAATACCAATCCCATATACACAGGTCTGGGAAGCAACGCATTTACTTGGGGTGATCCTAATGTGTGCTTGCCAAGTTCAAATACTACTAGTGGGTGTACAATAACAGGCTCCAATAAACTTACCTTCAATGGAAATTCATTTCCAACTGACATTAACTCTGTATTCAAAATAGGGGATTTAACTTACTTTAATGGAACGGTACTTAAAGGCACAAGTGTTGAATCTGTACCTTTAAATCTCAATGTATCCTTAAGTCCTCCTGTTGGAATCAGCCAAGATTTTGACTTCAACTTGCGTCTAGTAAATACACCTAATGGCGCAATAAATCCTGAAGATAATGCAGACTTTGTATTTATAGACACAAATTTGAGTAATCGCAGTTTTATCTTTGAAGGCAATGAATACACGCTTGAGCTAACTGGCTTTAATCCAGACATTGGCCAGATAGATATTAAGGCTCTTGAAGGAGCCACAACTAAAACAGCTATTTATGCCAAAATCAAAAATATACCTGAACCTGCAACACTAGCGGGTCTATCCCTGTTAGGAATGTACCTAATATCTCGTAAAAAATTCTTGGAATAGAATTGTTCTCACATTTAAGCCCTACGATGTACACACAAGTCATCAGTTTTATCCCAATACCCTTGGGATGAGCCAGAAAGCCATCATGTAGAGACGCGATTTATCGCGTCTAAAAGACTGACACGTTAAAGAAATGCGATAAATAGCCGTCCGGAGAGAGAATGTACTCGTCAATTATTTCTTGACAGACTACTATTTCCGACTGGTGTGTACACCGTAGCATTTAAGCCGGAGGGCAACTCAAGAGGCTGAAAGGACGGGTCCGGTTTTCCTCCTGAATTCTCACAAAAAAGCGAAAACTTTTCCCAAGTCCTAGCAAATAAATCTAAAATAGAAGAAAGAGTTCGCAGTCAGCCCGTTCGCCTCTATTCAGTGGTGTAGATATGTGAACGTCAACAATCGAACAACACTGGAAACAATTAGACCTATTTTGCGTCATGTTGAGAGTATCATCACCCCCTATTTGATGACGCATATTCAGGATACAAATTCTGAGGAGTGATGTCTTTAATGGTCTAGGCCTGCACACATACTCCACGTTATACAAGTATCTTCATATTCGGAATGCGCCTATAAACTCGTTTCATAAATTTCAGAAACAAACCTAGTAAATAGATGTCATTACATACATTACATACACAAAGGTATACCCACTTATGACTCGCCTACATCAATGGAAATCTGGAACTGCTGCACTCATGGCAATAGCCGTTACCGCAAGCGTCACTGCCCCACTGCTAACTTTAGCGCCTGCTAATGCACAATACAGAATTGGGCAAGATAGAATTGGACAATATGGAAACGTTACCATTCCTTCTGGCGTTGCTTTACCTGTTACCTATGAGAAAGAGACAATTACTATTGCTCCTGGGGAAAGTCAATCTTTAACGCTGAGAATAGCTAATGATATTATCGACAGAAATAGAAATGTCTTGATTCCTGCTGGTACTAAAGTAATTGGACGACTAGAATCTGTTGACCTAGATAGTTATTCAAGAGATACAGATGATAACCAAGGAAAAGGCGTGCGGTTTGTAGCTCAAGAATTAGAGTTTTCTAATGGTCGGCGTCAGTCGATTAATGCAACTTCTCGGACATACACCACAACTCAACAAGTCTCACAAGGACCTAGCACAGGTCAGGTTTTAACTGATGCAGCTATTGGTGCGGGTGCTGGTCTTTTAGGTTCACTAATTACTGGGAATCGCAGAATTGACGATTTAAAACCTGTTCTCGGTGGGGCTGCGGGTGCGGGAGCAAGTGTGTTGTTGCGGAAAAACCGAGGAAATGCCTTTGTTCTTAGACCCGCACAAGATTTGAGGCTCACACTGAATTCTAACTTGAATTTAGTACCACAATCCCGCTACTAGATTTAACTAAATTCAAGTTGTGACTTTAATCACCTCTGATAGGCGATCGCCACTTCAACTATAGTGTGCGATCGCCTTCATTTTTTAACAGTAAAAATCATATTTAATAGCAACCATTCTACCTCTATATCGTCTTAATCATTATCAATATTTATTGGAATACTTATTTAATTGTGCTATGTGGCTCTCTAGTAAAATCGGCTCTATTTTCTTCTCTATCCAAAAGAGTATTCAAAATTACGTAATATGCTGATATTTTTGTTAAATAGTGAGTGGCAATAAAGGAGCTTTTGCTTGTGGTAATTCAAGGTTTCGGTATAGGTACATATCTTGCAATTCCCCTAGTATTAAGTCTTTTAGTTCAAGGAGACAGCATAAAAGTATCTTTAGTTGAAAACGTCCATCAGGTATCCACTAACAATGAAATGAGCCGATCTAGGCGCGAGCTAATTAGCCAGAAGTCAACACCGAAAACATACTATGTTAGTGGTAATGGAAATGACAAAAATAGTGGACTCTCTACTTCATCCGCCTTTAGGACAATTCAAAAAGCAGCAGACCTGACTAACCCTGGCGATACAGTATTGATTATGAACGGAGTATACAAAAACATAAACAAAGCTGTGAGTGTATTAAGTATTAAACGTTCTGGTACTGTAAATGCATGGATTAGGTATAAAGCATACCCTGGACATTCTCCAAAAATTCAGCACAATACATGGAATGGTGTGCTAATTTCACATGGAGCTTCATATATCGAGATCAACGGGCTTGAGGTGATAGGAAACAATGCCAATGTAACTCTTGATTATGCGATGAGTCAGAAATATAACAAATCAAACCCGCTGACGAGTGGAAACTGCATCACCGTGGATGGACGGAAAAATGGTCATACTCACCATATACGTATTGTCAATAACAAGGTACATAAGTGTGGAGGAGTAGGCATTGCGGCGATGGAATCGGACTATGTGACAATAGATAATAACGTGGTGTTTGATAATGCTTGGTACAGCGTTTATGGTTGCAGTGGCATTTCAATGTTGAGCAATTGGAATTATGACAACAAGCGGGGATACAAAATGTTTGTAACCAACAATAAGACTTACAACAATCGCATGTACATCCCTTGGATTGCAGTCGGAAAGATCACAGACGGTAATGGCATTATTATCGATACTACAAGAAATAATCGTAATAATTCAAAATTGGGTGCATATAAAGGACGTACTTTAGTTCAAAACAATCTTACATTTAATAATGGTGGTTCAGGTATTCATGCATTTTTAAGTGATCATGTTGATATTGTAAATAACACTGCTGTTTTAAATAATCAGAGTCCAGAAATTAAAGATGGACAAATATTTGCTAATAACTCATCTGATGTCAGAATTTTAAGAAACATTCTCTATGGTTTTCCTGGCAAGAATATTAACAGTAACTATAAAACTAAAAACGTTGTTTATGACTATAATATCTACATTAATGCTTCTAAGATAAGTGTTAAAGGTCCTAACGATGTTGTTGCAGACTCAGAGTTTTTAAGTAAGCATCCCACTATTAAAAAAATATCTAGCAATTGGAAATCAAAGCTAGATAAACAAAATCCGCCAACGCGGAATAATGTACAGTCTAAGTCGGCAAGTTTAGTTTGTGAGCCTATGACTTATACTTTGCAAAGCAAACCCATCCAAGCGGGATGCTCCCCGACATCTTTAGCTCAAACTCCTGCTTCACCTTCGGCTCAAACTACTGCTTTTTCTGATGTTTCATCTAACTATTGGGCGGCACAATTTATTCAACAATTGTCTAAACGAGGTGTAATTGCCGGATTTCCTGATGGTAGCTTCCGTCCTGAAGAACCTGTGACACGCGCTCAATTTGCCGCTATGGTTAACAAAGCTTTCCAAAAAGCACAGCAACGGCAGGTGATCAAATTTTCTGATGTGCCAAGCAACTATTGGGCATCCAGCGCTATTGGGCAAGCCTATAGCATTGGTTTCTTATCAGGATATCCTGGTAATCGCTTTCAGCCTAACCAAGCTATTGCCCGTCAGCAAGTTTTAGTTTCTCTCGCTAACGGTCTGGGATATACTGCCAGCGGCAATACCGAAAGCACTCTGAAGTATTTCAACGATGCCTCTAAGATTGCTATCTATGCCCGTAACCCGATCGCAGCAGCAACTAAGAAGCAAATTGTAGTGAACTATCCTAGTGTGAAGTCCCTAAATCCAACCGCAACTGCTACTCGCGCGCAGGTAGCAGCTTTTATCTACCAAGCATTGGTTAGTTCTAACCAAGCCCCAGCAATTAACTCGCCCTATATCGTGTCAGACCCTAGCAATTAACTGTCTGTTGTGACTTTAATCATCTCTGATAGGCGATCGCCACTTCAACGATAGTAGGCGATCGCTTTCATTTTTAAACCTAAAAAATCTATTTTCCAGCAACTATTCTATCTCTGCATCGTCTCATACAGTATTCATATTTTTGAAAATACTTATTTAATAGCCTTCATTGGTAATAGGTTGATTACACTATTACCTATTACTAGCTCTGTTGGCAGGGTTTTTCTGATTTTTATTTATCTAATTTGACTGTATATCGAAAGTAATGGTTTTTACAGAAAGCAGAAATAATTGGGAACTTAGTATTTCAGCAAAGGTCTAATTAATTAACAACAAAAAAATAATTTTACTGGAGTTAAAAATTAATGTTTAGTTTAAATCGTTTGCAATCTGGAACAGCTGCACTTATGGCTTTAAGCGTCACAGTCGGTACTGTAGCGCCTTTCATTACAGCTTCACCATCTTTTGCTCAAACTACTTTTTCTGATGTTTCATCTAACTATTGGGCAGCACAATTTATTCAACAATTATCAGGGCGAGGTGTAATTGCCGGATTTCCTGATGGTACTTTCCGCCCTGAAGAACCTGTGACACGCGCTCAATTTGCAGCTATGGTCAATAAAGCTTTCCAAAAAGCACAGCAACGGCAGGCAATCAATTTTACTGATGTGCCAAGCAACTATTGGGCATCCAGTGCTATCCAGCAAGCCTATACCATTGGTTTCTTATCTGGTTATCCTGGAAATCGTTTTGAACCTAACCAAGCTATTCCCCGCCAACAGGTTTTAGTTTCCCTCGCTAACGGTCTGGAATATAGTCCTAGCGGCAATACCGAAAGCACTCTGCAATACTTTAACGATGCTTCTAACATTGCTAGCTATGCCCGTAGCCCGATCGCAGCTGCAACTGAAAAGCAAATTGTGGTCAACTATCCTAATGTGAACTTCCTAAATCCAACTGCAACCGCCACTCGCGCCCAGGTAGCAGCTTTTATCTACCAAGCATTGGTCAGTTCTAACCAAGCCTCAGCAATTAACTCGCCCTATGTCGTGGCTGTCGGGTCTACTACCCCAATACCTGTATCAGTAACAATTCCCCAAGGAACTGCTATCCCTGTGAAGTATGACAAGGCAGAAAAAATTCTGGTTACAAAGGATGAAACAGCGCCTTTGACATTGACGGTATCTCAAAGTGTGGTTACGCAAGAAGGTTCTGTAGTGATTCCTGCTGGTAGCCAGGTTATTGGTCAACTAAAACCTGCTACAGGTGGTTCTCAATTCGTTGCCGAGAAACTAGTTTTGACCAGTGGTCAGGAGTATCAGCTTAACGCTAGCTCTGAAGTGATTACCAAAACTGAAAGAGTCAACAAGGGTACTAGTACTGGGTCGATTATCAAGAATACTGCATTGGGCGCAGGGGCAGCAGCTGCGGTATCTGCCGTCACAGGCGATCGCGCCATTGCCACAGAAGAAGTCTTGGGTGGCGCTGGTATCGGTGCGTTGGTTGGTCTGTTCTTCGGCAGAAATAGCGTTGACTTAATCGCCATTGACCCAGATACCGATTTACAAATGACAATCAATCAAAATCTGTTGGTTTCAGTAAGATAGTCATTGGTCAATGGTCATTGGTCTTTACACAGGACAAATAACAAAGGACAAATCCTAAACTTCCGGTAACCAAATAATAAACGTAGTTCCCGGCGCATCGGATGATGTGTACTTAGAGTTGATTGCAGGGCTGAAAACCTCGATTTCGCCCTGCATTTGCTCTATTAATTGTTTTGCGATCGCTAACCCCAAACCTGTGCCGGGGATTTCTGTTTGCGCTTGTACACCTCGATAATGCCGTTCTCCAAGATGCTCTAAATCCTGGGGTGGAATGCCAGGCCCGTTGTCGCTGATCACAATTCCTTGAAAATTAGCCTTTTCTTGCCCCGCCTGAATTAAAATTTTGCCTCCAGTGGGAGTGTATTTCAAAGCATTATCGATGATGTTAGTTAAGACCTCTCGTAATGCTTTCACGTTGGCACGGACTAGAGGCGAATTCTGTTGAATTTCAGTTATTAGTTTTAGCTTTCGCTCTTGGGCGATCGCTTTGGCTGATATTAATAATGGTTCTAATATATCTGCTAAAGAGCAATCAACTGCTTTATCTCCCGTTCCCGGCAATAATAGGGGCGGTTTAGCGTCTTTTTGGATAGTTGCTTCTACAAATACTTCTTCGGGCAGATGTAGTGGTGCTAAATCTGCCTCTGTCAAATCAATTACTTGATCAAATTGTTGCAGCAATTCTTGGAGGCGATCGCTTTCCCGCACAATACTAGTTGCCGCATCCCGGTTGGCATCTCCTGGTCGCAACCTTTTTAATAGCAGTTTACCAAAAGTCCGCAATGCCGTTAATGGGTTACGGAACTGATGCAATAGGTTATCCAATAAATCGCGCTGTTTTTCTTGGAGAATTTGTTGTTCATGCAACTGCTGCTCAAACCATGCTCGCCGCTGATCTAAAATACAAGCGATCGCTAATGTTTGGGCTATTCGTTGAATCTGACTTTCTTCGTGTTCATTCCATGCCCGGTCTTTTCTACCTGTTACCAGTAACCCCATCATCACACCCTCATAAACCAGAGGTAAAACGATTTGATTACCACTAAATAGGTATTCCTCTTTTAGATGGGGTTGAGACGCACCTGGTATCTCAGGCTCTTGTGACGAGGTTGGAGATTCTGATCCTGCTGTCAATAACCTTCTCTGTTGATTGGGTAATATAAACACATTTCCAACTTGAAGTTGCTTGTATGCTGTCGCCTCAGCAGTCTCCTCCCCTGGCGGTAATAATGCTGTTTCCGGGTAAATCACTACAGGAATCAGTTTGGCCTCACCTGAAGGAGTCTCTACCAATTCTTGTGTCAGGTACACAATACTTAAATTTGCTCCCAGCCCTTGGGTTAGAAGTGCTATTTGCTCTCGACACAGAGCAAGAAAATCTGAACTGGCAGACATTAACATTTTTTAGCTTTTGCTCAAGATTACAGATTTTGAGGCATGATTAAGAAAGGATACTTAGTTTTTACCTCACTCATTTAATAAAGCTTAACTAAAATCTTCTATATGATATGAAAGGTTTTTACCAAGGGATTATATCCTTAGGTGATATTATTTTCTCTATCTTCAAAGATATTAATTTTTTTACATTAAAATGTTGAAACCTATTGATATTTTGAACTAGAACTTATATAATGGCGACGGATTTTGTAGCTATCACTACAATCTATAGCTTGAAAGAGGAGGACAATAGATTGGCAAGGAGACGCAAAAGGAAAAGTCGTCGTCGTCAAGAAGGACGGCGAATTTTGGAACATGTGCCTCAATATAGCATCGAAAGTGGCGAAGAAAAACCTGTGACAGCAGCGAGAAGATTCATTCAAGCTGAAGGTATTTTGCCACCTGCATTGCTACTCGTAAAGCGAAACGAACACACCACAGATCGTTATTTCTGGGCAGAAAAGGGACTGTTTGGTGCTCAATACGTAGAGGAAAACCATTTCTTGTTTCCTAGCTTGAGGGTATTAGAACCTTCGCCTGGTCAAGAACCTCTTGCTTTAGCTAGTCGGTGAACCATAAACGGTCATCTTACGCATTGAATGTGGCTCCTGACTATCATTAACGAGCAAAATTGCTAAGTTTATGCAGAATTTAATTTTTTTTTAGTTTGGAGCTGATTTGCTAGTAAGGCTAGCCCAGGTAGTTGGAAAGTTAACTTGTCTCAAACCACGCTATGTTGCATGGATTGATTCTATTTTGACTATGCAGAAAGGAGTAGGTATAGAGCCAAGCGCGACCAAAAGCGCTAGTGAAGTTGCGCTCTTATGCCGTAAATTGTCAACCAAGCTCTGTCAACGATTTAAGTTAATGAATTTAAATTTTTCCCCACGACGAAAATCGTGGGGAAAACTGACAAAGCAGAAGTTTTAATTTCCTCCTTCCTACTTTCCATTACCTAAAGAGTAGGTCAGTTCAGAAGTCTGCATATCATAGTTAAGAGATGGTCATAAAAACCAACAATTATTCACCAGCCTTGATCTGTAAAGTTCTCTGTAACTCGCTGATTTCATCTCGGTGGGCAACTACAGTGATCTTACTTGAGGGGGTTTTTTCGCTCTGAGTTGTTTCTACTTTGAGCGACACCTTCTCAAGTCTTCCAGATTTCTTCCAATAAAATAGACCACTCAAAGGCGACAACAGTACCATAGCGAGAATAAAGGTACTCAGGTTAGGAAAAAGCAGGTATACGACTAGTGATAGACAAATAATACCAGTCGCTGCCAGCAGAGTTAAAAATATAGCTAAGAACCAACTGGGGCGAACAAAACCTTCAAAAGTCACTTTGTTTTGTTCTCGGTTTACCTCTGCCACTTGATAAGAGCGTAAACGAAAATACTCTTTTAGTTGAGACATTAAAGCAGCTTCGTCTTGCTCAGATACCAGTTGCGCTGTTTCTATGCGGTCTTTAGTCGAGGCACGAATAAAGAAAAACAGCCCAACCGATAACAACAAGGTTAGCAGGAACGTAGATGGCAGAATAGCACTATCCATAACTAATTGTTACTGTTTGGCTGGAGGAGACTTATTCATTATCAATTATTCGTTACTTTGTCCTCCTGTTAATATAGTCAACCCATTGAAAAGCTAAATCTTGCGCTTGAACTTGCCATTCTGGAGAAACTTGGTACATCCGCCTGGGGCGTCCTCGTCCTTCCAGTTTTTTCCAATATCCAGTGATTGCCTTTTGATCTTCCAGAAATTTGATTGCACTATAAAGTACGGTATCCGAAAGCCTATAGGTTGGATATTCAGTTTCTAATTGCTCAATCAACTCGGTTCCGTAGGATTCACCTTGTAATAAAACAGACAGTATGTAACAAACTGCTACTTCCTGACAAAGGTAAGTTGGCGGAGGATTTTCAAAGAATTGATATATATCCTCAAGTTTCATGGTTAGTGAATGGCTAAAAAAATGCCTTAGGGTAGGGTCTACAATCCTTGTAGTCAGTATACAGTGCTACTACTCAGTGAATAGTATATATAAAGCTACTTAGGCTAGAATTCCAAAGCGTAAACACTAAATGATCACCCACGCCTTTGAAGTTGTGGGACGAGTTTGCAAGTTTTAGGAGTACAAAATAGTGTACCCCTACTCAAGCTCGATACTGTGTGGTGAGGAGCTAACAGAGAGTGGCAAAGTCACTGTCTTGGTGTTAAGTGATGCCGAGCTAGTTAGAACTGCTTAAGCAATAAAATGGCATCGAAGAAATTTTACAGGTAAAATGCAATTTTGTCTGTAAAACTTAATAAACACTTTGTTTTACAATGATTTTGCCAACGCAGATTCTAAAAGCTTAAGCTAATGCATATTTCTGGGTTAAAGCTCCTATGTCTGTGGACATATTTAAGCAGTAAGTATTACTGATTTGTCCCATTTGGTAGATGTAATAGTAAATTGATCAAAGAAGACCCAAAGGTGAGGGAAAGAAGACCTGAATTTTCAATCCTTTAATCAAGCGCCCAGCACATTAGTGAAATATGTCACAGACTCCCGATGCTCCATCATCTTCCTCAACTCTCCGGGCAATTGCCCAAACTTTTCGCCTTACAGGTTGGATTAGCTTCTGGATTCAACTAGTACTAGGCGTTGTTTCTAGCATAATTGTGTTGCTGTTCGCCATCTTTAATCAAAGAACTGGCAGTCCTAGTAATAATCCTGGGACTGGCTTTGGCGTATTTTTAGCAATTTGTGGACTGGTTATTTTAGGCGGAGGCATTTATTTAGCTTACCGTTACACTAGAATTGGCAAGCAATTAGAATCCTCCAATCCCAGCAACCGCCCTCGCAAAAGCGAGACTGTGCAAGTATTACGCTTAGGGCTGTGGGTGAATTTAGGGGGAACCTTGGTAACTCTTTTGGGAGCGCAAGCGATCGTAGGTACACTGGTAGCAAGATCCATATCTCCCCAAGCTATAACTACCCAATTTTTTGACCCTACCCGAATTATTAGCGGTCTAGATATGCTTGTGGTGCAGGCAAACACCAACACTGTTTCAGCGCATTTTGCAGGGTTGATTGCATCACTATGGCTACTCAATCGGATTAACCGACCCTAATATAAGTGCTGAGTTCTCAGGAGTCAAAAGAAATTCATCATATTTTTCCGAAGCATTATTATATGGTTTCTTAGCCCTGGCAGTGATGCTGGGGTAAAATCTTGATTCAGAGATTGAGACTGATTTTTCTAATAAACTTTATTTTTCAGTTACAGCAAAGCAAAATTAATATATGCTAAATGCTGATGTGTTAACTGTATTGACAGGAAGATTTTAGGCTAAAAACTGAGAAAAATCTGTGCTGGATATTAAGCAAATACGGGAAAATCCGCAATTAGTTCAAGAACGATTGAATAGTCGGAGTGGTAAATACGACATAGAGCCGATTTTACAATTAGATCGGCAACAACGGGAACTAGAGGGGACGCGCAGTCAACTCCAAGCTCGGAGCAACGAAATCGGTAAAATTGTCGGACAGAAGATTAAATCTGGGATCAATCCTCAAGATCCAGAAATTCAAGCTTTGCGGGATGAAGGTAACTCTGTCAAAGCTACATTGAGCGAACTAGAACCCCAGGAAAAGAACCTGAAAGCTGAAATAGCCCAACTTGTGTTAGCACTTCCCAACTTACCAAGCGACTCTACACCCCTTGGTAAGAATGAGGAAGATAACGTAGAAGTGCGCCGTTGGGGTGATGAGTATATTCCTCAAAATCCGAATATTCTCCCTCACTGGGAAATTGGCGAAAAGCTAGGTATTCTCAATGTTGAGCGAGCTGTGAAAGTTGCCCAAAGTCGCTTTGTGACATTGGTAGGCGCTGGTGCAGCATTAGAGAGGGCATTAATTCAATTTATGCTGTCTCTTCATACTCAAGCTGGGTATGTGGAAGTTAGTCCGCCGCTGTTAGTGAATACCGAGTCTTTAACGGCGACCGGTCAGTTACCCAAGTTTGCTGAAGAAAGCTTTAAATGTGCTGATGACGACTTGTGGCTGATTCCGACGGCGGAAGTTCCAGTTACAAATCTTTATCGGGGTGAAATTCTCGCTGCTGAAGATTTGCCTATCTACCACTGTGCTTTTACTCCCTGTTTTCGCCGGGAAGCTGGTAGCTATGGGCGCGATATGCGGGGATTAATTCGCCTCCATCAGTTCAACAAGGTGGAAATGGTGAAATTTGTCGAACCCAGTACTTCTTTTGATGAACTGGAGAAATTGGTGGGGAATGCAGAAGCAATTTTACAGGCGTTGAAGTTGCCTTACCGAGTAGTAAATTTAAGTACTGGAGATTTAGGATTTGCTTCTACCAAAACTTATGATTTAGAGGTTTGGTTGCCTTCTTCTGGCAAATACCGCGAAATTTCTAGCTGTTCCAATACTATAGATTTCCAGGCGCGACGGGCTGATATTCGTTTCAAAGAGGCGGGGAAGAAAGGCACTCAGTTCGTACATACCCTCAATGGTTCGGGTTTGGCTGTGGGACGAACTATGGCAGCAATTTTGGAAAATTATCAACAACCTGATGGAACAGTAAGGATACCAGAAGTGCTGCAACCTTACTTGGGGCGTGAAGTATTGTAGTTAGTCATTTGTCATTTGTCTTTTACCAATGCCCAATGCCCTATGTATGCCCCATGCCCCATGCCCAATGCCCAACACCCAATTAGAATGAAGATAACTATAGCTTAATATTTTCACTAATTTGCTCTATGTCAGTTTTAGCAGCGATCGCAGTTTTGGCTGTTTTAATCTTGGTACACGAGTTGGGACATTTTGTTGCAGCCCGTTCTCAAGGCATTCTCGTTAACCGCTTTTCTTTGGGTTTTGGCCCAGTTCTTCTTAAGTATCAAGGAAAGCAAACCGAATATGCTGTCCGCGCCTTTCCCTTAGGCGGCTTTGTGGGCTTTCCCGATGATGACCCCGATAGCGATGTTCCACCCAATGACCCAAATCTGCTGCGTAACCGCCCAGTTTTAGACCGGGCGATCGTTATCAGTGCTGGAGTGATCGCAAATTTAATATTTGCCTATTTGGTGTTGGTTTTGCAATTGGGTATCGTCGGCATTCCCAAGGAATTAAACTATCAAGCCGGTGTCGTTGTACAGCCTGTTAATCAAGAATCTGTTGCCTATCAAGCAGGAATTCGAGAAGGAGATATTATTCTGGCTGTTAACGGTCAAGAACTCCCGGCTTCTGACAAGTCAACTCCTTTGCTGACAAAAGAAATTCAAACTCATCCCAATCAGCAAATTGAACTGAAAATTCAACGTCAAGACCAACAACAAGCCCTGAAATTAACACCAAAACTAGGAGCCGACGGCAAAGGTGTAATTGGTGTGGCACTTAGTCCAAATGCTACAGCAGTTTATCGCCGTCCTAATAGTCCTTTTGAAATTTTTGGTCTTGCTGCTAATAGATTTCAACAATTATTTGTTAATATACTCAGCGGTTTTGGCCAGTTGATTACCAACTTTCAGCAAACTGCTGGACAAGTTTCTGGGCCAATTAATATTGTCAAAATCGGTGCAAAATTAGCTGATGACAATAGCGTAAATTTGTTGTCTTTTGCCGCAGCTATCAGCATTAACTTGGCTATTATCAATAGTTTGCCTTTGCCAGCTTTGGATGGCGGACAACTAGCTTTTCTACTGATTGAAGGTTTACGCGGTAAGCCTGTACCAGCCAAGATTCAAGAAGGTGTAATGCAAACCGGTTTGGTGTTACTCTTAGGGTTAGGAATTTTTCTGATAGTTAAAGAAACTACTCAATTAACTAGCCAATTGGGGTGGGTACAAAAATTGTTTCAATGAAAATAAAGAGTGGGGAATAGGGAGTGGGGAGTAGGGAAAAGAAACTTTTACCTTTAAAACAACGGGCGAGAGAAATTTTAGCTCGTCTGAAGCGTCTTTATCCAGATGCTACTTGCTCTTTGAACTACTCAACGCCAGTACAATTGTTGGTGGCAACTATTCTCTCTGCTCAGTGTACTGATGAGCGGGTGAATAAGGTGACACCAGCTTTATTTGATCGGTTTCCTGATGCTGCTAGTTTAGCGATCGCTGACTTGGTAGAATTAGAAACCTTGGTGCGTTCAACAGGGTTTTATCGCAATAAAGCCAAGAACATTCAAGCCGCCTGTCGGATGATTGTCACTGAGTTTAACTCTGTTGTCCCCAACCAAATGGAAGAGTTGTTAAAGCTTCCAGGTGTGGCACGGAAGACAGCAAATGTAGTTCTGGCTCATGCCTATGGCATTAATGCTGGGGTAACTGTAGATACTCACGTCAAGCGCCTGTGCGAACGTTTGGGTTTAACTAAGCATACAGACCCCGTTCGGATTGAGCAAGATTTAATGGGTTTATTGCCGCAGCCTGAGTGGGAAAATTGGTCAATTAGCCTGATTTATCACGGTCGTGCCATTTGTAAAGCCCGCTCTCCCGCCTGCATTGCTTGTGAGCTTGCCGATTTATGCCCTGTTGCGAATAAGCCAGTGGTTGTAGGGTAGTTTATAGCGCCCATTGTTACAAACAATAACTACAGTGGATGTCTTCGTTAATCAGTCTTTCTTTTTTCAAAAATCAAATATGAGTGCTAGAGATTGCCTTTAGTGATAGATTTTTGAAATTTGCGCGGTCTAGATATACAGCATATTTCAGGTAAGGGATTTCCAGAAATTAAATTATCCAATTTTGGTAGCGAAGATGATCGTTAGATTCTTCCTCCCCTGCTTCCCCTGCTCGCCAAAGCGATAGGATATTTTTTTAGTTGGAAGTCCCTAAATGAAGTACATGGGTAGGGCCACAACATATTCATTGCTGTCAACTTAAGCTAGAAATCCCTTCAGTGTTGCCCTCCTCACCCGCCAGAGAATAAATTCTCTGGCTAATAGCTAAAGTCTACTAAAGTAGACTAAGGATTTTTCGGATTATTTAGTCATCTTTAGATGACTTTCGCTATTAGCAAGGAACTTTAGTTCCTTGCGGGACATGGCTTTTACGTTAAGTTGACACGTATGAACATGTTGTGCCCCTACGATTATTTGTACCTCACTATTGGAAACCGTAGCATTGGCGGATAAATTATACTTCTTTGGAGTCGTTATTTACCGCTATTTTATTTATGTTATCCAAACCCAAAATAGTTTTATCGTGGCTTGTATTTTTACTAAGTTTTGCAAGTCTATTTCTCAGTTCTTGGATTATTCTTCCGGCTCCAAATATGTTTTTGCTCACCCTAGCAGTGGGAGCGCCAGAAGTTAGCCCTTGGTTATTGTTATTCAATTTACTCTCTTTATTACTTGCTTTTTTCTACATCCGTCGCCGTAAATTACAACGTTCAGCTTGTCTTTTCAGCTTTATAGGATTGCTAATTTGTGCATGGGTGCTAGTGAATATCCCACTCACTGAAATGCAGATGGATAAAGCGATGAAGCAAGGATTGGGAGCAAATTATCTACAGCAAATTCCAGCCCAAGTAAGGGCAAAGATGCAAACGCATCCTTTTGATTTAGTTAATTTTTTTGGGGGTATTGGACTAGCGAAAACCCGTCATCAAAAAGATATTGTCTTTGCTTCTCCTGCGGGAGTGCCTTTAAAAATGGAAGTTTATCAACCCTCAGAGGTAGGTAAATATCCAGCAGTGGTAGTAATTTATGGTGGAGCTTGGCAATATGGCAATCCTCATGCCAATTCTGAGTTTAATCAGTATATCGCTCATCAGGGATATACAGTATTTGCGATCGCCTATCGGCACGCACCTAAATACCAGTTTCCAGCCCAGTTAGATGATGTGCGTACAGCCCTAAATTTTATTCGCAAACATGCAGCAGAATACGAAGCTGATCCAGAACGGATGGTACTTTTAGGGCGTTCTGCGGGAGCGCATCTAGCAATGTTAGCTGCTTATCAACCAGATGCACCACCCATTCGTGGTGTAGTGAACTATTACGGCCCTGTTAATTTAACGGAGGGATACAAAACACCACCAAATCCCGATCCTATTAATACCCGCGCTGTTTTAAAAGCATTTCTCGGTGGTTCATTAGAAGAATTGCCTAATCAGTATAAAATTGCTTCACCGATAAATTATCTGACGCACCCTTTACCACCAACTTTATTAATTTACGGCAGTCGTGACCATTTGGTGGAAGCCCGATTTGGCAGACAAATGTATGAACGTTTACATGACTCTGGTAATACTGCGGTTTTTCTAGAAATTCCTTGGGCAGAACACGCTTTTGATGCCGTTTTTAATGGGGTGAGCAATCAATTAGCGTTATATTATACCGAGAGGTTTTTGGCGTGGGCGTTGTTCAAACAATAATTTTATGAAGCTGCATATAATTCGATCCCCCCTAGCCCCAGGGCTGATTCATTCGATCTCTTAGGGATTTTGTCAAGAGTATGAGTCAGAAATTTGCTTGAGTGGGAAAAAGAAAAACTACCACCTCAACCAGCATTCTTTAGTGCGTTCACCATTTTCTTGCCCAATCAGATTTTTTAGAGCTATTGGGGATGGGGCATTGGGAGTGTTGAGTGATGATGTTATTCCCCTTGTCCCCCTCATCTCCCCCTGCTCCCCACTCCCTCCTGATCCGTTTTCAGTTAAAAGTCAAAGGTTGTACGAAGCACACCCACATACTGCGTATCATTTCTGCTGTCGTTTTCCGGGTTGAAAATCACCCAAAAACCAGGAGTTACTGAGATATTATCATTCAGGCGGTAGCGATAGAATGCTTCGATATGATAGGCGGTGTCTGGTTCTTGACGGACATCACTGCTAGAGACACGCGGTGGTATACCAAAGAGAATTCCCGGCAAGTTACCCCTACCCCCCACATCAGGAAACGACATCCCAATCGCCCCAAACCAAACATTGGCACTGTCACCATTGTTTACAAATAGAGAATCTGTTCCACCCCTGCCATTGGAAATATTACTCAAACCAGAACTTTTGGCATTTGCCCAAATATATCCACCCCAACCGTGGATTTGGAAATTCGGGGAGAAGCGATAGAATCCCTGTGCGCCGACAATATCGTTGGAAGTAGCAATATTGTTGCCAAAGGGAGCGTTTGACAGGGTGCTACCCGTCCCAGCTGCAAGGTCAACTACTCCACCGGGGCTATAGCCATGAGAGTAGGCAATACCAATAGCTCCTTGCTCACCATAATAGGCTAAGTGCGCTAGGGCGTTATAGCCGCCATCAAACAAGCCGTTGCTCGCGGATGGCACATTGGGACTGCTTGCTAAATAGCCCAAGGTGAGAGTCAAGTCTTTGGTAATGTTCCAGTTAGCGGCTGCACCCCCGCCACCTCGCCGGAACAAGGGACTATATGACCCAAAAAGTGAGGGAACTCCATTACCGTCGTCAGCGATTGTAGCAGGAGTGACGGTGGTTGAAATATCGGTGTAACCAATGCCTGTGGGCCCAACAACGAAGTTAAGAGACTCACTGACTGGGAAGTAGTAACGGACGTGGGGAATTATCAGTGTATTGTTGCTGTCGTTGTCGAAGTTCAGGCGTGTCATGCCTGTGCCTGTGGCTGCGGCAATTTGGCTTGTACCATCAGAATTTGCAAAGTTGCCAAACTCCAGCCGGACTCGCAACAAATCTTTCCCGGTGAAGCTACTCTCAAAGTTGAGACGACCCCGGTTTGCAAAGTAGATACGGGAGTCATCATCTTCACCACCTACTCTATTACCAAAGGTATCACTAATGGCGGTAATAATTTGAGCATTCAACCTAGTAGTAGTGGAAAACTGTTGTGCCTCCAGTGTTGCTGTACGTGCCTCTAGGGTATCCACCCGCCCGCGCAGAGTTGCCAGTTCTGCTGCAAAGTCTGACTGCAACTTTTGCATTACTGCCAAGTCCTGCTTATTAACTAAATCGCTAGTAGCTGTAGCAATTAACTCATTAATCCGATCCAAACAAGCATTTAAACCTGCGGCAAACTCATAACGGGTTAAGGCACGATTACCGCGAAAGGTGGAATTGGGATAACCGGCAATAGAGCCGTAGCGTTCGACTAGCGATTGCAATGCCCCAAATGCCCAATCGGTTGGTTGTACATCAGAAAACTGGGAAACTGAGGTGACTTGTCCCTGCAAACTGACATTAGCATCTGCTGCATTAGAATCATCTTCTGGAGGTACTGCCCAGACTGCTGGAATTGCTAAAAATAGGAAAAAAAAGCTATGAAAAAGAATTTTAATCATTGTCTTAATTACTTGTAAATGGTTTAATTTTGACTAATAGGCAATAGGCAACAGATATTTTTCACGTAGGATTGGTAGATGAAGCAAGCCATATTCACTTTCCGGCTCTATAGAACCCATTTGACATCTTTCCCTGTGGTACTTGGCTTTGAAGTAAGCCGTCGTTCAGTGATCAACGATAGAGCCTGTTCAGCAAAACCGTTTTCTGCCAGAAAATGGGAAAATCCAGCTAGTTGCAATGCTTCT
>JBBSOX010000108.1:0-23210 GCA_038259325.1 Chroococcales cyanobacterium | reverse complement strand
TAATAAATCTCGCACTGCGTTTCTATCCCGCCTCGGAATGAATTCCGAGTCTCATAGCTAAAGTCCACTCAAGTGGACTGAATCGATTATTTAGTCCACTTGAGTGGACTTGAGCTATCAGCCCTGAACTTCAGTTCTGGGCGGGATATCGGTCAGCGTGACAGTTTCACTCTGACAAAAATGTGGGTAGAGGACGACTTGTGTGTACACCGTAGCCTTTTTAAGGGGGGTTATGGGGGATATAAAAGTCCCTAAAGTCACAGCGAAACACTTTTCAAACAACCTCTAACCCAACCGAAAATTTTCCTTAACTGAACCATATTGAGTTATAAGTTATTTAACCACTCCAGATGTAAAAGATATAGAAATAAGAGTTGATGGAGAAAATAATTTTGGATAGTTTTTACATACCTGAAAACCCAGATTAAATATTGATTCTTTTAATTACGAATTACGAATTACAAATTTAAATAAGATGTCAAACTATATTTTAGATAAACTTTTTAACTTAAAAGAACAGGTAGCAGTCATCACAGGCGGTTCTGGTGTGCTTGGTGGGGCTATGGCACGGGGTTTAGCCCTTGCTGGAGCGCGAGTAGTCGTTCTGGGTCGCAATGAAGTACGAGTGGATGCGGTAGTAACTGAGATTACTGCTAACGGTGGAGAAGGAATGGCTGTACTGGCAGATGTTAGCGATCGCTCCCAACTAGAAATTGCTAGAAAAGCTATTATACAGCGTTGGAATCAGATAGACATCTTGGTAAACATGGCTGGCGGTAATATTCCTGCTGCCACAATTCCCCCTGATGCCACTATTTTTGATATGCCACACTCAGCTTTTGAGGAAGTAGTTAGCCTCAACTTACTTGGTACTCTACTACCCAGCCAAGTCTTTGGTCAAGCAATGGTAGAAAGAAATCAGCCCTACGGTTGTATTGTCAATATTTCTTCTATGTCTGCAATTCGGGTGATCAGCCGCGTGGTTGGCTACTCAGCCGCTAAAGCCGGGATAGATAACTTTACACGTTGGTTAGCGGTAGAACTTGCCCAAAAATATGGAGATGGGCTGCGAGTAAATGCGATCGCACCAGGTTTCTTTATTGGAGAACAAAATCGAGATTTACTCCTCAATGCAGATGGCAGTTTGACGGTGCGTGGGCAAAAAATTATCGACCATACCCCCGCCGGACGTTTTGGCAAACCGGATGAATTACTCAGCACCTTAATCTGGTTATGCAGTTCTGGCTCTAGTTTCGTCAACGGCGTAGTTGTGCCAGTAGACGGTGGGTTTAGTATCTACAGTGGAGTTTAGTATGTATTCACTGGCTGTAACTAACGGAACACTTTCAGATCAGCAGGTTTTTGAACTAGTTCATCAAGCTTTGGCAGACCCAAAGTTGGATGGACAGCGTATTTTAGTATTAATTCCAGATGGCACTCGCACTGCTCCCATCCCTCAAATGTTTCGATTGCTTCATCAAGAGTTGAGTAAGAGGGTAGCGGCTCTAGATTT
The DNA here is from genome assembly GCA_038259325.1 of Chroococcales cyanobacterium. Classification (GTDB taxonomy): domain Bacteria; phylum Cyanobacteriota; class Cyanobacteriia; order Cyanobacteriales; family Nostocaceae; genus Nostoc. Next base: position 21,697 of record JBBSOX010000108.1, on the reverse strand, counting down.
TTTGATCGCTCTGGGTACACATAATCCCATGAGCCAGGAACAAATCAATCACCTAGTAGGGGTGACACCAAAGGAGCGAGAGACAACCTTTAAAAAAGTTCGCATCTTTAACCACCTTTGGCATGAGCCAGATACTTTTATTTCTTGTGGAGTAATTTCGGCGGATGAAATAGCAGAGATTAGCCGGGGAATGCTACATCAAGCAGTTGAAGTCCGTGTTAACAAGCTTGTAACAGAATATGATTTGATAATGATTTGCGGCCCGGTCTTTCCCCACGAAGTTGTCGGTTTCTCTGGTGGAAATAAATACTTTTTTCCTGGCATTGGTGGTCAAGAAGTAATTGATATATCGCACTGGTTAGGTGCTTTAATCACCTGTTACGAAATTATTGGTACATCGGGAATAACACCAGTTCGGCGCTTGATTAACCGAGCCGCTAACCTGATTTCTACTCCAAAGCTTTGCTTGGCAATGGTGGTTGCACCCAAAACAAATCAGCTAGCTGGACTTTATATAGATAAGCCAGAGTCAGCCTGGGAAGCTGCTGCTAAATTATCAGCCAAATTACATATTAAATATGTAGATCAGCCTTTTAAACAAGTGCTTTCAGTAATGCCCCAAATGTATGACGACATTTGGACAGCAGCTAAAGGAATGTACAAGCTAGAGCCAGTTGTGGCTAACGGAGGCGAATTAATTATATATGCGCCTCACATTACCGAGTTTAGCTATACACACGGCAAAATCCTGTCTCAAATTGGTTATCATGTGCGGGATTACTTCCTCAAACAGTGGGATAAATTTCAAGCCTATCCCGGTGGAGTGCTGGCCCATAGTACTCACTTAAAAGGTATGGGTACATTTGATCCTATAGAAGGAGAACAAGCACGGATTCGCGTCACTCTAGCGACTGGTATTTCTGCTGAACGCTGTGCTGCTCATAACTTGAACTATCGTGATCCGGCTACCATTAAACCCACAGAATGGGCTAACCGTGAGGATGAAGGTATCTTGCTTGTACCAAAGGCTGGCGAGATCCTATACCGTCTTGCCGATGAACATTGTAGCAACTGCTGATGTTGAGCTTCAGGTATAGCGGTTATTAGTTTAGTGCGGTACAGACTTAACCCCCAACCCCTTCCCTAGTAGGGAAAGGGAGTAAGATTCAAAGCCTCTCTCCTAAAAGGAGAGAGGTTTGGAGAGAGGTCAAAACTGTACTGCACTTAAGCGATATTATATCTCCCCTAACTCACGCCAGTCGCTCTATTTGGGCAGACCCCTTCGCTCCGCGTTCGCGTAGCGTTCCGAAGGAAAGGCGCTAGCCTCTCCCTTTGGGAGAAAACTGCGCTGGCTCCCCTTAAAAAAGTTACAGTGTACACACAAGTGCTTTTGTTCAGAACAGGAAGACTTTCATTCAGAACACGAAGGCTTTCGTTCAGAACACGAAGGCTTTCGTTCAGAACACGAAGGCTTTCGTTCAGAACACGAAGGCTTTCGTTCAGAACACGAAGGCTTTCGTTCAGAATACGAAGGCTTTCGTTCAGAACACGAAGGCTTTCGTTCAGAACACAAGTCTTTTTTGAGATTTTGAGAGAATAAAACAGCCCTGCCCTTTTTAAGGAGGATTTAGGGGGATCTAAAACTTTTGATACCGACAATAAGACTTTTCAAACATCCTCTAAGTAAAGCGGCGTGAATAATTAAAGGTTTGTAGTGAGGGCTGAAGCCCTCAAAAAAAAAGGACTTTAGTCCTTACTACAAACTAATTTCAAGATTTTTCACATTACTTAATCTAGTTTGATTTATTCTTACCGACTTACTTAAGGCAAAATCGAAGAAATGAAAACTAGGCTTGATTTAAGAGCTTAAACTCAAACTATTAGTAAGTAAACTAACTTAAAATATCAACCTGATCTGCCAAACCATTGCGGTGCTAGACTTCATCCTATGACATCTAATCAACCATCTGAACAATCTGGATCTGAATCTACCGCTAATGAAGCGTTCGATACAGAGCAGCAAGACATTGCAAATGCTTTATTTCCTATCGTTGGTATTGCCGCCTCTGCGGGTGGATTAGAGGCGTTTACGCAGTTGCTCAAACATTTGCTTACCGATACAGGGATGGCATTTGTGCTGATTCAACACTTAGACCCTAACCACAAGAGTCTATTGAGCGAGATTCTGGGAAGAGTAACTAAAATGCCCGTCAATGAAGTGCAAGACGGCATGACTGTAGAACCGAACCAGGTCTATGTTATTCCGCCTAACACTAAGATGATGTTGTCTGGTGGAGTGTTGCAACTCACGCCGCGAGAGAAAATTCAGGGGAAATATATGCCTGCTGATGCGTTCTTCACCTCATTGGCAGCAAATCGAGGATACAAAGCGATCGCAGTGGTTTTATCTGGAGCGGATGGAGACGGTTCACTGGGGTTAAAGGCAATCAAGGCAGAGGGAGGCGTGACTTTTGCTCAGTGTGAAGATACGGCAAAATTCGATAGTATGCCCAATACTGCTGTTGCTACCGGGAATGTCGATTTTGTGCTGCCGCCTCAAAAAATTGCCGAGGAACTGGTAAACCTCAGTCACAATCCTTTTATTGCTGACTCATTGCCACTGATCGCAATTGAAAACTTGCCCGAACAGGGAGATGCCCTGGGGGCTATATTTATGTTATTGCGATCGCAAACTGGCGTTGACTTCAGCCATTACAAGCCCAACACCATCGAGCGCCGAATCCAGCGCCGAATGCTGTTGTATAAACTAGAACGCTTGCAGGATTATGCCGAGTATTTGCAAAATAATCTGAGTGAAGTCAAGGCGCTCTATGAAGAAATTCTGATCCATGTAACCCATTTTTTCCGCGATCCCGAAGCATTTGAACTCTTGAAAGAGCGAGTCTTTCCTAGCATCATCCAAAACAAATCAGCAAAGTTGCCGATTCGGATTTGGGTAGCTGGGTGTTCGACGGGCGAAGAAGTGTATTCCATCGCTATCTCCTTGCTGGAGTTTTTGTCAGATAAAGTAACCTCGCCGCCGATCCAAATTTTTGCCACAGACATCAGTGAAATAACGATTGACAAAGCGAGATCGGGTATTTATGCAGAGAATCAAATGGTGGAAGTTTCACCAGAGAGCCGCCGCCAATTTTTTAATGTCCTTGAGGGCGGTGGATATCAAATTAACAAAGCTGTGCGCGAACTATGTGTGTTTGCTAGGCAAGACTTGGGCAGCGATCCCCCTTTTTCTAACTTAGATTTAATTAGCTGCCGGAATGTACTGATTTACTTGGACGAAACGTTGCAAAAACGGATATTGCCCATCTTTCATTACAGTCTTAACCCGACTGGCTTTTTGCTGCTAGGGACTTCAGAAAGCACAGGTAAATATTCGGACTTGTTTACTCTAATTGACAAAAAGTATAAAATCTATAGCAAAAACCCAACTGTAATTCGTCCAAATTTTTCGTTCATTACCAGCAATTATCCTCCGGTCACAAAAGTGGACGAATCAAAGCCTACCAATGAGAATCCATCGGAAGAGTTGGACTTAGAGAGAAAAACTGACCAACTAATCTTGAATCGCTATGCCCCAGTGGGTGTGGTGATTAATGACAAGATGGAGGTGCTGCAATTTCGGGGAGAAATCGATTTCTACCTCAAACTTGCACCTGGGAAACCAAGTCTTAACTTATTCAAAATGGTGCGCCAAGGCTTACTCATCGAGCTACGGGCGACAATTTATCAGGCACAACGGCAAAAAATTATAGTTAGAAGAGAAGGGTTACGGATTGAAGAGGGCGATCTTTCAAAAATCATCAATCTTGAGGTGATTCCATTCAAGCCTGGGACTGACAAAGAACTCTACTTTCTGGTTTTATTTGAACAAGCGCCACCCACGGTTAACAACGTCAACACAGTAAATCCTGAAAATTTAGAGCAGCCAAACTTAAAGCAAGAGATTGTTCGGCTCACGCAGGAACTTGCAACCGCCATCCAAGAGCGGACTGCGACTCAAGAATATCTACAAGCGGTGATCCAAGAGCAAGAAGACATTAATCAAGACCTGAAAGTTGCCAATGAAGAAATCCTCTCCAGCAATGAAGAGTTGCAAAGCACCAATGAGGAGTTAGAAACTGCCAAAGAAGAGATTCAGGCAACCAACGAAGAACTCAACACAACCAATGAAGAATTTCGCTCTCGAAATCAGGAATTACACCAAGTTAACAACGATCTCACGAATTTGCTTGCGAGTATCAATATTCCCATTTTGATATTGACTTTGGACTTATGCATTCGACGTTTTACGCCAATGGCGCAGCGACTTTTCAATTTAATTCCCGCCGATGCTGGACGACCTTTGAGCGATATCAGAGCGAATCTCGATGTTATTGACTTAGAAACTCTAATTTTGGAGGTACTTGACACACTCAGCATCAAAGAATTAGAAGTCCAAACTCTGGGGGGACATTGGTATAACCTCCGCATCCGTCCTTATCGCACTACAGAAAACAAGATTGACGGTGTAGTGTTGGTGTTAATAGATATTGATGGTCTTAAACGCAGTGCCGTAACGTTAGAACAAGCCCGGAATTACGCTGAAGCAATTGTGGAGACGGTACAAGTGCCGTTAATCGTCCTTGATTCTGATTTCCGGGTGAACAAAGCCAATCGCTCGTTTTATAAAACATTTCACGTTTCAGCATCAGAGACAGCCGAATCTCTGATTTTTGAACTAGGAAACGGTCAGTGGAACCTACCCGGACTGCGATCGCTCTTAGAAGACATTCTTGCCAACGATACCGCTATTGAAAACTGGGAAGTAGAGCATTATTTTGAGCAGATTGGGAAGAAAATTATGCTGCTCAATGGTTGGAAAATTCTTCAACAGGGAGATGCCCAAAGGATTTTGCTGTCGATTGAAGATATTAGCGATCGCAAGCAGTTTGAGTTAGAGCGATCCGATCTTCTGGCACAGGAGCAGTCAGCCCGGCAAGAAGCGGAAATTGCCAACCGAGCCAAAGATGAATTCCTGTCGAACCTCTCCCATGAACTTCGTAACCCGCTCAATACTATACTGGGCTGGGCGCAACTTTTCCGCACCCGCGATTTAGATTCTTCAGCACTCACTCGTGCCTGGGAAGTGGTGGAGCGCAGTGCTAATGCACAGGCTCAGTTAATCGATGATATGCTCGATATCTCCCGAATTACGAGTGGAAAGCTTCATTTAAACACTCGTCTAATCGATTTGGTTTCAGTAGTGAATGTCGCCATTGAGTCTGTCGAATTTTCCGCAGAGGTAAAAAGCATTGAAATTATTTCACAGTTGAACTCGGCGACGGTTGTCGGAGATTTTGCTCGTTTACAGCAAGTATTGTGGAATTTACTTTCTAACGCGATTAAGTTCACTCCAGATGGTGGGCGAGTGGGAATTATGCTCGAAGCTGTATATACTCATGCTGAACTTCGAGTCAGCGACACAGGAATTGGTATCCCGGAAGACTTGCTACCATATATTTTTGATCGCTTCCGCCAAGGAGATTCCAGCAGCAGCAAAACAACTCAGGGACTTGGATTAGGCTTGTCAATCGTCCGTCATATTGTAGAACTTCACGGTGGAACAGTTCAAGCGCAAAGTGCAGGCGAGGGACTAGGAACCACGATCATCATCAGGCTGCCTCTGCGCTTAATGCCACCGGAGATTACACCGCCAACTTATTTAGAGCCGAGCCTTTTGTCGGAGACTCTGGACACATTCGATGGTCAAAATCCACCCCTTACCCTTGAAGGGTTATGCATTTTAGCTGTAGACGATCAAAAGGATAGCCGCGACTTAATCAAGTGGATGTTAGAAGACTTCGGGGCTGAAGTAGTAGTTGTTACATCGGCAAGGGAAGCGATCGCTGCTTTAACTGAATCTCCTGGCAAATATGATCTGCTTCTAGCAGATATTGGGATGCCAGAGCAAGATGGTTTTTCCCTGATGCGTCAGGTGAGAGCGCTTGCAGCTGAAGCTGGGGGACAAATTCCAGCAGCAGCAATCACTGCTTATGTCACCGAACAAGAGCGACAAAGGGCAGTTGATGCTGGTTTCCAAATGCATCTAGCTAAACCGCTTGACCTTACTCAATTAGTATTGATGATTGCAAATTTAACTGGACGAGTCACAGATAATTCGTAATAGACATCTCCAGAAATTAAATATGCGTTACCCAGAACCCTTGTAGAGACGTAGCAGTGCTACGTCTCTACATTCTCGGAGATGTCTAATGGGCTACGCCCCGCTACGCTATAGCGGTTCTCGTTTACGTGAGGTACACCCGTAGGGGCACGGCACTGCCCATTGGTGTCAACTTAAGCTAGAAATAGCTTAATTGTTGGCTTCCTGGCCCGCCCAGAAATAAATTTCAGGGCTAATAGCTAAAGTCTACTGAAGTAGACTAAAGATTTTTCGGATTATTTAGTCATCTTTAGATGACTTGAGCTATTAGCAAGGAACTTCAGTTCCTTGCGGGACATGGTTTTCACGTTAAGTTGACACCAGTGGGCACTGCCGTGCCCTTACACTTGGCAATATAATGTTGTACCGCATCTGAATGGGAACCGCTATAACCCTCTTCTGTCACTCTCCGAAAACATTTGCCTTTTCTAAAATCTAGAGCTTTTGTATAACAAGCGATTGCGCGATTATTTTATAATAACAAATACAAGACCTATTTTTTTCTAATAGTATAGCTTGTATTGATTGCCTCATGAGGCTTCTAGCGATCGCCTTCCCGGAGAGTGACAGAAGAGGGTTATGCTGAACCGGAACGCCGTTTAATTGAGGCAGTTCAGTCATGGAATCAAATCAATCTCACAAAGAGACAGAATAGTATTCAAAAATTCTTTTAATTCAGGACACAGATTGACTGCATCCATTAGATTATTGTTTTTTAAAATCTTGGCTGCATCGCGAGTTTTACTATAACTGCGTTTTTTACCTGACTCGAATATTTCTTTAATATGATATGACGGAGGTTTATTGTGATTTACCTGCTCAGGTAATCCCCTTGGTGCTGACTTATTATGTCCAGCCAATTTTTGAATAGTTGGCCAATAAGGTAGTAGCCAAGCTTCAAAATCATACTGCGCTGCATGGGGATAAAAATTCGGGTTATTCCCCACCCACATTTTCATTTTTGCTTTAGCATCTGCTGCATCTTGAAAATCATTGGTTCCTGTATAAACATCTGTTAGTGCAATCACAGCATTGAAAGCATCTCTCCCTGCCAGTAAATTCTCAACCTTACGCCTGAGTTTTTCTTCTTTGGGAATGCGACCATCATCAGGTATAAACTGAAGTTTAGGCATCTGTTGTTGCAAGCGTGACTTAAGGAAATCTCGTAAAATCGGCTCAAAAGCTTTTTCTGTTGCACCCTCAACTAAAATTGCTATTCTCATGGACGACCACCGATTAAGTTCATCGCCCAAATTTGATCTAAACTATAATCTTCTAGCCATTTTTCTAAATCAAAAAAGTCACCCCAATTCATAGTTGTTAAACCATCCTCAGAATCACAAACTAGAACTTCTTCAGGTTTTAAAAATCTTATTAATCTATCTGAATGGGTTGCGACAATTAGCTGAGTTTGTTGGGCAGCTTCGCGCATTAAATCAGCTAATAGTCTTAATAATTCTGGGTGTAAACTGACTTCTGGCTCATCAATAAGAGTGACAGCAGTTAAATCTGGGCTTTGCAGCAGTGTTACTAACCAAAGAAATCGCAAAGTTCCCTCAGACAACTGGTGCATATAAAGAGGCTTAGAAAAATTTTTGTCTTTCCAAGTCATTGCTAAAGTTCCTGCTGCTACTGGCGGGAACGATAAACGCTCAAAATCTGGAAATGCAGCAGCAAGGGTATCTTCAATAATTTCAAATCGTTCTGAAGCAGTTTCTCGCAAATAATAAAGGCAGGAAACTAAATCTTCTCCATGAGAACCTGGTAAGGTTACTGGGCGCATTGATTGTGGTAAACGAACTGGGCTTTTAGGAGCAACATTTAATGCTCCATAAAAAGTGCAAGAAGCTAATCTTTTTCGCAGATTCTCTGGCTCTTGGTACATTTTGGGAACTTGAGCAAGAGAAGTTTCTAAGGGATTATGATCCCAATTTGGGCGCAATAGCTTTTGATCTTCTGTATTAAAATATTTAACATCTAAACCACGAGAGTCAATGTGTTTAAAGGGTTCCGATGCCTGACGATCATTTTGTTGAGTAAGTGTTTCTAGAGCAATTTCATATGCTAACCCTTTAGGAGCGACTTCTAGCGAGTAGTCGAGTGGCGCATAACCGGGCACACTCATGGACAAAGAAATTGTTATACTTTTAGCCCGATCGCGTGTCATAATATCAGCCAGCCCACCCAACTCGGAAATTTTGGTTCCTAGTTGAGAATTTGCTGATGCTGCTAAAAGTGAAAAAATTTCTAACAGAGAGGTTTTACCTACACCATTAGCACCAATCATCGCCGTCAGGGGTCGCTCATGCATATCGACTTGTACATTATACAAGCGACGATATCCTTCAATTGTTATACTTTCAAACGAGTTCATAATATAGTTATTAGCAACTGTTATACCTATTGCTTTCTACTGTCCGTACTTTCTGATCTTTTCCTTACTGTAAAGCCTTAAGGCAATTTTTAGCAGTATCCACAAAATTTAAATAGGTCAATGCGGACGCTAGGATAATAGCAAAATCAACAAATAATGTGATATATGCCTATATCAAAAGCCACTCATGCCGCAAAATAACCAAACCGCCGTCGAATTCCGCAATGTCACCTTTAGCCGCAACCATCGCCCCTTGGTGTCAAACCTCAATTTCACCATTCACCAAGGAGAAGCACTAGTATTACTTGGGCGCAGTGGTAGCGGCAAAACCACAACAATGAAGTTAATTAATCGCCTATTTACACCTACGCAAGGCGAAGTTTTATTTGATGGTATTCCCACAACTGAATGGGATGAAATTAAACTGCGGCGAAAAATTGGTTACGTAATTCAAGAAATTGGTTTATTTCCCCATTTCACTGTAGAACGCAATGTGGGTTTAGTCCCGGCTTTAGAAGGTTGGCAATCCAAACAAATTAAAACGCGGGTTTATGAATTGTTGCAACTTGTAGGCTTAGAACCAGCACAATTCGCCGGGCGTTACCCACACGAACTTTCGGGAGGGCAAAAGCAAAGAGTTGGTGTAGCCAGGGCTTTAGCAGCAGATCCGCCTGTGTTGTTGATGGATGAACCCTTTGGTGCACTCGATCCCATTACGCGCCTAGAACTTCAACAAGAGTTTCGGAATTTGCAACAAGAATTAGGCAAGACAGTTGTTTTTGTCACCCACGATATTCAAGAAGCCTTTGTCTTGGCATCGAGAATTGGTTTAATGTCTGGCGGAGAATTGGTAGTATTGGGGACGACAGATGAATTTATGCGATCGCAACATCCAGAAAGTCTCGCCTTTCTCCAATGTTTGCGTTCCCTGAAAAACGCTTTATGAAAGATTTCTTCCTGATTAAGTATGCCCCAGAAATCCTTCAGCATACTTTAGAACACTTATTTTTAGTAGGCATTGCAATTGGAATTGCTATATTCGTAGGCATTCCATTAGGAATTTTAATTACACGTAAAACTTATCTTCGCCAACCCATTCTCGGCATAGCAAATATTTTCCAAACAATTCCTAGTTTGGCGTTGTTTGGTTTACTTATTCCCGTTGCCGGAATTGGTGTATTACCAGCAATTATTGCCTTGACTGTATATTCTTTTTTACCAATAATTCGCAATACCTACACAGGGATCACTGGCGTAGATCCAGCAATTCGAGAAGCTGGCAGAGGTATGGGAATGACAGATAGACAATTATTAATACAAGTCGAAATTCCCTTGGCGATGGGAGTAATTCTAGCAGGGGTAAGAGTAGCAACTGTTATTGCTGTTGGGATTGCAACTATTGCAGCAGCAATCGGTGCTGGTGGTTTAGGAGTATTTATTTTTCGCGGTATTTCAGTAGTCAACAATCAGTTAATTTTAGCTGGTGCAGTGCCGGCGGCGGCAATTGCATTACTGGCTGACTTTGCAATTGGCTGGTTGGAGAATAAATTAAAAATAAAAAGTTAAACAAGTAATGAAAAGATTTTTAGCATTTTGTTTTTTAACTTTTGCTGTGTTGCTGGTAATCACTGGCTGCACGCCGAACTTAAATAGTAGCAGTGGTGATATTATCGTTGCTTCCAAAGATTTTACAGAACAAGATATTTTAGGTGAACTTTTAGCACAGCAAATTGAGGCAACTACTAATTTAAAAGTAGTTCGTCGCCCTCGCTTGGGTGGTTCCTTTGTTTGTCATAGTGCGATTACATCTGGCAAAATTGATGCTTATATTGAATATACAGGTACAGCTTTTACTGGAATTTTGAAACAAAAAGTAGTTAACAATCCTCAAGAAGTTTATCAACGATCAAAACAAGCTTACGCTCAAAAATTCAATCTGGAAGTGATGCCAAGCTTAGGTTTTGAAAATACTTTTGCGATGATTATTCGGGGTGAAACTGCTAAACGCTACAATATTCAAACTATCTCCCAAGCTACTCAATATACACCGCAGTGGCGGGGTGGTTTTGGCTATGAATTTCTAGAACGAGAAGATGGTTTTCCCGGATTAGCTAAAACTTACGATTTACGTTTTGCAAAAGCCCCCCAAATTATGGACTTGGGTTTAATATATCGTGCTTTGATTCAAAAACAAGTGGATATGGTAGCGGGTAGTTCCACTGACGGACAGATTTTACGTTTGGGTTTAGTTGTCTTAAAAGATGATAAACAATATTTTCCGCCTTACGAACCTGTCCCCATTGTCCGACAAGAAATATTAAAAAAATATCCTGAATTAAGAAAAGCGATCGCTTCACTTGCTGGAAAGATTTCGGCAGATGAAATGCGACAGTTAAACTATTTAGTTGAGGGTGAATTGCGTGATATTAAAGATGTTGTCCAGGAGTTTCGCAAATCGAAGGAATTAAATAATTCGTAATTACGGAAGCCGTAATACCATTTCACTTTATTTAAAAATGGTACAAATCTGCTGGTAGGGGCATGGCATTGCCCATACGTATCAACTTAACGTAAAAGCCATGTCTCGCAAGGAACTAAAGTTCCTTGCTAATAGCGAAAGTCATCTAAAGATGACTAATATAATCCGAAAAATCCTTAGTCTACTTTAGTAGACTTTAGCTAAAAGCCAACGAACTTTAGTTCTAGGCGGGCGAGTCAACAGTTAAACTACTTTTTGCTTAAGTTGACACCAATGGGCATTGCCATGCCCTTACGATAATCTATATGTATTAGGATTTTTGTAAATTACGCCGTGTGCGACTTTCTCTCAGACCTAACCCCCAACCCCTTCCCTACAAGGGAAGGGGAGCAAGAATCAAAGCCTCTCTCCGTTTCGGGGAGAGGTTTGGAGAGGGGTTTCAAGAATAAGTTGCACATCACGTTAAATTGGTATAACACACCCTACTGCTGTTCACGCAAAAAGTTCCTTAACCACCTAATGACTTCACTTGTTGTTTGCTCATTGGCCATTTGGAGACATTGTTGCACAATTTGTCTGACGTTAGGAAAATAGCTACTTTCTGTAAGCACATAACTTTCTTCCTGCAATCTATAAATTAATAATTGATTACTCTTTAATATCCATACTTCTGGCACTCGATAAGGTAAAAAATCATTAATATCGGTGTAGCTTGTCACATCTATTTCAATTGCTAAATCTGGTGGTGGATCTGACTCCCAATCAATTCTTTTTTTCCCTACTACTGCTCTGCAATTTTCAATGTAAAAGCAATAGTCTGGTTCAATACCGCTAACCTCTGGCAAGCTCATGGTAATGGGCGTAAATGACTCATATATACGGTTTAAGTGATCAAGTAGAGCTATTACTATCAATCCCAGTAAACTCGCATCTCTTCCATGCTCTGGTAGCGGTGCCATTAGCAAAATTTCTCCTTTTCGATATTTAATGCGAGGCGAGGAGCGATCGCCTAGTTGCTGACTCAATACTTGATAGTCTTTCCAATCTCCCAAAAGCTTCAACACCGCGCCAGGTGGCAACTCAATTCTTTCTGGTGTAATTACAGTATCCATAATTAGCTCACATTATTTACATGTAGGATGGGCGATCGCAGAATTCGTAAATTCAATGAACAGATTGTTATATCAAAGGCTTTTGCTTACAAATACAAAGCCACGGCTTTTTTTTGATGTGGAATCATTTGTAAGCATTGCTTTCCATAAATCTGCTGTTTTTACCCAAACTGGTGGATACTTATAACGAGAAACATCCAGAATTAAAAACCTATCTGTTTGTTCATTGTATGCTGCTAAAGGAGAAATATGCCCTCCTTTCTCTTGACCTATTTCTTTGCGTAAATAGTTTACTAAAACAAAATTTTGCGGTTGTTTTAAATTTTCTGCTGCTTGTTTACGGAACTGCTCTAAACTAGTGTCAGCAGCGTGATAAACATTAACTTTAACACCATAGCTGGCTAGTAATTGCCCTAACTGATCTAGAGTTATACCTTGGCGAGATACAGCTTCAGGAGTTAACACTTTTTTGGCATTATCATTGCTAAAGAAGTTCTCTTGAGTAAATACTCGATATGGTTTGTACTGCGGTGCTTCTGGTGCTGGGATTTGTAGACCATTCAGTACCATAACCATACTAGCAACACCACAATATGCCTGATTATTTTGAGTAGTGAATTGCATACTCAATGGAAAAAAGTCGTCTTTTGATTTACTCTGAAATAATAAGTTTTCGCCTTCAGGGGTATTAAAACCTATTAAGTTCGAGGAAAGCGGTAATGTTTGAGAGAGAACACTTCCGCCAGAAATACATAAGCCAATAGTTAAAGCTTTGAAAAATGTTTCACTTATCTTCAGTAACATAGCGCTTCTAAGTACTGTAAAATTTTCAAATCAATATCATCTTCATAATCTCACACCAAGATTATAGACAAGCATAAAATTTTAGGAGAAATGGGATAAAAATGTTTACTGTTGCTAAATCCAAGCAAGTTGCGATACCTGGGGCGAGTGTAGCCATCGCAATCTTTTCCTTCAGCGTTCTCCTTTACAGTCAAGTTGCGTCAGCTGGCTTAACTTTACCTCTACGCAGCAAAAAGGGGATGGTGGTTTCGGCCAATCCGTTAGCAAGTGAAGCCGGAATTTTAATGCTACGCAAAGGTGGTAATGCAGTCGATGCAGCTGTAGCCACAACCTTTGCGATTTCAGTAGTTGAGCCTTTTTCAGCAGGAATCGGCGGCGGCGGATTTTTGCTGATGCACTCTGAGAAGACTGGCGAGATGAAAGCCCTAGATTTCCGCGAACGCGCACCTTTGAAAGCTACAAGAAATATGTATGTAGATGCAGAAGGAAAGGTGCGTCCCAATGCAAGTATTAATGGTTATTTGGCAGCAGGGACACCAGGAACAGTGGCGGGACTTTATGAAGTGCATCGTCGCTATGGTAAGCTTGCTTGGCAAGAGGTGGTGAAACCTGCGATCGCACTCGCTAAAGATGGCTTTATTATTAGTGATGTAGTAACTTGGCGTTCTCTGCAAGCAAACGATCCCCGCAAGGAAGTAGTTCTCAACAATCCCGCCGCGCGAGAAATTTTCACTCGCAATGGTGAATTTTACAAACCAGGAGAGAAGCTAGTACAGCGTGATTTGGCACGCACCTTAACAGCAGTTGCCGAAAATTCCCAAAGTTTTTACACCGGAAGTATTGCTCGGGCGATCGCCTCTGATATGGTAAAAAATGGTGGTTTAATTACTCTCGAAGACCTGAAAGCCTACAAACCAATCTGGCGAACTCCCGTTTGTGGCAATTTTCGCAAAGCTAAAATTTGCTCAATGCCACCACCCTCATCAGGAGGCGTTCACCTATTGCAGATTTTAAATATTATCGGTGACACTAATTTGAAATCTTTGGGATGGCATCATCCTAACGCCATACATTTAATGGTAGAAGCAATGAAGATTGCTTACAGCGATCGCTCAAAATATTTAGGCGATCCTGATTTTGTCAAAGTCCCTGTAAAAGAACTGATCAGTCCAGCTTACGCCAAAAAACGCCGTCAAGAAATTAATATGCAAATGGCTCGACCCTCAACCGAGGTAAAGCCAGTAGACTTGAATTCAAAATGTCTCCTTTTCCCCTCATCTCCCCCTGCCTCCCCTGCTTCCCCTGCTTCCCCTGCCTCCCCTACCTCCTCATCCCCTTGTCCTCGGCATGAATCTCCCCAAACCAGTCATCTTACTGTTGTGGATGAAGAACGCAACGCTGTAAGTCTGACTTTCACAATTAATCTCATTTTTGGCGCTGGTATAGTGACACCGGGAACTGGAATTGTCCTCAACAATGAGATGGATGATTTTGCAGCTGCGCCAGGAGTGCCTAATGCTTTTGGTTTGGTTGGTAATGATGCCAACAGCATTGCACCCCGCAAAACTCCTTTATCCAGCATGACTCCCACAATTGTCACAGAAAATGGTCATTTTCGGATGGCAGCGGGTGCGCCTGGTGGTAGCACCATCATTACCCAGGTTTTGCAAGTCATCCTCAATGTGCTGGAATACAACATGGATGTTGGTGCGGCTGTTTCTGTTCCACGCATACATCATCAATGGCTTCCAGATGAGTTGCGCGTCGAACCCTGGGGTTTAGATGCTCTTACTGTGCAAGACTTACGCCGTCGGGGGCATAAAATAAAGGAAAATACTCCTTGGGGTAATAGTAACGCGATCGCTGTTACATCTGATGGAACTTTAGAAGGGGCGGCTGATCCTCGCGGTGAAGGCTCTCCCAGAGGTTTGTGAGGGAGATGAGAAATTGGGAGGACGCAGGAACGCAGAGAGTAATAAATGACTAATAACTAATGACTAATGATTAATGACGAATAACTATTGATTTTGGGCTGTTGACTCTACGTAACTGCTGCGACCAAACTCATTTGCCCGTGCGCTAGGTACTAGCGTCCAACCTGCTTTGAGAAGTTTTTGATAAGTTGCCCAACCTTTAGAACCACCTGGTATTTGATAATCTGGGACTGTAAAATGTCCAAAACTTGTGTAAGGACGCCAAGGTTGATTGGGTTCTGTCTGCAAATACAAAATTTTCTCTCCGTTGCCACCAGACTTAGGTAACCAGCACATTTGTCGATGCATTGCAAACTCCTTTGCTTTTATCTAATAATGCATAATAGCAGACTTTTGTCAAGCTATTTATCACCCTTGTGGGGTACTTTTTTGCCTAATACTTTAGACAAAATGTAATTAAGCTCTATCCACTAAAGGATAATTACTTAACAAGCCCTATCCTGAGAAAGCTGCTAATAGGACACAAAAACAAACAGCTTTCTCTCACCTTCCTTCTAGGGAAGATTTTTCTAATGTTATCCGCGCTTTTTACGATTGGGTGTAACAATAACTACTTTTTTGGCTGAGGTTCGCAATCAGGCTATTTGTTTTTCTGCTTACATACATAAGCGCAGATTGTGGAAACTAATTATTAATAGGCAATAGGCAATAGGCAATAGGCAATAGGCAAGAAGCCTCTTTGAGTTGTACTGAATTTTTTCACGCAATCAAATTAGGATAAAACTTACGCATTGACGCAAAATACAAAGTATGAAGGGCTTGAAAAACCACATCTGTCGTAGAGTCACAGCATTGCTCATACGTGTCAACTTAACGTGAAAGCCAGCCTAGAATCAGCTTTTAGATATTATCTCGTTCCCAGTCTCAGACTGGGATGCCGTCCTAAGGGCTGCTGCCTCCCTTGCCTCTTTTTCAATACTTATATTTTTGATTAAGCCTCAGATGGCGGTTACGCCTAGCGCAACCGCCATCTTTATTGTGCGCCTTCGCATTCAATAAGAAATTGATCTTTGATAAATCGCAACTTGGGTTATTGAAAGGATGGAGCATACAACTTATCGCCGACAATCTGGCGAATTGTCTCTACTAGTTGAGTGTATGCAAAGTCAGACAAAACTGGTGTTGCTCCTTGCAAGTGAATTGGTTGATCTAAATCAATCCATGACTTGCAACCGCCGTATTTAGGTTGGTAAGGAATTTCTTGTTGGGGTAGTTTATATGTCCGCAGCAAAAGAATATAAAGAGGCTGGCGTGGTTTCCATTTGAGGCGATCGCTAATAAAATGCTCGTTCCAAATATGGAAGGGAAGCAAGGCGTTAACAATAGACTCGTCGCTAACTGGCAAAATTTCCGTAATTTCAGCCCAACTGCCGATGGGAACTGTTTCTGGATGCCAACCAGATGTTACTGGATAAACACGATTGGCATACTCAGCTTTCAGCATGAAAGCTTGTTGATGTTCATAGGTAGGGTAAAGCAAAATTTGCTTGTGGGCAACTTGGAAATGTCCATTTCGTTCATGGATACCGCCTTTGCGGAGCAACATAATTGTTTTGCCATTTTCCAAGGCATTTATGGCGACTGCCCATTCTTTGAGAGCATGAAAAGTTGTAGTCAATTCCATCAGCATCTACTGTAACTCTGATTTATTAGAAGAATTCAGAACTCAGGAGTCAGAATTCAGAATTGAATTGGAGTCCGACTGGGTAATGAATATCGAGAAAAATATTTCTATCCTTGCTTATTCGTCTTTAGCACAGGGATTATTGACAGGGAAATTTGGTCTCGGTCATAAATTTGACCCAACAGATAACCGTGCTAAAAATAAACTGTTTCAAGGCGAAAACTTTGAACGTGCCCAACAAGCGCTAGAAAAACTGCGTCCTATAGCCCTTCTTCATAATTGTACCCTTGCTCAGTTAGCTTTAGCGTGGTTAATTGTCCAACCCCAAACAAATGCTATCGCCGGGGCACGTTATCCCAAACAAGCCCTAAACAATGCATTAGCCGCCAAAATTAAGCTTTCCGCAGCCCAATTGGCAGAAATTGACGCCATTGGACGTATTGTCACCGACGATCTGGATGACAGCCAGATTATCTGGAATTGGTGACAATACAATTTGGTTAGCTATGCTTATCTATCCAAGATACCCTTAACTCTCTTAAAAAGAGGGCTGGGGATCAAACTTATGATTCTAGATTGCAAAATCTAACAAAACGTCAACTTTAGTAAACTAAGGGTTGCAACTCATCAACTAAGTGATAACTTAAATAGTAGGACACCAAATAAAGCAAAACCAAACAAAAAGGGTCAATGACTTAGTGTCCCCTGTCATAAACCCAGGCAAATTTCAGCATATCAAATAGAGAAGTGGTAAAAAGCCTAATTTAGAAGGCAAGACCAAATCCTAAAGCGGAAAAATGCAAGAATGCTGAGTTTGTTTGTCGTATAGTCCACCTTAGTTATTAACTTTCAATTACTTCATTAGTTAACAATTTGAAACCTGTGAACTCTATAAAACCTGGTCAACCTCGACCAGGTTTTTGGTATTTTATACTATCAGTTTCAGCACTAAAGTAGACTTTTCAGCCTTTGTCAAAAACTTAGGGTTAGGCTTGTGATGTCCATTGTTATCGCCGTAAAACGATTTCCTGTAGTTTTAGATTAGACATCTCCAGAAATTAAATATGCGTTATCCAGAATCCTTGTAGAGACGTAGCACTGCTACGTCTCTACATTCATTTTCACCAGATGTCTATTGAATATCTACAACATCAATCTTAATAGTTTCAAATTTGCAACTTCATGTAGCACAGGTAGACAAAACAATGACTCAAGTGATTGAAGAGTTTTTAGATAGTTTGTCAAAATCAAAACAGTCCAAAAAAAGATGATTGCGGTTTTAACCGCACGACTTGCTTATATCTTAATCTCTAAAGAGATTGAGGTTTTTGCTGACCGTGTTTTCCTATAAGATTGTGGAAGCTTAGGCATGAGTAATGGATGCGAATGTTAACATTACCCTGGTAGCTCAAATATCTAAAGTTGATCTTTTGCGTTCCTGGTTATTAGACATCTCCGAAAAAGAATGTAGAGACGTAGCACTGCTACGTCTCTACAAGGGTTCTGGGTAACGCATATTTAATTAATTTCTGGAGATGTCTATTATTTATCTCTTGCTCATGCTTATGGCTAAAACAACTAAGACTTTTGGCGCGAATTCTATAAAAGTTAAAACAGGGCGTTGGAAGAAGACCACGCTGGCTCACTTTTTGTACTTCCTGATAGCTTTGCTATGCATCCTTGGTTCACCCGTGCTGGCGAAAGTTCCCGGTTCAATTAATTCCTCATCAGCAATTAACAGTCTTACGTCGCTGTCTGTAACCGCTGACCCCGCCTCACTACTACAACAAGGCAGAATTTTATACAATTCTGGAAACTTTGCCAAGGCTGTAGAAGTGTTACAACAGGCTATCCAAGCATATAAGCAGCAAGGGGAGAGCCTGAAACTGGCAACGACACTGAGTAATCTTTCCTTAGCTTACCAGCAGCTCGGTGCATGGAATCAGGCACAGGATGCAATTACAGAGAGCTTAAATTTGCTCAAAGGACAAGATGACAACCAAAATCTGCAAATATTTGCCCAATCACTGGATATTAAAGGTCGTCTCCAACTGACAATGGGACAGGCCGAGGCGGCTTTAGCAACTTGGCGACAGGCAGAAGAAATTTACAGGCAAGCAGACAATAAAAGCGGCGTGGTGCGATCGCTAATTAATCAAGCACAGGCGTGGCGAAGCCAAGGATTTTACCCTCGCGCTGTCAAAACACTCGATCAGGTAAGTCAGACTTTAAAATCTCAACCAGACTCTATAGAAAAAACAGTGAGTTTGCGATCGCTCGGTGATGCCCTTATGGTAGTGGGCGATTGGGAAAAGTCACGTCAGGCGCTAGAAGAAAGTCTGATAATTGCTCGAAATCTGCAATCAAGTGCTGATATTGGGGCCAGTCTGTTCAGCCTGGGGAATAATGCCCTTAAACAACAAGACAATTTAAAGGCGATCGCCTATTATCAACAAACAGTCGAAGTATCTCCCTCACCCCTAACAAAAGTCCAAGCGCAATTGAATTATCTGGGACTACTCATTGAAGATCAACGATGGGCAGAAGTTCACACTCTCTTACCATTGATTGAATCCCAAATCGACCAACTCCCCCTCAGCCGTGCTAGTATTTACGCTCAGGTTAACTTTTCTCAAAGTCTGGCAAAAGTCAAGAGTGGTATCTTGCAAGCATCCAGTCAGAATTACTACTCAGGATTCAGTACCAAAGACTCAGCAGTATTACTCGCCAGCGCCATCCAGCAATCCCGCAGTTTAAAAGACAAGCGGGCAGAAGCCTATGCACTGAAGAGTTTAGGCGGGTTGTACGAAGAAACCAAGCAGTGGTCAGAGGCGCAAGAGCTTACCCAGCAAGGATTAGCTTTAGCACAGAGCAGTAATGCACCAGAAATTACCTATACTTTGCAATGGCAATTAGGTAGATTGTTGTGGGCACAAAGAGATATTAATGGTGCGATCGCGGCTTATGATGCAGCTGTAAATACTCTCCAGTCTCTTCGCAGAGATTTAGTAGCCAATAAAGATATAGTGAACCAAGATGTGCAATTCAACTTTCGGGACAGCGTGGAACCCGTTTACCGCCAGTCAGTAGAGTTACTGCTAAAATCCCAAGAAGGAAAACCATCAGATGAAAAAATATTGGAGAAAGCCCGCCAACAGATTGAAGCACTGCAACTAGCAGAATTAGACGACTTCTTCCAGGAAGCTTGCATAGAAGGTCAAAGAGTAGCCCTCGATCAAGTGGTAGATAAAGATAATCCTACGGCTGCCATCTTTTATCCAATTATTCTTCCTGATGAACTCCAGGTAATTGTCAAAATTCCCAAACAACCCCTACAAAGGTACAGTAACAAGATATCCCAAGCAAAAGTAGAGAAACTCTTAGTAGAACTGCGAAAAAATCTTGTCAATCCCACCGCTACCAAAGCCATTAAAACCCAGGCACAAGAAGTTTACAACTGGCTGCTCAAACCCATTGAGTCACAATTGCAAAAAAGTGGGGTAGATACTCTAGTGTTTGTCCTAGATGGCCCATTACGCAATTTACCAATGGCCGCTCTCTATGATGGTAAGCAATACTTAGTAGAGAAATATGCAGTTGCTCTAAGTACGGGTCTGCAACTCCTCGATCCTAAACCGCTAGTAAAACAGCAACTAAGAGCGCTAACCGCAGGATTGACTCAGCCGCCACCAGGTTTTTCCAAGTTTGCACCGTTGCTTGCTGTCAAATCTGAATTCGACGGCATTGCCAAAGCAGGAGTCTCGACCACTAGCTTACTAGATGAAAATTTTAAGAAAAAAAATTTAGAGAGTGAAATTGGTGATGCTTCATTCAACATAGTGCATTTAGCAACCCACGGTCAGTTTAGTTCCCGTCTTGAAGACACTTTTATTTTGGATTTCGATGGTGAGATCAATGTCAAGGAGTTTGATACTCTCTTCCAAAGTCAGGGTAAAAACATAGTAGAGCTATTAGTTTTGAGTGCTTGCCAGACAGCAACAGGAGACAGCCGTGCAGCACTAGGTTTAGCAGGAGCCGCTGTACGAGCTGGGGCACGCAGTACCATAGCTTCCCTGTGGCAAATTGATGATCAATCGACAGCAATGTTTGTTAGTGCCTTCTATCGAGAACTCAAGAGTGGCAAAATCACTAAAGCCGAAGCTATCCACCGTGCCCAGCTAGAACTGCTAAAACATCCCAACTACAGAGCACCAAGCTTTTGGTCTGCTTATGTGTTGATTGGCAATTGGTTGTAGTTCACGCTTGGGTTAAGTACTCTTGTTTTAAACCCAAGTTTGCCAAGTACAGCATTGACTGACAATGCCAACGCATCAACTGACCTGACTTTTCACGGTATCTGGAAAACCTCACTTCTATTTCTCTCTCCTTTTAGGATAGGACTTACGCAACTGGCATATTATTTTTAGTTTGTAGTGAGGACTTTCAGTAGATCACAAAGTTTTTTGAAAGCCTTGCCACATGAGCTTTTCAGCAAAGTACATGGGCATGAGAAAAGTCCCTCTGATTCAGGGCTTCAGGCGATATCGCGCTGACGACCTGAAGGCTAGCGCTCTCAAGTAGGTGCTGTTTGGACTTCTTTTATATAGGCTGAAACCCTTATTATTGCGTAAGCTTAGAAAAGTTTGTGATCTACTGACTTTAGTCCTCAAAATCAGGGCTGAAGCCCTTACTACAAACTAAAAGGTTTAATTTTTTGTGACACTTGCGTAAGTCCTATAGGAGAGAGACTTTGAATTTTCCCCCTTCCCGCGACGAGTTGGGGGTTAGGGGGCTAGTGGTCTGTCAATTTTGATTTTGTGCGTGAGCAGTCCCAGAATATCTTGCTAGCAAACGATTTCAAAAGTTGGTCACACACAATTTTTAGCTTGACAGACTACTAGGTTTTTCGTGCACTTTTCCAAATAACGTGAAAAGTCAGCCAGTCCCCAGTCCCCAGTCCCCCGTCCCCCGTCCCCCCTCCCCGGTGCCCCCGGCCCCCTGCCCCCTGCCCCCCGCCCCCGACCCCGGGCCCCCGGCCCCCCCCCCCCCCGCCCCACGCCCCCGCCCCCCCCCCCCCGCCCCCCCCC
>JBBSOX010000107.1:0-23393 GCA_038259325.1 Chroococcales cyanobacterium | reverse complement strand
GATAGTCAAAAAAACTACAAATAAGCCCCGCAAAAAGCAACCAAAATCTGCTTAGGATTGTAGATTTTCATGCCTGAAGCCTGTTTCTTTTTAACTCAGCACTGCTGGGTCGTTTCTTGTTGCTTAGTCTAAACTCCAGTGACATATCCTCGTCACTGTAAAGTGCAGCAAAAATCGTCACGATTTCCCCAATATAGCTTTTACAGATGGATGTATTAATTCATCGGGTACTTGATTTCGCTCAATGTATTCATTAATCTCGGCTTGATGATCAAGATAAAAACTTAAAGCATCGAACACTTGTGCTAGGGTCAGATGTGGTAAATGATTCAGGATTTCTTCTGGCATAATCCCCAATCGCCACAAACCGACAATGGCACGAACAGATGTCCGAGTACCTATAATAATCGGCTCTCCACTCAAAATTTTCGGGTTGCGGGTAACGTAGCGCGAGGAGGTTTCAGCAAACATAGAATGATTCACTCAGCAGAACTGGCGTTGCCTTTAGTTTACCAATAGTTTTGGTCACTAATGGGCTGGTTTGCTAGTGCAATATGTACTTTACAGCGATGAAGAACACGGTTTGCCAGATTATAAAATTGCTAGATATCAAATGGATCTATGATTTTAGGATTTTTTTCAAATTCAATTTTATATTCTCTTAATGCTTGTTTAAAATTTTCATAAGTTACATCATTAGGACACATTCTAAACTTCCTACATAAATCATCTAAACTGATTGCTCTATCTTTTTCAAAAAAATATTGTTTATATTTTGTTAAATCTTCATGCGTTGATACATAGTTTGTATCCTTCATATCATTAATCATGATATCAGGAGGATTTGCCTGATACTTTTGCATTGCATCTACTATGACTGAATAATATTGCTCAATAGGATGCAATTTATATTTTTTTAAAGCAAAAATTATTATTTCAATGGCGTTCATAAGGTATATATTGAATTGAATGATTATACTTCTAAGATAAAAATTAGCAAATTATAAATGGTAAATACACTTAAATTTACAACGGCAATCGCACCTCTCAAATCACTTCGTCTGTCCGCCTTTTAATCGCATTGCTTTATCCCGCGTTGAGTACTTGCTCTACAGTTAGCTGAAATTCTGGGAAAATAGTAGAAGCGATGTCTACGACGGGCTACGCCTACGCAAAGGATTTTCTCGCCAAATACTTAGATGGGAGATTGCAACCTACTCTGATGCTCAGACTCTTCTTTTTGCAACAGAAAATCGAGATAGTCTTGTAATTGTAATAGCCTCGCTTCAGATAGCTGGCGTAACTTGGCTAAAATCATTTCTTCTTGCTGCCACTGGGCAATGGGGATAATTTGAGATGCTGCTACTTCGACCGTCACATGGGGCAGATCAAACCCTTCCAGACTATACCCGTCCTCTTCCCCTTCAGGCATGGGGTAATGTTCCACGATTGTTGCAACATTCCCTCGCTTGAGGTTGTATTCTGGTAAATCCTGTGCTAAAGCAACTTGGGAGAATAGAGGGTGCTGTACCTTCATGAGTTTGCTCCTTGATCTGGCACTAAGGTGACAAATTTGGTTGTATCGTTTGCAACCATCCAAATGGTTAAGATATTTAGTTCAACGCCATTAATCCCTCGCAGACACGCACGAATGGCATACTTCTGTCCATAGCGAGTTGTTTCGATCTCCTCGGCAGGTTGTGTTAAAACTTGAGCGCGTAGATCCTGTTCCAGCTGTTGCCAGTTATCTAATGTGTACCCAGCCCTAGCGAGAAATTTAGATTTATCGTCTTTTGGCAACGGCACAAGCAGATACTTGGTTAGCTTTTATTCTGCGATTTTTGCATCCTGCGGTAAAAAGGCCATTGTTTCATGGCATAAATTTTGGCTAGGAATTATTGAGGATTTGTGTAAAAATAACCTGAACAATTTTTCTGTGAAAGCTAGATTTAGCAAGCTATTCCAAAAAAAATTTTGTACAACTTATTTTTACATGATGCCTGACTATATTTTACTCTGGGACGCTGGTCTTCTGCATATTTGAGATATTATTATCCCGCGTTGAGTATTTGCTCTGCGGTTAGCTGCAACTCTGGGAAAATAGTAGAAGCGATCGCAGTTATTGAATAATTCAATCCTAAATCCATAATTAGTCAGTAGGAAAATACTAAAACAGCACCTACAATTCATTACACTTCATCATGAGTGCCGATATCAATTAGCAAAATTTCTTCTTCCCCAGATTCTATATTTTGCACGAAGTTGAAGACAATGCGACAATCATAGTCCACTGAACACGCCCAAGCTCCAGACAGTTTGCCTTTAAGTTTATGAGTCTGCAACAATGGATCAAATGGATCGGCGGTTAGTAGTGCTAACCGCTCTCCAATCCGCTCTTGTAATTCTGGCTGTCGTCGTACCAATCGCTTAAATGCTCGTTTAAACGATGATGCCAAAACTACAGTTATCACTTGCGTAACTCATCCATTATTTGAGTAACCGTACCACGGAACACTTTTCCTAACTGGTATTCTACTTGTGCTTGAGCGATATTAGCAGCAATTTCAGAACGCCGCCGTTCTGCCAACCGATGACTTATCAGATCAATTAATGTTTCTTGTTCATATACTGATAAGTTTTCGATACTTTCTAGAACTTGATCTAACCTGGAAATTGAGGTCATTATTTATTGTTACCTTGCTTGCAGTACATAACCATTAGATAAGTCCTAAAATTGCTGCAAAAATCGCAAATCACTAGCATACAACCGACGAATATCATCGATTTGATGTAACACCATTGCAAAGCGTTCTACACCAAAACCCGCAGCAAACCCAGTATAAATTTCTGGGTCATAACCCACAGACTTAAGTACATTTGGATCAACCATCCCGCAGCCCATCACCTCCAGCCAGCGCCCATTCCACTGCAAATCTACTTCAGCCGAAGGTTCAGTAAAGGGGAAATAACTAGCGCGGAAGCGAATTGGTAAATCGCCAAATATTGTTTGTAAAAATACTTTAATTGTGCCCTTGAGGTCTGTAAAAGTTAGTCCCTCATCAATGGCTAAAAGTTCTATTTGATGGAAAACAGCCGAGTGAGTGGCATCTACATTATCTCGCCGATAAACTCGCCCTGGAGCTACAACCCGAATCGGTGGATCTTCTCTTTCCATGTAACGAATTTGCACTGACGAGGTATGAGTGCGGAGGAGATTACCATCTGGCAGGTAGAAGGTATCCTGCATATCACGAGCGGGGTGGTCAGGCGGAGTATTGAGAGCCTCAAAATTATAGTAATCTGTTTCCATTTCTGGCCCTTGAGCCACGGTGTAACCCATACCAACAAAGATATCCAGGGCCCGGTCGATAATGCCGTTAAGGGGATGAATGCGACCTTGGGGGCTGTAAATCCCCGGCATAGTTACATCCAAAGTTTCCGCCTCTAGCTGTAACTGAATTTGCGCGGCTTCGAGGGCAGTGCGTTGCTGGTCTAGACTAGTTTGCAGAGATTCTTTGACTGTATTAGCGATCGCTCCAATTTTCGGTCGTTCCTCTGCACTCATCTGCCCCATACTTCGCAACAGTGCCCCCAGTTCGCCTTTCTTGCCCAGATAGTTAACTCTGAGTTCCTCCAGACGTTCTAGGGTGTCGGCGGCTGCGATCGCTTTTTCTCCTTCCTGCCGCAGTGCTAAAAGTTGAGCTTCTAAATTGCTAGTCATTAGTTATTAGTCATTGGTCATTAGTCATTAGTCTATATTCAAAAGCTGTGAGCTGCTCGATAAATAAACTTACAGTCAGATCCATAGACATCTCCGAAAATGAATGTAGAGACGTTGCAATGCAACGTCTCTATCTACAAGGGTTTCAGGTAACGCATAATTAATTTCTGGAGATGTCCCATTAACATTAGCCAAAGGGGTCGGTCGAAATTAAACCTCTGTTTATCAGTTAGAGCCGATTGGGCTAAAACAGCTTGACATAAATCCAGCTAACATCTTAACTTACAAGACTTAGGTATTAAGCAACTTGTCTTAAAGGTAGGCAAACTTCCGCCACACTGTCTAAATGTTTTTTTGCTGCTTGTGACCTCAGACATTGACAAATCACTAATAACAAATAACTAATGACTAATGACCAATGACCAATGACCAATGACTAATACTTCGACTACGCTCAGTACAAGTGACCAATGACCAATGACCAATGACTATGAAATTACTAATTAGCAACGATGACGGCATTTCTGCTTTGGGTATTCGTACCCTAGCCAACTACTTGGCAGAGGCAGGTCATGATGTTAGTGTAGTTTGCCCAGATCGAGAGCGATCGGCAACTGGACACGGATTAACTTTACACCAACCCATTCGCGCCGAAATTGTTGAAGAGATTTTTCATCCTGCCGTCAAAGCTTGGGCTTGTGATGGTACGCCTTCAGATTGCGTCAAATTAGCGCTGTGGGCTTTGCTAGATTCTCCTCCAGATTTGGTTCTCTCTGGCATTAATCAAGGCGCGAATTTGGGAACTGAAATCTTATATTCTGGAACTGTTTCAGCGGCAATGGAAGGTTTAATTGAAGGCATTCCCAGTGTAGCGCTGAGTCTTATAAGTCATACATCTAAAGACTTTCAAGCTGCTGCTAAGTTTGCCAAAATTCTTGTAGACCAGTTAGCCCAAAAGCCGCTGCCAGATTTAATGTTACTCAACGTCAATATTCCTGCGGTCAAATGGGAAGAAATGGCCGGAGTTACTCTTACCCGTCAAGGAGTGCGACGTTACATTGATGTGTTTGATAAACGAGTTGATCCTCGCGGAAAAACGTACTACTGGTTAACCGGAGAGGTAATTGAGGATGTGGAACCTCCAACCGGATTAAATTTGCTTCAAAATGTACCGTTAGATGTGCATGTTGTACGTAAAAACCACATCAGTATAACTCCGTTACAATACAATCTTACCTACGCAACTGGACTAGAAAAATTGTCTGACTGGGAATTCAATTTTCTGTGATTTATTTGATTTATCAGGATAAAACTAGAGTAATTCAAATGCATCAGAGAAAAATGTAGGCTATAACGTAGGGGCACTCTTGAAATAACCGATACACATCCATCCGAAAAACTGAAAAATTCAAATTGAGACTATCCCATTCACATTTACACAATCAGCCAGAAACAGGGTATGCTGTTTTACCAAGAAATCTTCCCTCTAGCAAAATCGGTGAGACAGCATCAAGCTAAACACAATAAGTAACAATTTTTCCACTTATCGCCCGCTCAGTCCAGCAAGCAACACCCATGTCTAGGATAGAGAACCAATTCAGCGTGCAATTTTGGGGCGTTCGCGGCAGCATCCCCAGTCCAGGGCCACACACCGTTCGTTACGGCGGTAATACCCCTTGCATATCAATGCAAGCGGGCGATAAACGCTTAATTTTCGATGCAGGCACGGGACTACATGTTTTGGGGCAATCTTTATTGCGCCAAATGCCGTTAGAAGCTCATATATTTTTTACCCACTCTCACTGGGACCACATGCAGGGTTTTCCCTTCTTTACCCCAGGATTTGTGAAGGGGAATGACTTTCATATCTACGGCGCGATCGCACCTGATGGTTCTACCATAGAACAGCGCCTCAATGACCAGATGTTGCACCCGAACTTTCCCGTACCCTTGCAGATTATGCAAGCTAATTTAAATTTCTACGACATTCGACCGGGGCAACCAATACACATCGATGACGTTACCGTAGAAACAGCACCTTTAAACCATCCAGGTGAAGCCGTAGGATACCGTGTCAGCTGGCGTGGTGGTGCTGCTGCTTATATTACCGATACCGAACATTTCCCCGACCGACTCGATGACAATGTGCTGTGGCTAGCTCGTAATGCCGACATTCTGATTTACGATTCCACCTACACAGACGAAGAATACCACTCCCCAAAATCCCCAAAAATTGGCTGGGGACATTCTACCTGGCAAGAAGCTGTGAAAGTGGCACAAGCTGCCAACGTCAAAACTCTGGTGATTTACCACCACGACCCCGCACACAATGACGACTTTTTGGATTGTGTAGGCAAACAAGCCGCTGCTAAATTTCCTGGGGCCATCATGGCACGGGAAGGAATGGTACTTCAGATTCCCACCTCTGTTGCCTTATCAGAATCTTTTCCTGTTAGTAAATTTTCTACCTAAAGATTGCGATCGGAGGAATTGGAGATTTTAGATTAGATTGGTGATCAGAAGCTTTCAGCAGTCATTGGTCATTAGTCATTGGTCATTAGTCATTAGTCATTGGACAAAGCGCAAAATCTGTAGCAAGATCCCGCAGGGTGCGCCGACTTCCGGCGATAGAGTAGTGATTCGTCGAGTCCGCATACCCCTGGGGAAAAGCAAGCTAGCTACGCACATCGTCTTGTAGAGAGCGTCTGGCAACTCTTAGAGACGCTCTTGCTAGCTTGCTTAAGAGTAAAAATTTTGTAAGAGACAACAAAGGACAAATGACAAATTACAAATTACAAGTTGCTACTAGAAAACCTGTACTCCTCAAGGCGGTTTACTATAAGGTAGCTTCCTGCTGATAGCTAAAATAAACCTAAAATCTCAGAATCCACGTGCTAAATTTGTCTAAAAATGGGTGTTCTGTGCGGGTTGCTTCTTCAAGCGTTGGGCTACTAACGCCGACTGCTGTTGCCCTTGGCAAGTTTGATGGTGTTCATCTTGGTCATCAAAGGGTAATTCAACCAGTCTTGCACGCTGATGGTCAGTTGTCAGTAGCTAGTAGTCCGCAGTCAAACGAAAATCAACAACTTACAACAGACAACGGACAACTGACTAATCAACAATATACCTACTCAACAGTTGTCACCTTTGACCCCCATCCACAAGAATTTTTTACTGGGCAGCCCCGAACTTTGTTAACGCCATTGGATGAAAAAGTCCAACAATTGCGATCGCTTGGGGTAGAACAACTGGTATTACTACCCTTTGACAAAGAACTATCTGCTTTGACCCCCGAAGAATTCGTCGAAAAAATCCTTGTGCAACAACTGCGATGCCAGCGAATTAGCATCGGGCAGGATTTTTGTTTTGGCGAAAAGCGCAGTGGTACTGCCAAAGATTTGCAATTAATCGCCGCCAAGTACAATATCCCCGTTACCATCGTTCCCTTACAAACTTATACAGGTGACTCGCCCACCCAAAGCAGTTGCGTCAGTACTACTCCGACTCAGGATGCCCGCATTAGCACTTCATTAATTCGCCAAACCCTTGAGCAAGGTGACATCGAAAATGCAAATCTACTACTAGGACGACCCTACACCCTCCTTGGTGTTGTAGTTGAAGGTCAACAATTGGGCAGAACAATTGGCTTTCCCACCGCCAACCTCCAACTACCCAAAGAAAAGTTCTTGCCCCGCCAAGGAGTTTATGCTGTCCGTGTTTTTACTCTCAGTGAAACATTAGATGTCATTCTTAGGGAGAGCTTAGGCGTGATGAACATCGGTAATCGCCCAACTGTAAATGGTACTTATTCATCTGCTGAAGTACATCTGTTCGATTGGTCTGGTGATTTGTATGGCAAAAAACTGGCTGTGGAACTAGTGAAGTTTTTGCGCCCTGAACAAAAATTTGCTTCTCTAGAAGCTTTGAAAACACAAATTCAACTTGACTGCATTGTTGCTAAAGAAGTTTTGAGTGTTTAGTGGGAACAATAAATAGGGCATGGGGCATTGGGCATGGGGCATTGGAAAAACTCTTCCTTTATCTCCCTTATTTCCCTCATCCCCCCATTCCCTATTCCCTATTCCCCACTCCCCGCACCGCATGAGAGAAAAAATTGACGCTTTAACACAAAATCTGGCTCTTACCATTGTTGGCAAAGCTGAGGCAATACGCTTAGTGCTAGTAGCCTTGCTAGGTGGTGGGCATGCCCTGCTAGAAGATGTCCCTGGTGTTGGTAAAACCCTACTCGCTAAATCTCTAGCTCGTTCATTAGATGGTAAGTTTCAACGGCTACAATGTACCCCCGATTTACTGCCAACTGACATTACTGGCACTAACATCTGGAACCCAAAAAGCGGCGAATTTACTTTTCTTCCTGGGCCAGTCTTTACCAATATTCTCCTAGCTGACGAAATTAACCGCGCTACACCCCGCACTCAGTCAGCTTTACTAGAAGTCATGGAAGAACATCAGGTAACAGTCGATGGTGTCTCTCGTGCAGTTCCCCAGCCTTTTTTTGTCATTGCCACTCAAAACCCTATTGAGTATCAAGGTACTTTTCCTCTGCCGGAAGCGCAAATGGATCGGTTCATGTTGTCGCTGAGTTTGGGCTATCCTTCCGAGGCAGAAGAACTCCAAATGCTGCAAAATCTCCAAAATGGTGTGAAGGTTGCTGATTTGCAGCCTTGTATTACCTTGGCAGAAGTACAGGAATTGCGTTACATCTGTTCTCAAGTAAAAGTGGCAACTTCCTTGCAACAGTACATCCTCGAATTGGTACGAGTAACACGGCAAGATGAGGAAATAGCCCTTGGTGTTAGTCCGCGTGGCACATTAGCATTACAACGGGCTGCCCAAGCGCTAGCTTTTCTATTAGGGCGTGATTATGCGATTCCTGATGATGTGAAATTTCTCGTTCCTCATGTTCTTTGCCATCGCCTTATCCCAAGAGGAGGACGGAATGCAAGAACTGTTGTTGAGCGATTATTGCGATCGGTTTCTATTCCCTAAACTTCAGGTTTTATCCTGCTTAGATTTCAGGATGTTAGAATCTCCAACAAAATGAGGTACATAACATAATGAAAGCGATCGAAGTTACTGGCAAGATTGACTCTCAGGGAAACCTGATTTTAGATGAGCCAATTCAGGGAACAACTTATCCTCATCAGGTTCGGGTGATTGTGTTGGTTCCAGAGCAGCTAGAAGAGGATGATCCTGACGATACCACCCGTTGAGGAGATTAAAGCTAGCTTGAGAAGAGCCTTGCAGCAAGCAAAAGCTGGTCAAACTAGACCAGTTAGTGAACTATGGTACAGGATTGATGCAGAGTGATAATGCGGTTTCAATTCGATTTTCCGATGAGTTTGAGCAGGAACTTTACAGACTATCAAAGAGATTCCGCTGATTAGCACAAGCGCCACTTCTAAATATCTGGGAATGTGAGGAATGTCAATTTTTGTTAAGCGCAAAAACCGCGATCGCAAAAATCCCCCGCCTTATAGCGATGCCTACGGCGGGCTACGCCAACGTCAAGTGCTACAGCAAAGCGCCGAACGCCAATTCAAACGCCAATTTTTCGGTTTACTTCTGGTAATTATAACGTGGAGTTTAGCTATGGGTTGGCTTCTAGCCTTGGCAACTAATGCCCAAAGTGTTACTCCCACTGCCGAAATTGGCACTGTTGACGTAGTGCCTGCACAGTATCAATTAGGGCAAGAACTGTATTTGGAAAACTGCTCCACATGCCACATCGGCTTACCACCAGCCGTTTTACCCACCCAAACTTGGAAAAATCTCCTGCAAGACTCGCAGCACTACGGCGCACAAATCAAGCCTTTAGTCGATCCGCCGCGCATCTTGGTGTGGAAATATCTTTCGACTTTCTCCCGTGTCCAGCGAGATGACGAAGAAACACCCTATCGCGTCAACAACTCACGTTATTTCAAAGCTTTGCATCCAGGAGTTGAGTTACCGCGTCCCGTCCAGGTTGGCAGTTGTGTCAGCTGTCATCAAGGCGCTAGTGATTATAATTTCCGCCGCCTGACAGCAGAATGGAAGAACTCGAATTAAGGTGAGGGGGATGAGGGGGATGAAGGGGATGAGAAAGAATAATTATTTGTTTGCTCCCCCTGCTCCCCCTGCTCCCTCATCTCCCCCTGCTCCCGCATCTCTGGCCCCATCTGGGGGCAAAATGATACTATGAAGAAAGCCTAAATAATAAGATAAGAGTTAAAACCAATCATTTAGTAAAGTGATTGCCTAGTTTTTCTCCTGTTTTTGAGTTAATTCTGATTTGACACCCATCCACAACCAAGACGGTTGGGTTGGGTTAAATGTTTATAATCAATGCCAAACCTTTAATCCCCATCCCCCTTGATTCAGTTCTATAATCTGCCATGCTAAAACTTTTGTTGGGCGACCCCAACGCTCGTAAGCTTAAAAAATACCAACCTTCTGTTACTGAAATTAACCTTCTAGAGGAAGAAATTAAGGCTCTTTCCGATGAGGAGTTAAAAGGTAAAACCGTCGAATTTAAACAACGGTTTGCCAAAGGTGAAACTCTGGATGACCTATTGCCCGAAGCTTACGCCGTTGTCCGGGAAGCAGGACGGCGAGTCTTAGGCTTGCGGCACTTTGATGTTCAACTCCTTGGCGGTATCATTTTGCATGTAGGGCAAATTGCCGAAATGAAAACCGGCGAGGGTAAAACGCTAGTAGCAACCTTACCGAGTTATTTAAATGGCCTTACTGGTAAAGGTGTACACGTCGTCACTGTGAACGATTACCTAGCTCGTCGGGATGCTGAATGGATGGGGCAGGTGCATCGGTTCTTAGGGCTAAGTGTGGGGCTAATCCAGTCAAGCATGACTCCCAGCGAACGCCAGAAAAATTACGACTGTGATATCACTTATGTCACCAACAGCGAAGTAGGGTTTGACTACCTGCGGGATAACATGGCGACATCAATGGCAGATGTGGTGCAACGCCCGTTCAATTATTGCGTGATTGACGAGGTAGACTCGATTTTAGTTGATGAAGCACGGACACCGCTGATTATTTCCGGGCAGGTGGAAAGACCTACAGAGAAGTATCTGCAAGCCGCTGAAATCGCATTCACACTTAAAAAAGACGAGCATTATGATGTGGATGAAAAAGCTCGTAACGTGCTTTTGACAGATGAAGGTTTTGCAGAAGCCGAAAATCTTTTGGGAGTCACAGATTTATTTGACCCAGAAGATCCTTGGGCGCACTTCGTTTTCAATGCGATTAAAGCCAAAGAACTTTTCCTCAAGGATGTAAATTACATCGTCCGCAATGGCGAAGTGGTAATTGTGGATGAATTTACCGGTCGGGTGCTACCCGGACGGCGTTGGAGTGATGGACTACACCAGGCGATTGAAGCCAAAGAACACGTAGAAATTCAGCCAGAAACTCAAACTCTAGCGACAATTACTTATCAAAATCTGTTCTTGCTGTATCCAAAGCTTGGTGGAATGACCGGAACGGCAAAAACAGAAGAAACGGAATTTGAAAAAATTTACAAATTGGAAGTTGCGGTAATTCCTACCAACCGTGACAGAAGACGCGAAGACTTGTCTGATATGGTCTTTAAGACAGAACCGGGCAAGTGGGGTGCGATCGCCAGAGAATGTGCTGAAATGCACGAACTTGGCAGACCTGTATTAGTAGGAACCACTAGTGTCGAAAAATCCGAACTTCTCAGTCGACTGCTGAAGGAACTGGCAATTCCTCACGAATTACTTAACGCCCGCCCAGAAAACGTCGAGCGTGAGGCGGAAATTGTCGCCCAAGCTGGACGAAAAGGCGCTGTTACTATTGCTACCAACATGGCTGGTAGAGGTACAGACATCATTCTGGGTGGTAACTCCGAATATATGGCGCGTCTAAAGCTGCGGGAATACTTCATGCCCCGGATTGTTATGCCAGAAGATGAAGATGCCTTTGGCGTGCAAAGAGCAGCCGGATTGCCTACAGGACATGGCGGTGGTCAAGGCTTTGTCCCTGGTAAGAAAGTCAAAACTTGGCGGGCTTCACCAGAAATTTTCCCGACTCAGTTAACAAAAGAAACCGAGAAACTACTCAAAGATGCAGTAGAAATTGCAGTGCGTGAGTATGGCGATCGCAGTTTACCGGAACTGGAAGCTGAAGACAAGGTGGCTGTGGCTGCCGAAAAAGCTCCCATTGACGACCCTGTGATTCTGAAATTGCGGGAAGCTTACAACCGGGTTAAGCAGGAATACGAACAATTTACTACCCGCGAACATGATGAGGTAGTGGGAATTGGGGGTTTGCACGTAATTGGTACAGAACGCCACGAATCGCGGCGGATTGACAACCAGTTGCGCGGACGTGCAGGAAGACAAGGCGACCCTGGAACCACGAGATTCTTCCTCAGTTTAGAGGATAACCTACTGCGGATTTTTGGTGGCGATCGCGTTGCTGGGTTAATGAATGCCTTCCAAGTGGAAGAAGATATGCCCATCGAATCTGGGATGCTTACCCGCAGTTTGGAAGGCGCACAGAAAAAAGTTGAAACCTACTACTACGACATTCGTAAGCAGGTATTTGAGTATGACGAGGTGATGAACAATCAACGTCGTGCTATTTACGCTGAACGTCGCCGGGTGTTAGAAGGTCAAGATTTGAAAGAACAGGTAATCAAGTACGCTGAAAAAACGATGGATGACATCGTTGACTACTATATCAACATAGACTTGCCCTCGGAAGAGTGGGAGTTAGAAAAGCTGGTTGAGAAAGTTAAAGAATTCGTTTATCTGCTAGCGGATTTGCAGCCAAATCAATTAGAGGATATGTCAGTCAGCGAGATTAAAGCCTTCCTCCACGAACAGGTGCGAATTGCTTACGACCTCAAAGAAGCGCAGATTGACCAAGTTCAACCAGGACTTATGCGCCAAGCTGAACGCTTCTTTATCTTGCAACGCATTGATACTCTGTGGCGGGAACACTTGCAACAAATGGATGCCTTACGCGAATCAGTAGGGTTGCGTGGTTATGGTCAAAAAGACCCGCTGATTGAATACAAGAGTGAGGGTTACGAACTCTTCTTGGATATGATGGTTAACATTCGCCGAGATGTGGTGTACTCGTTGTTCATGTTCCAACCGCAGCCTCAGCCAATGGTGCAGGCTTCGTCTGAGATGGTGTAAGTAGAGAATATCTCACGCAGAGACGCAGAGGCGCAGAGAGTGCTTTTGCGTCTTTGTTTTATGCTAGTAGTGCATTCGTTACATTTTAACTTTTGACTTGCGCCTTGCGGTACTAGTATTTTGTAAGCTAATGAAAAATGATTAGGTCGAGCTTATATGCTAGAGTCTTTCCAAATAGATAATTTCAGACTTTTTCATCATCTTGAGGTTAAGAGATTAGGTAATGTTAACCTCATTGTCGGCAGGAATAATGCTGGTAAAAGTACATTTCTCGAAGCAATAGAACTTTATGCCAGCAACGCCTCACCTATAAGTCTCCTTGAGCTTGTAGATTCGAGGCAAGGATCTTGGATTAGTGAGGCACAACCATATTCTCAAACTTTTCTTGGTAATCCCATACGCCATCTGTTTTTTGGTCATAAATTACCCGATATAGGAGAAGAAGGCATTATTTTGGGAGAAGTTTCCTCAAGGGCAAAAATTCATATTAGTGTTGCTGCATATCAGATTAAATCTGATGACGAAGGAACCAGGAAAAGAATCCGCATCACTGATGAGCAGTTTCATGAAGATTTATCCGATATTGAAGTTGTTCTCGTAGCAGAAGAAAGTGAAAAAACTCGCAGACTCTTCAGATTAAATCGTGATTTTAGAGATATGAGGCTCACATCTAGAGTTGCTTACGAACGGCTAGATGCTGAATTTAAATACACATGGCAATTGGTTTCGACAGAAAATATGCCTAATCGAAAATTAGCCGCTCTTTGGGATTTGACAAGTTTAACTAATTTAGAATCAGATGTTATTTCTGCCCTTAAACTTATTGAACCTAAAGTATCTGGAGTTGCTTTTGTAGAAGATATTAGCAAAGAGCGCGGAGGCAATAATCTTAGGCAGGGAGGTGATAATCGTATTCCACTGGTAAAAATTGAAGGTATAGATGAGCCATTACCTCTAAAAAGTATGGGTGATGGAATGACTCGTTTATTCCATATAATTGTTGCTCTCGTAAATGCTCGAGATGGCATCCTTTTAATTGATGAATTTGAAAATGGATTGCATTGGACAGTACAACCTAAAGTTTGGGATATTGTTTTTCGTTTTTCTGAAAGGTTGAACGTTCAAGTATTTGCAACAACACATAGTCGAGATTGTGTAAATGGTTTTGACAGCGCATGGAATAACTATCCTTCACTTGGTGCTTTCTTCAGACTTGAAGCTAAAGATAATTTCATTAAGGTAACAGAATACACTTCCGAGACGCTTACGGATTCTCTCGAAACGGACGTAGAAATACGCTAAATAATATGAGTGATATCTGTAAGCAAGACACCGATAAAATATTACTTGTTGAAGGAACAGATGATTGCCATGTTGTAATGGCTTTGTGTGCTGCTCACCAAGTTCCTCAAACTTTTGGATTATATGAATGTAATGGAGATACAAAAGTTTTAAAACGTCTAAATGCTTTGATTGTACGTCCTGATCATCCTCAAGTGATAGGAGTAATGCTTGATGCTGATACTTCCCTCGAAGGTAGATGGGCAAGTATTAAAGGTAAATTAAGTCACTATAGCTATAAATTACCTGATATTCCTGAGATTGATGGAACATGCCCAAGTACCATTATCAACAGAAGCTATTCAATGGGCTGATATGATCTTTGTGATGGAAAAATCCCATAAAAACAAACTATCAAAAAATTTTCAGCCCTTTCTTAAAGATAAAAAAATTATCTGTTTAGATATACCAGATGAATATGAGTACATGGAACCAGCTTTAATCCAATTGTTAAAACAGAAAGTGCTACCCATATTAAAAATTAAAAAATGAATTAACTTTTGGGAGATAAATCTACAAATAATTCTGCTGATAATTCACCTTCAGCAACCTTTGTTACAGAACCCGTCATAGAAACCGTAAAATCATCGTTGACTTGGATCAAAATTTCTCCACCAGGCATTTGCACAGTAATAGAAGAATCGCATAAATCAAGTTTATGTGCAACAGCTGCCGCTGCACTGCTGCTACTACCTGAAGCTAAAGTGTAGCCAGCGCCCCTCTCCCAAATTTCAATTTGGATGGTATTTCGGTTCAAGACTTTCATAAATTGAACATTGGTACGATTTGGAAAAAAGGGATGAACCTCTAATATTGGCCCATACTGTTTGGCAATAGTGGGCTTGACTTCAGCTAAAGGAATTACACAGTGGGGATTGCCAATAGTCGCGGCACAAAAGGTAAAAGTTTCATCGCTAAGATTGATTCTTTCTTCAATTACTTCTCTGCCATCGCCAACTACTGGGATATCATTACTCCAAAAGCTAACTTTTCCCATCTCTACCCGAACTGTTTTCCCTGCATCTTGGATAACCGATTGAACCAATCCGCCTACAGTTTCAATTGAGAATGACTCTTCGCTAACAAGACCTCTATCCCAGAGGTAGCGGGAAAAAATCCGCAGTCCATTACCACTCTTTTCTGCCTCACTTCCATCTGGATTAAAGATGCGTAATGCAAACTGTGCTGTTTCAGATGTTAATGGCCCCAACAAGATACCATCTGAGCCAATTCCAAAATTCCGATGGCAAATTGTTTTAATTTTTTCAGGAGTAAGCGGAAATAATAAATCCTGGGGATTAATAACTAGATAGTCGTTGCCAAGAGCATGATATTTGTAGAACTTCATAAATTTAAGCTAATTACACATTACTACAAGGCAAAAGAAGCTGTAATTAAATTAAATCTAATTGCATTACATTCCCTTCAGAGAAACCGATGCTGGAGTAAACTGGTTTACCCAATGGTGAGGCATTAAGAAGCACTCGCGTACAACCAATCACTTTTAAATATTCAATTGCTCTATTAGTTAGACATTTAGCAATGCCTTGTCTGCGGTAAGCTTCTTCAACGTAAACGCCCCAAATATATCCAAATTTGCGGTATTCATCTTTGAAAACATTCGGGTATAAACCTGCAAACAGTTGACAGCTTACAGAACCCACGATTGTATTCTCAACCTCTGCAACAAAAGCCTTGTAAAACAAATCTCGACGCGCCTCTTCTATGAATTTGAGGGTAATCTTCTGCCAATCAAGATCAATATTACTCTCATGCACACCAATATCTAGCCACATTTGGTAAAAGTGTTTTGCAATCAGTGAGTCTTCTTCAGTGGTGGCTTCTCTGATAGTGAGATGTTTTTCACTCAGCATAATTTTCTAACAAATTTTCGGAACTCACACCTAACTCCTCCCCAAAGTTGGGAAGGAGTTTTTTAGCATCAGCTAAAAATTAGGTGCGGTGCTTTTATTATGGGCGGGTTAAATCAGTGAGCAGTGAAAAGTTATCACAGTTTCTGTCGGAGATTTAAATCAGTCAACAGTCAACAGTCAACAGATACAATCTCAAACTTTCTGTGCCGATACTTCCTCTGGCTTTTCTTGCCTTTGCAACGCAGAATACAGCCGATTGAGCGCATTTACATAAGCTTGCGCGGATGCCACGATGATATCTGTGTTCGCTGCATGACCAGAAAAAACTTTAGATTCATAACGTAAACGAATCGTCACTTCTCCAATGGCATCAATCCCGGCTGTTACTGACTGCACAGAAAACTCAATCAACTCGTTAGGCACATTCACCACCCGATTGATAGCTTTGTAAACTGCATCTACTGGGCCAGTACCGATCGCAGCATCGGTTAATTCTTCACCTTCTGGGGTACGCAAGGTAACTGTAGCTGTAGGACGGGCGTTGCTACCACAGGAAACTTGCACCAACTCTACCCGGAACAAATCGGGTGCTTGTTGGATTTCGTCGTTAACGATCGCTTCCAAATCCCAATCAGAAATATCTTTCTTTTTATCTGCTACTTCTTTGAATCTGACGAATGCTTTATTTAACTCAGTATCTGACAGTTCAAAGCCCAATTCTTTTAACCGGGTGCGGAAAGCATTTCTGCCTGAATGTTTACCCAAAACTATTTGATTGTCTGTCAAGCCAATCAATTGGGCATCCATAATTTCGTAGGTGAGCTTATTTTTTAGCACACCATCTTGGTGAATCCCAGACTCATGAGCAAAAGCATTCGCCCCGACGATCGCTTTATTTGGTTGTACTAACATTCCCGTCAAATTTGAAACTAAGCGTGATGTTTTATAAATTTGCCGGGTGTCTATATTTGTCAGAGATTCTTGAGAATCTTCTGGTCTGCCGAGATAAGGATTAAAATATTGTCGCCGCACATGCAACGCCATTACCAATTCTTCTAATGAAGCATTTCCAGCGCGTTCGCCAATCCCGTTGATGGTACATTCTAGTTGACGTGCGCCATTTTTCACGGCTTCTAAGAAGTTAGCAACTGCCAAGCCTAAATCATTATGACCATGAACAGAAATAATCGCTTGGTCGATGTTGGGGACATTTTCGATAATCCCCTTAATCATTGCCCCAAACTCGCTAGGGGTTGTGTAACCGACAGTATCGGGAATGTTAACTGTTGTTGCACCCGCTGCGATCGTTCGCTCTAACACTTGGTAAAGAAATTCTGGATCGGAACGAGCCGCATCCATCGGCGAAAATTCTACATCTGTCATGAAGGACTTGGCATAAGCTACCATTTCTTCGGCGATCGCTAGCACTTCTGCCCGTGACTTCCGCAACTGATACTCTAAATGAATATCAGAAGTTGAAATAAATGTGTGAATTCTGGCGTTCACTGCTGGTTTTAATGCTTCCGCAGCCGCTTCAATGTCTGCTTTAATCGCTCTTGCCAAACTACAAATTACCGGGCCATTTTCAATGCCGACAATTTTGGCAATCTTGCTGACTGCTTCAAAATCTCCTGGACTAGCAAAGGCAAAGCCTGCTTCAATTACATCTACACCCAGACGCGCTAATTGCTTGGCAATAACTAGCTTCTCGTCTATATTCAGAGTCGCTCCTGGACACTGCTCTCCATCTCTGAGTGTAGTATCAAAAATTATGATTCGATCTGTTTTGTTTGTCATTTGTGGTTTGTTGTTTAGTTTTTACTTGTAGATCAAAATATCTTCAACCTTAGTTTTTCTTTTACTCTTACCTTTGTAAATAATTGTTAAAACTATTAACCTTCTGTTTTTTCTATTTGATCTCTGATATCATTTAAATCTATATATCTGTCAGTAGCATTCCGTAGCTCTCTAGCTATCATTCCTTCTGTTGATACTACTGTAATATGTGTATTTTTTGAACGTAATAGTTCAATTGCTCTTTCAAAATCTCCATCACCGCTAAATAATACTACTCGGTCATACTGGTCTACTGTATTAAACATATCTACAACAATTTCAATATCTAAATTCGCTTTTTGCGAGTAACGACCAGAAGTATCATCATAGTATTCTTTAAGAATTTTAGTTCTAACTGTATATCCTAGACTAATTAGAGCATCTCTAAAACCTCGCTGATCTTGTGGGTCTTTTAAGCCAGTGTACCAGAATGCATTAATTAATGTTGTTTCTGATTGCTCATGTTTGAAGTATTCTAAAACTCGCCGTGGGTCAAAAAACCAACCATTTTTTTGTTGAGCATAGAACATATTGTTTCCGTCTACAAAAATAGACAGACGATTCATTGGAGAACCCATACAAATTTACACCTAATAATATATATGAATTTAGATGGAACAATAGATTATAGCAATTTTCAAATGCCTTGTTTGCTAATATCCATAAACTAACTCTTCATCTGTAGCTTTTATCCTACCTCTTTCAAGGCATAAAAACGCCTGCAATATTGGAGTTGAGATACTGGGTGCTAAACCTTATTCACCTCCAGCACTGCAAGAGCCACCCTGTGATCAAAATCTACCAATAAAATTGAACTAGTAACAGCATTTATAACTGTATAACACTAAAGTTTACTCCTAAAGAGGTATGGCCTAGGCTTAGGGTAAGATATAAGTTCATGCCTATCTATAGGTAAAGCTTTCATTATAAGGATATGCTTTATGGACAGTACCAATATTGCGCCAAAGACAGAAGACGGACTTGGGACAGCTTCTGCTAAAACCCCAGTTAAGAGCGTGCTTGTTGGTGAGGTTAGGGTAAAATGTAGCCGCAACCAAGTACAGAGACGAAGTATATCCGGCTATAATCTGTGAGACAATCACTATTTGTAACTCACTCAACAGAAAAATAATAAGTTAGGCGGTACCTGAGTAGGAATCTCTTGGGCGCTACCTTTGCCAGTAAAAGTTTGTTGATGAATAGAAGATACTTTACAAATATATAAGATTATCATTTAAGTCTTATTTCAATGTGCTTGCACTAAAACGTGGTCTGAATAAATAAAAGTGTTGGACTTAAATCAATCAGTAACACGATATGGCAGAAGAACCTACATCTACCTTAACTAAAAACTATGTCTCTGCTGCCAATAGACTGTCAAGTAAACCGACAAAAATAACGTCAACAGCATCGGCTCGGCAGTCGCGGTGGATGGTTCGCTTAGGTCATCTTCTCGCTGGCGCTTGGGCAATGGGTGCAGCAGTGCTGAGTGCTTCTGGTGGGGAATTAGTTCAATTGATGGAAAATAAGGCGATTTCTGGCTTTTTTGCACTGCGTGGGTCAATTTCGCCTCCAGAAGACATCGTAATTTTAGCAATAGACGATCAGTCAATATCAGTTCCCGAACAGTACTATAAAACAGATCCGAAACAGTATGCTTACTTAGAAACACTGAAATCTTATCCTTATAAACGGGCTGCATATGCTCAGGTAATTACAAAGTTAATCGAAGCAGGTGTTCGCTCTGTAGCGGTAGATGTCGTTTTTGACACGCCAAGCAGTTATGGAATTACTGACGATCGCCAACTCCAGGCAGTATTACAAAAATATGGCAGCCAAGTTACCTTAGCAGCCGTCTACGAAAATTCCCAGACGCGCCAAGGATCTTTTATGCAACTGATTGACCCACAAGAGATGTTTCGTATCGGGTCAGTGTCCATTGGCTCAGTTAATTTACCCCTAGAGGTAGATGGTAAAGTTCATCGATTGGGGAGTGAGTTTTCTAGATTGTTAGCCAAAGATAATTTGATCGAAAACCTACCCTCTTTTGCTGAAGCAACGCTCAAAGCAGCACAAGTAAATTATCCGCGACCAAAGGGCGATCGCATTAATTTTTGGGGGCCTGCGGGTACATTTGAGCAAATACCCTTTTGGCATGTACTTGACCCAGAAAACTGGAACACCTATTTGCAGCAGGGAAAGGTCTTCAAAGACAAGATAGTGGTGATTGGTGCAACAGATAAGTTACACAATGATTACTATCCAGTCGCTGTTAACAACAGCGCTAAACGCATGTCGGGTGTGGAAATTCACGCCAACGCGATCGCAACTTTGATGAATGGTAAAGCGATCGCCCCAGGAATTAAAAATCCACTGTTGCGGGGGTTATTTGTGCTAATTCTAGTTGGCAGTACAGCCTTGATGATTAGCAGACGCAAGCGTAATATCAATAGATTCCTATATAGTCTTGCTCTGTCTGGCAGTTGGGTAGGAATTAGTTATGGGTTATTTGTCTATGGTCTGTTAATTTTTCCCACTACTGTACCAATGATTGCGATCGCAATGATCGGACTTTCTTATCTAACAACCTCATTGGTGAGAGAAAGTATTAGAAAGCGCCAATTAGTAGACATTTTTCAGAAGTATAAAACTTCCGCCGTTGTCCAAGAGATTATTAGCCAACAAGATGACTTGCAAGACCTAATTCAGCAACGAGATTTAGCCTTATCAGGAAAAGTCCTAGCTCGACGCTATAGAATTGTCAAAGTTCTCGGTTCCGGTGGATTCAGCGAAACCTATATTGCCGAAGATACCCAACGTCCTGGAAATCCGCAATGTGTTGTCAAACAATTAAAACCAGCTAACACTAAACCAGAAGCATTGCAACTTGCCAGACGATTA
The DNA here is from genome assembly GCA_038259325.1 of Chroococcales cyanobacterium. Lineage (GTDB taxonomy): Bacteria > Cyanobacteriota > Cyanobacteriia > Cyanobacteriales > Nostocaceae > Nostoc. The sequence goes on along the minus strand of JBBSOX010000107.1, from coordinate 2,532 downwards.
TTTAACTCAGAAGCGCAAACACTAGAAAAACTGGGAATACACGCTCAAATTCCTCAACTTTTGGCGTATTTTGAAGAAGATGAAGAATTTTATTTAGTACAAGAACAGATAATTGGTCATCCTTTAAATCAGGAATTGCCATCAGGCAGAGCAATTGAGGAAGTTGCAGTAATCAGAATTATTAGGGACTTATTGCAAACATTAGCGTTTGTCCATAAAAACAATGTGATTCATCGGGATATTAAGCCCAGCAATATCATCCGCCGACATTCAGACGGTAAACTGATTCTGATTGACTTTGGAGCCGTGAAAGAAGTCAGTACAAGACAGCTTGATTATCAAGAACAAACCCCCTTCACCATTGGCATTGGTACTCAGGGTTACGCACCAAGCGAACAATGTTTTGGACGCCCACACTACAGTAGTGACATCTATGCAGTCGGCATGGTTGGGATTAAAGCCTTGACTGGTATAGCACCCCGTGAGCTAGATAGAGATGCTAATGGAGAGATAAAATGGAGCGATGCCTACGGCGGTAAACTACGCTCCCAGGTGAGTCATTCTCTAGCTAAGATTCTCAGTAAAATGGTGCTGGATGACTTCAAACAGCGATATCAGTCTGCATCAGAGGTTCTTGAGGATCTTGAAGCTTTTGAAGATGTTGTAAATTCCCAAACCAGATACCCCATGCTACAGGATGACTCATTAATGAATACTGTAGACGAATTAGGTACTCCCACAAAATCTAGCTCAGAAGCATCCTTAGAAACTCCTTGAGAAGGACGTAAAGATGCCGGGAGAAGGTTCGGATAAGCAGAGGAGGAAAAAGAGCTATTAGGCAATATTCTTTCTCCCCCTGCTCCCCGTGTCTTCTTCACTGTAATGACAAAAATTCTTCTCCTGCCGTGGGATGAATGCCTATTGTTTCATCCAAGTCTTCCTTGGTAATACCTTTACGAATTGCCACACCAAGACTTTGAATAATATCTGCTGCATGTCCACCCACCATATGAGCACCTAAAACTTGCCCAGAGTTGCCATTTAAAACTAACTTCATGGTGATTGGCTCATACTGTTCGATTAGCTGATACAACAGTGGTTGGAACTGGGTGCAGTAGCATTCTACAGATTCACCAAATTTTTCCCGTGCTTTCGCCTCTGTCATCCCCACACTAGCCGCTTCTGGACGGCAAAAAACAGCAGTGGGCACATAATCATAATTTAGTTGTTGCGCCTTGTTGCCAAAAACTGTATCGGCAAAGGCAATACCTTCTGCCTTTGCCACTGGAGTCAATTGTACGCGGCTGGTGCAGTCACCCACAGCAAAAATGTTTTCTTGGCTGGTGCGGCTATACTCATCTACTTTAATTGCACCATGTTCACCAAGTTCAACATGGGCATTTTCCAAACCAAGATTCTTGGTATTTGGAGCGTACCCTGTGGCAACTAAGATGGTATCTGCTGTAATTATTTCTTGCCTCTCACCAGTAATAGTTAGCAAAAAACCCTCATCTGAGAATTTGATTTCTTGAACGGTGCTGTTAGTGAATAGCTTAATTCCGCGTTTACTCAAACCTTGTTGTACCGCAGAGCAAATGTCATCATCAAACCCCGATAAAATCATCTGGCCTTTTTCAATCACCGTCACTTCGCAGCCGAAAGCGTGCATCATGCTGGAAAATTCTACGCCAATGTAGCCGCCGCCAATAATTGCCAAACGTTTCGGCAGATAGGGTAGATGAAACATCTCGCGGGATGTGATGGCATATTCTATACCTGGAATTTTGGGCTTGAGGGGTTGCCCTCCCACAGCAATTAAAATTTTGTCTGCTGTAACTTTACGTCCATTGATATTGATAGTATGGGTATCGATAAAAGTGGCATATTCAGAAATTAGTTCAATTCCAGCTTTTTGCAATTGCTGAAAATAAGACTGGTTCATGCTGTCAATATGCTGATGTACTGACTTAATAAATAATGTCCAGTCAAAGTATGTTTGACAGTCACTCCACCCATATCTGTGCGCTATTTGATTTTGCAGGGCGAAGTCAGCGGCGTAGACAATCAGTTTTTTAGGAACGCAACCGCGATTTACACAAGTCCCACCGACGGATTCTCGTTCGGCAATAGCGACACGTACACCGTAACTAGCTGCTTTTTTAGCTGCTGCCAATCCCCCAGGCCCAGCACCAATGACAAACAAATCGTAATCAAATGTCATAAAAATCTGTTCCTTTTTCACTTTTTGGAAAGCAGAGCTATTTCATCCCTTATAATTATTCAGACAAAACTTAATCTACTGTCTTTGGGTGGACAATTTGGGATGAAACCAGGCTGATATGTAGTAGATTGCCGCATTAATCACAATTACATCCAAAAGGAACAGCGTAGCCCGGATTTCTCACAAAGGTTTAAACGATTAGCCCAAAACGCTTATGACACTTAGACTTTAGATAAAATACCTTGTTCACATACTGCTGTGATTCGTGCAGTGTCTAAAACGCTCAAAATCTAAGCCTGATAAAGGTTTGG
>JBBSOX010000106.1:0-23578 GCA_038259325.1 Chroococcales cyanobacterium | reverse complement strand
GCCTTGCTGATTGCGATCGCAGTTTCCATTATTTTGGGGGGAATGCTGTCATGGCTGATAGGTGGTTAAAGACCAACTGTTTGCTAGCTAGTGCAACAGCTTTTTGGCTAACTGCACTTTCTCCAGTTCCCGCTCTTGCAAAAGGAGTTAGCTACAGCTTGGCGCTAGTGGCATCAGTGCAACTCGTCGGTGAATCGCGGCGCTTGATTGTCCAGGATGCCCGACGTGCAGCGCTTGCGGCGATGAATCAAGAGTTAGAGCAAACAGAATTTGCATTGCATACCCAACAGCAAGAGCAAGCGCTTTACGAAGCCTATAGCGATGCACCAACTTACCCGCCGGAAGTTAAGCAAGAGCTAACCACTAGCCTGGAACACTTATATAAAGAGCCGAGCGCGGATCGGGCTGATGAACTTCAAACTTCAACTTCAGTTACTAAGGACTTCTATTTGGCTGTGAAGTCGCTAGTTGAAGTCAAGGGCGAAACTTACGTTATAGAAAATGTGTTGCGTTTGGGCGGCGGACAGTGGGAGAAGGGCAAACAGCGATTGCAACAAATATTAGATGAGGGATATAGAAATGGATGGTAATCAGGTTTTAGCATCTGCACTTGTGAAAATGGCGACATCTCCAGTCAAGGCAGATAGAGACGCGATCGCACGGCTTGAGCGCGAATGTCAAACAGACATTATAAAAATCACTACTGCACTGGAAGAGTTGCAGATAGTTGCCGAAGCGACGAACACCACCAGCCAAGGCAAGGCACTCAAGACATTAGTAGCAGGTTTATTTTGGTCTAGCGTCATTGGCGTTGCGACTATGTTCATTAGACCCAATTACGTCTGGTGTGGCTTGTCCCTGGGTTTCATTGCTGGTGTTGCGGGCAGAATGGAACCTTTCAAAAGTTGAAATTGCGATCGCTTACCTTTGGGCGGGTACGCGATCGCGCTTTTGGGACGCGATCGCAATGCAACATCTACCACTCAAAATATACCAGGTGATTTATGACTAGCGAAATGAGCGACACAGAAAAGTCCATAGAGTGGAGTAGAACAATACTCAAAAATGATAAATGGTGTATTTTGGACACCGAAACTACAGGATTAAGTAATAATGCAGAAATAGTTCAAATAGGCATTCTTAGCAGTTCCGGGGAAGAATATCAAGCCCTTGTAAAACCAACTATTGCAATTAGTGAAGGCGCATCTGAAATACACGGTATCTACAATGACGATCTGGTGCAAGCACTTCCATTTGAGCAAATATTTTTGGATGTGTGGAAGTTGCTATGTGATAGAGATGTAATTATTTACAATGCGGAATTCGATTTAAAAGTAATTAGAAATTCCTTGAAAGCTAGAGGCATTCAAATTGCCTTTCCAACTAGCGACCGGAGGAACTGTAGAATTTTCACCAATGGCGGATCGATTCATTGTGCAATGCATTATTACTCTCAATATGTTGGTGAGTGGAATGATTATCACGGGAATTACAAATGGCAGAAATTACCAGGAGGCGATCATTCTGCATTAGGAGATTGTAAGGCAACGCTAGAAGTAATTAAGTCAATGTCTGATCCACTCTTCTAACGCCTTTACTGTCGGACGAGACTAACCTCATATCTTGTAATTTTATCCCAATGAGAAGTAGGTAAAAACATGCTTCATTTTGGGATGAATTTTTAATGGGAATTTAACTATGAAAAATATTGAACACCGAATCAAGGAGGCTAACGGAAGACTCCGTAATTTTGGCATTAGTATTGAGCAAATTGGAGCCAGACTTTATTTACGGGCAACGCTTCCCCCAAAACCAGAATCATCAAAAAATCATTGGCATCAACAAAGAATAAATATTACTTTAACCAATGCAGATGGTGTAAAGCTTGCCGAGAAAGAAGCAAAGCTTCTAAGGCTAAAACTGGATACTAAAACTTTTGACTGGAATGATTATTTAAAATCAGAATCACAAGATAAAACTAAAAAGATTAGTGACTGGATTAAGGAATTTGAAGATGACTATTTTCAAAGAAAGCAACGAAATTTTAAAACAGAAAGCACATGGAAGATTGAATATCAGACAGTTTTTAAAATCCTGCCTGATGATGAAATGCTTAATACTGAAATACTTAAACAAGCAATTTTAACAACCAAGCCAGATACGAGAACCCGGAAGCGATTTTGTCTAACATTACAATTACTAGCTAAATTTGCTGGTCTTGATTTCAATCCTAATTCTTATTCTGGAAAGTATAGCTATAAAAGTAGACAGACTCGCAGTCTGCCAACAGATAAATTAATTCTTGAATGCTATTCAAATTTAAACAATTCAAAATGGCAATGGGTATTTGGAATGCTTGCCACCTACGGGTTGAGAAATCATGAGGTATTTTTTCTTGATTTAGAGCAACTCCGAGCAGGTAATAAAATCATTACTGTTCTTGCTGGCAAGACTGGCTATAGAAGAATTTGGCCTTTTCATCCAGAGTGGTTTAATTCATTTGGATTATCAAATGTGAAAATTCCTGATATCAATTTAAACAGAAACAATTCTGCAATTGGTGCAACTGTTAGTCAAAGGTTCAGACGAAATGATGCAATCCCCTTCAAAGTTTATGATTTGCGCCATGCTTGGGCTATTCGCACCTTGGAGTACGGAATTGATATCTCGCTAGCAGCAAAGCAAATGGGGCATAGCCTTCAAGTGCATTCAAGCCTTTACCATGCCTGGACTAGCGACCAACACCATCAAAGAGCTTTTGACTTAGCGATAAACAAAGGCGATCGGCCCATGCCACCAGAATTGACTTAAAAAATTGCAATCGTGAAGTGGTGACTCTTAATCTATTGGTTGCGGGTTCGATTCCCTCGTCACCCACTTTTAAAGTATTTTCTGTACATTAACTAATTATTTGTCAATGGTCTTTAGCCTAATTTATCAAGCTCTATTTTGATGGGCTGTTTTGGTTGTTCATCATTCCCGGCATATTGTTCATCATCCCTGGCTTATTATTCATCATTGTTTGGCAACACTTACATCCTGTTTGGTTTGGCTGCTGTGGCGTTTGATTTGTTGGCGCTGTTCTTTGACTGGTAAGCAGTTGAGTTAGTTTTGCTTCGTTTATAGCCCTGGCAGATTGATTCGGGGTTACAGTTACCTTGGGAGTGTTGGCAAAGGAAGCGGTAGTGGTTAACGTAAGCAATGCAAAACTAGCTACGGCTTTGCTCAATAATGTTTTAACGCTTGTATTAATGTTCATTTTGTACTCTCCATTATTCTGTTAATTTAGTAGTTTCTGAGAAACTAAGGCCATTCTAAAGTCTCTATTCGAGTATAGAGTCAAGTAATAAATTTACTAGTCTCGGAAATTATGAACAGGTATATCAGAGCAAGCAACTTCCTCAATCAAGCTGCAAAGCTCTTTATTACAGGGATTATCTAAAGGTCGGTTTTCCCAACGCTGTTGATATGCCTCTAGCTCATCCTTAAGTTGCTTCATACGATAAATCTGCTCCTCAAGATGAGCAATTTTCTGTTTGAGTAAGTCCCGAACTAGTGGACAAGCAGGGTCGCCTTGGGAACGGATGCCTAGCACTTGTTGAATTTCAGACAGGGAAAACTGTAAAGATTGGGCTTTTTTGATGAATTTCAGCCTGTTGATTGCCTCACAGTCGTAATAACGGTAGCCACTTTCACTTCTTTCAACTGGTTTTATCAAGCCCAAGCCTTCGTAATACCGGATTGTTCCCACTGCCACATCAGTTTGCTTTGCTAGCTCACCAATTTTCAGCAGCTTTTTTGGGGATGATACTTCACTGCAAACTTGTTCCACGACAGCAATCATAGTTATTTACTACTATGTGTTGTTATAACTTTAAAGTCTATAGTCGGCTAGAGAGTCAAGTGATAATTGGAAAATTTTGTGTAAAGTTTAATCACAAAACTTGTGGGCAAAGATATTAGCTTAAAACTTGATGAGCTAGTTTTGTAAATTTGAGGGGATGATATGTTCAAAGAATTTTAATTAAGGTTATTTGGAAAATAATATTTATCTATGGGGTTGACTCTATAGTCGGCTAGAGGATTCAGAATGAATGAGTAGAAAACATTTTGGTGGACATGATGACAAAACGTCAAATAGAGATTTTTACAGCTGACTGTTCTCTTTGTGATGAGACAGTGCAAATGGTGCAAGAACTTACTTGTTCTAATTGTGAAGTATCGGTCTATAATATGCGGCAAGAACAGGAGAAAGCCCAGCAGTATGAAGTAAATGCTGTGCCAGCGATCGTAATTAATGGAAAACTTGTCTTAACTGGTAAACCAAATTTAGAGCAGTTGCGAGCTGCTGGTGTAGGTCAACCTCTAAATTAGAGACAGCAAAAAATAGAAATTTACCACCCTCTTAGGTGGTAAATTCTTACAAGTCTGCTATAAATATATTTCTATTCACACTAGTAATAAAATTAATCATATAAAATTATTTCAAAAATTAGGTTTGATTTAGCTCTGTGCACCTTTACCCTAAAACGGCACTAGCAACGATGAGGCTACCCCAAAAGGATAGCAAATACCGATGTCTACGACGGACTACGCCTACGTACAATTTGACTGCATACTAAAGTTTTTCTAGCGAGATAAGCAATATTTCACAACTTTCTCTCAATTCTTCAATTATATTTTGTTAAACCCTTCGGTCATACCTGCATATATTTTAGCTGAGAGATTGTCTTACCCAGAGGCACAAAAGCGCAGAGAGGATTTTGTGCTTTTATGAGCTTGGTATAAACTACCTATGTATAATGTAATCAAAACAGCGATCGCTATCCTTTAGTAGTTGTCTTAATTCTATTAATTCTTATGTCATATATTTTTAGGAACGAGGAACGAAAGAGTTTGATCAAGACTTACGCACCTTGTTCAAACTCGTCAATGGCTTGAATTTCATCTGAAATCTGGATGCATTGTTCGAATAAAGCAATATTTAGTTCCGGCAATAATTCACTTGAGGTAATCTCTTCGTAGCCGTAAGTATCTAAAAACTCAGATGGTGTTTCTTCTCGTAAGTGATAAAGTCTGAGTCGATTGAATTGCCAAATCCAAACTTCAGCAACTCCCAAACGGCGATAAATTTCTAATTTATCAATGCTTCCACTGGTGATGTTTACCTCTATATCTAAGTCTGGGATATTTTTCTTCTCGTAAATCGAGTGGCATTCATCTGGTTCAACCCCAGCTTGCTTAAGTTGTTTTTTAATTGTAGAACTCCCCATTGGACTGAATCGAATTCGCTTTAAGTAGAGATAGCGTTCTATCAAAATAGCCAAACGTTTTTTGATATTTTCATGCCTGATAGACGGTGACACAATTTCTAAGATTTCATCCAAATAGGTGACACGGTAATGAGAATTATCTTCTAGTTTGGCTAGTAAAGCTTCATACATTTGCCAACTTACCCCACTAGTGACAAATTTTTCCTCTGGATCATCAATAACTGCAAGTTCTGGGTCGTCTAATAGTTCTTTCAGGCTGATGACCATTGTTTTCTCTAAAAATTAGGGTTTAGATAAAAATTTATTCGCTAAACTGACTCCACTGAAGAAGCACCGAAACGATAGCCTTTACCGTAGACTGTGTGAATCAGCGCAGTTTCTCTACCTACCTCAATCTTACGGCGCAGCAAACGAATTAATGCCGCGATCACATTACTACTGGGTTGTTCTTCCTCTTGCCACAAATTTTGCATAATCTGGGCATGAGTCATTAGTTGCCCTGTGTGTTCCATAAAATATTGCAGCAGTTGGCTTTCTTTTTGCGATAGCTCAATTATTCGTCCTTGGCGATAGGCTACTTGATTTTCACAATCGAGTTCTAAATCAGCGACGGTTAAACGTCCGGTAGTGGTTTCATAGGTTTGGGAACCGGAACGACGCAATAGAGCACGGACTCTGGCTAGTAACTCCCGCAGTTCAAAAGGTTTAACCAAATAGTCGTCAGCACCAGCATCTAAACCTTGTACGCGGTCATCTAAAGTATCCTTGGCTGTGAGAAACAGCACGGGAGTGGTTTTACCTTGGCGTCGTAATTCCTGACAAATTTCTAACCCCGTTTTTCCTGGCAGCATCCAATCTAAAATTAGTAGGTCATAGCTGCCTGCTTGTGCATGTTCGTTGCCGCTTGTGCCATTGTAAGCGGCATCCACAATGTAACCCTCACGAGTTAATAAGCGACTCAAGGGTTGAGTTAGTTCAATTTCATCATCAACTAATAAAATTCTCATGCTGCTTGTGGTAAGCATATAGAGATATTCTCAATATTATTCAACTGCTAGAACACCAAGGATATTAAAAAAAGAATGCTGACTGTTGCATTGCCAAAAGGGGAACTCCTTAAAAATAGCATCCGCCTGCTACAATCTGTGGGATTAGATTTTAGTGCTTTTTTAGATTCAGGTACTCGCCAACTGCAAATTTCTGATACTAAGGGACTTGCGAAAGCTTTGTTGGTGCGGGCGCAAGATGTGCCGGTTTATGTGGAATATGGTCAAGCACAACTGGGTGTTGTCGGTTACGATGTGCTGCGGGAGAAGCAGCCGCAAGTTGCCCACTTGGTGGATTTGCAGTTTGGGCATTGTCGGATGTCGGTGGCGGTAAAAGCATCCAGTTCTTACCGATCGCCTTTAGATTTACCAGCGCATGGTAGAGTTGCTTCAAAGTATGTCAATTGCGCTCGTGAATATTTCCACAGTCTAGATTTACCTGTGGAAATAGTACCGTTGTATGGTTCAGTTGAATTAGGCCCGATTACTGGAATGTCAGAAGCGATCGTGGATTTGGTTTCTACAGGGCGGACTTTGCGCGAAAATGGTTTGATTGAAGTTGCTACTTTGTATGAAAGCACGGCGCGGTTAATTGCCCATCCTCTAAGTTACCGCCTAAACACGGGTAATCTGAGTGATGTGATTACCAATTTGCGGGAAGCCGTTTTAGTAGGGGTCTAATAGTTATCAGTTTTAGGTAGCGTAGGCTTTGCCCGCCGTAGGCATCGCTCTACAGTACATTGACAAAAGAAACGTAGTGTCTACAAAACAGTAATGTGAGTTCGACGGTTTGTCTAGTAACCGCCTAATTAACTTAATAAAGAAACCTCTCCCTAGTTTTACTACGTAAAACCGTCCCTCTCCGACTCGGAGAGGGAAAAGCTGGAGCGCAGGTACAAGGTAGGGAGAGGTTTGTCGAATTCACGTTTTTACAGCAAAATCACGATTTTCATCAACAAAACCGTGATTTTTGCTACGACAATTGAATCTCATCATGCAGGCTAAATTTGTTTACACTAGAATTACTGCGATGTCTATGACGGGCTACGCCTACGCAACAACTTTGCGGTGTAGATAGGGAATAGCTTGCTGCTAGGCATCACGTTTAATGTGGATGTAGCATTATTGACAAAATTCACCAGACTTCCCTGAACAGCCAGAGGCGGGGAAAAGACTAAGAATTATTACAAAAGATTAAGCTATTCTTGAGATAGCCAGCCTGATGACTGGATATTACATTTAAATTTATTAAGAAAAGTTAATGAAAGCTGGAAAAATTGATACAGAAATGGCGAGGCTAAAAGCCCTCCACCAGTATCAAATTCTTGACACCGAACCCGAAGAAGCCTACGACAATCTTGCTCAGTTAGCGGCATTTATTTGTGGCACGTCCATTTCCTTAGTAAATTTCATTGATGAAAATCGTCAATGGTTCAAGGCAAAAGTCGGTTTAGATGTATCAGAAATGCCCCGGTGTGTTGGGTTATCTTACCTTTGCCAAGAGCAGCGTAATGTTGTGGTTGTTCCTGATACCCTAGCTAATGAAAAATTGGCAAATAATCCGGTAGTAACTGGCTATCCATATATACGGTTTTATGCAGGTGTACCCCTAATTACCCCGCAGGGAGATATGCTGGGAACTCTGTGTGTAATTGACCAAGCGCCAAAAGAATTGAGCCAAAAACAAGTGGATGCGCTTGTAGCTCTAAGTCGCTTGGTAATCGACCAATTAGAACTCAGGCGACATGTAACTGAGGTATCTAAAATTAGCGAGAAGCTCGTGGCGCAAGAGCAAGCAGCACACGCCGAGTCTAAAGCTACCAGAATCCGCATTACTAATTTGCTCGAAAGTATCACTGATGGTTTTTTTGCTTTAGATAAAAAATGGCAATTTACCTACATTAATGGTCAAGCAGAACGGCTGTTGCAAAAAAACCAGAATGAATTATTGGGTAAAAACATTTGGGAGATATTTCCAGAACTCATAAACACAACATTTTATCGTGAGTATGACAGGGCAATATCAGAACAAGTGAGCGTGGAATTTGAGGAGTTTTATCCACTACTAAACTGCTGGTTTCAAGTCCACGCTTATCCTGCAAAAGACGGCTTGTCTGTTTATTTCCAAGACATTACTGAACGACGAAAAACGGCAGAAGCACTCCGAGAGAGTGAAGAACGTTGGCAATTAGCATTACATGGTAATAATGATGGTATTTGGGACTGGAACCTTAAGACTAATGAAGTGTTCTTCTCAACGCGGTGGAAGAAAATGCTCGGTTATAAAGACCACGAAGTTTCCAACAGTTGGGATGAATGGATAAAACGAATCCACCCCGATGAGCGAGATTGGGTACTTCAAGCTTTCCAAGACCACTTTGCCAAAAAAACACCGTTTTATGTCTGTGAATATCGAGTCCAGTGCCAAGACGGCAGCTATAAATGGATTCTAGATCGAGGGCAAGCACTTTGGGACGCATTGGGTGATATAGTGCGGATGGTGGGTTCTTATACTGATATCACAGATCGCAAGCAGGCAGGTGAAGAATTAAAGCGACAGAATTTGCGATCGCAATTATTTGCCCAAATCACTCTGAAAATTCGAGAATCTTTACAAATAAACGAAATTCTTCAAACCACCGTTACTGAGGTACAAAAACTACTACAAGCTGACCGAGTTTTAATTTTTCAACTAGAGCCGGATGGTTCAGGAACAGTAGTGCAAGAGGCGGTGCTACCTGGTTGGCCGGTAATTTTGGGAAGAAATCTTTTTGACCCCTGCTTTAAAGAAGAATACATAGAAAAATATCGCCAAGGCAGAGTGAGTGCGATGGAAGACGTTGAAACCGCTCACATTCACCCATGCCATCGAGAACTTCTTCAGCAGTTTGCTATTAAGGCTAACCTCGTAGTGCCAATTCTCGTCAGGGACAGTATTTGGGGTTTGTTACTGGCTCATCAGTGTGCCGCACCTCGACGGTGGAATAATTTTGAGACGGAGTTGTTAAAGCAATTAGCTAACCAAATTGGAATTGCTTTATCTCAAGCGCAACTATTAGAAAAACAAAGCCAGCAAAGTCAGGAACTTGCTCGTTCCAATGCGGAATTGGAACAGTTTGCCTATGTGGCTTCCCATGACTTGCAAGAGCCGTTACGAATGGTAACAAGTTATTTACAACTACTAGAGCGAAGATACAAAAATCAACTCGATGCTAATGCCGATCAGTTTATCAACTACGCTGTAGATGGGGCCCGGCGGATGCAGACCCTAATCAATGATTTGTTGAATTATTCTCGCGTCAGCACCCGTGGACAGCCGTTTATGCAAGTGAATTGTAGTCTTGTCTTAGAACAGGCGATGGTTAATCTGCAAATTGCGATCGCAGATAGTCAAGCAATTGTTACTCATGATCCTCTACCTGAAGTGATTGCTGATGCTACCCAATTGACACAAGTATTTCAAAATCTGATTGGAAATGCGATCAAATTTTGCCAGAATCAGCAGCCACGAATTCACATCGGGGTAGCGAAACCAGATGCAAATTTTAATGGGGAAAGTTTAAATTTGATCCCATTGGCAGATGAATTGTTGTTCTGGGTGCGCGATAATGGTATTGGTTTAGAATCCCAGTATGCAGAACGTATTTTTATAATTTTTCAGCGCTTGCACGGTAGAGACAAGTATCCCGGTACTGGAATTGGTCTAGCAATTTGTAAAAAAATTATAGAACGCCACGGCGGCCGGATCTGGGTTGAGTCCAAACTAGGACAAGGCTCGACTTTCTACTTCACAATTCCAGATAGAGTAGGTAAAAAATCGTGAATGACATAATAGCGATTATGCCTATTGAGGTTTTGTTAGTAGAGGACAATCCTGGCGATGCTCAACTCACACGCATCGCCCTTGAAGATAGCAAAATCTCCATTCACCTGAGTGTAGTCGAAGATGGTGTGGAGGCAATGGCATTCTTGCGAAAGCAGGAAAAATATGTTAAAGCAGCCCATCCAGATATTGTGCTACTCGATTTAAATCTCCCCAGAAAAGATGGGCGGGAAGTACTGGCAGAAATTAAAGGAGATGAAAACCTCAAGCGAATTCCTGTAGTAATCTTGACGACTTCCCAAGCTGAAGAAGACATCCTCAAAGCTTATAATTTATGTGCAAACTGTTATATAACTAAGCCAGTAGATTTTGATCAATTCGTTAAAATTGTCCAATCCATAGAAAATTTTTGGTTTGCGATCGTAAAACTGCCACCGGAGTAGTGGAAATGGCAGGAAAACACATTAAAGTCTTGTTAGTAGAAGATAACCCTGGTGATGTCTTTTTATTACAGGAGTTTTTAAAGGAAGTTACCACAGTTGTTGTTGATTTGATGCCCGTCGAGCGGCTTTCTGAAGCACTAAGCTACCTAGCAAGCGAAATTTTTGATGTAATTTTATTAGACCTCTCGCTGCCAGATAGCCAGGGACTAGAAACGTTTGTCATCGCTCACCATCAAGCAAAAGCCACTCCGATAATTGTGCTAACGGGTATAAACGATGAAACCCTGGCACTTAGAGCAATACAGGAAGGAGCGCAGGATTATTTGGTAAAAGGGCAAGTAACTGGCGACTTGCTGGTGCGCTCAATGCGTTATGCCATCGAACGTCAACGGGCAGACAACGCACTGCGACAGAGTGAGGAACGATTTCGGGTTGCCCTGAAAAACTCCCCCATCTTCGTCTACAACCAAGATAGAGAGTTACGGTACACCTGGGTTTACAATCCCTTCTATGGGTTGACTGTCGAGGAAATGTTGGGCAAACAAGACTTAGATATTATCTCAGTTGAAGATGCTCAACGTCTGATGACAATTAAACGTAGGGTGCTAACCACTGGTATAGGAACTAGAGAAGAAGTATCAATTACAATCAAAGATACAACTCGATATTACGATTTGACAGTTGAGCCATTGCGGAATGAGTCGCAAGAAGTTGTTGGCGTGACATGCGCCAGTACTGATATTAGCGAGCGACAAGCTGCACTACGCGAACGCAAATTGGCAGAAGAAAAAATCCGCGAACAAGCAGCATTACTTGATGTCACCACAGATGCCATTTGTGTGCGAGATTTAAACAACGAAATTATCTTCTGGAACAAAGGTGCAGAAACACTTTACGGCTGGCAAGCTACAGAAGTTTGGGGCAAAAATGCTAGCGAGCTTTTGTATGACGAATTTTCACCAGAAATCGAAGCGGCTCTTTTACAAGTTGTTAGTAAAGGAAAATGGCAGGGCGAGTTAAATAAACTTACTAAAATGGACAAGGAAATCCTTGTTGCTAGTCGTTGGAGTCTGGTGTGCGATGAACAAGGAAAACCCAAATCAATTCTCACCGTTGACACAGATATTACCGAGAAAAAACATTTAGAAGCCCAATTGTTTCGTGCCCAACGCTTAGAAAGTATTGGCACTCTAGCTAGTGGCATTGCTCACGACCTCAACAATATCTTGACACCGATTCTGGCAGGAGCGCAACTGCTACCGCTCAAATTCCCCGATGCAGATGAACGCACCCGTCATCTACTGGAAATTTTGGAAATCAACGCTAGACGTGGTGCTGATTTAGTTAAACAGGTACTGTCTTTTGCGCGGGGTGTAGAAGGGAAGCGCATCACTTTGCAACTCAGACATATAATTGTGGAACTTGGCAAGATTCTCAAAGAGACATTTCCCAAATCCATAGAAATCAGCACTGATATACCGCAGGATTTATGGATGGTTTCTGGAGATAGTACCCAACTGCATCAAGTGCTGATGAACCTCTGCGTTAACGCCCGCGATGCTATGGGCAATGGCGGTACTTTGACTATTTCTGCCGAGAATCTGGTAATTGACGAAAATTATGCCCGCATGAACCTGGAAGCGAAAGAGGGGCCTTACATAGTGATTACTGTCTCCGATACTGGAGATGGGATTCCTAGAGAAATCTTAGATAGAATTTTCGAGCCATTCTTTACCACAAAAGATGTAGGAAAAGGTACAGGTTTAGGACTTTCCACCGTGCTGGGAATCATTAAAAGCCACGGAGGTTTTGTAAACGTGTATAGCGAACCGGGAAGTGGCACTAGCTTTAAGGTTTACTTACCAGCAGCGGAAGGAATGGAAACACTCAATCCAGAAGAATTACCACCACAGACAGGACATGGAGAATTAATTCTGGTTGTAGATGATGAAGCCGCCATTCAAGAGATTACGAAAACGTCACTAGAAGCTCACAACTATAAAACCCTAATTGCCAGTGATGGCATTGAGGCGATCGCGCTGTACGCTAAAAATAGGGACAAAATTAGTGCCGTACTAATGGATATTATGCTGCCTTCGCTGGATGGTTTAACTGCCATCCGTACCCTCCGAAAAATCAACCCCCAAGTCAAAATCATTGCCAGCAGTGGGCTTATGTCTGACAATAAGCTCAGTGCAGTAGCTGCAATTGGTGTCAATACGTTTTTGTCGAAGCCCTATACTGTCAACGAATTATTGCTTTCTTTACAGAAAGTACTAGCTTGAGTCAATTGATTACGTAAATATACTGTTAACATAAGTACAAGAGGCTGCTTTATTGATGTAAGTGCAAATTGCCTGGATTTGATATGATTGAGCATCGGCTAAGGCACTTCTCTTACCGATACTGGGGACTAGGTACTGGGGACTGGAAATTTCCTAACCCAATGCCCAATGCCCAATGCCCCATGCCCCATGCCCAATGCCCAATTCCTTATACTATGCCTCGGTTTCTTAAATTAATCATCAATATAGTAGTTTTAAGTGCATTGTTACTCATATCCCAGCAAGTTTGGGCGCAAGATTGGCGTCCAGTTCGCGGTGGTACACCTTTCGGTATCAGTGGTATGGCTTTGATAGAGCAACAAAGTAATAAGCTAGATTTTCTGATTGCCCATGATAACAAACAAAAAAACCAAGGTCGTTTAGCAATCATCAGTTTTAAGGGTAAAAACCAACCTGAATATTTCCCATTAAACTGGCCAAATAACATAGAATTACCCATCGATTTAGAAGCTTTAACTTCTGTTCCAGCAAAAACAAAATCCTCTTTTATAGCCTTAAGTAGTTCTGGAAAAGCTTATTACATCAGATTAGAGCCTGCCAATAAGACTATATCTATTATCAAGGAATTCACTTTACCAGGAATTATTCAAGGCAATAACTTTGAAGGATTTGGATTACAAAATATAGACGGTAAATTAGTTGCGATTTGGGGACATAGAGGTGAAGGCGAACAACCAGCAACTATTTTTTGGGGAATATTTGACTTAACTAAATATCAAATTACTCTCGTAGGTTCTGCCAATCTGAAAGTACCCTTTCCATCTGGCAATGTTCGTCATATTTCAGATATTAAGGTAGACTCCGTAGGAATTGTGTACATCACTTCAGCAAGTGATGCCGGAGATGATGGCCCATTTCAATCAGCTGTGTATGTCGCTGGTTATTTAGGATTGCGTGATAACAAAATTGCATGGCGGCAAAATCCTCAACTTATTCCCCTTTACCGCTCTAATTACCACAAAATTGAAGGTATGGAACTTGTTCCCGGTGCAAAAGGCGGTGTGATTATTGGTACAGATGATGAAAATTTGGGTTCCTATGTATACATGGTAGGTGGAAGTAGCTAAAAAACAAGGGTCTGTATTCTTTCTTGTAAATATCTACATGACTATTGTAAATTAAACGTTAGTAGTTTTGTAGTTAAGAATAATTCGCAATTTCTAACTAAAATTGCCGTTAAAAGATGACAAATATCCTTACGGAAGAACAAATCAATCAAATTGAACAGGAAACTCTAGGGAATTTAGAGGTATCATATAACACTAAAGGCTTTGACAAAACTCAGAGATTCCGCAGTAGCTTATATGATACTTATTGTCAAGTAGTTAAATTCCGTCCTGGGTTGAGTTTAGAAATTTTTGATGATCATTACTACCAGCAAGTTAGTTGTAAACTTGATCACTATGGTTTTTATTCACTAACAGCCAAATTTTATTTAGCAGGTAATCATAATATAATTTGTCCTGGTATTGAAGGAGTTAAGGAAAATTACCAAGAAACGGTAGGAAATAATTACTTATTTTACTTGCCAGATATAGAAGAAATAGAACAATATTTTGCAGGCGATCGCATCTATTTAATTAGAATTTGTATAGACCTAGACTTCCTCAAATCCTTCATCGATGGACTGGAGCATCTACCAAAACAGTTACAGCCTTTTTTAGAAAAAGACTCTCCTCCTCGGTTTCACCGTCCAGTCGGTAAGATTAGCCTTCCCATGCAGACAGCATTACAGCAAATTCTTAATGTACCCTATCAAGGCATGATACAAAAAATGTATCTCGAAGGCAAGGTACTAGAATTACTGGCGTTGCAGTTTGCTCAATTGATAGATGCTGAGGGAGATAAACAGCCCTTGATTAATCTAAAAGCAGCCGATATTGAGAAAATTTATCAAGTTAGAGATATTTTAACCAAAAACTATGATCATCCCTCCTCATTAATTGATTTAGCCAAACAAGTCGGCATTAATGACAACAAACTCAAGTACGGTTTCCGTGAAGTATTTGGCACTACAGTATTTGGATATTTGCGTGACTATCGCCTAGAAATAGCCCGAAAGTTGCTACAAGAACAGAAGCAGAACGTGAGAACTGTAGTCAATACAGTTGGTTATGCAAATCAAAGTCACTTCGCCGCCGCATTTAAACGTAAGTTTGGTATCACTCCCCAAGATTGTCGGTTAGGGAGAAAAGCTGTGTAATAAGAAATATTTCTACTCTCCACCTAACTAACGGCGGCTTTATTAAGAATTGCGTCTACCTATAGCTCATCCCTACTATCCTTGGCTGCAACTTGTTATGAGCTATTTGCTGCTTACTTGCAGGTTTATGTCAAAAATTAATCATACTCTCCGTCTATGGTTCAAAACTCTCCGTCTACTATATAGACTTACCCTTCGTAAATTACATAAACTCTTTCCACAGACAGTTGCAAATCATTTGCAATATTGAATTTGCCTTTGTGGAGTGAGGGGTATGGAGTCTCGATCATCGAAAGAGATTATTTCAGCAGCGATCGTGTTTGCATTCGTGCCATTATTTGTACAACCAGCTGTTGCAGAAACTAAATCACATCATTTTATCAGTACAGCGAAGTTATTACTGGTGCAGCAAAGTGATGTTGCATCTGTGCAAGTTACAGGCGTAAAAGTCAATAATACAGACAAGGGTATCGAAGTTATTTTAGAAAGTGCTAACCCAGAAGCACTACAACCTGTTATTAAAAGTGCAGAGAATAATTATATTGCAGATTTCCCGAATGCGGCGTTAGCACTACCTGAAGGTAAAGATTTTAGCATTGCTAATCCATTAAGCGGGATTGTCTCTGTCAGCGTCACTCAAGCTGATGCTAATACTGTACGGCTGACGGTAACGGGTGAAGCGGGTTTACCAACAGCAGAATTATTTGATAGTGATGAAAGTTTAATTTTTGCACTTGTACCCGTAGCTGAAACAACACAGCAACCACAGCAACCGACAACTGAAACACCACCAGAACAACCAACTACTCAAAGTGATGAACCTATTGAATTGGTTGTAACAGGTGAACAGGATGGTTATCGAATACCTACAGCTAGCACCGCCACAAAAACAGATACCCCTCTGCGTGATGTACCCCAAGCGATTCAGGTAATACCTCAACAAGTCCTGCAAGACCAGCAAGTGAGGCGTTTGAACGAAGCTTTGAAAAATGCACCAGGTGTTATAGCCGATAACTCAGAACGTTCTGCTTTTGAAGGATTTACCATTCGTGGTTTTAGTAACCGTAATATTATCCGCAACGGTCTAAGAGATGATACCAATATCACAACTAATATCAATACCGAAAATATTGAGCAGATAGAAGTTTTGCGGGGGCCAGCCTCGGTTCTGTTTGGACAAGGAGGTGCTGGAGGTACGATTAATATCGTCACCAAAAAACCCCAAAGCATTCCTTTTTATTCTATTGAGGGAACTATCGGCAGTTTTGACACCTATGGTGGCTCTATAGATTTTACAGGGCCATTAAATGATGACAGAACTTTCCTCTATCGGTTAAACGCGTCTGTATCCACAACAGGCACATTTGTTGATTTTTTTGAAAGAGAGCGTTACTTTATTGCTCCTAGCTTCACTTGGCTAATGGGTAAGAACACCCAATTAACCTTAGAGGCTGAATATTCAGACCAAAAACAACCCAACGACCGGGGTTTACCTGCTGTGGGTACAGTTTTACCTAACCCCAACGGTAAATTACCAATCAATCGTTTCATCGGCGAGCCTTTTGATGAAATTGATAAAAATAATCGTCAATCACTGCGGGTTGGTTACAATTTTGAGCATCGTTTTAGTGAAAATTGGCAGTTCCGCAATAACTTTAATTTTTCATACCTGAGCGTGGAACAAAATTCTTTGTTCCCCACAGAACTTTTAGAGGATGAGCGCACCCTAGAACGAGGGGTATATGTCTCTAAATTTGCCCAACAAACTTACAATTTAGATACAAATGTTGTCGGTAATTTCAAATCAGGCAGCCTCGACCACAAACTCTTATTTGGGATAGATTTGTCGAGAGATATTTCTTATGGCGAAGGGCTAGATTCCTTGCGAGAGCTTGATCCCATAGATATTTTTAATCCTATTTATCGGCGTGATAGTCTTGGTGCAATTATTGAGGAGATTCCTGATACACCTACAATATCTGAAGGTTTAGGTATTTATCTACAAGACCAAATCTCTTTTTCAGACAACTTTAAATTAGTTCTAGGTGGAAGATTTGATATTGTCACCCAAGAGCTAGAAAATGCCCAGGGAGAAACAACAAATTTTCAACAAGATGAAGCATTTAGTCCCCGTGTTGGTATTGTCTATCAACCTAGTCAAGCAGTATCTCTATATGCTAACTATAGCCGTTCATTCCAACAAGTTACAGACTCAAGCAGCAACAGACTCTTTATACCAGAACGGGGAACTCAGTATGAAGTGGGGGTGAAAGTAGATTGGACAAATAATCTTTCTTCAACTCTAGCTTTATACCAAATTACACGGTCAAACATTCTCTTTACAGATTTAAGCGATCCGAGTGGAAGGACTTCTCTTCAGGCGGGAGAACAAAGAAGTAGGGGTATTGAATTAGATATAACAGGTGAAATTTTACCAGGGTGGAGAATTATTGGTGGCTATGCTTACACCGATGCACGAATAAGTGAAGACAATAATATTCCAGAAGGAAACCGCATTAACAATGTACCAGAACACGCTTTTAGCTTGTGGACTACCTACGAACTTCAAAAAGGAAATCTACAAGGTTTAGGATTTGGTTTGGGACTTTTTTATGTAGGAGAAAGACAGGGAAATTTAGATAATAACTTTAGTTTGCCAAGTTATTTACGGACAGATGCAGCTTTATTTTATCGTAGGAACAACTTTCGAGCTGCTCTGAATTTGCAGAACTTGTTTGACAATGAATATTTTGAAACAGCTGAAAGCCTTCTGCGCGTTTATCCTGGCGCACCGCGCACTGTAAAATTTACATTGGGTTGGCAATTTTAATTTACAAATTGCTCACATGGACAGTTATTCTTAATTGTGAATTAAGAAGAATTACATACAGCCCTTGAATAATATTAGGGCTGTTTTATTCCCAAATTCATCGCCAAAATATCCAATGATTAGTAAATGCTTGTATTACATCAGGTTATTTTTGATAATCACCCTGTCTATAATATTTTTCAAAGGCTGTTATACCGTTTCTCCTAAAAAAACTTACTCACCAAAAGTCAAGTTATCTACATCAGAATGTCGGATTATTAAGCATGAATTAGGAAAAAGCTGTATTCCTCTCCATCCTCAACGGATCATTGTGACTGACCAAGAGAGTTTAGAAATTTTAGTAGCATTGGGGTTAAAACCAATAGCAGCAACTACAGCAAATCGAGTAGGTAACAAAGCACCTATATTAAAAGGGAAAATTGATAATATTATCGATCTAGGTAAGGAAAGCCAGCCCAATCTTGAAAAAATTGTCAAATTACATCCTGATTTGATTGTAGGCTTTTCTTTTAGTTCCCATAATTATCAATTGTTTTCTCAAATAGCTCCAACAATTTCCATTGAATATAGAGAAAATGGTTGGAAACAAACGTTAATACAAGTTGCTAAGGTAGTTGATAAAACTCAAAAAGCAGAAAAAATATTGGCAAAATATCAACAAAGAATTGAAAATTTAAGACTTAATTTTGCTCAGAAATTCAAAAATAAAGAAATTTCTGTAATGCGGTTTTACACAACTCTTGAATTTACGCAATTCTTAAATCAATTATCATTTTCTGTGGCTATTTTAGAGGAGTTAAAATTATCTATACCCCTAGCACAACGCCAGGTTAGTATTGGTGCAAGTGTCAGTTATAACAATGTTAGTTTAGAACGTGTAGACTTGCTAGAGTCAGACGCGATGTTTATCGCACTAGACCCAGGTGCGGAAGAAAACTTTCAACAATACCAAAATAGTCCGCTATGGCAAAAACTTAATGTAGCTAAAAATAATCGAGTATATACCGTTGATTCCGGTTACTGGATTTTTGGAAATATTCTGTCAGCTAATGCTATTTTAGATGACCTTGTTAAATACTTACTAAAAGAGTCATGAAATTTTGCAAGCTTTGCATCATGTTTTTCTGGTTAGACTAGCACTAGAAACACATCAAAATAATTTAAGATGGTACGTTGTGCTATACGACAAAAAATGAACTGTAATTTAGATAATGATAAAACGTTACATCAAACTATTTTTTATCATAACGTTGGCTGTGATTTTGGTACAGGGTTGTTATAGCAATTACACGAAAACTACAGAATTAAGGAAAGCAAATTTAGCAGTATCTAATTGTCGAGCTATAAAACATCCTTTGGGAGAAACTTGTGTACCTGTAAAACCTCAACGCATTATTGCTTTAGATGAAACCTCTATGGAGGTATTGCTCGCGCTGGACTTAGAACCAGTAGCAGCAACACAGCCAAATATAGCGGGGAGCATCATACCAAAGTTAGGTAAAAAAGCTGAAGGTATAATTTCTTTAGGAAAAGAAAGTCAGCCAAATATAGAAAAAATGGTGCAGTTAAACCCAGATTTAATTTTGGGTTTTTCTCTCACTGAAGAAACATACAATTTATTTTCACAAATAGCACCGACAGTTACACTTGATTATATTCAAACTGCTTGGAAAGATTCTTTATCACGTATTGCTGAAATCACGGGTAAAAGTGAACAAGCACAAAAATTACTTGAGCAATATCAGCAACGAGTTCAAGCATTACGCATAGTTATTAATAATCAACCCACAAAAACAAAAGTTTCCATCAGCCGCTTTTATGCTGGCAAACAAGTTCCAGAGCTTCGTACTAAGCATTCATTTCCTGGAAGTCTAATTACTGAGGTGGGAATACCTCTACCAGATATGCAAAATCAACTAAATACTAATGAAAATCAGCCTTTAGTTTCAGTTAGCTTAGAGCGTTTAGAGTTATTAGATGCAGATATTTTATTTGTAGCATTAGATCCCGGTGCGGAAGATGCTTTTAAAAAATATCAGAACAGCCAGCTATGGCAAAAATTGAATGTAGTTAAAAATAACCGAGTGTATACCGTTAGTTCTGGTTACTGGATATTTGGTAATATTTTGGCAGCAAATGCGATTTTGGATGATTTGTTTAAATACTTGGTAAACAATTCCTGAGAGTTCATCATTATAGAGAAATAATGTCTCAACAACTAATTAACAACAGTGCGCTGAATTTTATCAAAGCAATATTTACTCTTGCTCAAAGTAATTTAGATAGTTTCTATACGGACTGTATAATTTTAACTCAGCTTCCTGATGATGCTGAGGTTATTTCATTAAATAATTATCTCCAACCAGATAGACTTTTATCTCAATGGCAAACCAGCGAAATATATCAAAAAACTCAAGATATTCGTATTACTGCGTCTATATGGAACAAAGTATATAGCTGGAAAACATTACCGGGTGTTTTAGCCTTGATGACTTGGGCTGGTGTTGGGTTAGATGCTGGACTTGACAATGTAAGTTTTGTTTTAGAAGACGGTGAACCCAAGGCGTTATGGTTTCATGATTTGAGTGGTACTGTAATTTATCCTCAGAGATTACCTATCCCCGTTCCCGAAGATTATCCAGGAAAAATAGTAAATAGCGTAGAAGCCCTACACCAAACTGTATTTACTAGCTTATTCCAACGCAATTTTGCACCCATGATAGACAGGGTTCATAGTTTAACAAAACTCTCCAAAAAAACCTTATGGGGTAATGCGGTGAACGCTTCGGAAGGACAGTTTTCTGAACTTAGCCAATGTACAAATCTAGAAGCGATACGAACAGATTATTCCGTCTTATATGAACAACCCTACAGTTCAGTCATGCCCGGACGCAATCCCCTCTACAACTTAGTACGCACCGAACAACTCAACGAACCCCGTTTACCAGCTACAACTACAGTCCGTCTCACCTGCTGCTTGTATACTTTTATTCCTCCATACGATGAAAAGTGTCCAAACTGCCCTCTGATGCAACCACATGAAAGAATTGCACTCATGAAGGAAGAAATGGTAGAAACTAACTGAAATTACACTCATCAAAATACCGAAAAAAACCCTACAAATGTCACAACAACCAAACTTAGCCAGTATGCGTAATTTTATCATCGTCTGGCTTGGTCAGCTAGTTTCTACTATTGGTAGCAGTATGACCAGCTTTGCGATTGAAATTTGGGTATGGGAAATTACAGGTAAAGCAACTACTCTGACTTTGGTAGGTTTTTTTAGTTTACTACCAAGTATTATCATTACCCCACTCAGTGGTGTAATTGTAGACCGATTTAACCGTAAATTCTTGATGATGGTTGGTGACACAGTAGCCGTCCTCAGTACAATTTTCATCCTGCTACTTCATCTGAATAATAATTTACAAATTTGGCACTTTTACCTCACAGGCGCTATTGTCGGAACTTTTAATCAATTTCAGTCTTTGGCATATTCAGCATCAGTGTCGCTGATGATTCCCAAACAACACTATACTCGCGCTAGTAGCCTACAATTTGTATCCGGTTATGGCAGCAATATTATTGCCCCTGCTTTAGCGGGCTATCTTTACACAGTCATTGGTTTTTTAGGAATTTGGCTCATTGATATCTTTACTTTTGTTATAGCAATTAGCAGTTTATTGTTCGTTAGTATTCCTCAACCACTACCAACAACAAAAAATGAAAGTGAAGTCAATGTTTGGCAAGATTTGGGATTAGGTTGGCGTTATATTGCCACTCATAAAAGTTTACTAGCATTGTTAGTACTTAACTTATTATTTTGGCTACCCCATGATATTGGAGATTCCCTTTATGCACCAATGATTTTGTCGCGCACTAATAATAATACTTTAATGCTAGGTAGTTTAGCTTCTGCGGCTGGTTTTGGTGGTGTAACAGGGGCGATAATTGTTAGTACTTGGGGCG
Source organism: Chroococcales cyanobacterium (assembly GCA_038259325.1). Classification (GTDB taxonomy): domain Bacteria; phylum Cyanobacteriota; class Cyanobacteriia; order Cyanobacteriales; family Nostocaceae; genus Nostoc. The sequence goes on along the minus strand of JBBSOX010000106.1, from coordinate 1,646 downwards.
GTTTTAGACGAAAAATCAAAGGTATTTTATTTGGGATGATTGGTGCAGGTATAAGTAAAATTGTTTTTGGTTTGGGTAGAACACCTTGGGTTTGGATTCCAGCTCAATTTTGTTCGTCTTTTAATTTCCCTTTAAATGGCAGTTCGGATAGTGCTATTTGGTTAGCGAAAGTACCTCCTAATGTGCAAGGAAGAGTTTTTGCGGCGCGATCGCTACTTTTACAGATCGCTTCTGCTGTAGGCTATTTAATAGCAGGCCCATTGGCAGATCAAGTTTTTACACCTGCTTTGCAATCAGAAGGTGTTCTAGTTGGTATTCTTGGAGGATTATTTGGGACTGGTACTGGTGCAGGAATCGCGCTGTTATATGTGATATGCGCGTTGTCTATGTTGTTGGTCGGTTGGCTAGGTTTTTCTGCGCGTGTGCTGCGGGATATGGAAGACATTCTCCCTGACCATAATGTGGAGTATAGCCACTTGGAGTAAGCCGACACTGTATTAAGGACTTCAATTCAGTGTCGGTAGTTCACCTACTTGCCCTACACATTAAATCGGAATAACATTACATCCCCTTCCTGCACAACATACTCTTTCCCTTCACTGCGAACCAACCCTTTCTCCTTCGCAGCATTCATTGAACCAGTTGTTACCAAATCTTTATAAGCGACAGTTTCAGCGCGAATAAATCCCCGTTCAAAATCACTGTGGATTACACCAGCAGCTTGAGGTGCAGACATTCCGGCATTAATTGTCCAAGCGCGGGTTTCTTTGGGGCCACTAGTGAAATATGTCCGCAAACCTAAAAGTGTGTAAGTTGCCCGAATCAATGATTTCAAACCGCCTTCTTCCACACCTAAAGACGCCAGGAAATCAGCTTTATCTTCCTCTGCTAATTCCACTAATTCAGCTTCAACTTGAGCCGAAACTATCACAACTTGGGCATTTTCTGTCGCTGCAATTTGCCGCACTGTTTCCACAAAATGATTACCAGTTGCCAACTCATCCTCAGATACATTGGCGGCGTAGATAATCGGTTTATAAGTGAGCAGTTCTAATCCTTTAATAATTTCTGCTTCTTCTTCATTCAAACTTACCTGACGCACCGATTTACCTTCATTCAAAGCCGCAGCTAATTTTTCTAAAACTGTGATTTCAAACTGTGCATCTTTGCTGGTACGAGCTAGTTTACGAGTACGGTCAATTCGCCGCTCAATTTGTGCTAAATCTGATAAACCCAACTCTATATTAATGATTTCAATATCTCGCGCAGGGTCAACAGAACCAGCAACGTGAATAATATCGTCATTCTCAAAACAACGTACCACATGGACGATCGCATCAACTTCCCGGATGTGGGATAGGAATTGATTCCCTAATCCCTCACCCTGACTTGCGCCTTTAACTAAACCGGCAATATCGACAAATTCAACCCGCGCCGGGATAGTTTGTACCGAACTGGCAATCTTAGCAAGAACATTTAACCGTTCATCCGGTACTGCGACAACGCCGACATTCGGTTCAATCGTGCAAAAAGGGAAGTTAGCTGCTTCTGCTTTAGCATTAGCAACTACAGCATTAAATAAAGTAGATTTTCCGACGTTGGGAAGTCCGACAATTCCGGCTCTTAGCATTTTGGATTTTAGATTT
>JBBSOX010000105.1:0-24013 GCA_038259325.1 Chroococcales cyanobacterium | reverse complement strand
TCTGACAATTTAGCCAGTGTCGTGCCAAAAAAGTAATTAAAGCGGGAATTTGATGGTGAAGGTGGTTTTACTTGCTGCACTCTCTACATAAATTGAGCCGCCTAAATGTCTGACCATTTTCTGCACTAATGCCAATTCCAGCCCAGTGCCGCTATGTTTCCAAGGATCATGCTTGGAAAGGTGATAGAAAGGCTCAAATATCAGTGACAGTTCATTGCTGGTAAGCTCTAGTCCTGAATTGCTAATATTAAGCTCTACTGTGTCTCCTCTGAGGTGAGCAGAGACTGTGATGGTCTCACCTGCTGGGGTATATTTGCAGACATGGTTGAGTAGTTCGGTGATTATCCTCTCCATATCTGTGATATCTGTCTCTAAAGGCGGGAGGGCATGATCAATAATCAGGTTTAACTGCTGTCGCTGGCAGTTGGTAAGGTCTCGAAAAGACTCGACAATAGGGTAAAGCCAGCTTTGCAAGTCAATGGCAATCAAAGTTGGGGGATCGGGTTCGGCTTCTAGATATGTGAGTGTAAGTAGATCGTTAATTAACTTGTTTTCTCGCGCACACTCGTTATGCAAAATCTGCAAGAGTTGTGGAACTATTTCTATATCTAATATTTCTGCTGGTGTGAGGACACTTTCGAGGGTTTGAACTGCAAGGCTGATGCTAGTTATTGGTGTCCGCAGTTCTTGGGACAGGTTTCTGAGAAATTGGTTTTTGAGCCGATCGCAATTTTCTAATTCTTTAACTTGTGTCTGGGTTTGTTGGTAAAGTTGAGCTTGACGAATAGCGATCGCACATTCATTTGCTACCTGCTGCACTAGCTCGATTTCAAATTCATTAAATGCCTCTTGTGTCGGTCTTGTCAACCAAATATTTCCCAAAATCCCTTGAGTATCAAAAATTGGACAAGCTATCTGGGCGGTAACTAACAATTTCGGTTGCCATCCAGGGACAATTTCCAAAAATTGCAGAGGTTGTTTTTGCAATAAGGGTTGATAAACTTCAAGACGGTCTGCAATCTGTTTGGTCAATCCCTGACACGGGGGTAAGTTAGTAGTGTATTCGTAGGTAATAGTTACCAGAGTTTGGCAGGTGCTATAGAGTTCGATTTGGCAACGTTCAAGGTTGAGTAACTCTGCTAATTCTTGGGTGAGAGTCTGCAATACCTGACTTTCATCCACACTGTCGCGGATTTGTTCTGTCATACGTCGCACCAAGGCTTCAAAGTTTCGCACCTGCTGCAACTGATTTTTGTGCTTCTGTTTGTGCAACTCTAACTTTGCTTTGAGATCCTTAATCTGCTGACGAAGTTCTGCCTGTCCAGTAGCAATGCCGATTTGAGTTGCCAATTGAAGAGTCAAGTCAGTTTCTGTTGGCTGCCATTGACGCGGTTGCTGGCAGTGCTGGGCAATCAATAGCCCCCACATATCTTGCTGTTTAAAAATCGGTACGACTAGATTGGCTCTCACCTGCAAAGATGCCAGAAAATCTATATGGCAAGGATGCAACCCGGCTGCATAAATATCCTCAACAACTTGAATGCAACCTCGCCCGTAGTGTTCTCGATTTTTGCCACCCAAGCAGGGATCAGTGATGTTTTTTCCCAACAGTGGATCGCTTACAGCCACAGTTGATTCGGCAATGATTACCCCACTGCCATCAGTCTCGAAGCGATAAATTAAGACGCGATCGCAATTCAAAAACTGCCGCAGTTCAATTGTAGTCTGATGCAGAATTGTCTCAAATTCTACAGATTGATGAATCCGTCCGGCGATCGCTTCTAGCAGTTGCTCCCGTTCAACCTGAAGTCCCACTGCTTCTTCTGCTTGCTTCACAGGAGTGATATTGCTACTAGTACCAATCAGTCGATAAATTCGGGAATTAGCATCCTTTAGTGGGGTAAGAGTCGTACTCCACCAAGTCGAAAATCCCTGGAATTGCAAACATTGTTCATAAGAAATAGTTTTGCCGAAGCGCAAACATTCAGCATAATGTTGGCGCACCTTAGCAGCGTCGATGGGGGAGAGAATATCCTCTGGTTTCTTGCCCCGGAGATCATCTGAGCGAATGCCTATCCAGCGCTCATGAGTAGGATTAAGTGCCACATATCGAAAATCTCCGTCCTCCAGAACATCAACCACAAATATTGATGCCTGCACAGAATCGTACATGCTCAGGAGAAACTGCTCACTACTACTTTTATCATCTACTTCTGTACCGAAGAGAATTTGAGGAGGCGATAATTTTGTCAACTCCATAGTTGATTCTGCTGGATTTATGTTCATGCGAGAGTCCCTTTCTGGTATTACTGACTCTTCTAGGCGCTCTCTTGTTGTTACGCTTGTAGTAGATGCACTTTAGCGCCTATAGCAAAGTATTGTCAGCTGTTGCTCATCGAAATTTGGATCTTTCTCTACTTCTTGTCGGAAATCTAGGAAAGCTAAGTAGGAGTCAGCTTAACAAATCCTGCTTTTTGAAGGCGAAAATACATTTGCAGGTTATTAGGGCAAATTTAATAATTTTTGAACAGTTTTCCCAGATTTTTGCATATATTCAGGTGCAATCATCAAGTTATATCAATTAAATTTACAATTTTTAACAAACTTATGGGCGAGGGTAGGGGATGGGAAGATAGAATGGAAGATCAAAAAAAAGCTAAATTCCATCCTCAGTAAAAGACAATAGGCTTGGGTTAAGGGCTAATTGTACAAAATTGTGGGTTTTCGAGACGCGATAGATCGCCGTCAAGACAAGTGTTTTGGTCTTATCTGAACTGTATTGCAGTAAAAGATGGTTGCGTGACTTTTGACTTCCGCGGCTCCACTGAGCTTCGCCGAACGTCCTTACAGTACTAGTGGGTCAATTTTCTTGTTGGCTGATTCTGTAACTCACGTAGGCGTAGCCCGCCGCAGGCATCACAATTTGCGAGCATTTATTCCTGTAAGGATACCAACCAGCAGCCAAGTAATAGCTAATCCCATAACTTCGCCTAAGAATACCTGCATCAGGTGGCGTAAGATCATTCCCACAACAGAACCCACGGGGACAGCAACAGCCCAACTTATTGAAGAGACAAATATCCATCGCCACGCTACAGGCTGGGGAATTGCTAACCATTGTGCCAATCCAATCCCCAAGCCGCCAAGTGCCCCATAAATCGCCCCAGATAGGATTCTCAAGGGAAGAATCTGAGTGCTAGGTACAACCCAACCCACCGCACCAATACCAATAACGGTGATGATACTCCAACCCAAAATACTTGACAAAATCCACCTGATACAAAATATAGGTTCGTTGAGAAGACAACCTTGAAAAAATGCGATCGCAAATCCGCCGATAGCCGCCTCTACTACCCCTACATCTGGCTTTTCACCAACTTCAACAAAGAGTAAACTCAATAAAAAACCGCCAAAAGTAGCGAAAGTCCAGAGCAATGTAAAGTTAAATCTAGTATTTCTCGGCACGAATGGCATCAAAGTTTCTTTGGTTTTAATAGTCTGACAGTTTTAGCATTAAACATCTCAAGAAAAGCTTTGCGTCGCTGTTGGGGTGATTCCGGTACAATGTAACCCCAGAGACTCTCCCAGTAGAAAAAGGAGATACCGTCAAAATTGCGATCGCGCACTACTTGAACTTGTTCTCTAATTTGTGCGATTTTCACAGGATTATGCGCCGTTCCCGTTGATATGCCAATACCTACAGGAATTAGACTTCGAGTCAATTTTAGAGATGGAAGTTCTAGTTGAGCGATAAAAGAGTTTTTATCATTTCGATATACCTGCAAAATTAACTCATCAACTAAACCTTTTTTTACCCAATTTTCCCAATCTTGCAAATAGTATTTGTAGGCAAAAGCTTGATAATTAGGAGACAGAGATATTTTAACTTTGGGCTTAACTGCCTTCACAGCTTGATAGATTTCTGCCATGAAATCAGTAATTTTGTCTGCCCGCCAACGCATCCATTCTGAGTTAAAAGGATCAGTTGGGGGACTTTTGCCTTGATGCTCTTGCTGGTAGAGTTCTATAGTGAAGTGATCGTAGCCGAACTGCACAGGCATCCCAAAATGATCGTCAAGCTGAATACCATCCACATTGTAATCTCTGACTACCTCTAAAATTAGCTCTTGAATAAACTCTTGCACTTGTGGATGTAAAGGATTCAACCAGGCCAGCTTACTTACTAAAATATTATCGATTTCTTCTGGTGGAGCATCTTGGGTAGAGTTTATACCTTCTTGCCCAATTGTCAACCAGTCGGGATAACGCATTGCTAATTGTGAATAATGCGGCGTCATGAAACCGTATTCAAACCAAGGTATCACTCTCAAATCTTTATTTTTAGCAAGTGTTACTATCTTTGTTAAAACATCCTGTCCACCGTGCATGAAATTTAGCAAAGGTTGAGTTTCTGAGCCTGTAGTCATTTTAGCTACAGCACTCTTATAAAAAGTATGTCCTCGGTTCCAAACTACAGGATAAATTGTATTAAAGTTGAGAGCCGATAATTGATTTAGAGCACGGTTAATACCCCAAGGAACAAATAGTACACCACTAGCAACATTAGTGATCCAAACGCCGCGAATTTCTGTAGTTAAAGCACGTGTTTTTTGGGAATAAACTGGTGGTGAAGAGAGTGAAAAAACTGTTAAGGCGACTACTAATCCCAAACACAGCAAGTAAGAAATACAACGGCGAGTAACCCGATTCATTTGTAAGCTTGACCTAGTGCGATCGGAATATATATAACTACAAAATAAAGTTATAATCCTCCGGATTATATAAAGAAATGATGATTCAGAATTCAGGACTCAGAAATCAGAATAGTTGCAATCATGCAGAGCTAATTTTGGTTATAAATATACATTAAGGATACCAAAACCTGATAAATTATGACTCCAAACTCCTTAACTCCTAACTCAATACGCTTGGGTTAAGCGCTACTTGTACAAAATCGTGGGTTTTTAAGACGCGATAAATCGCCGTCAAGACAAGTGTTTTGGTTTTATCTGAACTGTATTGACTCCTGACTCCTGAATTCTTTATTATTAAAATCTTTCTACATCTTGAAATTGTTTAAGTGCCGATGCATTTGCTGCTTCACCACAAGTCCGTGGTGTGGGGAATATCTTTTCAGGATTTGCTAACCCTTTAGGATTAAAAACTTGCCGTACCCATTGCATAGTTTCTAAATCAGCTTGGCTAAACATCTGTGGCATATAGCACTTTTTCTCTGCACCAATACCATGTTCGCCAGAAATACTACCACCAACTTGGACACAAAGTTTGAGAATTTTTCCCCCTAACTCTTCCACCTTCTCTAATGCTCCAGGCACAGAATTATCATAAAGAATTAGGGGATGAAGATTGCCATCGCCAGCATGAAAAACATTGGCTACACGATAACCGTATTGTTCGCTTAATGTCTCAATTTCGTGTAGAACATAAGGCAACTGAGTCCGGGGAATAACACCATCTTGTACATAATAATCTGGGCTTAAATGTCCAGCAGCAGCAAATGCCGCTTTGCGTCCTTTCCATAATTTTAATCTGGTTTCTGGGTCAGTAGCAGAAGTAACATTTCGCGCCCCATTCTTTTTACAAATTTCGATAATCCGCTGCTTATTTCCTGCAACTTCTACTTCTAAACCGTCAATTTCTATTAGTAGAATAGCAGTAGCATCGCGAGGATAACAATTAGTTGCAACAACATCTTCAACTGCATTAATGCTGAAGTTATCCATCATTTCCATACCACCAGGAATAATTCCGGCGCTGATGATGTCAGAAACAGTTTCCCCGGCAGCTTCAATGCTAGTAAAATCTGCCAACAGTACACAAATTGATTCTGCACTTTTGAGAATTCGCAAAGTAATTTCTGTGGCAATTCCTAATGTGCCTTCAGAACCAACAAACACACCTGTTAAATCATAACCAGGCATTTCTGGGATTTGTCCGCCTAAATCGATAATTTCCCCTTCCGGCGTGACAATTTTTAATCCTAAAACGTGGTTAGTAGTAACACCGTATTTGAGACAATGTACGCCACCAGAATTTTCGGCAATATTGCCCCCAATAGAGCAAATAATTTGACTGGAAGGGTCAGGAGCGTAGTAAAAACCAGCACCACTAACAGCCTGTGTTACCCAACTATTAATCACCCCTGGTTGGACAACTGTCAATTGATTTTCTAAATCAATACTGAGAATTTGCCGCATTAAGGAAGTGACAATTAAAACAGAGTCTTTCACTGGTAAAGCGCCGCCAGATAGACCAGTACCAGAACCGCGTGCTATGAAGGGTATAGAGTATTGGTTGCATATCTTCACCACTTGAGCAACTTGTTCTGTAGTTCTGGGTAACAGCACTACAGAAGGACGTTCACGATAGGCAGTTAAACCATCGCATTCATAGGTAATGAGTTCCTCTCGGCGTTGTACCACACCATTTTTGCCAAGGACAGCCTCGAATGCCTTGATAATGGGTTTCCAGTTGCGTTGTTTTTTATCTTGGGTAAGCATAGCTTCTTAAAGTTCAAGGTAGATATTGCAGGCTGGTTAGTATAGCTGTAATTACTATTGTTGCAAGAATAGCAGTCAAAAGTGAGTAAAAGCGATCGCTCTGGTCTTCTGTATTCAGTGTAATGTTATACATCTTAGTTTTCAGGCGACACATTTTTTGGTTCTCGTCTGTATGAGTTTATTAGTAGGTAAACATTTTGAGGGGTTGCTGAGGAAGTTTGGGTTAAATTCATTAATGTGTTTGATAACGAAGCCATATGAATGAGAAGCTGACTGAAAAACTTCAGAATGATTTTGATCGCATTGCTCTATATGACAAACAGGGATGGGATCATAATAATCACTATCACCATTTTCTACTCAAACAGTTTCCAAAGCAATGTAAAACCGTCTTAGATATAGGTTGTGGAACAGGTGAATTTTCACGTCTTATCGCTAAATGTGCTGACAGAGTTGTTGCAATTGACTTATCCCCAAATATGATAGAAGTTGCCAAGCAACGTTCAAGACAGTATACAAATATTGATTTTCAAGTTGCTGATATATTGCAGTGGAAGTTTCCAGTTGAGCAATTTGATGCAATCGTTTCTATAGCTACAGTTCATCATTTACCAATAGAAAACTTGCTGCCCAGTCTGAAAGCTGCTTTGAAACCTGGCGGCAGTCTAGTGATTTTAGATTTATTAGAGCATGAGAATGTGCAAGAAATATTGAGCGATTTTGTTGCTGTTCCTCTAAATTGGTTGCTTCAAACGAGCAAAAATAGGCGTATTCAGCCGTCATCAGAAGCAGCAGAAGCAATGAGAGAGCATCTTCGCACAGACAAGTACTTGACCTTATCGCAAGCACTACGAATTTATACAAGCTTCTTGGGTAAAGCGAAAGTTAGAAAGCACTTATTCTGGCGTTATTCTGTAGTTTGGAAGAAAGGTAATCTCCGTCAGCTAAGTCCAGCCATTATGTAGTTTTTAAATACCGGATACAATGTTAGTTACTGTTTTACTATAGAACTCATATTTGATTTTTGAAAAAACTCCGTACACTCAAAAAGTCTTTTTTCCTACTCCCCACTCCCAGCCTACGCAAATAATTTCAGTAATCAAACCGGATTCCTATATATGCAATCAATTAACCTAGAAATAACGCTCTTACATACTGGATAAAATCATGGTTCAGCAAGTTCTAATCAATGATGATGATTACTATGTGCCAGATGCCAACCAGCTAGTCACTGAAGATGATACACCTGTGGACAATTTCGCATCTGCCAAACAACAACGCCTTTTAGTCGGATCTCTTTACAGTTCTCTACAAAACCAAACTTTTTTAGCTGAAGCTAATGTAGGTATTTACTACACAGACCTTCAGCCTCCCATTGTTCCTGATGTCTTTCTCAGCTTAGATGTACAAGTACCTGAAAATTGGTGGGAGAAACAAAATCGTTGCTATATGGTTTGGCGTTTTGGCAAACCTCCCGAAGTTGTACTCGAAATTGTCTCTAATAAAGAAGGTGATGAACTGGGCAAAAAACTGCGAATTTATGAACACATGCGGGCTAGTTACTACATCGTATATGACCCAAATCAGGAATTAGCAGAAAAAATTCTGCATGTTTATGAACTAAGGGGAACACGCTACTTTGAAACTTCAGAAACTTGGTTAGAACAAGTTGGTTTAGGTATAACTCTATGGGAAGGTAAATTTGAAGATAGACAGGATACTTGGTTACGCTGGTGCTACCAAGATGGTAATGTTTTATCGACTGGAGATGAACGCGCCGAACAGGAACGACAACGTGCAGAACAGGAACGACAACGTGCCGAACAAGCAGAACAACGTACCCAATTGCTAGCAGAAAGGCTACGTGCTATGGGCGTAGATCCCGACACTCTATAGGACACTTACTGTAAAGACGCAAAGTTTTTTGTGTCTTTAAGATGGGCAAAAAAATCTCACGAGTTTGTGCAACTTATAAACTCATTTATACGCTGCCAAGCCTTCTCTAATAAATCAGGATCATCTGCATCAAACCATTTAATTTGCGGATATGCTCGAAACCAAGTACGTTGTCGCTTGGCAAATTGTCGCGTATGCAAAATTGTTAATTTTTTTGCCTCATCTAAAGAAATATCTCCAGCTAAATATTGCTTAATTTCTTGATAGCCCAAAGTATTCAACAAAGACAAATCAGCGCCATATTTTTGACAAAGATTCTCCACTTCAGCAACCAAACCATTTGCTATCATTTGCTCAGTACGCTGTTTAATTCGAGCATCCAACTTTTCAACATCGCAATCTAAGCCAATTTGCAAAATTGGATAATTGGGCGGATTCTCCCCTTGCTGTTCTGAAATCGGATGACCAGTGACATAATATACCTCTAATGCTCGTAAAGTTCGCACTGAATCATTACCATGAATCTTTTGTGCTGCAACGGGGTCAACTTGTTGTAACATGGCGTACAGTTGTGGTTGACCGAGAGATTCAAGTTGCGATCGCAATTCCATCTGTGGTGCAACTCTCGGAATTTTCATCCCTTGGACAATCGAACGTATATATAAACCAGTGCCACCAACTAGAAACAGTGGTGTAACACCAACAGAAGCAATCAAGGCTTGTGTTTGCTCCTGATAGTCTGCTACTGTCATGATATCTGCTGGATTGCAGATATCTATTAGATAGTGCCGCACCAATTTTTGTTCAGCTACACTTGGTTTAGCTGTCCCAATATCAAACTCACGGTAAACTTGACGAGAATCAGCACTGAGAATTACAGAACCCAACCGCATCGCCAAAGCCAAAGCTAAACCAGATTTACCCGTTGCCGTCGCCCCACATATCACAATTAATTTAGTCATTAGTCATCAGTCATTTGTCATTTGTTATGGGGCATTGGGCATGGGGCATGGGGCATAAGGAATAAAATTGTTCCATAATTCTCCCTTGATCCCTCATCTCCCCCTGATTCCCCTGCTCGCCCTGCTCCCCCTGCTCCCCCTACTCCCCGTGCCCCTCTTCCACGGTACTGCAACCCCAGTATAAACTTCTCTACAAAATGCCCTACAGACGCCAACAAGGCTTTTGTGTTACAATTTTGGAGTGTTTTTACTTTTATTTGCCTTTCGGCGATTTCAACCCCACGCATCAGGAGAGTTTACATGACGAGCAGTTACAGTGCCGATCAGATTCAAGTTCTGGAAGGTCTGGAAGCCGTCCGCAAAAGACCAGGAATGTACATCGGTACCACTGGGCCGCGAGGACTCCACCATTTAGTTTACGAGGTGGTGGACAATTCAATCGATGAGGCTTTGGCGGGTCATTGCACTCATATAGAGGTGGATATCAACGCTGATGGTTCCGTGACTGTAACAGATGATGGTCGCGGTATTCCCGTCGATACTCACTCGCGCACCGGGAAATCGGCTTTGGAAACCGTGATGACGGTACTGCACGCCGGTGGTAAGTTTGGCGGCGGTGGCTACAAGGTTTCTGGAGGATTGCACGGGGTTGGTATTTCTGTTGTTAATGCCCTATCTGAAGTTGTAGAAGTTACAGTTTGGCGAGATAAAAAGGTTCATCTCCAACGCTATGAACGCGGCATCCCAGTTACTGAACTGCAAACCAAGTCTTACAAGGAAGCGAGAACTGGAACTTCTGTTACTTTTAAGCCAGATACCCAAATATTCACTACTAGTATTGAGTTTGATTACATCACTTTATCAGGCCGCCTACGGGAATTGGCGTATCTGAATGCAGGTGTCAAAATTACCTTTACTGATCACCGTCTAGAATTACTAAAAAGCGATACACCGAAAGTAGAATCCTACAATTACAAGGGTGGTATTAAAGAATATATCGCCTACATGAACCGCGAGAAGCAGCCGCTGCATGAAGAAATTATCTATGTGCAGGGGGAACGCAACAATGTACAAGTGGAAGTTTCCTTACAATGGTGTACTGATGCTTACACAGATAATGTGCTAGGTTTTGCTAACAATATTCGCACGGTGGATGGTGGTACGCACTTAGAAGGCTTGAAGGCGGTTCTGACTCGGACATTAAATGCGATCGCTCGTAAGCGCAATAAAATTAAGGAAAATGAACCTAACCTCAGTGGCGAACACGTCCGCGAAGGTTTGACTGCGGTAATTTCCGTTAAAGTCCCAGATCCAGAATTTGAAGGACAAACCAAAACCAAACTCGGTAATACCGAAGTACGGGGAATTGTCGATTCTTTGGTGGGAGAAGTCCTCACCGAGTACTTAGAATTTCATCCTGCCATAGCAGACTCAATTTTAGATAAAGCTATTCAAGCTTTCAAAGCCGCAGAAGCAGCCCGTCATGCGCGGGAATTAGTTCGGCGCAAATCTGTACTAGAATCTTCGCCATTACCTGGTAAATTAGCAGATTGTAGTTCTCGTGACCCTAGCGAATCGGAAATCTTCATCGTGGAAGGGGACTCAGCCGGTGGGAGTGCCAAACAAGGACGCGATCGCCGCACTCAAGCTATCTTGCCTCTACGTGGTAAAATTCTTAACATTGAAAAAACTGACGATGCCAAAATTTATAAAAATAACGAAGTTCAATCGTTAATTACAGCACTTGGTTTAGGTGTCAAAGGTGATGAATTCGATTCCACTCAACTACGTTATCACCGCATAGTAATCATGACGGATGCTGACGTAGATGGAGCGCACATTCGGACTTTGTTGTTAACATTCTTCTATCGATATCAACGGGCACTCATCGAACAAGGCTTTATTTATATTGCTTGTCCCCCACTGTTTAAAGTAGAGCGGGGACGTAATCATGAATATTGCTATAGCGATCGCGAAAAAAATCAAGCGATCGCCAAATTTCCTGCTAACGCCAACTATACCATCCAACGCTTCAAAGGTTTGGGTGAAATGATGCCACAACAACTCTGGGACACCACAATGAACCCAGAAACCCGCAAAATGAAGCAAGTCGAAATTGAGGATGCAGCCGAAGCCGATCGCATCTTTACAATTTTAATGGGCGATCGGGTCGCACCCAGAAGAGAATTCATCGAAACCTATGGTTCTAAACTCAACTTCACCGATCTAGATATCTAATATCAGCAGTCCTACAGCAGTTTCCGCTATTGTGAGGTACGTTCTTAGTCCTGAAAGTTTACAGGAGGTAGCGGTGAGGGAAGAAACTGTACTTCATAACAGCAAAAAGTGCTGTAAATCATTTGTAAAAAACAAGATCCCCGATTTCTTTGAGAAATCGGGGATCTTTGGCTTTGAAATTTTGATTGACATTCCCAGAATAAACCTTTGCTAAAGATTTTATATCCAAAATAATATAAAAACTACCTCTTTTGGCTGATGGCAAACTAATAAAACAAAAATTCTAAATTTCTCAGTTAGCCAAAATCATATAATCTGCTTTTTGTCAATATTTTCCAAACCATCAATATTTGAGTGTGAGCAAAACTACCAATTTTATTGGCAATTTAGCCAAGATAATATTCTTTGCTCTAACTCCCCGATTAATTTCGTCCACCAGCTAGAAACATATTTGTTATCCTCTAAGAAAATAGCTGAATATCATCTATCAAACAGCAACTAATAAGTATTTTGAGGATTTATCACCATCAGATGACAGAAAGGCACTGAAATAAAAGTATTCTAATTTACAATTAAATTACGCAAAAAGCTTTGTAATCAAATCATTAGGCAATCTTCAAGGTTTTCTGTGTTTGAGGTGATGCCTAGTGGAAGCACACACCATAAGCCTGAAAACTTGTTAATATCTTCATGTGGTGCCGTGGCGATCGCTATTGTATCGTATGTATCTAATGTACTTTTGTCTAAGATAGGAGTATATTGGCGAATTCGCAGGACAATCATTTTTGAATTGATTAAAATATCCTTGTATACAATAAGAAAAGTTTGTCAAGTTTCATAGGGCTGAAATCGCCACAGTGCGCTAACGTGTGAATAAGACCAAATTAGTTAAACCTAAATTGACCTCCTATCAGGTCGATACTGCCACAGCCTCAACTCCTCAGTTAAGGTAATGAGTACACAGAAGGTTAACTACTTGAAGGCAAGCACCATAACACTTGTTGTATTTACCCAAGGTCAAGACCCGCTTTAATCTAAGGAATGCGTAATTTATGAAGGAAATGTAAAAATGGGTAGATTAAGGCCAATAGTCTGAGTTAACATAAAATGCACTCTTTGTAAGTAAGTAATGTTGTGTAAAATACATGAAATTCGGCAAAAGCATTCCTAATGTAATCAGAGCATCACTGCTATTCCGAAAAGTAGAGAAAATTTTTCAGGGTATAACTCCCGTTTTTAATGTCTTTTTGGTGAAAGTAGCTAACAGTTGCTTAATGAATTCATGATTAATACACAAAAAGAGTGCAATTTCTGTGAAACAGGCTACAATCGGAAGAGTCTTTATAGGAAAATCTGCCAACAGTATGAATTCATTTCTATAAGAGTGGCAAATTTTTTGATAAAGGCGAGTATTTTTTTTGACCAGTTAGTTGAAAGCAGTATGTGATAGCAACACATATAACATTTACTAAAGTGAGCAAGTCACCTTTAGTAGTTGCTTAAACTAAAGTAAAAAAACCTCCAATCGGAGGTGCAAAACGTCCGAAAATATCTCTGGCAAATCTGCCAAAAAGTTTATTTTCGGTTGACGAATAGCTCGTTTATAAAGAGCAGTAAACACATCACATCTTGAGTAATTGATTCTGCAAGGAGCATGAGGAACGCGGCATGAACCAGGCTAACAACGTACTCGAAAGCATATATCAGCCTGACCTAGAAATAATGAATCAGCCTGAGCTCGAGTTAGAAGAACTCTTAATAGACGATGAAGAGGACTTGCTGATCATCGATGAAGGTGACGAGGAATTTTTAGAGCCTCAGACTGATGAGGACGACGCAAAGTCTGGAAAAGCCGCTAAATCGCGTCGTCGGACACAAAGCAAGAAAAAGCACTACACCGAAGATTCAATTCGGCTTTACTTGCAAGAAATTGGTCGAATTCGTCTGTTGCGGGCAGATGAAGAAATTGAATTGGCGCGGAAAATAGCCGATTTGCTGGAATTGGAGAGGGTACGCGAAAGACTCTGTGAGCAGTTGGATCGCGATCCTCGAGATAGTGAATGGGCAGAAGCAGTACAACTGCCACTACCAGCCTTTCGTTATCGCCTCCATGTTGGTCGTCGGGCGAAAGACAAGATGGTGCAATCTAACCTCCGTCTTGTAGTTTCAATTGCTAAGAAATACATGAATCGTGGTTTGTCGTTCCAGGACTTAATTCAGGAAGGCAGTCTCGGTTTGATTCGTGCCGCTGAAAAGTTTGACCACGAAAAAGGTTATAAGTTCTCTACATACGCTACATGGTGGATTCGTCAAGCAATTACCCGCGCGATCGCAGATCAATCCCGCACTATTCGTCTTCCAGTTCACCTTTACGAAACCATTTCTCGAATTAAGAAAACTACCAAGTTGCTATCTCAAGAAATGGGTCGTAAACCCACTGAAGAAGAAATCGCCACTCGCATGGAAATGACCATTGAGAAGTTGCGGTTTATTGCTAAATCTGCCCAGTTACCCATCTCACTAGAAACGCCCATTGGTAAAGAAGAAGATTCTCGATTGGGCGATTTTATTGAATCCGATGGTGAGACACCAGAAGACCAAGTTTCCAAAAATCTTCTGCGCGAAGACTTGGAAAAAGTCCTCGACAGTCTCAGTCCTCGTGAACGGGATGTTCTCAGACTGCGTTACGGCTTGGATGATGGTCGAATGAAAACTCTTGAGGAAATCGGACAGATTTTCAACGTTACCCGCGAACGGATTCGTCAAATTGAGGCAAAAGCACTCCGCAAATTACGCCATCCAAATCGCAACAGCGTTCTCAAGGAATATATTCGGTAATTAATTGTCGTTGGCTACTGACAATTAATATCTGACAAAAAGTAAACAATTAAAAACCTGGTAGTGAATTATCACTCCAGGTTTTTTAATTTATCAACAAGTTTGTGTCCTAATTAATTACTTATAGAATGCCCCAAAAGTGTAGGAAGCCTTGGCCAGAAAAAAGTTCAATTAATACGGCCGCTAAAAAGCCGATCATTGCCAAGCGACCGTTCCAAATTTCTGCTTGAGGGGTAAAGCCCCAGCGCCAAGCGTTGCGATCTTCAATTACGGGGGTGGTAACTTTTGCGGTAGTTGCGTTAGTCATGGTTGGCACTCCAAACTGGATTTACGAAGGATTGTTGCCTTATGTAAACTAATATAACAATCTTTCTTGTGAATGCAACCCTAATTTATATTTTTATTTCTATAACTTGACTTAAATAGCATAAATTGATAGCAGAAAATAAACACATCTATCTTCAGGTAGAATTGCTAAAATTGTCTCATATTTTGCAATTTCAGCATTGCTATACACATCATCAGCCATAAAAACCCAACTCCATAACCTGCAATCACATCTGTAGGCCAATGCACTCCTAAATACAGCCGACTGATGCCAATAGCAGCAATTACCACCCCCGCCATACTGTAAATAAACTGAGAAAATTTAGGATGGTAAGTTGCCAACAAGTAAGCTAGAAAGCCGTATAGCACCAGAGAACCTAAAGCATGACCACTGGGAAAACTAAAAGATTGTTCAGTAATCAACCGATCCCAAAGTTCGGGGCGGGGTTTGCTAAATAACAGCTTTAGTACTGTATTGAGGATAAAAGCTCCCAGACAAGCGATCGCAAATATCTTGGCTTCTTGTCGGTAACGTCGCCACCAGAGTACGGCCAGACTAAGTGTAACGACAACCACGACAAAATTGGGATTGCCAAGGTTCGTAATTGTCAGCATCAGATTATTTAGACTGGGATTAGAAAACTGATGCAGCCACAACAGAAAATGTGTATCAAATGCAAAAGCTTCTCGCTCGAAGACTTCTTCAAAAAGCTCTGCCAAAAGAAAAAGTATCAGCAGACAGGTAGCCAGTCCAACAATACCAATTGTGGTCAGCAAGGGAGCCAGACGAGGATGTATGTGTTGCAACCAAAAAGTTAAAATTTTTCGGAGCATAGGCGAGTATTGACATTATTTATTTTGATCCCCCTTGCTAACGAACTTCAGCGACGGTAATGATTTTCTCATCGCGGTTGAGTTGAAGGATGCTTTCACCTTTGACATCTCTACCTAAGAGCGGCACTGTTTCAACAGGTATCCGCACTACCCGTTCCTTATTCGTCACTAAGGCTACCTCGCCAGATGCAATCGCTATGACCATACCAGCTAAGTTGTCAGTTTTGCTAGCAAATTTCAGCGCTTGCGTGCCTAAATCGCCGCGATTAGCCGCTCTTAACTGACTCGCAGCCATGCGCTTGGCATATCCTTCTTGAGTAACTAGCAGCAGTTGGTCATCTTTACCGACAGTGACACAGCCAACCATTTGCTGATTTTTCAATAACCGAAATGCTTGTAAACCCATCGCTGTGCGTCCCATGATCGGTAATTGTTCATCATTGGCTGCAAAGCGCAAAACTCGCCCACCTGAACTAGCTAAAATTAGATGCTCCCCTGGAGCGGTGAACTGGGTAAATGCCAATTCATCATCGTCTTTGAGCTTCAAAATCGTGATTCCGCGCCGAGTTAAATTAGTAAATTCTCCCAGAGACAGCCGCTTAATTCGTCCCTGTTTTGTTAAGAGAATCATCTGCTTAGTTTCGAGATTTTCCGGCAGCAAAAAGCGGCTGACTACAGCTTCTTGAGCACCTTGAGCAGTACTACTGAGCATCGTAATTAAAGGTTTTCCCCGTGGAGAACGACCAGTGGTTGGGGGAATTTCTCCCACCTTCACCGGATAGACTTTGCCGCCAGCGCTTAGTATGAGCAAGTCTTTTTCTGTGTCGGTCAACGCAGTTTGAATAATGAAGTCATTATCATGCAGACCATTTTCACCCTTAGACTTTCTCCCAGATGGCTGGGTGCGGCGGACATAACCCCGTTGGGTAAACTCTAAAACTGCTTCCTCTGCTGGTTCAGAAGATTTAAGTTCTTCTTCCTCCTCTACTCGTCCCCTTGTTCCCTTGTCCTCTTGTATCCTTGTGTCGCTGCTGGTAGGCGCTAGCTTGGTACGCCGGGGATCGCTGTACTTGCGCTTGAGCGATCGCAAATCTTTTTTCAGTGCTTTGAGTAATTCCCGACGATCGCTCAGTAATAGCTCCAACAATCTAATTTGTTCACTTATCTGCTCAAATTCCTGCTGCAAATTCTGCTGTTCCAAACTAGTGAGGCGACGCAACGGCATAGCCAGAATTGCATCTCCTTGTACCTCACTCAAATCTAGTCGGCTACAAAGATTAATTTTTGCCGTACTCCCATCGGGAGCTTGCCGCAAAGTTTCAATTACCTGATCCAAATTAGATAGGGCTTTGAGTAAACCTTCCACCAAATGCACACGACTTTGGGCCTTATCCAACTCGTAATTGTAGCGACGGTTGAGCGTCTCTTCTCGGAAACTCAAAAACTCCTGCAACACTTGACGCAAACTTAACTGGCGGGGTTGTCCATTCACTATTGCTAGGAGAATTGCCCCAAAAGTCATTTGCAAGGCAGTTTGGTGATACAAATGCTGGAGAACTTCTTGGGGATTGGTATCGCGTTTGAGTTCAATTACCACCCGCATCCCTTCGCGATCGCTCTCATCCCGAAGATCAGAAATTCCTTGCAAGCGTCCTTGATTTACTAAGTCTGCTACCTTCTCAATCCAGGCAGCCTTATTTACTTGATATGGCAATTCTGTAATGATAATTGCCGTCCGTCGCTTGCTTCCCCTTGTGGCTGGAATTTCTTCCAGAGTAGCGACTCCCCGCACTATAATTCCACCTTTACCTGTGGTGTATGCTTCTCGAATTCCCGTCTCACTAACTATTTCTCCACCGGTGGGAAAGTCTGGCCCTGGAATTAGCTCAAATAACTTTTCATCTGGCAAATCTGGGTTGTCGATTAAGGCAATTAACCCATCCACAACTTCCCCCAAGTTGTGCGGTGGTACATTCGTTGCCATTCCCACGGCAATACCAGAACAGCCATTGAGCAATAGAAACGGCAATTGAGCAGGTAACACCGTTGGTTCTTGCTGGGAATTATCGAAGTTCCCGACAAATTCCACAGTTTCTTCGCCAATTTCTGTCAGCATTCCCTCATGGCTGATGGGTGCAAGGCGCGTTTCTGTGTAGCGCATCGCCGCTGGCGGGTCATTATCGACGCTACCAAAGTTACCGTGTCCTGCTAGTAAAGGATAGCGGCTAGAAAAGTCCTGTACCAGCCTCACTAAGGCATCGTAAACTGATTGGTCGCCGTGGGGATGGTATTTACCCAGCACATCACCCACTACACGGGCACATTTTCGATAGGGTCTATCTGGTACTAAACCGAGTTCGTGCATTGCATATAGAATGCGGCGATGCACTGGTTTTAAGCCATCACGCACGTCTGGTAGCGCTCGCCCGACAATCACGCTCATGGCATATTCTAGATAAGACCGTTGCATCTCGGTATGCAAGGCTGTTGTAATTACCTGTCCCGTTGAGAGAAGGTTTAACTGTTTTGCCATGAGTTTTTTCCCTGAAATTTAACTACACAAAAGCCGACGGAACTCAATATTGCAGCAACCACAGCATAACGGATGAAATGGCATTCCTAACAAAATATTGATAGTCATAGAAGAAAAAGCAGTAGTATCATCCTTAATGACAAGCATGTACATTGACTATTAAAAAGGAAACAGCTACCTTACTATCTGTTTTAATCGAATGATAATCTGCTGCACACTTAATTTGTATAGACTCCATAGCCAGGATACTTGTCATGATTGGATTTTCTCATTTTTAATTTTGAATTACCTAATTCCCTTACCTCTACCTCTATAACTAAAATTCTCATGAAAACTGTTTTAATTGTCGAAGACGATCTAATTAACGCTCGTGTTTTTTCCAAAATTTTGTCCAAGCGTGGCGGCTTGGGTGTTAAACACACTGAAAATGTCGAAGAAGTAATAAAAATTGCCCAATCAGGAGAAGCCGACCTGATTTTGATGGATGTTTCTTTGTCCAGAAGTGTTTATCAAGGAAAATCTGTTGATGGCATCAAAATTACACAAATGTTAAAATCTGACCCAAAAACAGCAAACTTACCGATTATTTTGGTGACGGCACATGCTATGGAAGGTGATCGCGAAAATTTTCTCAAGCAAAGCGGCGCTGATGGCTACATTTCTAAACCAGTTGTTGACCATCAACAGTTTGTTGACCAAATCATCGCACTTTTACCCACAGACGACCATTGAGAATTGACGACTTATTTCAGGAATACTCGCCCGCAAACGTTTTTGGGCAAATAGTACCGCAAGACAGAAGTCACGTATTCAAAAGTCAAAAAGCTTTAATTTTGGGCTTTCTGGATATTTTGAATGATAGGTTTATTTCCGCCGACCTGTACTAGTTCCTGTATTTAGTCAGTTTAGTATAGATGTACTACGAAAAGGTGCAATTAGGCAAGTGGTAATAGGAGAGGGAATGGGGAATCGGGAATTAATCAATAATTCTTCCCCTGCTCCCCCTGCTCCCCCTGCTCCCTCATCTCTACTCCCCACCCCTATTGAGTAGGCTGTTGTTCAGGGGCTGATAATGAGTTTGCTGGTTGCTGTATGGCTGCTTGAATACGGGGTAATTCTAGGAATTTTTTCGTATCAGACAGTAAGCGATCGCCCCATAGATTTTCTTTGAGGAAATCCAAATTAGCATAGCGCTGATCGATGCGGAGTGCGGCTTCTCCCAAGGTTAGTCCTTGTTGGCTATCGCCTTTAGTATACAGTGCCACTGCCAAGGCCAATAAAGGTTCTGCGGCTTGTTTATCAATCGTTACAGCAGATTGCCATTGCTTAATCGCTTTGGGGATATCACCCTGTTCGTAGTTGATTAGACCAATATTGTTGATCGCCGGCCAGAATTTTTTATCTTTAGAAACTGCTGTATTGTACTGCGCGATCGCATCTGGCAATCGACCCAGCATAAAGTAAGCATTACCCAAATTAAATAAACCCTCTGGATCATTGGGTTTTAACTTCAAACCTTCTTGGTAATTGACAGCTGCTGCTTGGTAATTTTTCTGCTGAAAATTAGCTGAACCCAAAGCAAACAAAATATCACCATTTTTAGGGTTGATAGATTGCGCTTTTTTCAGGCTAGCGATCGCTGCGTCAAACTCTTTGGTTTGCAGTTGCAATCCACCTAATAGCAACCACACTTTATCATTCTTCGGAGCCAGTTGACTAGCCAGCCGCGCTCGTGGCATAGCTAATTCAACCTGTTGGAACTGAGCAAGTTGAGCCGCCTCTTGTGCCAAGCTCAATCCCTGCTTCTCTAACTTTGTTGCATCTAGTTGCAATGTATGGGGTATTAATGCCTGCGCGTTAGCGGCTTTTGGCATACTCCATAAACTACAAACCATTAGAAAAGAAATCAAACGAACATGTTTAGGCACACTACCGCCTTTAAGCCACTAATCAAAGAATCTTTCAGCTAGCTTAAACGATCTCCGCTGTTGACGGCAGTAAAATCCTACAAACAAAGGCAGGAGGCAGAAGTATTAACAGAAACTTTAGTTGGCTTAAAAGCCTGGGTACCTCTTCCTTCCTGAAGTTATTAATTCTTGACATTTCTATAACAAAAACAATTTATACCCAATCCCCAATCCCCAGTCCCCAGTCCCCATTAAAAAAACTGATGACTTTGGTCATACATCAGTCTGGAATTACTAGTGACTTTCGTCATACATAAGTTTGAACTTTTTGATCAATAATTATAATGTATGAATTTATACGATGAGACAAATACTAAATACTTTGATGGATGTCCAAATAAAAGCAACTGTCTAAGATTGCTGAATCCAAACCTCAGCAAAATAGAACTTTAATGCCAATAAGGAGTTAATTCCGTGTTGAAACCAAATCGTGTATCGATAGTCTTAGCTGCTGCGAGACTTCCTAGCGGATTGGTACTGCAAATAAACCTTTAAAACACTAAAAACTCAAAATCATTGTCAGTATAGGGCTACCAGGCTATAGTTTTAGCCGTGAATAACCAGCTTGGTAGCCGTTCTTTATAGACAAAATGGATATGAAAATTGATACATCAAATACCGTAGATTCCTCATCACCAGTTTTGGTTCCAGAGGTAAAGAAAAACAAGGGCAGACGTAATTGGCTTTCTTGGCTAATTGCTCTTTGCCTTTTGGGGGGAATTGGCTATGCAGTTTATTACCAAGTAGCTGTTGTTTCCCGGCAAGAAGCCAGCCGTCGGGTGCTGACAAGACCTGTACAAAGGCAGAGTTTAACAATGACAGTTTCAGCAAACGGAACGGTGAAGCCTGAACGGTCAATTAACCTCAGCCCGAAAAATTCCGGCATCTTGAAAACACTGTTGGCGAAGGAAGGGGATCTCGTCAAACAAGGACAGATTGTCGCTTACATGGATGATTCTAATCTGCGGGGACAACTCACCTCTGCTCAAGGACAGTTGGCACAAGCCGAGGCGAATTTGCAAAAAGCGATCGCAGGTAATCGTCCTCAAGATATTGCTCAAGCCCAAGGAGTATTAGACGAAGCCCAGGCGAATCTACAAAAGGTACAAGCAGGGAATCGCTCTCAAGATATTGCCCAAGCACAGGCACGTTTGCAAAGCGCTCAAGCCTCCCTTCGCCAAGCAGAAGATGATTTGGTTCGTAATCAACAACTTTACAATGCAGGCGGTATTTCCCTTCAGACTCTTAACCAAAACCGTTCCAATCGTGACAGCGCCCGAGCTACTGTAAATGAAGCACAGCAAGCACTGGGGTTGCAAAAAGCCGGTTCACGTCCTGAAGACATTGAGCAAGCCCGAGCTGTAGTGAAGCAGAGACAGCAAGCTTTGGCACTTGTGAAAGCTGGTACACGCCAAGAAGATATTGACGCAGCCCGCGCCCAAGTAACATCTGCTCGTGGTTCGCTACAAAACATCCAAGCTCAAATCAATGACACGATCATTCGCGCCCCTTTTGATGGTGTGGTGACAAAAAAGTTTGCTGATCCCGGCGCTTTCGTGACACCCACAACTGCTAGTAGTGAAGTAGCTTCTTCTTCTTCTTCTTCAATCTTGTCTCTCGCTTCAACAAATGAGATTGTCGCAAGTTTAGCGGAAACCAATATTTCCAAAATCAGCCTTGGTCAAAAAGTCTCGATTCAAGCAGATGCCTACCCAGGAAAAACCTTTGAAGGTAAAGTCAGCCAAATTGCTGCCCAAGCAATAGTAGAGCAAAACGTCACCAGTTTTGAAGTGAGAGTATCACTTTCAGACCCAGAAAGGCTACTGCGATCTGGGATGAATGTGGGAGTAGATTTTCAAGTCGGTCAAGTTGAAAATGCTTTAGTAGTGCCAACAGCCTCAGTGGTGCGCCAACAAAATGCCACAGGTGTATATGTGCCTGGAGCAGATAACAAACCTGTATTTACTCCCATTGAAACTGGCGTCACTGCAAATAACTTTACCGAAGTTAAGTCTGGATTGACAGGAGACGAGAGGGTATTACTCAGTTTCCCTCCAGGATCACGTCCGCAATCAACACCACGAGGAGGAGTTTTGCCTGGTCTAGGCGGAGGAGGAAGAGGAACTGGTGGTGGTCGTCAAGGCCGTGGTTCCCCTTAAAGTTAGTATCAATACGGTTTGGCTCAACTGCCGAGTAAAAAGATTCAACTGCCGAGTAAAAAGGCTCAACTGCCGAGTAAAAAGGCTCAACTGTCCGTCCCGTAGGGAAGGGGCTGACTTTCGCCTTGCGGTACTAGGCTTAACTCTTTTAACGAACTGCAATTTCTACGAGACACCACCTGAAGGACGCCAAAGAAGAGAAGGAAGAAATGCTTAACTGAATTGTATTGAGTTTCAAATAAAACTTTATGTTTAAGATATTTAGCGGCTCTAAGAAAGCTAAGAATACCCGCACAGTACCATTGTTAGAAATTTTGACAATGGCGGCAGAGACTCTGTGGAGTAACAAATTACGCACAGGTTTAACGATGTTGGGCGTGATTATTGGAATTTCATCAGTCATTGCGATTACTTCTGTTGGTCAAGGAGTGCAAAAGGGGGTTGAACAACAGATACAAGCATTGGGTACAGATGTGATCCAAATCTTAGCGGGTGCTGCAAGAAGCGGGAATGTCCGTCAAGGAGTCGGTTCTAGCAGCACCTTGACTTGGGAAGATGCAAAAGCGATCGCTACACAAGCGCCATCAGCACAGATGGTTTCTGCTTATCTTCAACGAAACGCTCAAGTTGTATATGCAGGACAGAACACCTCAACAACCATTTATGGCACAGATTTGAATTATCCAGAAATCAGAAATACTCACCCCCAACAAGGGAGATATTTTACTCAAGAAGAACTAGATACTACCGCACAGGTAGCCATTCTTGGCCCCACAGTTCAAAGAACACTTTTTGGACAGGATGTAAATCCTATCGGCGAGAGAATTCGCATTCAGGGAGAGGCTTATGAAGTAATTGGGGTGATGGAACCTAAAGGTTCTCAGGGGCCGATGGATCGAGATGACCAGATTTTCATTCCTTTAACTAGTATGTCGAAAAGACTAGTTGGGAATAATGCCCTGGTAGGCGTTTCTGTAAATGGAATTTTAGTCAAAGGTGCTAATCAGGAAGAATTAGAAGCTGCTCAGTTTCAAGTCACCAATCTCTTACGGTTGCGTCACAACATCTATCCGCCGCAAGCTGATGATTTTCGGCTGACCAATCAAGCTGATATTGTTAGTACCTTCACTAATATTGTGGGTTTATTTACAGTAATGGTAGTAGCGATCGCAGGAATTTCGTTAGTGGTTGGTGGAATTGGTATTGCCAACATTATGCTGGTTTCCGTGGTTGAGCGGACGCGAGAAATTGGGATTCGCAAAGCCGTAGGAGCCACCAATTCTGCAATCCTGAATCAATTTTTAGCCGAAGCGATCGTAATTTCCATTGCTGGTGGAGGTATTGGGATGGCGACTGGCATTTTATTAGCCTTTATAGCTGCGACCACTTTCAAATTCCCCTTTGTCATTTCTTTGTTGTCGATCATTGCTGGCTTTGTACTCTCATTAAGCGTTGGCTTACTTGCGGGGGTAATTCCAGCACGGAATGCATCTAAATTAGATCCAATCACTGCTTTAAGAAGCGACTAAATAATTCGTAATTCGTAATTCATGAAAGGGAGTAGGGAGTAGGGAGTAGGGAGTGGGGAGTAGGGAAACTAAGCCGCCCACAAGGGGCGGGGTTTCAACCTACCTGGCGATACAAGGATTTTATCGCGCCACTTGCGGGCGAGGCTTTAACCCTAAATCGCGGGCTAATTTCTTCTCCTACTCCCTACTCCCTACTCCCGCCCCGAAGG
>JBBSOX010000104.1:0-24192 GCA_038259325.1 Chroococcales cyanobacterium | reverse complement strand
TGGTTGGGATGGATATGACCGAGTTTATAATTGTGTGATACATCTTGATATCAAAGATGAAAAGATATGGATTCAACGTAATATGACAGATATCCAAATTGCTGAAGAGTTGACTGAGATGGGAGTACCTAAAGAGGATATCATTTTGGGACTACAGCCATTTTACCAGCGTCAATATACGAAATATGGCATAGCGTGAATTTGTATAACAAGTGATGATAGCAAAACCTCTGTTTAGTATCACCCCTCCCAAAGCATACATCGTCACAAAGCTACTTTACTCAAAAACAACGCCGCGATAAATTTCTGCCATCGCCAATTCAATATTAACTGAATCCAAAGAAATAGATAGCTCTAAACCGCTAAAATCACTAAGCAACCAGCCTTCTGGTTGTTTACCATAGCGCTAATGCTGCTTGAGTGGGATAAACGATAGAATTTAGGCAAAGACTTTATGTTTCTGGTTAGCTATCTACGATGTCTGCAAGAGATAGGTTTCATGCATTGGTCAGGATTGCCCTTGAGAAGGAAGGGTGGGTAATTACTCACGATCCATACCACATTGATTTGGGTTTTGTTGATTTTTATATCGATTTAGGTGCGGAACTATTGCTAGCAGCGACAAAAGATGATAGAAAGATTGCTGTTGAAATCAAAACGTTTTTAGCAACCTCAACAATTTCTGAGTTTCATACTGCAATTGGACAATTTATTAACTACCGCATTGCTTTGGAAGATGATGATCCAGAACGGTGGTTGTATTTGGCAGTTCCGCTCGACGTTTATAAGCGATTTTTCAGATATCCATTTATTCAAACGGTTATTGTCCGTAACAAAATTCCCCTTTTGGTGTACGACACAGAAAAACAGGAGATTGCAGAATGGATAAGCTAAATTTGTATCGTGAACTAATTCAGAAATTATTGACGGCGCGGGCAAACTTGCGTTCTGGGAGCGATCCAATAGAAAGTCAAACCATTTTTGATACTACAAAAGACCACTATCAGCTTGTGCATGTGGGATGGAAGGATAGTAGTACCCGGATTTATGGCTGTGTGCTGCATATAGATATCAAGGATGGGAAGATTTGGGTGCAGCATGACGGGACAGAGGATGCCCTAGCAGATCAACTTGTGAGCGAGGGAGTACCTAAACAAGATATTGTGATCGCATATCATGCACCTCATGTAAGGCAGTATACAGAGTTTGCTGTAGGCTAAACCTATTGAAAAAGTCTGTTTGCGATCGCAACTCGCAAACAGGCTTGACTTTTTTATACTTCTAATTAAGCTTGCTCCCAAAGCTGACGTACATAGTCAGGTAGCCAGCTAGCAATTTCCTGAATTCGTTCTTCGGAAAGTTCGTCTTTGGTGGCAGAAAACACTGCTTTAACCGCTTGCTCTCGTTCGACTGATCGCGGCATTCCACTTTCATTAGCAACTCGGAATAGGAAGCGATCAGAATCAATCTTAAAAATACCAGGGCCTTGCCAGGGTGGACGAACCCGGCTCAAAAATCCCACAATTGGATTGGTGTCTTTCCACAAATCGGACACTTCAAACTGGAGTGCTTTTTCATCAGTAGGCAAAGCCTCTGTATGCAGTTCTGCCTCGACGCGATCGCTAGCTTCTGTTGTCATCAAGTCGCGCATAACGCGATACACAACTTCGGTAAAGTCTCTTGTGTCATACAAATCGGCAAATCCGCTTCGAACCATGACCTTTTCCAGAAATGAGCGATGTTCGTCTGCGATCGCAGTTCGAGTATCTTCAATCTCCGTTGGGTCAATTTCTGGAATATTTGTTCTAAAACTTTGATCTGGCATTGTTTTTTCTTTTGGTTATTAATTTTGAGTCTTTATGCTTACTGTATGTAAGGTCGCACAAATCAAAAACCCTTGGAATCTTCCAGAAGTTTGAGATGGTATCTATTCAAAAGTTATAAATTTATTTTATCTGCTCATAGCTGTAAAGTCATGGTTGAGGTGAAGAGAGTAATACTGCTGATGTTTGTGCCCGTCTGTGTCGAAAACCAGTCAAAATAGATGAGTTGGTATAAAATCAGCCGAAACAAAGATCCTAGAAACAACAAACATCGAAATTAACACTTCCTATGTCAAAGTACCCAACGATGTCTTAGAAATCGATGCTTACTTAGCTCAACCAGCACAAAATGGAACCTTTGGTGCGGTTATAGTTTTTCCAGAAATTTTTGGAATCAACAGTAATATTCGAGATATCACCGAACTAATCGCTAAACAAGGTTATGTAGCAATAGCCCCCGCAATGTATCAACGTATTGCTCCTGGTTTCGAGGCTGATTTTAGCGCTGAAGATGTTGGGTTTAGTTCAGAAGCATATCGGCTTGGATTGGAATATATCAATCTTCCTTTAAAAATGTTCGTAGTCGGGACTTTAGTCCTGATTTTGTTCGTATAGCGTCTCGTAGAGAGGACTTTAGTCCTCTCTACAAAACAAAATTACAAGACTACGATACTGTTGGCTTTAAGCTTTTGAGTTTTTCAGCAGTAATTGACAACCACATAAAAACGGATTTGTACTGTCTGTGCGATCGTCCACAAGCACTTCAATAGGAAGCTTACTCTTATAAATCAATTCGTCATAATCCATCAATGCATTCCACTTGATTTTGCCAGTCGGGAAGCCTAGCTGTGAAGTACTATCAGATATTAATTCTTGCCATTTCTGAATCTCTGGATCTTGCGATTTGCAGTAATCGAGAATGGCAATAAATGCCCCAGGCTTGGTAACTCGTAGGATCTCCTCAAGAGCAAGAACTGGATCTTTAACGACACAGAAGGTAAATCCCGACGCTGCGGCATCAAAACTATTATCAGGAAAATCAAGTTTGCACATATCTGCTACCTTGAAAGTGATGTCTGCGGATACGCGCTTTTTACGTGCTTCATCCAGCATCTTCTCAGAAAGATCAACACCGACGACATGCACCCCTTCAGGATAAGCTGAAAGATTAAGACCTGTTCCTACCGCAGCATCTAGTACGGTTTGTCCTGGCTTAAGCTGCAAAGAAGCAATTAGAGGTTCGCGTTCGATGTGCCAGTAACGCTTCATAATTGCGTCATAATCCACTGCACCTTGATCGTAGGTTTCAATCACCTGATTTATCTGCATAGGTTCCTTAACAAATAGGACTACTGGTTTTAATTCCTCAATATATGTATAATATAATACTTATATTAGATTGACTACCGTAATAATAGTTAGATGATTTGGCAATTCCAAATTAGTATTAAGTTAAACCACTCCATAAACCTTTAACTGGAGAGGAACCTGAATGATAAACTCGGTTCCTTCTCCAGGATTTGAGAAGCACTCTAGTTTGCCACCATGTTTTTCTGTGATGATTTGATAGCTGATGGACATACCCATTCCGGTTCCTTTACCAATGGGCTTGGTGGTGAAAAAGGGATCGAATATTCGTTGCTGAAATTCTTTGGAAATACCGACTCCATTATCAGCGATCGCCACTTCTACCCAGGTTGAATTAACTACCGATGTCCGAATCTTAATTTGACTGGGATTATCTTTTATCTCTTGATAGGTGCGCTTGGCATTGCTTTCTTCTAATGCATCAATTGCATTCACTAAAATATTCATAAACACCTGGTTGAGTTGTCCGGCATAGCATTCTATTAGGGGTACAATGCCATAGTCTTTAATCACCTCAATTTCAGGTTGCTCTGGTTTAGCTTTGAGGCGGTATTGCAAAATCATCAGGGTACTATCGATGCCCTCATGTATATTGACCTTTTTTAATTCCGCTTCGTCGGTGCGGGAGAAGTTTCGCAACGATAGTACAATTTGGCGAATGCGATCAGTACCCACTTTCATGGAAGACAGCATTTTCGGCAAGTCTTCTTGCAAAAACTCCAGATCCATGTCTTCGGCAGCGATTTGAATTTCTGGAGCCGGAATAGAACCATGCTCCTGATACAACTGCACAAGCGTTAATAAATCCTGGGTATATTCCTGCACATGAGCAAGGTTGCCATGAATAAAGTTGACTGGATTATTAATTTCGTGTGCAACTCCAGCAACTAGTTGTCCCAGACTAGACATTTTTTCACTTTGAACAACTTGAGATTGAGTGCGCTGCAATTCCTCTAATGCATTTTTGAGTTCAGTGGTGCGCTCTTCTACCCGATCTTCTAATTCTTCCTTGCTTTTCTCTAGAGCAGTAAACGATTCGTGCAGTTGCCCTGCCATGTAGTTGAAAGAGTAAGATAGGGTATTAAATTCTCGAATGCCGCTAGTTTCTACTTTCTGCTCTAAATTACCGGATGCCATTGCTTCACTTGCCCAATTCAGGCGTAGAATCGGGCGGACAATCCAATGAGAGGTGAACACGCCCATCACTGAGGCAAGCAACAATGCGCCAAAACAAAGTGCGATCGTGGTATGCGTGTTGGCATTAATTTGCGCCATGAATACGTTTTCGGGCACACTCACTACCACTAGCCAATCTAAGCCATACTTGTCACGCCAAGGTACAACATCGACAAAATGGCGTTTTCCTTGCACTTCAATCTGAAAATCTGTGTGTTGGTTGATGGAGGCAAACCCGTTAAAGTTTTGGAGGTGTCTGGCAATGTTCTGTACCATTGGGTTGGGGCTGTCGATCGCCCGCAATCTCTGAACTTTTTGATTAATCAGGGTAAAGGGCTTCTCTGTGCCAGAATTGGCGACTAACATACCATCCCGCTCTAAAAGGAATACCTGCCCAGACTGACTAACATCTAAACTGCGTAAAAAATCGCTGAGTTTGAGCAAGTGGATATCTGTAGCAATCATTCCTAGTAAGCGATTTTGTGCATCATAGATTGGACGACTGGCAGAGGCGGCAATGTATGGGCCCGTGGGATAATTTCCAGTTACAATATTTGCCCAAATAGGTTTACCTGCGGCGATGGGTTGAGTATACCAAGGTTCACTAGAATTTTGCCAATTCCACTGAGCATTGACCTGAGTTCGATTACCTTGATTATCGGTAGCGTAGGTGTAGGTATTGTTTGGAGGCTTGGCAGTCCAATCATCAATGGTAATTGTCTTGCCATCATAACGAGCGGCTCCAAGCCCCTCACCCGTCGTTAGTCCGATACCAATATAAGTCAGGTCATACGCCTGCATCTGATCCCAGAAATATTTGCCAAGGGTTTTGCGATGCCTACGGCTGGCTCCGCCTACGCGCACATTTAATACTCCCCTGCGGATAGCATCTGCGTTAATCTGATTAAGCGTTTGGGGAATAGAAAGATAAGACTTCAAATGTTCATCCACTACCTCGCTGGTGCGGTGTATCAACTGCTCTGCCAAGCCGTTAACTGCTCTTTGTCCATTTTTAAAAGACAAATAACCCACTAAACTGACCGCTGCAAAAATTTGGATGAGGAAGGGAACAACAAGAACAATCTGTAATGGTAACGCTTTACCTTTGCTAAAATAGTGAGTTTTCATTGGAAATTAGAAGTTAATGCTAATCTGATTTCCTTCTATAGTTCCCAAGAGGCCCACATACTAACCTTTATTTAAATTTCTTTGTCAAGCTTATAGGGTGCGTTGTCGCAAAGCGCAACGCACCATCATAGTCTTAGTTAGCTACAATTACTAACGAATAAATATTTTGATAAAACAGCGATGTTTACGATGGTCACGTAGAAAAGTGCGGGCTGCGCCTACGCAATTATTTCGGTTTGACAAAATTTTGAGTACTAATACCAATTCTCCAAGATGAGGCAACAGATGTAAATCAGGAAAGTCTTGCTGCATCTAAGTTTCTTAATTGCGTTAGCGGAGCGGGGCGTTAGCCCATTGCGAATTGCGAATTGGTATAAGGCACATCTTAAATTGTCGCTACCGTTTTCTTTCCATTCTTGCCCTCCACACTGCCAACAAATGACGGTTGCTCATCACTAGAAGTTGGCAGTTCGCCTCGCAGTCCCTTACGACGCTGATTTTTAGGAACTCCTCCCGCCATACCGTACTCTACACTGCTTTTGCCATATCGAGTCCCAACTGCCATCAGCATATGCTCTATCATATCTCCCAACTCATCTTCTGTTTCCAGCATTTCACGATACAACTTATCCAAACTGGAAAGAGCGCTGTTGTAGGCATTTTCTCTAGTTCGCATCCTCTCGATTAGAGTTGAGAAAGCAGGTAAGGTGAGTCCATTGCCTAAATCTAAACTCGGATCAATTGAGTTTATGCCAGCCGCACGACGCACTGCTCTTTCTAACACTACAGAAGTTCTTTTTCTCCGAGCCATAATCTACACCTTGTAATCAAATATGGGTAATATTATTTACCTTAAATTATTTACGTATAGATTAGCCTGAGAGAATTCCGACAAATCTGCAATAGTTTTTGCTACATAGGGATAATTACAGCAGATTGCGCGAACTACTTAAATGAGAAAGCAAACTGGGGTTTGAGAAAGTAAAAGCTGCTTTTGCTTGCGGAAAACACCAAAATGAGAAAGCAAACTGGGGTTTGAGAAAGTAAAAGTTCCTTTTGCTAACTAAATTCGACTTTATTTATATTTTTGTGCTGTAATGACCTTGGAAAGGCTACGGTGTATATACAAGTCTTGTCGCAGCCATATTAAATCTCGCACTGCGTTTCTATCCCGCCTCGGAATGAATTCCGAGTCTCA
Source organism: Chroococcales cyanobacterium (assembly GCA_038259325.1). GTDB lineage: Bacteria > Cyanobacteriota > Cyanobacteriia > Cyanobacteriales > Nostocaceae > Nostoc. The sequence goes on along the minus strand of JBBSOX010000104.1, from coordinate 17,499 downwards.
TAGCCCAAGTCCACTTAAGTAGACTAAATTGATTATTCAGTCCACTTAAGTGGACTTCAGCTATTAGCCCTGAACTAAAGTTCAGGGCGGGATGTGGATAAGTGTGACAGTTTAACTCTGACACAAATGTGGGTAAAAGAGTTGAAACCTTTATGGCGTATACTTGTGTGTACACGGTAGCCTTTCTAAGGGGAGGGAACTAGATTCCTGTTTCCCCTTAATGCATTGGGAGAATTAAGGGAGGAGAATTAGAGTCTTGTGCCCCCTTTTTAAGCAACGTAGAGAAGTTGCAATCTGCTGTATATCAGGGGTGATTACTAAAGCTCGGTTTTATGCGAACCGAGCTTTAATTAAGATTTTATTTGATGATCATCATGACACTTAGAGGATGTTTTAAAAGTACCGAGAGTTATAACTTTACAGTTTTCCCTGGGTAAAGTACAAGCCAATTGAAGGTTTTAGCTATGTACTAAAATGCGTTGCTGTGCTAAGTATGAGAGCAAAAGACCCTTTTAAAACATCATCTTAGACAAGCACAATTGCTTTTGTGTTCAGACCAAGAAATTTTACTTGCGAGTTAGGTTAAGCAGTTCCTTGGGAGAAGCAAGTAAATCAATAGCCACAAAGTAAATTTGACCTTGAGGATCGAGTAAAAATCGCCAAGCAATGTTCATCCCAACATTACCTCCAAACCAAGGAGTTTCGACTGTACCAGTAATTTTATGCTGTGTGTAACCGTCTTCGATAGTTTCCGAAACACCTTTGGTTGGCTTCATCACTAACCCTTGTCCCTCATCTCTTAAGTAGGCAGTGATCGCTTCTTTACCAACAATTGGTTTTTGGAAAGGTGGTTGCAGCGCACCATTGTTAGCAAATAAAGCAACAGCAGCTTCAATGTTATCTGCATTCATAGCTTCAATGTATTTCAGCACTGTTGGTTCTGTAACTCCCTCAATAGTAAATTGGGGACTTAGAGATGCACGTGGAAATTTAAAGTTTATGACTTCTGCCTGTTTGTTATCAGCCAGAGAGGGATCGAACCCCATATTTACTACAGTATTGCGTAGTACAGTAATTTGCTGACTCTGATCGATTTTCTGAACAGCTTCTAGCACTGCTTTAACTTGAGTTGACATTTTATAGCCAGCGGGCATAGGAGCGACGATACCCTGTTTCATCCACTCTCCTAACTGCCACCAAAATCCCAATTTAGCGTTAACACCAAAGTATGCATAAGAACGGCTGATGGGAGTATCAGCATTACTAGCTAAATCTCTCATTAACTGCGTTTGCTCTTCATGAGACATCTGCTTAATGTCGTTGAATATACCTTCCATTAATTGGAGATTTGCTTTTCCGGGAGCAGCTGGAGTAATTGTCCGACCTAGTTCAGCGTAGGCATACCAGAGAAATGCTAATTGATCGTCAATGTTGAGTTTAGCAAACATTGCTGTAGTGGCTGGAACAGCATCTGCCACTTGAGTGCTAGAGAAAATATTGCGTGCAGATTCGATACTATAAGTCATGCTTATTACCTTAAAGATTTACCTATTGAGTGGTTGCTTTCGGCTACAGGGGGATAAATCTAGGGTATTTTTCCTGGATGACACAATTATTCCTAGATATCCAAATCCGAATTATTATTCACTACTCTGACATCATAGTTGGTAAACGTTAACAAAAGACTAAGATTTATAAGATTTATCTGATGAATATCATTGAATGAAATATATATCTACCTATTTTTTTTAAAGTTTATAGTTTGATAAAAGTATTTTTCTGAAAAATTTATCCTCCCAAAGGAAGGTATTTAACAATATAGTATCTATCTATATAGATATATCCAAGGTTTTAAGTTTATTCGGTAATAAAAATAGAATTCGCTAATTGCTTAAATTAGTTTTTTTTAATTGCTGTATGTGTTGCAGCATATTTATCTCTAGCCGTAAGTTGGGCTTAAATAAAGTGAAATCTTTCTAATGCAAGCTCTTGGTTCGTTTATTAGTTAAGATAGAACTTACAAATGTTTTGCGATCGCTTGGGTAAAATCTTTGCTAGGAAAGGGTGTAGGGGAAAAGCAAACCCCTTTAGCAATCACTCTTAAAGCAATCTTATTGACTTCCTAGTTCACAGGGTTGGAATCCTTATTTTTACGTTCGGTTTCAAAATTTTGTGGTTTACTGAATCTGCCTATTTGCTTTACGGAAAAAACTAAAATGAATGTGTAGTTAGTTTGGTTGATTTCGTTGAGAAACCTACAAATACCAAATATTATATGACAGAGCAGAAACCCCAGGAGCCAAATACTGATAAGGAAAACTCTGTTGCCTCTTCATCTGACAAGGGAGAGACTAGCGGGGAATCAAAGCCATTGTGGAGAGTGCCTTTCAATTATATTGCTTCTTTGTCTAATGATGAACGTATTCGTCTTGTCACTGCAATTACGATAGCTTTTCTTCTTTTACTGGGTGGTATGGTAGTGACACTCCTCATTCTTGTACAGTTTTTCGATATTAAAAAAGACAAAGATGGGATTTATGTCAGCAGTAAGTCATCACCTGTGGTGAAAGCATTATCTACACCAAACAATCCATCTAAAGTGGAGCCTTCTGAAAAACTTACTCCAGATGTTCCAGCAAACAGTCCATCTAAAGTGGAGCCTTCTGGAAAACTTACTCCAGATGTTCTTCTTTATTTTCGGAAACAAGCTGTTGAGGAGGATGTTTTTCGTCGGGACTGGATTGGTCCAGATGGTGAGGAGATTTCAAGCAAAGACCTTGATCCGTGCCTTCTTGTGCCAGGGCATTCAGGGCAGCCAAGGTGGGGACAGTTGCTAGCACAAGTAATGAAAAAACCGGGATCAGCGAGACATGACCCATTTCAAACTTTAGCTAATAACGGTTTGAAGCCAGAAGATTTGAAGTTGGTTTCTGAGCGTAACCACTTAACTTTAAAAGCTCATGATGATGGATTCCTGACATTTATCATTAACGAAGCGGTTTTTGCAAATCCATCAAACTACAAGTTAGAATCTTATCCGCAACCGGAAAATTGTAAACGTGGCTACGAAGCTTTAGATGCCGCTTCTTCTGATTTGAGAGAGCAAAGCCTGAATGATTACGTAATACATCGAGGATCAATACCACTTGTCTGGTATTCCGACAACATAGGAAGTTTTCAGGTCATTGTAAAAAACAGCAAAAGTAAAGAATTAAAGGCTTATGTGATAGTCCAGTCAACGGCTGGGTTTCAGAATTCAGGCATTTACTTGAAGGCGGGTGATGAAGTAATCTTGGAACCTGATGGTCGTGTTCATCTTGCATTGAGACAAGTTCATACTTTTATGGGATCGATTAAAGCAATAATTGAACGCGAAAAAGCGAAAATTTAACTCATCCTACGGCTATAAAAAAATTGCTTTCGCTCGTTTTTATAGCCGTGGGATTTCGAGTAATTAGTCATTAGTATGTTTTTCACGATCTTTCGTTTTTTAGGTAATCGCGTTGCGCGAAGACAGAGCTACGTGGCCGTTGTAGACATCCCTTATTAAATATTCAATCTTACCTAGACTGTATTAAATAATTTATTACACCTAAAATTATTAAATGAACCGGATAGAAAACATAAAACCATCTAGCTCGTGAACCTGGTTTACCATTGAATTGAAAAACAATGAATCCTGCGAAAATTGCCCAACCTTGAAATATATTAAACATAGATAGGATTACTAAACTAAAAAGGTGAAAGATGCACCAGTAGAGCAACCATATTCTGGGCTTTAGTTTGTCTATAAGGGACATCAATAAAATTACTCCAATCCCATAAGCTCCATAGGAAAAGCCAAAGTTTTCGGCAACTACTGCACACAATCCAATAATTATTAACTGCTGCCATAATTGCGGGTAACGCTTTATTAAGCGCAACATCACAAGTCCAAGAACAAGCGTGTAAAGAATATTAAATGATGACCTCTGGAAGACAAAACTATAGATTGGCTGAGATATAATCGCTGTAATTAATAGTCTGCCCCCATAGCGGTATACATTTCGGGTGTGTTTTTCGCCTTTAGCTAAAAGCCATGCAAAAACGGGAAAGCTCAATCGCCCAATAAAGTGCAAGATAAGGAACTCTGGCATTAGCAAATAGCACACATGATCCATAACCATGAACACTGCTGCTAAGATTTTAATGTTAAAAGCTGAAAGTTTAATCACAACGTTACAGTTACCTTAGATTCCTTGAGATAAAATCTCTAAAATTTTATTTAATATTAAGAGTTATTCAAAATCCTAGCAATTTGATAACATTAACAAAAAGGGCAGTGTCTACGACGGTCACTGCGATGCCCTGAGCTTGTCGAAGGGAGCTTGCTTTGAGCCTGCGGCGTACCCCTCCGGGAAAGCAAGCTACGGGCAGCGTCTGTCTGCGACACGCTGCGCGTTTGCGTAGCATCCCGCAGGCAACGTAGAGAAAAGTCGAAGTGCGGGCTGTTTAGTGACACCCTCTTTAGCAGAGATAACAAAAACACTATGGCAAAGCGTAAGAAAAACAATCTCCAGTGGATTAAAGAAACGCTTGAACTAAAACCTGATCATCGCTGGGAATCTCCATCAGGCTACAAAATCTTTGTAGCAGATAGAGGCGCTGTTCGCTTGAATGTTCCTCAGAATTGGGTTTTTGAGCCACAAGAAAAATCTTTCAAGTTTCTCGATAAAAAACCACCTAACGATGATTGCTGCCTAGAAGTATCTTTCAATCGTCTACCACCCAATGACTGGAGCCAGTTTCCGCTAAAGTCCACGTTGAAGAAAATCATGGAAGACGACAGTCGCAACGTCATTGCTAAGGGAGAAATTGTTACCATCAAGCGCCAAACTGCCAGAATTGTCTGGACAGAGATAAAGTTCATTGATACTCAGGAAGAACCACGAGAAGCTTTTTCGCGGACTTGTATTGGTTTGGGGTCGAATGTTCAATGCTTAATTACATTCGATTATTGGGCAGATCAAGCAGAACAATTAATACCCGTTTGGGATGAAGCGATGCGTAGTCTCACACTAGGGTTGTATATCCGTGACCCCATGACTGGTCTAGCTTTTCCAGACTGAAGCCCAAAAATCATTGCTCAAACTTCCTTGACAAATATAGGAATCCGATTTGATTTCTGAACTAATTTGCGTAGGTAGACAATAGGCAATAGGCAATAGGCAATAGGCAATAGGCAAGGGGAAAGAAGGCTTACTACTTGTACTGAGTTTTTTCAGAAATCAAATACTAGTCCTATATAATGAAAACGCTATTCATCTTAGTTGGCCCAAAAGGAGCGGGTAAAACTCACATTGGAACCTTGGTCAATGCTCAGATGGCAATCAAATTTCTTCCTGTAGTTAGCTTGTTGGTTTCACATCTTTAATGTGGTTAATCCTTCAGAATGTGTATATTTACAATCAGTCAGCGTTAAAATATATACTTGATAGATAAACTCTAATTATTTATGCCGATTTAATGGCATGGAGACACTGCGATGTCAATTGATGAAATTAAAAACCAGGAAAATAATGGTTTAGCTCAACCCGCTTTAATAGAAAACCTACTAAAGGCAAAAGACAAGAAAAAATCTAAAAAATCAAAACGGATTTTTGATGGTAGCACAGAAGCTTTTACTAAGAAAATTCCTAAAAAGACTTTTGAAACTGAACTAAAGCAACTCCAGATTGAGCTAGTCAAAATGCAATACTGGATTAAACACACTGGCTATCGGGTTGTCGTCATATTTGAAGGGCGCGATGCTGCGGGTAAAGGAGGAGTAATTAAACGCATTGCCGACCCACTCAATCCTCGTGGCTGTCGTGTAGTTGCCCTGGGAACTCCTTCCGATCGCGAGAAAACTCAGTGGTATTTTCAGCGCTACGTGGAACATCTTCCGACAGCAGGCGAAATTGTCCTCTTTGATCGCAGTTGGTACAACCGAGCCGGAGTTGAACGAGTGATGGGTTTTTGTACTGAAGCAGAATATCAAGAATTCATGCAATCTTGCCCGGAATTTGAACGAATGTTGGTGCGATCGGGCATTGTTTTAATCAAGTACTGGTTCTCCGTCAGCGATGAAGAACAAGAGAAACGCTTTCTCTCTCGCAGTCACGATCCCGCAAGGCGCTGGAAACTCAGCCCAATGGATTTAGAATCACGCGATCGCTGGGTAGAATATTCCAAAGCAAAAGATACCATGTTTGCTTACACAAATATTCCAGAAGCCCCCTGGTTTACCATTGAAGCAGATGATAAAAGACGGGCGCGGCTCAACTGCATTCATCATTTGTTGAGCAAAGTTCCTTACGAAGATATGACCCCGCCTCCCTTAGAGCTTCCGTCTAGACCTGTGGCTGAGGATTATGTTCGCGCTCCCCGCAATGAGCAATTTTTTGTGCCTCAAGTGTATTAGGGATAGGGAATATCACTCTAGAAGGAATAATGCAAAGTGTGAAGAAGAGACGCATCCACTCGCTTCTCTAATGGAAGTTATCGGTGTTTTAATTGAAAACTTAACACATTCTTCTGAGTTAGAGGCGATCGCTTAACTTCACCCAGTTATGAATAGACAGTGGCGTGTTGTCGAACTGGGGCGATGCCGAATAGCCAGTCGTAGACATCGCAGTTATAAAATCCCTAAATATGCAGTGTTTTTTTATGGGGTCAGAGTGACAACTGGAGTTTAGACTAAGGTATGCAAAACGACCCAGCAGGGCTGAGTTAATTAGAGACTTAGCGAAATTATGAATAATCTTTAGTATTAAACAGCAACAGATGGTTCTTTACGTGGTCGTGTTACTGTTTTTTTAACAATGGGGCATCGGTTTTTACGGTGATGCTTTTTTCCTGCTTCCCAACCAGGGGACTTTCCGCGAGGTTTGGGTGGTTGGGCAGGAGTACCAATCACTGCAAAAACTCCACCCATAGCTTGAGCGACTCGTCCAGGGGTAAATTTTTCGAGAGACTTCTGCTAAGGTAGAGGATCGTCAGTAACAATATCACGAGCTAACCACAACTCCCAAGTCATGAAAGGCATTAAGTCACTCCACCTCTCACATTGCTTAGGAGTACCCAATTTGGGTACAGTCCAATGTAAGCGTTGTTTTAAAAAACGATACCAGTGGTCAATCGTAAAGCGACGCAAGTAAAGTCGCCAAACTTCTTCTAAGGGAGGCATTTTTTCTCCTACCCAAGCTAACCACAAAGGTTTCGATACTCGTTGATTACCTTGTTCGTCAATACGTTCAACTCTGATCATTGACCGAAGAGCGTGTCGCCGCCTTACGGAAATGCAGATTTTTCCAAAGGCTAACCCGTACCCGTTTTAGTTTCGGATCATCTATCTCGAAGACAGATGCTGCTTCACCCCATGTTGTTGGTTCATTCAACTTGAATTTATCACCATTTTTATGATTATCATTATTGTATTATTCTCTCTGCAAACACACTACACAATAATTGTTCGAGGTCGCGGATGCTTTGAGGCTGACAAGATAATATTTTTAACCTCTAATTCCATTTGGTTTGCGTTCTCTCATATCGCTTTTAGTCTAAACTCCAGTATTTAGCGTCGCTTAGGTGCTAAATTAAAGACGGTAATATTGGAGTATCAGGCATTACCAAAGATAGTCAAGCCGTTTATTTATGTAGCTCCTTACTGCAATGAAGCCAAAAGTTTACATTGAAACCTCCATTCCCAGTTTTTATTACGAAGCACGTACTGAACCTGATATGGTGGCGCGACGGGAGTGGACACGGGAATGGTGGAACCGTGCAAGTGACAACTATGTGCTTGTAACTAGTCTTGCGGTACTGGATGAACTTAATCGAGGTAACTTTCCTGGAAAGAGCGAGGCAATAGAACTGATTAGTAAGTAGGTGGGCACGGAAAAACCAAACTATGTAAAGATAAATAAATACGGAGAATGCATCTACCGAGGTAACTTAAATATGGGCGCTCCTTTAAGGGTATTTCTGACTCGTGAGCAAGACAAAGCTTTGTTGAACCTTAGAACAGAGGACGTACCACAGAAAGTTAAAGATCGAGCAGAAGTAATTAGGTTAAGCGCACATGGCTGGTATGTGGAAAAAATAGCTGTTCACTTAAATTGGACTCCACAGACAGTAAGAGAGATTTTGCATAAATGGAAAAGGCTAGGTATGGAAGGACTTTGGGAGCTACCTGGTCGAGGGGGAAAAGCGAGGTGGAAAGAGGAGGACATAGTGTTTTTGGAAGAATGCCTCAAAAAAGAACCACGGACATACAATAGTCCTCAGTTAGCTAAAAAATTAGAAAGCGTAGGCGCAGCCCGCCGCAGGCATCGCTCAATTAAACTGAGTCCCGATAGATTAAGACGGGTACTCAAAAAAAGGGGGTCGATTGGAAGCGGACTTTGAAATTGTCATAAAGGAAAACAAGACCCCGTAGTACGAGCAAAGAAGCAAGCAGACCTCGATATGCTGGAATTATCTGCTGCTGTGGGAGAAATAGACCTCAAGTATCTAGATGAATCAGGGTTTTGTGTGTGGAGCGAACCCAGTTATACCTATTACTTCAGGGGCGAACAAAAACGTTTAGAACAAACAAAACGTCGTGGTCGTAGATTAAGCATTATCGGATTCCTCCAACCTTTAATTAGTTTTGTTTATGGTTTAGTGATTGGGGGTGTTGACCGCAAGTCTTACATCAAAATGATGGAGAAAGAAGCCCAAGAGGCAGAAGAGACGGCACGTACCAGGGTAATTGTACAAGATAACGGACCGATACATCGATGTCTTGAAGTGCAAAAGCTATGGTCAAAGTGGGAATACATGGGTTTGTACATCTTTTTCTTGCCGGAATATTGCTCGGAAATGAATCCAATTGAGTTGGAATGGCAACACCTTAAATAAAGATGAACTATGTGGGCAAATGTTTGATGATGAGTTAGACCTCGCGTATGCCGTAATTGATGGCGTGAAAGCTAGGGGAGAAAAAGGGAACTACAGTACACAACGTGTCAAATTTAACTATAATCGCTCTAGTTAAGTTTTCGTTACATAGTTATAAATTTTCCTGCCCACCTACTTAGAAGAAGCGATTAATTAAGTCCGCAAAGTTATCTGCGTGGGATGATAGGAAATGTAACTCTGATGTCTTCAACGGGCTATTCGGCGTCGCACTATCCCGTAAATTAGTTTTATTAACACGCAATCATCGGGATTTCAGCAGAGTACCCGGATTGTTAATTGAAGATTGGACGGTTTAATGCGATCGCATCCCCTCATCACGCCATACAAGCTGGTTGTCGAAGAATGTGATCGCATCAACAGTCTACTTCTTGTGCATCTCCCAGATAATCTTGAAAGGCGATCGCTCATAAAAGTAATTAAATTATTTTTATTACCTTCGAGAGAGTTGCCACCCCTTACTCTAACTCGTTATCCTTCAGATAGGCGTGATGCAGTTAGGGATAAACCTCAAATGTCAACTAATACTTCTCTGGAAGAACGTCTCGCAGCTGTCGAAGCTGCGGTGACGGAGTTGAAAAAACAAGTAGCGGCTTCTCAACCAACCAATTGGCTCCAACAAATTACAGCTTCCTTCAAAGACGAGCCTGCGTTTGAAGAGGTACTCGCTTATGGACGTGCGATTCGTCAAAGCGACGAGCCAGTAATCGAAATTCAGGATGAGCAATGAAATATTTGTTGGATACAGATCATTTAAGCATTATCCAACGACAGACAGGGAAAGATTACATCAATCTTTCAACCCGCATAGCTCAATATCCACTATCAGATTTTGCAATTTCAATTGTCACATTTCACGAACAAATTATTGGTAGTCATACGTATATTAGTCGCGCTCGTAACGATAGTGAAGTCGTTAAGGGTTATGAGATGATGGTACGTCTTGTAAATGATTTTAAGGTTCTACCGCTTGTGTCATTTGATGCTGATGCTGCTACTGCATTGAGTCAATTACAAGCTAAACGCATTCAACTTGCAAGGATGGATTCGCGGATTGCGGCGATCACACTATCTCGTAAATTAGTTTTATTAACACGCAACCATCAGGATTTCAGCAGAGTAACCGGATTGTTAATTGAGGATTGGACGGTTTAATGCGTAGGCGCAGCCCGTCGCAGACATCGCTACGAGGGTCTACTTCTTGCACATCCCAGACACCATTCCTAAATATACAGTGACTTTTTGTAAAGTTTGGGCGAATCATATATCTACCCCTAAAATTTAGAACTATACTAACTTGACTAGTTAATTCTCTAGGAAAATTCATCTGTGATCAGCCTAGCAAGTGTCTCCAATACCGTGTCCGAAATGGAAAGTGATGGTTTAGGTGAAATTGACAACCTTGATAGGCAACTGCATCAGCGCTTCCAGAATAAATTTTTGGTTCATCCTTCATTGACGCGACTTATAGTTAGTTTTCAAGCTAATAAAACTAGACCTATCTATCGGTGGTATAAATATAAAGAAGCTTTTTCTGCATCTCTTATAGAATACCTATTGCAACAATATAAAATTACTCAAGGCAAGGTTTTAGATCCATTTGCAGGCAGTGGAACTACGCTATTTGCTGCGAGGGAAGCTGGGATTGATGCTGATGGTATTGAATTATTGCCCATTGGTCAACAAATAATTAATGCCAAAAAGATTTTAGATTCTGAGTTCACGTCTGAAGATTTTGATAGGGTCAACTATTGGTCAAAGTTACACGTTTGGAAGCAATGTGAGCAGAAAAAAGACTTACCAGAATTGAGAATCACAAAAGGAGCTTATTCTGAACTAACTATAAATGCAATTGAGCAGTATCTTGCAGCTTGCAAACGAGAAAATAATAAAGTTCAGGCAGTTTTAAATTTTGTCTTACTGTGCGTTTTAGAATCCATAAGTTACACACGTAAAGATGGACAGTACCTCCGTTGGGATTATCGTTCCAATCGTGGACAGAGCAAGAAACCTTTCAATAAAGGCGAAATTTTAGAGTTTGATAATGCAATCACCAATAAAATAAGTGAAATTATTGATGATTTACTGCCTTCTACACAACAAATTGAGCTTTTCCCAATTAAAAATTCTCAAGGTCAAATTCACCTTTATGAAGGATCTTGTCTTGAGATTATGCCGCACCTAGACAATTCCGTATATGATGTAATTATTACATCTCCACCCTATTGCAATCGATACGACTATACTCGCACTTATGCACTAGAACTAGCTCTACTTGGTATTTCTGAAAAGGAATTAATTAAACTTCGTCAAGAAATGGTAAGTTGTACAGTTGAAAATCGCCCCAAAGATTTATTGACTATCAACTCAGACTGGGAAAGAGCTTTAACTATTGCTGATTCACAGAATTTGTTGCAGGCTATCTTGAAATATCTAGATAACCAAAAAGCAAAGGGTGCGTTGAATAATAATGGTATACCAAGAATGATCAGAGGATATTTTTATGAGATGGCGTGTGTAATACAAGAATGTTTTCGTGTTCTTAAACCAGGGGCAGTTTTATTCATGGTTAACGACAATGTTCGCTATGCAGGCGCAAGCATTTCAGTAGATATGATTCTCTCTGATTTCGCCCAACAGCTAGGTTTTGTTATTGAAAATATCCTTGTTTTGCCAAACGATAAAGGTAATAGTAGCCAGCAAATGGGAAATCATGGACGCGATCCATTGCGGAAGTGCGTTTATGTGTGGAAAAAGCCATAACTCGAATTCCTATGTGTTCCTATCAAAATCATCTTCAATCCATTGATGATCTTATAACAACTTATGAAGCAATTCGTGCAGGTTTTGTAGCTCTTGCACTAGAGAAAAATCGACGTGCTGCGCCATTTGTCGCAGAAGCAAGGGCACTTAAAGAAGCTGCTGCTCAAGCTGAGAGTCCTATTGAATTACTAAAGATTAAGGGCATTGAGATGGGATTGTTAACTGCGGCAGGCTTATCTGATAAATCTTTAGCACACCTGATGTCAGAGGATAAGGTAGAGGCTGTAAATGGTCTGATCAAAAATTTTCTTGAACCAGCAGGTGCAAACTTTCCAGAGGAATTGGTTTTTAGATTTTTGCTGACTCGTGGTGACACACTTGGTGGTTCAATGCGAAATGTTGGAGGCGTGTTGGCACAAAGAAAGCTGACTCGTGCAATTCTCTCTACTCTCACGATCGCAGGTACAAAATACCACTGGCAACACTCAAAAAGTAAAAAGTGGATAGCCATGACAAATAATGACTCAGAAATTGAGTTATCTTTACGAGGAATAAGCTGGGAAAGCGAGATTGGTAATCGCACACTAATTTATAACCTGACTGTCCCCCTAGTTAGAAGTAATGTGGATCTATGTTTGTTTAACTTAGCCCCAGCAGAGTTAGCAGCCAACAAATCTAGCACCATTGAACCATCTGTAGTTGCACCATACGTTATCGCCCTTGGTGAACTTAAAGGGGGTATAGATCCCGCAGGTGCAGATGAGCATTGGAAAACTGCACAAGCAGCACTAAATCGTATACGTAATGCATTTTCCAGGGTAGGGCATTCACCTCTGACTTTCTTCGTAGGATCAGCGATCGCTAGAAGGATGGCAAGCGAAATTTGGAATCAATTGGAAAACGGCACTCTCAGTAACGCTGCTAATTTAAATCGAGAGAACCAAGTTGCATCTATTTCTCGTTGGTTGTGCAGTCTATAAACCTGTACTTAAGTGTATTGATTGTGTTTTCAATCATGCGATCGCTAAAACGGTCTACTTCTTGTCCATCTCACAGATAATCTTTAAAGGCGATCGCACTATCTCGTAAATTAGTTTTATTAACAGGCAATCATCGGGATTTGGGCAAAGTACCCGGATTGTTAATTGAGGATTGCACGGTTTAATGCGACACCGAACAGCCCGTCGTAGACATCGCTTAGTTGATTGTCGAGTGAGAGCGAAGCGATCGCTAATGGAATTTATTGATGTTTTAATTGAAAACTGCGAAACTGAACGTATTCCGAAGTTGAAGGTAAGAACTACTAAGCTCTATTTTTACAAACTGACTACTATGGCTTGTCCTTTAACTGCCGTGGCTAAAGTAGCTAAAACCTTGGGTACTAAAGGTTTCATATCTATCAAACGGTTAGATTGTGCTTGTAAAACAATTATCGCAACATTGAACTGTGGTAGATTTTGTTGAAATGACAAGTTGCGATCGACAGTGATGAAAACATCAAAGTCAGCTTCTGCAAGGGCAAGAAGCTGACCATTCTTTACTCCTGCCCATCCCATTTGAGGAACAGTTTTTACCTCATAGCCAACAAACTCCCTCGCTAGTTTGCGGTCAATACACTCATCCAACAAAAGTTTCATGCTATGCCACCATGTTAGCAAACTGCTTTCCAGCCTCCTCAAGCAAGGCGATAACTTGCTCTTTGGTAACAGTCGGAAATCCATCCAAAAAGTCGTCGATAGATTCGCCTGCCTTGAGGTAATCCAAAAGCGTCTGCACGGGAACCCTAGTTCCAGCAAAAACTATAGTCCCGCCCATAATTTCAGGAGATGTGCTAATAATTGGGGAGTCTTTAAGCATAAGTCTTTGACCTCCAGTTTTGTACCTAATAGTTTATCAATTCTTATGAGATATAACGGCTCTTGCATAGCTTAAGCGTATTTAGGTTTGATAAACTCCATCTCGCTTTTGCTAATTGCACCTCAATAATCTTGCCGAATAAAAGCGTAGGCGAAGCCCGTCGCAGACATCGCAACAACACTCTACTTCTTTTACTGCGATGTCTACGACGGGCTATTTGGCGATCGCACCATCTCATAAATTAGTTTTATTAACGCGCAATCATCGGGATTTTAGCAAAGTACCCGGGTTGTTAATAGAAGATTGGACGGTTTAATGCGATCGCATCCCTCCATTTAATTAATTCTTGTGTGTTTATACTGTTATGAGTTCTAATGTAGTTTAGTTATTATCAAAAGTGACTAATTCTGTATGAGCAGCTATGAAAATGATTTTACTAGCATTTAGTTTATGAACAATAAAATTTGGTTTCCTACTTGGCTACCTTATCCAAAGTCATGGATGATGGCTATTAAGTTAGCAATACCAGCCTACATCGGTGCAACCGTACTTTTTGCATTTGAGTTTTGGCGTTACTTAATTGTAGGCGGTATTGGTCTTTTATCTATTACAAATAACAGTAGTCTAATTTTTTTCTTTGCAGTTTCTGTGATTGCATTACTGTTAGCTCTAATATGGTTTTTGATTTTGACAAGAGTATATGCACTTTTGCTAAAGTTTCTATGGTCAAATCCACCACAATGGCTTATTCTCCCAAAATTTAGAGCCTTAGTTATTCGGGATTTTGGAATACTTGTGTTATCGATTTTGCCAATTGTTGTGATTTTTGCAATCTATATTTTGTTTTTTACCAGTTTTAAGCAAACCTTTACTGATTTAAGAACACCAAGATTAAATTATGACCTTTTCCTGCTAAGATTCTGGTGGCTTTGGTTAATTTCTGCTGCTTACCTTTACCAATGGTGTCAGAAACGTTGAATCCTGATACAAAAGTTTACATACACAGTTACACTAACTCTCTTAAGCCTAAAATAGTCAACATGACATCATCTCCTCAAATCAATGAACATAACTGATTTTCTGACACATACAAGAGTGGTAAACGCGATCGCACCATTTAATCTAAAAAATCGTCATTTAAAGTAGTCTTTTATTTTACAGTTTTTCTTAAAGCAAAATGCAATAAAAATCTAAAAACCACACTCCATAAGAGTTATACTATCTAAAGTATCAAAATAGATCCTTCCTAAATAACCCTGCAACTTGCGTTTAGGCTAGAAATAGGATCTTTTTTCTGCCGCCGCTAAAAAACCTTACATTATATGATGTTTAGGAGCGATCGCTAGGTTCGGAGTAATCCCAAGAGTGCATTTGACGGAAAGGTAGACCCATCTTTTGGAAGACGTACTTTTCTTTCACACCAGAAGCTACCAAATCAGGCTTCAGCGCTTTGATAAATTCCTCGAATTCGTAAGCGGTAACGTCGTCATAAACGATGGTGCCGTTTTCGATGTAGTGAGTGGTACGTTTGTAATCGTCATTATGAGCGAACTCATAACCTGTACCAATCATCTTCATGCCCAAGTCTTGGAAAGCTGGGACAACGTGGCGAGGACGTAGACCACCAACCATGATGGCAACAGTCTTACCATCCAAACGGGGGCGGTACTTAGCAATTACCGCATCCATTGTGGGCTGATACTTGGCAATTACCTTCTCAGCGTTTGCTTGGATTGTCTCGTCAAATTTAGAAGCGATTTCCCGTAAAGATTCAGCAATCTTGGTGGGGCCGAAGAAGTTGTATTCCAACCAGGGTATACCATAAGCTTCTTCCATGTGACGGCTGATGTAGTTCATCGACCGGTAACAGTGGATGAGGTTCATCTTCACATTGGGGGTCATCAACATTTCGTTGATTGTGCCATCACCTGACCACTGAGCGACTACGCGCAAGCCGATTTCTTCTAACAGGATGCGGCTAGCCCAAGCATCTCCACCGATGTTGTAGTCACCAATGATGGCTACATCATAAGGAGTACCTTCAAACTTGAGTGTACCGTCTTTTTTCGCTTGGTCGGATTTGGTGAAAACCCAGTCACGAATCATGTCGTTAGCAATGTGGTGTCCCAAAGATTGGGAAACACCCCGGAAGCCTTCGCAACGCACAGGTACAACTGGCTTGCCAATTTCTTTCGATGTCTTCCGAGCAACTGCTTCGATGTCATCCCCAATTAGACCGATGGGACATTCAGATTGAATGGAAACACCACGGTTGAGTGGGAAAAGTACATCAATTTCTTGGATGATCTTGGTAAGTTTCTTGTCTCCACCAAAAACGATATCTCTTTCTTGGAAGTCAGAGGTGAAGTCCATGGTACCAAAGGAGTCAATACCTGTGGTGCCGATGTAGTAGTTACGACGACCAGCCCAAGAATAATAACCGCAACCAACAGGCCCGTGGCTGATGTGGATCATGTCCTTAATAGGACCCCAAACCACACCTTTAGAACCGGCGTAAGCACAACCACGAGAGGTCATTACCCCAGGAAGGGATTTGATGTTAGACTTAACGCCGCAATCGGACTTACCTTCTTCGTATACATTTAAGTGCTTTTCCCGTTTTTTCTTAGCTTTATCGGGGTAAGCTTCTAGAACTTCTTTAATTAGTTCTTTTCTTTCTTCGATGATGTTTTGATTTTCTGGAGGTGTCATATTTAGCCTCTGTGACTCGTAAGGATCGGGGCATAGGGGGACTAGGAGTCCCCTCTAAGATTAGGGGGGAGATGGAAGGGAGAGGATAAAAGGGAAGATATAGAACTCTTCCTTTTTCCTTGTGCTAAAGCGTTATTTATTAACAGCGACTTAGCTTACAGGAGCTTCAGCAGCACTTTTGCCAACTAGCATTGCGGTATTTTCGTCGCTTTCGAGGATACCGAATTCAATCAACAATTCTTCTAGTTCTTCCATTTCGATGGGTGTAGGAATAGATAGATTCTTGTTGTCGATGATCTTTGTAGCCAATGTCCGATATTCGTTAGCTTGGTTGCTTTCTGGTGCGTACTCGTTAACAGTCATCCGGCGCAATTCTGCGTGTTGAACGATGTTGTCACGGGGTACGAAGTGAATCATTTGGGTGTTCAACCGTTTTGCCAAGGTTTCGATTAATTCGATTTCCCGGTCAGTGTTACGGCTGTTACAAATCAAACCACCCAAACGTACGCCACCGGTGTGAGCATACTTAAGAACACCACGAGCGATGTTGTTAGCAGCATACATCGCCATCATTTCACCTGATGTTACGATGTAGATTTCTTGTGCCTTGCCTTCACGGATAGGCATTGCGAAACCACCACATACAACGTCACCTAATACGTCGTAAGATACAAAGTCTAGATCTTGGTAAGCACCGTTTTCTTCTAAGAAGTTGATGGCGGTGATAATACCACGACCTGCACAACCTACACCGGGTTCTGGACCACCAGATTCTACGCAACGTACGTCACGGAAACCGGTTAACATTACTTCTTCGAGTTCGATATCTTCTACTGCACCACGTTCTGCGGCGAGGTGTAACACGGTGGTTTGAGCTTTGCTGTGCAGCATCAAACGGGTGGAGTCAGCTTTAGGGTCGCAACCAACGATCAGGATGCGTTGACCCATTTCTGCCATAGCTGCTAAAGTGTTTTGGGAGGTGGTAGATTTACCGATACCGCCTTTACCGTAGAAAGCTATCTGTCTAATGTTTTCATCAGTCATGGTTCGTGTTTTCCTGTAATTGGTTGGTTGGTGGGTCTGTTTTTTTGTCTGTTGGTTCTCACGGCTGTTGAGCTACAGCGTGAGGGTGTGTAGAACGTCGCCGGGGGCGATCGCTCCACAGAAAAATTGATGGATAATGGACTC
>JBBSOX010000103.1:0-24328 GCA_038259325.1 Chroococcales cyanobacterium | reverse complement strand
TCAAAGAAATCATATTGCTTGCGCTATGTTAGTTTGGCTAAGACTGAAAAATTTAGCTTATCAAACAGGTCAAACTATTTACAAGCTCAAACAAAATTTGCTTTCTAATTATTTAATTGAGCAACTAAAACGTCCAGATATTGCTATGTCTCTTGTGTAGTTTTTGGGCGCTGGGTGCGCGAAGCGCACCATTGCTTGTGCCAGTTGCGTAAGTCCTGATAGTGTGGTATTAAAGTTTTTGAAGCGACTAGCACGCTCGATCAGGTGAAAATCTTAAAATAAGTGTGAGTAAATTGTTGAATTCCTCACTTCACCCAAGTCTTGAATATGAGCAGCATTCAGCTATTCAATAATCAAAGTCTCGTTTAGCTTAAGTAGCCATTGATAACATGGCTCATCAATTGGGGCAATGTCCCTACGTCGCTGCGCTAAAGATTCTGTGTAAGCTATGAGCCAAGCAGATGCAAGTTCTTGCTCAGTTGTAGCCTCTTCTGCTAATGTACGAGCAAACTGTAGCTCTACCCATTCTTTAAAAGTAATTATTTCAAGGGATATTCCAAATATTTCTTCAATTTCATGACATCTAGGCACTAGTTCATCAATGCGTTCAGCTTCAAGACTTGTAACGAAACCAGCCTTTTTAACGGCGGGATGTATTTCCAGTTTTTCTGATAACTCCTCAATCTCATCTCGCAAGTATGACTTACCATACTTAGCATCCCAAGCCTCCACAATTTGCCTATCCTCTAAAAGTTCAATATCACCGATATTGCCATGCTTCTTATTGGCTGATCGCATTTGCGAAAGTGGTTTTAGTAAACTGTTGGGAAAAACTTGATATTCTTGCATAGCCTGCATTAAGCTATGCATGGCTATCTCCATTAAACGAGCAGCATAATCAGATTGATTAATATGACGTAGTATAAAACTTAATGAAATTCCTTTATCAATAATTGTTGCTCCCAAAAACAAGGTCAGATTCTCAATAGTTTGTAAAGCTAATCTTCTAAAATTATCTGCTTGATTAAGTAATTGCGAAAGAAGATAGCGCAGTGTTACTTCAGAAACTACTTCATTTTTCTCAATTGCCTCAACAAGACTTACCCACTCAGAACGTGCGCCTCTCATGTTTGCTTTATATACAGATGAATACGGGTAATTTTCTGCTAAACTGCGTGTCATCATAAAACCATCCGCATTCAATCTTAGTAGTTCATATTTTCGTAACACAGGTGTAATGTATTGCTTATCGAGAGAACGCATAGAGATACCATCACACCAAGAAAAATCTCTTGTCGCCGTACTGCCTTTGTGTAGCCTAATACTCTGCTCTGGCTCAATTGCCTTAACGCACAACTGTAGAATTGACAAACCTATTAATGCTCTACCAACTTCGCTGGTCACTGACTGTACAAGTCTATCCAAAAGATATTTATGCGTTTGGTTCAAGATCAAAAAATCAAGATTCGATGAATAATCTCTGCAAAATAAAATCTGTCTTTCCAAGTAACCTGTAGATAGTTCTACCGCTATTTTCTTGTACCGTATCTTTGCAGCCTGATTCATTCCTCCTTCTTGAAAGTATTGAATTGTTCCATCAGGTAAAACCAACTCACTCCTATTTGTATAAACTCTCAGGTGTATCTCATTCATGATTCGTTTATAAACTTTTGCGAAGTTGCACGCTTTTAGGGTTTAGTGTAGGAAAGGCGTAAGGAATCAAATACTCACCTTTGGGAATTTGTGGGTTTGTGTTGTGATTTCTAACTTCATAACCCATAGCTCGTAGAGACTGAAGATAGGAAAAGACATCTTCTGCTTTTACACCCCATCGGTCTGCAAGCTCTGTAGCTGAGAGTTGAGCAGCAGTACCAATACACCTAGTCACACATTGGATTACACGCCAAAGTGGTTTAACTTTCAACTGAGGATGAAAAGTTATTATTCCACTAATTCGGGCATTGTATTGATAATATCCAGATAACTGAACTAAATCCGCTTTTCCTGTAGCTTCAGTTAACTTTTCTTCAAAAGCTTTCCAAAGAGATGTATATAACTGTACATCAAGAACTTTAGCACAAAGCTTAACTGAACACGTTCCCAGAACCCATTCATCATGACCGCAAGACGGATTAATATCTATCACGAATTGATCTTCTTCTTCGCAATTATCATTTATACCTGCTGTGAACACCCAGCATGAATCATTCAAATCGTAGGATATATAAATTTTTACACCTTCAGAAGTTTGTTCTGTTGTCCAAGAAAAATTAGCAGATAAAAATCTGACCATTTTTCCTTTTCCTTCATATTTAAAATGAGGTATAGATAGAAACTTTCCTGTCTGACGTAAATCTGTAATTGCAGATTTAGCTTTTTGGGAATAAATTTCCGTTAAGTTTCTTTTACGCTGGCGAAAACCTAGTTTTTTCTTTTCAGGTAAGTAACTTATAGGGAAAGGTAATTTAAATTTAATTACTTGTTCTAAAATACTAAGAGCCAATATCCGCCCAAGTTGAGGAGGTACCGAATTTCCGATTTGTTCAATAGAAACTTGCCTATTCCCAATAAGTTCATAGTCATCTGGAATAGTCTGTAATCTTTTTAACTCTGCAATTGAGAATCTCCGATTTTCCCAACTGAATGGACCGGTATATTGTCCTCCCTGTGCTTTAATTGTTCGTACTGGATTTGTTGGATCTGCTTTGTATAGAAAATCTGAAAATTTTGATCTCCAGCTAAATATTGGGTTAGGATAGCCCATCTCTTGTGTATAAAAACTATAGTTCAGTCCAGGTGGAATATGTTCGAGTAGATGTCCAAAACGCCCGCCTAGACCTGTTTCCATTTTTGAAATATCAGCGCCTTCTACAGCTTCTCCTGCTGAATAATAAGGATTTTGATTCAGAGAATCTGGCCCATGAGTAGGATAGGGAAATAAATATTCCCCTTCTTTTAATCCAACAATAAATAAACGTTCTCGATGTTGAGGTACTCCATAATCAGCAGCATCAAGAATCCGAAAATAAATATTGTAGCCAACTTCTCTAAAAGCTTTTTGAATTTCTTGCCAAGCTTTTCCTTCATTGGCACCAATTATTCCATATACATTTTCAAATAAGAATCCTTTCGGTTTAAGTATATTGAGAATACGAACATATTCTTGAAATAGTGTACCTCTAGCATCTGTTGTTCCAGAGACTCCAGCAGCTCTACGTCCGGCAGCAGAGAAAGTTTGACAAGGGGGGCCTCCAATAATAAAGTCTACTGTCAGATGAGATTCAGGTAAATAATCTCTAATATCAATGCAAACAGTTTCAGAGCCTTCTAGCCATTTCTTTGGTAAAGAATTCCTTTGTAAAGTTTGAACATACTTAGCTTCAAGCTCTACCATTTGAATGATTTCAAAGCCAGCATCATGAAATCCAATGTCTAATCCACCACCACCAGAAAATAAGCTGAGTGTTTTAATGGGAGTATGTCCCTGTTGCATCAGCCATTGGCGGAGAGACTTACCAAAATTGTCAGTCCATGCTGGTTCCTGCCTGACTCTAAGAATGGCTAAAATATCTTTGAACCAAGTTGTATTTATTGGCTCGGAGCTAGACAAATCGAGGAAAAGAGACAACTGTTGCATTGCGTAATCTAAATATAGCGGTTGGAGGTTGTGTACAATATTCTTTGGTAGCACAAAGTTGCCTAAAGACTAGAATAGTGTATTCCATCCATCTACATGTGAAAAAATCTGCCCAACTTCAATCGCTATCCAAAAGGTCAACCAATTTGTCGTGATTTCGCCTATTTTCCTAAAATTAAAAACTGCTCTTGCTAAAAGTAGACAAGAGCAGTTTTTAGTAGCAAAAAGAATTTAGGCATCTTCAAGTTCAAATTGAGCCACTGTAACGGCGTTAAAAGCGAAAGCCAAAACTAATGGCATCGGCGACTGGAACCAAAAGGTAAAGAAAACAGCTAGGATTGTGCCAATTACTGCGGACATTGACCACAATCGTTCTTCAAAAGTCAATCCCTTCTCGGCTTTAATCACTCTGAGAACGTGAACTGGAATTGGTTCTGGCATTACCCCACCCGGAGGGAAAGCCCAGAAGTTGTTACGTCGCTCGACAAATAAATCTGTCCAGCCATTTTCTTGGCACCATGCCTCAATCCATTGAAGTGAGTAATGATTCATCATCGGGTTTCGGAGTTCTGTTTGTGGAAGTTGTGTATTTGGTGAATGTAAACTCTTGGAGATTCCTGAAGAACTAACTAATCGCTATAAAATTAACCCTAATTATCCAACTTTTAAGCTTTGTTAAGCAGTTGAGACGCTTATGATTACGCTCAAGCCTTGCTTTCATTAATTAAAAGACTAACAGCTGATAAGGGCTGTTTACTTTAAAATACAATAAACTTTACTTGAAATATTGAAAGTCAAGAATTGTAAACAATTCGATGAGTATTACTGCTTAAAAAAAACTATTTTTAATATCTTGAAATTTAAATCTAAAAATGAATAATTATGAACAAATTCACAAGCATAAGCATTGCTTTATCCGGCTAAACTATTCCTTTATAGTTAGGAATTTAACTTCATCAAGAGAGATGAATTCTGTTCTTTGCTATGTTAATCAGAGATTGCTTGGTGTTATAATTAACTTTATTTTCAGCTATTTGCAACAGTATTTGGTAATAACTTTCTTGATACAGCAGATTGCGCTCTAATCGAATACACGTAGAGACGTAGCAGTGCTACGTCTCTACAAGGTTTTGGGTTTTATATATGTACTTCATTTACCTGAAATCTGCTGTATATTGAGTGCGATCGCTCGACTATCACCCTTCTCTATCCAAAGTTGCAGGCATAATTTTGCTCAAGGTGAGAAGCGTTTACCCTTTTTGCGTTACAAAATATTAAGCAAGGGAAATACACATCCCCTCAGTCCAGTAGCAAGGCTGCAAGTCTCAATTAGAATCAGCCAATCTTGCTAATATTCAAATGTGGTAATTAAATGCAGCAATTAGACACCAAATTGACTCTCGATATGTTTTGGCGGCAAGGGTTGGCGTTCCTTCTAGGAATAATTATATGGTGCGTGGCTGATCCCGCACTGGCCGTAGACTGGACTCATCCGCTTTCATTTAGCAATGCAGAATTGTCAAGACGTGATTTTTCTGGTGAAAGCTTGCAAGCTGCGGAGTTTTCTAACGCCAATATGGAACTGACTAACTTTACAAACGCTGACTTGCGGGGAGCAGTGATGAGTGCTTCAGTGATGACAAAAGCTAATCTCCACGGAGCGGATTTAACTAATGCAATGGTTGATCAGGTAAACTTAACTAAGGCCGATTTGAGCGATGCAGTTTTCAAAGAAGCTCTTTTGCTCCGCGCCATCTTTAATGATGTGAATATAGACGGTGCAGATTTTACAGATGCAATTTTGGATAGAGTGCAAATTAAAGAACTGTGCGATAAAGCCAGTGGTGTGAATTCCAAAACAGGCGTGCAAACTCGTGATTCTCTAGGATGTCAATGAAACGTGTTGGTGTAATTGGTGGCGGACAACTTGCCTCGATGATGGCGGATGCAGCACAGAAGCTAGGTGTAGAATTGGTAGTACAAACTCCTAGTGAACACGACCCGGCTGTGTCAATAGCTAAAGAAACTATTTTCGCGCCAGTTGATGACGCAACTGCTACGGAGATATTAGCTAACAAATGCGATGTTATCACTTTTGAAAACGAATTTGTTAACTTAGATGCTTTATCTGTTTTAGCACAGCAAGGCGTTTGTTTTCGCCCCAGATTAGAAGCTTTAGCTCCTCTTTTAGATAAATATCATCAGCGTTGCTATTTACGCGACTTGGGCTTACCAGTTCCTGAATTTTTCGCCCTTGATGAGGTGGAAAATCTCAAATCAAAAATAGAATATATAGGTTTTCCAGTAGTCGTTAAATCTCGCCGCCACGGTTATGATGGTCAAGGTACTTTCATAATTCAGGATTTTGCTACTTTAGAGCAAAAATTAAGTTATGAAACCACAACAAATTTAAATCAATCACTATTCTTGTTGGAAGAATTTGTGCCTTTTGAAAGAGAACTAGCAATAATTGCAGCTCGTTCTGTAGAGGGAGAAATTGTAACTTACCCTGTGGTAGAAACTCAACAAGAACAACAAGTGTGTCGGCGCGTGATTGCGCCTGCTGAGATTACGCCCAATCAAGTAGCAGAAATCCAAGCGATCGCACATACTCTATTAAATAGCTTAGAAGTAGTAGGAATTTTTGGAATTGAGCTATTTCTGGGTGCTGATGGCAAAGTACTGGTAAATGAAATTGCGCCTCGTACCCACAATTCTGGGCATTTTTCCCTTGACGCCTGCGAAACTTCGCAGTTTGAGCAGCACCTGAGAGCCGTTTGTGGTTTACCTTTAGGCAATCCAGCTTTGCAGTGCGCTGGCGCTGTGATGGTGAACCTGCTGGGATATGAAAATTCTCACAGCGACTACCAAAGCCAGCGTCAACAAATAGCAGCCATTCCTCAGGCGCACGTTCACTGGTATGGGAAGACAGAATCACGTCCTGGACGGAAGTTGGGACATGTCACCGTTTTGCTGGATAATCAGAGTCAAGAGCAGGCAGATGCCATCGCCCACACTATAGAATCTATCTGGTATCCCAGGTAAATTTTTCAGAAACTTTCGATGTTGAACACACAACATCTTTTGAAAAGCTATAATGAGTGAGTTGCACTACGACGTTGGTGACTGCCATCAAGTTTTTTGATCTATGCCTTTAATGACAAGGGAGTCAACTGTTCTCGTGGCAGTATACCGGGCATGTACCCGGAAACTTTAAACGAGGAATTTAGGTTCCCACCTGGATAAACCCAGGTCATAAACTTAGGTAAAACGGCGTCGCGGTGAACTTAAAATTATTAGCTCCCAAAATCAGTTAGAATTTGGGAGCTTTAATTATTTGGCATTGCAGAACAGGGGGAGAATTTTGGAAGTTGCTAAATCATCTCGCAAATATGCAACGCCAATTATTTTAATAAGTATTACTTATTATAAAAATAAGGAAATCTAAACTAAAAATCTGAAACAACGCAGATTCAGCATTTTGGCTATATTAATCAAAAAAATTTAATTAGAAATTACCAATATCTTGAGATAAAAACAAAATCTGTATAACTTGATTCTAAATTGGGTATCATTCAGAGTTAAGATTACAAAATTATCTGAAATTGTGGTTAAAGCTACAGAAAATTGTCACAACAACTAACTAATACAGTATTTCCAGCCTCGGTCTTCCGACTAGACAGTGGTTTAACTTTTATTCATCAAGAGATTCCCACTACCCCTGTAGTTGTGGCGGATGTTTGGGTGCGTGCTGGAGCAAGCCTAGAGCCAGAACCGTGGTTTGGCATGGCGCACTTTTTAGAACATATGATTTTTAAAGGTACAGCGACGCTACCCCCTGGAATGTTCGATTCCAAAGTTGAAAACCGGGGAGGCGTGAGTAATGCGGCGACAAGCTATGATTATGCTCATTATTCACTCACCACAGCTGCCCCTTATTTAAAAGATACTCTGCCCCATCTGGGAGAACTACTACTCAATGCGGCAATTCCAGAAGATGAATTTAGCCGCGAACGAGACGTAGTGCTAGAGGAAATTCGCTCTTGTCAGGACGATTCCGATTGGATAGGATTCCAAACTCTGATTCAAGGCATTTATCCACATCACCCTTACGGACGTTCGGTGTTGGGTACTGAGCAAGAACTGATGCAGCAATCGCCAGAAGCAATGCGCTGTTTTCACCGCACTCACTATCAGCCGGAAAACATGACGGTGGTAATTGCAGGAGGTATAGCCCAAGAACCAGCTTGGGAACTAGTAAATAGTTCATTTGCTAATTTTGCCGAACGCTCTAATTGTCCGCAGTTTGAGAAAGTGACAAAGCCAGTAATAACGGGTATTCATCGTCAAGAACTGTGTTTACCACGCATAGAGCAAGCGCGATTGTTGATGGCTTGGCTGGTACCCGGAGTAGAGGAAATCCGCACTGGCTATGCTTTAGATTTATTGTCGGTGTTATTGGCAGAAGGGCGGACTTCGCGTTTAGTGCGTGATTTACGAGAAGATTTGCAGTTGGTACAGGGAATTTGCAGTAATTTTTCTCTACAAAGGGAATCAAGTTTATTTACAATTACTGCCTGGTTGGAACCAGAAAATCTGGAGGAAGTTGAGTCCTTGATTTGCGCTCATTTAGATGATTTGCAGACTACAGGAATTAGTGAACACGAACTTGCCCGTACCCGCAGGCTGCTATGTAATGAGTATGCGTTTTCTACCGAAACGCCAAATCAACTTACAGGGCTTTATGGATATTACAATACCATCGCCCAAGCTGAATTAGCTGTGACATATCCCCAGCAGATTCAGTCTTTTGATGTCAAAGAACTGCAAAAATTAGCTAAACAGTATTTGTCACCGGAGAATTATGCGGTTACTGTACTTAAACCGTGTTAGTCATTAGTTATGGGGCATGGGGCATGGGGCATTAGTTTTTGACAAATGACAAATGACAAAGGACAAAGGACAAATGACAACCTTGCTGCAAAAATCACCTATCCATCGCACCGTATTAAATAATGGCATTGTCGTACTGGTGGCAGAAAATCCTGCTGCGGACATTATTGCAGCGCGAATCTTTGTGCGTGCTGGTAGTTGTAACGAAAACCGGGAGCAAGCAGGGTTAGCACATTTGTTATCAGCAGTGATGACAAAAGGATGCGATGGACTTTCTAGTTTGGAAATTGCAGAAATTGTTGAGTCTGTAGGGGCAAGTTTGAGTGCGGATGCTGGCACTGATTATTTTTTGCTATCTTTCAAGACGGTAACATCCGATTTTGCCGAAATTTTAACATTGGCAGGGCGGATTTTGCGATCGCCTACTTTTCCTGAAACTCAAGTGGAATTAGAACGGCGTTTAGCACTCCAGGATATTCGTTCCCAAAAAGAGCAACCGTTCAATGTCGCCTTTGAACAAATGCGGCAGGTAATGTACCAAAATCATCCCTATGCTACATCAGTGCTGGGAGATGAAACCACTATGAGTAGCTTAACCCGTGCGGATTTAGTGGAATATCACCAAACTTATTTCCGTCCAGATAATGTAGTAATTAGTATTGCAGGTAGAGTCACACCCACAGATGCAGCAGCGTTGGTGGAAAAAGTTTTTGCTGATTGGCAAGCGCCAGCCCAAGCCCTACCAATGCTGAATTTACCTGAGATTAAGGTGGAACCACAGGTAAGGGTTAAGCCGGTACAGACACAACAATCAATCGTGATGCTTGGGTATTTGGGAACATCGGTGAGTTCTGTTGACTACGCCGCCCTAAAGTTGCTGTGTACCTACTTGGGAAATGGGCTTTCTAGTCGCTTGTTTGTCGAGTTGCGGGAAAAACGCGGTTTAGCTTACGAAGTATCCGCCTTTTACTCCACAAGGCTATTTCCAGCTTCATTTGTGGTTTATATGGGTACAGCACCAGAAAATACCAGCATTGCCCTAGAAGGACTACGTACAGAAGTAGATTTATTGTCTACCGCCGAAATATCTGAAAGCGCACTCCAAGCCGCTAAAAACAAGATTCTGGGACAGTACGCCTTGGGTAAACAAACAAACGGGCAAATTGCTCAGATATACGGCTGGTATGAAATTTTGGGCTTAGGAATTGATTTTGACACAAAGTTTCAAGAATTGATTGCGGCCGTGAGTGCCAAGGATGCCATTGCTTCAGCTTGTAAATATTTAAAAGAGCCTTACTTGTCTTTAGTTGGTCAAGAAGAAGCAATTAATCGAGCGATCGCGTAACTAAGTGTGTGAACATAAAATATAGCAGCTGTTTTTTAGACTAAGCGGCTGTACCATTAGCATGAGAATATTCTGGGAGTGAATTCCATGCAAAGCAGCCTGACAGCAAGTATTTTGAGTTACTTAAAATTACTAGAACCAACTGTAAATCGCTGTAGAATGGAAAAAAAGCCAAAGGGTTGGTGGGCAAAGAGGTCTAAATCTTTATTAGCCATTGAAATACTCTTGTTCTCCACTACGCCTCTGCTTATTACCTCAACGACTGTAGTATCAATAGCAGCGCCACAAAAAATTGCCCAAGTAAATCCTGGAAATAGCATCAACCGCCCTATCCTCAAAGTTGGTAGCCAAGGCGAACGCGTGGCTGAACTTCAGGCAGCTCTAAAACTTTTGGGGTTTTACTCTGGTGCCGTAGATGGTACATATAGTGAGAATACCGCCAGTGCTGTTACCCGATTTAAACAAGCCGCTGGCCTGAATCCAGATGGCATTGTGGATGCCAGCACTTGGCAACGACTTTTCCCTAATCAACCAGTAGCAGCATCAACCATCCCTTCATCCCAGCCAAGATTTAACTCAGCTACGAATTTTCCTGTTCCAACCCAGGCTAGTAACCTCACGAACGTTGCAAATCCCAACCCCCCAAGACAAGCTGTAACACAAGTTCCAACTAACCCCGAACCAAGACCTACTACCACAAGACAAGCTGCGACTAGCCCTAAACCAAAACCTACCCCCAAAAAAGCTGTAAGACCAGTTGCTAACAGCCCTGAGCCAAGACCTGCTACCCCAAGAAAAACTACAACTTCAAGCACACAAAAAACGCCAAATCGTACTACATCAACTACTCGAACTCAGCCAAATACAACTACTAAGCGAACCCCTGGTATTCAATACACCTCAGAAGGATTGCCAATTTTGCGTATAGGATTACGTGGTTCTGAAGTTGTTAAGTTGCAACAACAACTGAAAAAGCTTGGTTTCTTGAAGGGCAATGCTGATGGAGACTTTGGCGAGACAACCGAAGCAGCTGTGAAAACTGCACAAAAGCGCTATGGTTTAGAAGCTGATGGTGTAGTTGGTGGCTCTACCTGGAAGGTTCTTTTGCGGCGTTAGTGTTACTAGGGAGGATATTCAGCGTCTTCTTTGTGTGTAACTGAAAGCGCCAGCAAGATGCTCCGAAGTTCTAATAACTTATTTCTTTCCTAGAAATCCCAAAGGTACAGAGGTTTTTCACTGCGAGAAACCTCTGTAGGTTTTGCGCTTCACACGATTTTTTATCGAACAGAATTCAGGAGTCAGGAGCCAGAAATAAAGGATGGGTCAATGTTGGCATTGACCACGACACGGCGGAATTTGCAGTTGAGTCTATTCGTCATTGGTGGTACTCAATGGGAAAAGAACTGTATCCAAGTAGTGAGCATATAATGATTACGGCAGATTGCGGTGGTAGCAACAGTTATCGCTCCCGACTATGGAAGTTAAAACTACAAGAATTTGCAAGTGAGATTGGCAAAAATATTCATGTGTGTCATTTTCCTCCCGGCACGAGTAAATGGAACAAAATTGAGCATCGTTTATTTTGCCACATTACGACTAACTGGGGAGGTAGACCTTTAACTAGTTTGCAAGTAGTGATTAATCTCATTCGTAACACTACCACTACACATGGATTAGAAGTTGAAGCTCGGTTAGATGAAAATCTCTATCAGACAGGAATTAAAGTCACAGTTCCAGAGATACTGAAGTTTACCATAACCCACCCTCCGGGAAA
Organism: Chroococcales cyanobacterium; assembly: GCA_038259325.1. Lineage (GTDB taxonomy): Bacteria > Cyanobacteriota > Cyanobacteriia > Cyanobacteriales > Nostocaceae > Nostoc. The sequence goes on along the minus strand of JBBSOX010000103.1, from coordinate 12,679 downwards.
ATCACGGGAGATGAAGAGATTCTCATTAAGTTATTCAAACATCAACATTTATCTGTTCTATCTGTCTAGCAGCTTTATCCCAAAGCTTTGCTGAAGCCTGATCTTGCCAATGAGTTCTCAGATTTTCTGCTTTTTTATGACATATTCGTTCTAACATTTCTAAGATTGCGGATAATGTCAATTTATCAATTAATGCTTCTAAAATCTCCATATATTCTTTTGCCATGATAGTTACCTCCTTAACATCTTCTAATATCTTCTGAGAAAAGCCATGTAGATGACTATAGAACTCATATTTGATTGTTGAAAAAATTCACTATAACTCAAAGAGGCTTCTTGCCTATTGCCTATTACCTTACTATATAATTCGTGATTGATCGTGATACTCTTACGTCGCTAACGTAATTCGTAATTTTAAGAGCTTTCATACCGTCGGCAAAAACAAAGTATTTTCGTTGCTAGCGCCTACTTCCACAAGGGAAGTAGTAATTACAAATTACGAATTAGTAATTAGCTAAATACCTCCACTTCTTGAACAACCTTCATTTGGTCGAGAATTCCCCAAATTTCCTGTAACATCGGCTCTAACCCAGTGCGGGTAACTGCTGAAATCACAAAAACCGGGGCGTAAGAAAGATGATTAAGTTGGGTTGCTAACGCCTCCAAATCGACAGTTTCCCGATCAACTGCATCAATTTTGTTCAGCGCCACAACTTGCGGGCGTTCTGCTAAACCCCGCCCATAAGCTTGTAATTCTTCCTTAATTGTGTTGTAATCTCTAACCACATCATCGCTAGTGGCATCAATCAAGTGAAGTAGCACTCGCGTGCGCTCGATGTGGCGCAAGAAATCATGTCCCAGCCCAGCCCCGTGAGCTGCTCCCTCAATTAGTCCGGGAATGTCGGCGAAAACAGTACCATCGCCAGTAGGTTTCCGCACTACACCCAAATTTGGGATCAGGGTAGTGAAGGGGTAGTCTGCGATTTTTGGACGCGCAGCTGATAAAGATGAAATGAGAGTGGATTTACCAGCATTTGGTAAGCCAATAATTCCCACTTCTGCCAACAGTTTTAACTCTAGGCGCAGCTGCTTTATTTCCCCTGGTAATCCTGGGAGGGCGTATTCTGGGGCGCGGTTACGGTTACTCAAGAAATGCTGATTTCCTAGTCCACCTTTACCACCTTGAGCAATCAGCAAAGTCTGCTTAGGCTCAGTTAAATCCCCCAGCAATTCGCCAGTTTCAGCATCATAAATAGTTGTACCGCAGGGAACTTCGATGATCAAATCCTTTCCTCCTGCTCCAGTACAGTTATTTGGCCCACCACGAGTTCCTTTTTCTGCCTGAAAGCGATGGTTGTATCTGAAGTCCAGCAAAGTTTGCAGGTTTTCGTCGGCAACGAAAATTACCGAACCGCCTCGTCCCCCATTACCACCAGAGGGGCCACCTGTTGGCACATATTTCTCCCGGCGGAAGGCGACAATACCATCGCCGCCCTTACCAGCTTCAACTTCAATTTTTGCTTGGTCGATAAATTGCATACTTAAATAATAGTGAGAAGTGAGGAGTTAGGAATTGGGAGTTACAAATTATAACTCCTCACTCTTTACTTTAACTAAATATATGGTGAAACATCTTCACCGCATTTATCTGCTAGATAGGAGAGGGCGCGGAAACGTAAGCCCACTAGTTGCTCATACAAGGGGTTAATTTTACACATCGGCGGGATGTGGACAATCTTGCGTCCAAATAAGGTGACATCCCGCTCAAAGGGACACTGGGAGGGAATCATCTTACACAAAAATCGGGCTACTCTTGGGTCTTGGATATCTAGCCCATCCAGCCAGTCGCGCAGGGGGTGTAGTGCATCAATTTGAGGCTTTGTAAGTCCAGGGCTAGTGATAGTGGCGGTAGTGGCGGCGGTAACTTGCTCTGGGTGTTCTAGGGTGTGGCGAAGGGCTTCTAGTAACTTTTCTGGCTGTTCTAAGGCTTGGCAGAACTGTTGCAGAACTTGATCTTCGCTGGGAGAATAAGTACCATCTGCGATCGCTACCATTATTGCAGTCCTTAAAAAATTTTCCGCATCTGGCGTACCTTTACCCAACACTGCGGCTAATTCCTCTGGAGTAATTACCTCTAGTGAGTCGCATTGAATCTTAGGAGCTAATTCATTTTTGGTGATGCTGGCAATTAATTCCTGTTCTTGGGCATCAAAATTACCATCTGCCCAAGCAATGGTGAGCAGCCCACGCAACCAAGCGGCAATCTGTTCGCTGCTGTAGGGGGATTGAACGGTACTTGTCATAAACTCACGTCTCAAGCTTTCCTCAGTCACTACTAAGCTACCCTACCCAGCGACTAGGAAGATAGTGGGGTAGCACAGAAAAATAAATTAGAGAAGTTTTCAAATCGCAAAAGTCGATCTTAGGGTAAAATCCATTTATGCCATTATTGAGAATTTTTATAGTTAAATTGAATTTTATTGGAGTAGATCAAATATTGGTGCTATCTCTCTACGAGACTTGTGGCCCAAGCATATTTCTTTAATTTTTGGAAATATCTATTAGTTAAATTAGGTTAATTCTAAATAATTCAGGTATAGATAATGTTTTTGTTTGGCATTGAGCATGAAGTCGCTTTCCTAAACAAAGAAGGAAAATTTGCTGATTTTTCCCACACAAAATTTGCTGATTTCAATCAAATTATTGAAAAGCTACCCACATACCCCGGCGACTATCCTCAACTACGCGTTGGGGATGCGGGTATTAAAATGAAAAGATGGTACATTGAGGGATTTGAAAGATTTGCAGATTCCGATAAAGTGATAGACTGTCATGCTAAAGGTATCGAGATTAGAACAACTATACATTCTGATATTCAAGGTGCAATTACTGAATTATCAGAAAGTTTTCACTTGCTACGTGAGGTTGCTGCTAACTTTGGTTTCTCACCAGTTTTGGTTAGCTTTAATCCATACAATCCGGTTTTTGAGCCTCAACCCCCATTAAATGATTATGAAATTAAAGAGCTACAGGCTTATCCTGACGAACAAACTGCTAATATTCACATGGTGTCATACGGCCCAGATTTAAATATTTCAGTGGCAGATTTGCCTACTGAACGTGTAATTGATATTGGCAAAAAGTTAACTTATTACAGTCCTTATATTGTCCCTTTTAGTTATAGTTCCCCATTTTATCAGGGAGGTTTATGGGATGGGCTATCAGTACGAACGTTTATCAGAACTGGAAAAAGACCAGCAGCCCTAGTTTTTGTTCAGAAACAAGAAGAACTGATTAATAGCATACCTTCGTTGACAAAAATCGCCCGTATTCCCGCTGAAGTGGGACGCATTGAATTTAAGGCTTGTGATAGTTGTGATAATTTTTTTATATACGCGGCTTTGCTGACATTATTGAAAGGTTTGGTGTTAGATGAAACCTTGCTGGGTAGAGCAACTGTACCCGATGCAGCATTACACCAACGTTCTGCAAAAGCAGGGTTTGACAATGAGGATATTTTTACCAATGCGACAAAAGTATTGCAAGCAGCCGAAGTTGCCTTAGGAGATGACCCAGATGTTCATTATTTAACGCCGTTAAAAGTAATGCTGGCGAAGCGAAACACAAGATCCCATGAATTAATAGAAACGTTCCATCGTGTAAATTCAATAGAAGAGGTAATAAGGCAGACATATCAAATTTAGAGGAAATTGTCAATTGAGACTCTGATAAATGCAGAGGGGTAGAATTTTCTGTTTGCTCCTATCCTTGCAATACGGTTCGGTTAAGGTCTATGGAAATCAAAGTCATTAGTGATTAGTTATTGGTACTAATCACTAATGACCACTGACTAATGACTAAATCGGCGGGTAGCTATCCGGGACACTCCTTGAAGAGATGGGATTTCCGCCGATTTTCGTTAACCTGCCAAAACTATATTAAGTCGATATACCTAGAGACTGATTTTATTCCAACTAAAGATATAGGAAATTTCATTCTAGAGATTGATGCAAGCATTAGCATTTTCAAAGTACAAGTAAAAACAGGGAACCTTGAGTGAAGAATGTCAATAAAAAACGTAATGATTTTGCTAAAGAATGAAGGTGGTATTTGCTTATTATGCCTTACTAGTTCGATGCAGAAAGACAAAGACAATTTCTTCGCCAGGTTCGTTTCTAAAGAACTTCTAGATTGAAGCGTGGCTTGCTGTTTTTATTATTGCTCAAGTTTACCAAATAAAGTGTAAGCTTCCGCTCTTTCGGTCAAAGTTCTGCGTTGTTAAAGCTGTTATCGAGGATTTCAAATGAAAATCATTGCTTCTGTTTTATCTATCTTAAGCCCAGTACGTTTTCTATTTGTGGCTTTTACTTGCGCCTTACTATTGTTAACTAGTGCTTTTCCTGCTTTTGCGATGGATAGCTACCAAAGTGACCCTACCGAAGCTACTACACAATTGCTTGACATTCAGGCCAAAACTGACGAAGCCGGAAAAGCACCACCAATAGGATTGAGAAAGACTCAAAAGGAGACTAGCGAAGGGCTTAATGAGGTTCAGGGAGCTGCTGATATTGACAAGCAGAAGCGTCCAGGAAATTCCCAGAGTTCAACATCAGTGGAAGAAAATATAAAGAATATGTTGGAAAAAGTTACAGGTAAGTAACTAAATTAATAGTTCTGGTAATTTTTCGATAGTAATGGGTGATTGCGTCAAAGCAGTCACCCATTACTAATTATTGATGTTAAATTAGCAAATTCAATGGGCAATAGGGAATAGGGAATAGGCAGGGGGAAAGAAGGCTTCCTCGTTGTACTGAGTTTTTTCAGGAATCAAATACTAGCCCTATACTATATAGGAATAGGATTCAGTATAGCTCAAAGATGCTTCTTGTTTATTCCCTATTCCCTTTCTACAAAAGTAACTTCAGGAATAAAATCGGATTGCTATATATCTTTATTGTTGTAGTTGAAAAAAACACTAAGATTCGCTAATTCCTAAAGATTGGTTTAATCCTACCTATTAAGGCATAGGCATAATTAAAAATCAGTAATTAGTTTAAGAGCACAATGTTTCCTTTGGTTGATGTGGAATATGTCTAAAATTTGAGAACTTAATAAATAAGTTTGCTTAGGGATGGAAAACAATGCGTTCGATAAACATTGGTTTGACTGAAGAACAGCGTCAAGGTGTGATTGATCTGTTAAATCAAGATTTGGCAGATGCCTATCTACTGTTGGTGAAAACCAAAAAGTATCACTGGGATGTCGTTGGGCCTCAGTTCCGCTCTTTGCACCAACTTTGGGAAGAACACTACGAAAAGCTGACTCTAAATATTGATGCTTTGGCAGAGCGGATTCGTGCTTTGGGCGGTTATCCGGTTGGCACAATGGAAGGATTTCTCAAGATTGCTACCCTCAAGGAACATGCTGGTAATGTTCCTTCAGCAACGGGGATGGTAGCTTATCTAGTGGAAGACCACGAGCAGGTTATTCGTAACTTAAGAGACCATGTGGATCGCTCTGGTGATGAGTTCCATGATCAAGGAACAGCTGACTTTCTGACTGGACTCATGGAAGAGCATGAAGAAATGGCTTGGATGCTGCGTTCATTTATTGAAGGCGAAGCACTGGGCCCAGATGGTAGACAGCCAGCAGAAGGGGCCAAGACTCCTGTAGGTGTGTAGCTCATAACGTCTGAGTTGAGCATGGTTGTCTGTGAAACAGTTAGAAGGAGGAATCAATCCTCCTTTGAACTGGTGTGGAAGAATTAATCTGTCTGCATCTACCTAATTCACGATAATTCATTTCAAAAACAACATAATACAAACTAAACAGGGAGTTTTTAAGTGCCAGAAGTATATAAAGCAGAACGGACTACCTCTGCCGTATTTAAAGAGCAGAAGCAAATTGATGATGTGATTCGACGTTTACTAGACAGGGGTGTGCCTAGAGATCATATTTCGGTCATGGGTAGAAATTTCCAGTCAGAAACTAGAATCGCTGGCTTTATTAGTAAAAAAGATGTGATTCTAGGGGGTTTAAGAACAGGGGCAGTTTTTGGTTCCTTGTTTGGTTCCTTTCTCAGCTTGCTCACGGGTGTAGGCGTACTGTTTATTCCCTTTGTTGGCCCAATTGTGGCAGCAGGGCCTATTGGTGCGGTGCTGTTGGGGGCTGCTAGTGGAGCGATCGCAGGTAGTGCAGGTGGTGGTTTAGTATCAGTTCTAACTACCTTGGGGATGCCAGAAGAGAAAGCGGCTATCTACCAAACCCGCTTACAAGCTGGCGAGTTCTTATTGATGACAGAAGTACCGAGCGATCGCACTGGCGAATTTCAATTGCTGCTCGAAAGTGCTGGTGGCGAAGAAATTAACACGATTGAAAAAACCTTTGCTCGCCCTTGTCCTGGACAGTGCAACAGCCCACAAGACTTGTCTCCTGAAGTTCGCGCTCATCTTTCTGATGAAGCTCAAGGTACATTCATTGAGCGCTATAATACTGTCTTCAATGAGAAAAATGACGAATTCACAGCTGAACAAGCAGCTTGGGAATCTGTTCATCAGCAATATGATGAAGATGAAAACGGTGTTTGGTCAAAAGCTAAGGTTAAAGCTTAAGGATTTCCAAAAAATAAATACTTAAGTTACAAATAGTTTAACTGTTGGCTGACTCACCCGCCTTGAACTAAAGTTCTTTGGCTTTTAGCTAAAGTCTACTCAAGTAGACTAAAGATTTTTGGTGTTGCTGAATTGAAGCACGAATCTGGATGTAGAGACGTAGCATTGCTACGTCTCTACAAGGATTTTGGTATTATGCAAAATCATTTTCATACATGAAATCAGCAATGCCAGATTTTGGGATATATATTTAGTCATCTTCAGATGACTTTCGCTATTAGCAAGGAACTTCAGTTCCTTGCGGGACATGGCTTTTACGTTAATTTGACACGTATGGGTAATGCCGTGTCTTTAGCCGTGATAATCGCTATATCTGCAATTTTAAATCTTCATTAGGGCAATTTATAGCTACTAACACGCACATTTAACTGACCTTGGCGCGGGTTCTGGCTAAATATAAATGCGCCTTCTTCAGTTTCCCCACTAGATAAAAAGTCAATCTGTTGCTCTCCTGTTTCTGTAACTTTGCCGTTAATTAGTAACTCAGCCATAATTTGAACTGATTCGGCTGTGTCTCCTCCAGTATTCTCCACTTCAAAGGGAACATAAAATTGACCATCAACTTCCCGAATTGTTTGTTTTTTGGTAACAGAAAGGATAGGAGGTTGATTTTTTTCGTTCAACCAAGTGTAGCCTACCAGACTCACAATGATTGCTAGGATAAGTGAGGCGATGCTGAATGTTACCCACTCTGCAATAGAGCGTGGTGGTTGTTCTGTTTTAGTCATATTGCTAACCTGCCGGCTGCACCGCCAATAGTTGCAGGTAATCCCAGCATCAAGGTGTGATCTAACCACATTGTCCAAGGATCGCCAAAAGTTAACTTTTGAAAGAACCACAGCATAAAAGCGCTTGCTAGGAGTGACACTAAATAAGACATAATAGTTTCACTCGATGGTCGTTGGAAAAGTCCCTTTTGCTGTCTTCGCTTTTGCTGGTCAGAAAAACCTGCCTGAAATACAATTCCATAAGAAATCAGCAAAGATGTGGCGATCATTGCTAACTCCCAAGGTGGCGAAGCTGCGGCTGCAAGCATCGGAATTTCATCTGTTGGAGCAATGTTAAATGCAATTATGGTTGCACCAATTAGGGTTCCACCCACATCGGCAAAGGTGGCGTGTAAATCATCCCCTTTGTTCTTGGTTGTGCTGTTTACCTGATCGCTTGCTTGTCCTTCTGCATTGCTGTTGCCATTTTCTCCCAAAAGCTGGTTGGCTAATGCTACACCGAGAGCGAAGGGCACACTTTCAAAGATGATTTTACCTAAAGATTCCTTTAGGGAAGTTTCTGGTGTCAATTCTCGCAATAGTAACAACATAAAGGTAGAGCAAGCTAGTCCGATCGCGATCGCTTCTACAGTATCCATTGCAGCTTGATGAGTTCGCCCGCTATATCTGCGTTTGCGAAAACCTTCTATTTGATTGAGCAAGTAAACCACAATAAACATTAATGCGATCGCCATCATCATCAGTTGTGGTTTTGCCAGCGATCCAATCCACCAAACTTCCATTGTATAGAGTAAAGGTATACCAAATAAAAAACCTCCGCAAGCACCCCGAATGATGTCATTAATCTCACTCCTCCATACATTTTTTTGACGTTTTGTTGCCACTCCTTGACTTTCCTTTTATTGAAAATTTACTTTGACTTCTCTAATTTTCTATGAAGATGTATATAGCAGTCCTAAATACTTTGTGAAAAGTTAAATCCCCGACTTCTCAAAGAAGTCGGGGATATGAACAGTGCAAATTTCTATGAATTCGGATTTTTTTACTTACTTACTCTGTAGCTCACCGTATCTATCTTAAGATACATAATCGACCAAATTCTTCTATCGGTTGATGGAGGTAAAAAAGAATACATTGCTGTTAGTTTATGTAATAGCTGAATCAACTACAAGCTAGGCATAAAAACCATGAGTACCGAAAAAAGAGTAGAAGCTACTGTAAAGAATATTGAAGGAAAAATTCAAGAGGTTGTGGGTGAAATCACTGGGAATCCACAAGACAAAGCTGAAGGACAAACAAAGCAAGCTGAAGCACAAGTTGGTCACACCGTGGAAAACATTAAAGACGAACTTAAGAAAGCTTTAGACTAATTGAGTTTTTACCGTGCAGCAACACTAACCATAATTCATTACTGATAAGTAGGTAGACATAATTAAATATAAAATAAACTCCTAGTTTGTAGTGAGCGATTTATCGCTCAGAGCAAGGATTATCAGGACTAAAGTCCTTACTACAAACTTTAAATTTATTTATGCCTAGATACTTACCTTAACATTAATTACTCCACTAACCTTGAGGAAGTGGAGTTTTTGTATTTATTTGCGTAAAATCTGAAAGGGTAAATTCCTGACAAATTGCTTTTAACCACGATTTTTCTAGAGATTTAAATCAACTAAGAACTGGCACGATTAGCTACTAAGTTCCAGATAAATATAGCAATCATTGCCCCAATAATGGCAACAATTACACCGGGGATACTAAGGCTTGCAGCAGTTAATTGAAATCTTCCTGTCTCAAAAAGAGTAACTAAAACCCCCCCAATCACAGCACCTATAATACCTAAAAACATAGTTGAAACAATCCCACCACCCTGACGACCGGGATAAATAGCTTTTGCGATCGCTCCGGCAATTAAACCTAGAATTATCCAAGCAATAATGTTTAGCATAAGTTCATCCATCAGAAAACTTCACAACTAGCTTAGAAATTACAATAGTGTTTTCCTTCTACCTAAAGATATAAGTAAGAAATTTCAAATAAAAATTAATACCCTTTCTGTCAATAATTACAGTTGCCCACAATAATTGTAAGCCTTGGCTATATAGACACAAACACGCTAGCGGCTTCCTTTGAAGTATGTTTAATATGGGGAAATATCAAGAATTATTGGGAGGAATCAATCGTCATGACTGTTATTGTTGCTAAGTGGACGATTGACGAATATCACCGCATGATTGATGCTGGCATTTTGAGCGATCGCAAAGTAGAACTACTTAAGGGAGAAATTGTCGAAATGTCGCCGGAAGGGGAACCCCATGCTTATTGTAGTGATGAAGCTGGTGAGTATCTAGCAAAGTTATTGGCTGAACGTGCCAAAATTCGCCAAGCCAAGCCTATCACCTTACCTAACGACTCAGAACCAGAACCAGATATTGCCATTGTCCAACGTTTAGGACGCGAGTATCGAGAGCATCATCCCTATCCAGAAAATGTTTTCTGGCTGATTGAGTATGCTAACTCAAGTTTAGAAAAAGATTTAGAGAGAAAAAGTAAAATCTATGCAGAAGCAGGTATTTTAGAGTATTGGGTTATAAATCTCAAAAAGCTTCATTTAGTGGTATTTCGAGAAATCTTAGATGGAGAGTACGCAACAAAATTTACATTGACTGCGGGAACAATTCAACCTCTGGCATTTCCAGATATTTCTGTTGCGGTGGAACAGATTATTAACAGTTAAGGAACGTGAATTAAATAAAATGCAAAACTTCATCTTGTAGCTAGCTTCTCTCTCCTTTATGAGGAGAGGGATTGAGGGTGAGGTAAGCCAAAGTTTTTGTTTGTCCCACTCAAGCAAATTTCTGACTCATACTCTTGACAAAATCCGTGAAGAAGGCAGAAGGAATGCAATACAGTGTAGGCTTCTCCCAAGGGGAGACGCTCCGCGAACAAATACGTAAATATATGTAATAATTATGTTTAAGTTTATTATCAATTTGATGGCTGGATTAGTTGTTTATATTTAATATATGGACATAAAGCCATGATTCGACATTGAACCTAAAGGCTTGCCTTCCCTACCTCCAGCCATTTTTTTTGATTCGTTGAACTCAGGCTAAATTTAATGAATTCTCTCTCTAAGTAATTGTTCTTCTAAGGCAGCAATGCGATTGTATGCTGCTGTTAATTGCGCTGTCAGTCGTTGTATTTGAATTTCTGGTGTTATGTTATCTCCACCTTGACGATTCATGTCTAGATAAATGCCATCTGTCAAGATATCCTTGTGTTCCATTTCTGAATTTGAATTGTTACGTCCCTTGAACTGGTAGCCTCCAGCCGCGCCATTTTCCTGAGAATTATGCTTTGCTTGTGTATTCGCTAAAGAACACTCAGAGAAAGCTTGAGCGACTTTACCATCAAGCTGCTCAATCACTTGGCAGAGCGCATCCAGTTTTTCGCTTAAAGTCAGGATTTGCTTCTGTAATGGCTCCATTTAATACCCTCATCCGTACATTTTCTTTATGTTATTCAATTTACTCTCAATGTTAACTATACTTAGGGATTATTTAAGTATTGATAATTTTTGGTGCAAATTTGACATTTAACTAATTCGCCGTAAGTCCCCCACTGAATTCTGTACCCGGAATCAGTGGCGGGATATAAGGTGGAAGATATCGGATTGCATCTAATATTAATTTTTTGCACAGCAAAGACAAATATTAGATGTATGACGAATCAACAATTATTTTCTTTGACTCGCTTACCAGGAAGTATATTTCCTGATAAGATGGGTATATCAAGGAGGTGATGTTGAGTGTTACACAAGGTTGTACAAGTCCGATTATATCCGTCACTTGAACAGCAAATCCAATTAGCTCAAACTTTTGGGTGTGCTAGATGGTGGTGGAATTTTGCCCTCAATAAGTCAATTGAGACTTACAAAGAAACAGGAAAAGGACTTACTCGTGCAGCACTCAATGCACTTCTTCCAAACCTCAAAAAAGCTGAAGATACAGTATGGTTAGCTGATTGTTATAGCCAAGTTTTACAGGCGACAACACTCAATCTAACAACAGCTTACAAGAACTTTTTTGAGAGCCGTGCTGGATTTCCTAAATTCAAGTCTAAGTTTGGTAAACAGTCTGTCCAGTACCCTCAAAACGTCAAAATTGTAGATGGTAATATCAAGCTTCCCGGTAATATCGGGATAGTCAAAGCCAAAATACACAGACCAGTTGAGGGTAAAATCAAAACTGTTACCGTTAGTAAAACGCCTTCTGGTAAATACCTTGCCTCTATCTTGACTGAGACAGAGGAGCAGCGCGGTCTTCTCCCAAGGGGAGACGCCAAGGGCGATAGCGCAGCGTTAGCGAGTCTGCGAGCGTCTGGGCTTTGCCCAAGTGGAGCGACTGCGGGAGAAAATCCAATTATTTCAGAAGGTAAGATTTATGGCATTGATTTAGGATTGAAACATTTCGCTGTTGTCAGCGATGGCGAGAAGGTTTCTAAATATGATAATCCTAAACACCTCTCCAAACACGAAAAGAATCTCAAACGCAAACAGAAAAAATTAGCCCGTAAACAAAAAGGGAGTAACTCAAGGAATAAATATAGAAAAGTTGTTGCCAAAGTGTACGAGCGAGTTACTAATTCGCGGCAGGATTTTCTACATAAACTTAGTTACAAGTTGGTCAGCGATAGCCAAGCTGTCATAGTAGAAAATCTTCATGTATTAGGCATGGTTCGTAATCAAAAATTGGCGAAATCAATATCTGATGTTGGTTGGGGAACATTCACCAATTTTTTGGACTATAAGCTAGAACGCAAGGGTGGAAAGTTGATTGAAATTGATAGATGGTTCCCCAGTTCCAAGCTTTGCTCTAATTGTTTCTATCAAGTGAGTGAGATGCCGTTAGATATTCGTGAGTGGACTTGTCCACATTGCGGTACTCATCACGACCGCGACGGAAACGCCGCGCAGAATATTAGAGCAGAGGGTATCAGAATGATAAAGGCGGAAGGTTCAGTCGTCTCTGCTGTAGGAGGGGAGGTAAGACCTATTCTTGGGCGAAAGTCTAAGTTTAGGCACTCCCCCGTGATTACAGAAGCCGACACTGTACTTGGTACTCCAAGTCAGTGTGGGTAGTTCACCTCATTACTTCTAAATAACCCAAGTTGCTAGTTATGACGAAGAGCGATCGCAGTAGGTAAGAAAAGGAATAAAATCCCCTCCAGGAAGAAAAAGAGGAGGGGTGTATGTTAAACGAAATAATTGCCGTCTAT
>JBBSOX010000102.1:0-24516 GCA_038259325.1 Chroococcales cyanobacterium | reverse complement strand
TAAGTAGAACGGCGTGAATAATTCAAGGTTTGTAGTGGGGACTTTAGTCCTCTCTTAAGGGCTAAAGCCCTTACTAGAAGCTAATTCAATTAAATTTTACATTACTTAATGTAGTTTGTTTTTTTCTCGCCGACTTACTTATAAATTTAGGGGTAGGTTGGATTGAGGAACGAAACCCAACACCAAGAATCCTTCATTTGCTTGGGTAACACTAAAGTTCAACCCAACCTACAAATATTTTATTTTTTCAGAGTAATAAAAGAGCGTTAGGGGCGATATGACTAGTTCTTGTAGCTCTTCTAGGGTTAGCTCCATAAACAATTCGTCGCCTTGAATGTTTTGCACTTCCAGACGGTTTTCCATAATATTCTCCTTTGTTATTACACTAAGTGCGTAGGCATAGCCCGTTGTAGAAATCGCTGATTTCTGTGAGCTAGCTGCACAGGCTTAATTTCATTCCCTTATGGGGAACTTCCGCAAATTTACTATTGAAATTACAAATATTAATATTTACAGGCACTATTTAGTAGCCTGTCTACGCAATTTCATAACTGATGGTGATGCGATCGCTCCAAGTGTGAGCGTTGGCGTAGCGATCGCTCAATTTTCAAGTTGAGTCAGCTTGTATTCTATCTGCTGTAGTGCCAACCGCCATACATCATAACCCTCTTGAGACAGGTGCAACCCATCTGTGGTCAACTCTGGGCGCAAATTGCCTTCCATATCCGTAAACCAGCTATAAATGTTTAGATAATTAGCGCCTTCTTGTTTGGCAATTTGGGTTAGTTGTGTGTTGATGTGACGAATACGGCTATTGGAAAGTTTTGCTTGGCGAGTAGGCAAAATGGATTGGACAATGATTTGAGCTTTTGGGTGAGCCTGCCGTAACTGACGGACAATCCGCCGATAATTACGCAAAATAGCTTGATCACTATCGCCTTTGCGTAAGTCGTTAATCCCAGCCATGATGTAAATTACATTCGGGCGCGTTGTCGAAAATGCCCCTAATCTTTTTAAAACGCCGCTGGAAGTATCTCCAGATATGCCTTGATTCAGCCACAATTTCCCAGCAGGCAGTTTTTCTCTAGGAAACCACATGCTTAAAGAATCACCAATTAAGATACTTAGATGATTTGCACCTTGACCCTGAGCGATCGCTCTAGCTTCTAAAGCTAGTAAACTTTTCCAGTCATCATAAGTTAGTTGACGCTTCTTGATCGACTCCCACAATGATTGCAAATTATCACTATTTGCGCGTGTATAAATCTGACCTGTTTTCAAAGCCGCCAATCTTTGGTAGTAAAGGTGATTGCCAGATATCAGTGAGAAACCAGCTGCTTGGGCGCTGGGATTGAGTGATGACTCTGTTGAGGCTGGTAATGCCTGACTACTGACTTCTGGTAAGGAGATATCAACGCTGTTGATATTTTTCTCACCTGCTGTTGGCTGCGAACTTGTTAGGGGTTGGAACGCTTGGCTGCTGAGTTCTGATAAGGAGAGATCAACACTGGGGATGATTTGTCTACTTACTATTGTCTGCGAACCTTGTTTTAAATCCCACAGGAATCTAGAATTTTCTGGCAGGACAATTGACAAATGTGGAAGAGCCGATGCTGGTATTGCTAATCCTGTTAACAAGCCTGCTGCCAACAGATAAGGGTCCCTCATCGCTTTGTCTCTCCTCTACTCACTGCTTTTCCCTATGACAGCATTATTTCCCTGTATTCAGGAAAATTTTACTTAGGTTAAGTTATTATTCTTATTTACTCTGTATAGTTCTGTAAAGCGTATTAACGAGATTATATTAGACAATTTACGATCTCTTTAAATTACGGTTTTTTCGGTGGTATGCAGGCCTTATTTGTGAGGATAGTTGTGCTGAAAGCCCTATTTTCATAAGCCGACTATTTTTTATAACTCAGTTGCCACAAATATTGCAAGTGTCTACGAACTCGGCAATTAGTAGGTGATTTTTGAGTATGTCAAGACAGAGGTTTTTACTTTTGCCGTTGCTATTATAATAAATAACCATTTATTTAAGGTTTACAAATGTCAGTGAATTGTGGCGATCGCATGAGAGTTTGCTAGATCGAGGGGCAATCACTTTTTAATTTCTGAGCAAGCATTTAGTTCAGCATACTAAGAGTTTGAGACTCTCTCAAAAAAGAGGTTAGACCCTCAATCAAAAAGGTTTGGGATAAATTTAGAGCTATCTCTAGCGCTGTTAGACAGTATACCTGTTATCCTGGAGTCATAAAAGTTAATTTTATTTTCATCCAAAAGTAGGCTCTTACCTTTGATGGGATAATTGAGGTTTGGTATCAATCGTCTAATTATGCGACAGTGCCCTGAGCTTAGAGCCGTTATTCTCTACATACGTAATTTCAAATTAATGTTTACTCATTGAAGTATGAGTTGAAACACATTTAAATTAAGTTTTAACTATAGAAAATAACTTCATGGGAAGTGCTAAGATTTAGGCTGAATCATTAGTGTTTTTCTTTTCTTCCGTGGCTAGAGCTAGTACAGCGATTGGTGTCAGTCCCATTATTAAAGAGATTGTGCAAAAACAGGCACATTCGACACGTTTAACCCTGAAAGAAGTTATTCTCATGGGGATGTTAGCTATTGACAAACTAGATGATCAAGGTCGTCAAGAGCTAGCAGATCAAGTTCATCAAATGCAGGTGAGTGGAGAAATTTAAGTGAGTAGTTATGAGTTAGGAGTTATAATTTATAAATTTTAACTCCTCAGTCCTGACTATTTAATTAATATGTTTATTGGCTAAATCGATAACGGCTTCCCATCACATAATCTTCGTTAATTTCAAAAGATATCCATCGGCGTTGCAGAGTCTGTGCAACAAATCCACTTGTGTTAGAACCTGCAAATGGATCTAAAACCATATCACCTTCATCAGTTAAGAATTTGATGAAGAACTCGGCAAATCCCTGAGGAAAACGTGCTGGATGGGGTCTAATTTCTGCTGCTTTACAGCGTCGTAAATAAGTACTATTCGATTCAGTATTAGCAATTTCTAGCAGGTTTGGCGGAATTGCACCTTGGTTATCTTTTTGAAATTTATCAGAAATATCATGTCCACTAGGACGTATTTTAGCCTTATAACCATTTTTGAGTAATTGTTTCATACTTTGGCTATAAGGCTTTAAAACTTTTCTGTTATCTGCTTTAGGATTCGGTGTCTTAGACAACCACCAAACTGTATTTACAGAATCTTTAACACGAATCCGCCTGATTGTTACCCACTCAGCAGGGGTTGGCAGTCGAGCCGGATTATAGTGGTAAAATTCTTGAGCCAGAAAGAAACCTACTTCCTTGCATAATCTGACTAAAAGTTCGTATTGGTAGATACTCCGCACTGGATTACCAGGAAGGTAAGCGCCACCTAAATCGAGTACGAATGAGCCATTATCTGCCAGTACTCTTTTAAATTCATGGGCAAAAGGTAGAAACCACTCAATATATTTTTCAGCAGTTTCATTACCGTATTCTTTTTTTCGTGTCAGAGCAAATGGAGGCGATGTGATAATTAAATTAATACTATTATCATCAATGAATTTAATAAGTTTAAGGCTATCACCTAAATATGCGGCTCCGTTTTGCTGGGTATAAGAGGGATTAAAAATTATTGCTTTTGGTGACGTTATTGGTTCTTCTTGCAAGAGTTGTAAAATTATCTCGTTTTTTATAGTTATAACTTGTTTTGATATTGTCTGGATATTTTATTTTAAAAGTTATTTTTCTAACGGTGTAAAATTAGCTTTTATTTCTAAGATTTACAGTTATTCCATATAGCTGCTTATGACTAAGTTAATTTTAGGCGATGCTACAGCGGTAAACTACGTGGTTTTCACTAGCTTCATAATAGACTTAAGATTATATCAGTTTCAATGCTTGAAGTATTACTGTATTCAAATGCTGTACTTGATTTGCTCCTAATTTACCTATCCTTCTGGTGAGATGAAATAAAACATAAGGTGACATCATCGCCTATAGTATCTATCCATAAAACTAAACCAGGGCGTAGCTTTGTTCCACTCAAGTCTGTAAATGGAAATGGAACCAAGACGATATCACCTTTTTGGAGAGACATTAGATAGGTTCTCCGTCGTCAAGTGAGTATATGTCTGGTTCATTTTCAAGAAAGTTAAAAGCTCCTCCAGCTTGGGCAAGTAGCATTAAATCACAAGTTGAAGGCGCTGATGAATCGAAAAATAGTTTTTCTTCCAAGAGCGATCGCTCATCATTAGAGAGAGATAGAATAACTTGCAACAGTGACTCAACAAGTTTAGTGTTCATATTCTATTTCACATATTTTGTCATTATCATTTAAGTATAATTTTAAGCTAAATACAGAAACAGGGGAACCCAGCAAATGCCATGTTTTATATCTGGAAAATAAAAATATGGATATAACGTTACCATATATGGAGTGTTTAACAGGTGCTTTAGAGTATGTTTATCGGCTAAAGACATGGTTAGGCAATGGTATTGATGTAGAAATGTGGTGGAAGTTCCCAACTGGAGAATGCTACTTTTTTCAAAGTTTGACAGGTGAAACAGCCGAAGAAAATCCTGTACCAAAGATTTGCAAAAAGACAGATATCTCTGTAGATAAATTTGACCTCATGATTAAATGTTTAGTAGAGAATGGCATCATGGAGCTAGAATCAGACACCGAACATGGAATAATGACTAATCATAATGAATTTTATTATGTGTTGCTGAAAGATGGTTCTTCCAACATTTTTCTGGCGATGTGTGGTCATCATCGTGATTCCAAATTTAAAAGTATAGTTAACATACTTGTTGAAAATATTAAATAGAAAAACTATAAGATAACAATTAGCTTTGGTATATAAAACTTTTTAGCAGAAAAAGTCAGAAGTATCATAATCTTGAATTTACCGAATTTAAAAATTTCAAAAAAAAATCCCCTGCCATTGCGGCAGGGGATTTTTATTACTTATCTACAAAACTAGCAGCCGAGTTAACCGAACTTACCAGCAGTAGAAGCAATCAAGAATGCAGCGTAAGTCAAGACATAGCCAACAGTGAAGTGAGCTAGACCAACCACACGACCTTGAACGATAGACAGAGCAACGGGTTTGTCTTTCCAGCGAACTAGGTTAGCTAGAGGAGTACGTTCGTGTGCCCAAACAAGGGTTTCAATCAACTCTTGCCAGTAACCTCTCCACGAGATTAAGAACATGAAGCCAGTAGCCCAAACTAGGTGTCCAAACAAGAACATCCAAGCCCATACAGACAGGTTATTCACGCCGTAGGGGTTGTAACCGTTAATCAACTGAGCAGAGTTAGCCCAGAGGTAATCGCGGAACCAGCCCATGAGGTATGTAGAGTTCTCATTAAACTGAGCTACGTTGCCTTGCCAAATACCTAGATGCTTCCAATGCCAGTAGAAGGTAACCCAACCAAGAGTATTGAGCATCCAGAATGTAGCAAGGTAGAAAGAATCCCAAGCGGAGATGTCGCAAGTACCGCCACGACCGGGGCCGTCGCAAGGGAAGGCATAGCCGAAGTCCTTTTTATCGGGCATCAGCTTAGAACCACGGGCATCTAAAGCACCTTTGACCAAAATCAAGGTGGTGGTGTGCAGACCCAAAGCGATCGCATGGTGAACCAAGAAGTCGCCAGGGCCAATTGTCAAGAACAGGGAGTTAGTACCAGCATTGATGGCATCTAACCAGCCTGGCAACCAGACGTTAGCGTAGTTGGGCCATGCTGTATTAGCAATACTATCTGGGTTAGACAACAAGGTGTCTAAGCCGTACAGTACTTTACCATGAGCAGCTTGGATGAACTGGGCAAACACTGGCTCAATCAAGATTTGCTTTTCAGGAGTACCGAAAGCAACAACTACGTCGTTGTGGACGTACAAGCTGAGGGTGTGGAAACCTAAGAAAAGAGATACCCAGCTTAGGTGGGAGATAATCGCTTCTTTGTGCTTCAACACGCGCTCAAGGACGTTGCCCTTGTTTTGTTCTGGATCGTAATCACGTACCCAGAATATAGCTCCGTGAGCAAAAGCACCAAGTATCAGGAAACCAGCAATGTATTGATGGTGCGTGTACAGCGATGCTTGAGTTGTGTAGTCCTTAGCAATAAATGCATAAGGAGGCATGGCGTACATGTGCTGTGCCACCAAAGAGGTGATGGTTCCTAGAGCAGCTAGGTGAATACCCAACTGGAAGTGCAGTGAATTGTTATAGGTGTCGTACAACCCTTGGTGAGGCAGGTTGAATTGACCTTCACTTTTGCTACCAGGTACTAAACCGGATTTGGAGTTCAGCATTTCTTTAATGCTGTGACCAATTCCAAAGTTAGTCCGGTACATGTGACCGGCAACTATAAAGATAACTGCGATCGCTAAGTGGTGATGAGCCATGTCAGTCAGCCACAAAGATTCTGTCTGGGGATGGAAACCACCCAAGAAAGTCAGAATTGCAGTACCTGCACCTTGAGATGTGCTGAATATATGCCCAGGAGTGTCAGGGTTTTGAGCGTAAACGCCCCAGTTACCTGTAAAGAATGGTGTCAAACCAGCTGGGTGGGGTGGGGTATTCAGGAAGTTATCCCAACCTACGTGCTGACCGCGAGCTTCGGGGATAGCAACGTGAATTAAGTGACCAGCCCAAGCCAAAGAACTAACACCAAACAAACCAGCTAAGTGGTGGTTTAGGCGATGTTCAGCACTCTTAAACCATGCCAAGCTAGGACGGTACTTGGGTTGCAAGTGCAGCCAGCCAGCAAACAAGAGTACAGCTGCGAACAACAACAGGAACACTGAACCTGTGTACAGCTCACTGTTAGTCCGCATACCGATGGTGTACCACCAGTGGTAAACACCAGAGTAAGCAATATTTACCGGATTGCTAGCGCCAGCTTGGGTAAAAGCTTCGATCGCTGGTTTACCAAAGTGGGGGTCCCAAATCGCATGGGCGATGGGACGGATGTGAAGGGGATCTTTAATCCACTGTTCAAAGTTACCTTGCCAGGCTACGTGGAACAGGAGGCTGGATGCCCACAGGAAGATGATTGCCAAGTGACCGAAGTGAGTTGCGAAAATCTTTTGGTAAAGATTTTCTTCCGTCATGCCATCATGGGTTTCAAAATCGTTGCCTGTAGCGATCGCATACCATATCCGACGAGTAGTCGGGTCCTGTGCGAGATCCTGGCTAAATTTTGGAAATTTAGTCGCCATAGGTTTAATAAATCCTCTGACCTTTAGCCATCAAATACCAGTTCAATTTTGGATTCTAGATTTTGGATTTTGGATTGAATCTAAAATCTAAAATCCAAAATCCAAAATTTTGCTGATTGCTACCCTACTGAAAGGATGTGTGCATGGAAGAACGCCCAAGTTGTGGCAATTCCTCCTAAGAGGTAGTGAGCTACCCCTACAGCCCGACCCTGAATAATACTCAGAGCGCGAGGCTGAATTGCTGGTGCTACCTTCAGTTTGTTATGCGCCCAAACAATGGACTCAATCAGTTCTTGCCAGTAGCCGCGACCACTGAACAGGAACATCAAGCTGAATGCCCAGACAAAGTGAGCGCCTAAGAAGAGTAGACCATAGGCAGATAGCGCGCTGCCATAGGAATTGATGACTTGCGTAGCTTGTGCCCACAAGAAGTCTCGCAACCAACCGTTAATGGTAATGGCGCTTTGGGCAAAGTTACCACCAGTGATGTGAGTCACATTACCGGCTGAATCTACCGTTCCCCAGACATCTGATTGCATCTTCCAGCTGAAGTGGAAAATTGCGATGGATATTGTGTTGTACATCCAGAAAAGTCCGAGGAACACATGGTCCCAACCAGATACTTGACAAGTACCGCCACGACCAGGACCGTCGCAGGGGAAGCGGAAGCCCAGGTTTGCTTTGTCTGGAATCAGACGAGAGCTACGGGCAAACAGTACACCTTTGAGCAGAATTAGGACAGTAACGTGTATTTGGAATGCGTGAATATGGTGGATTAAGAAGTCCGCCGTACCCAGAGCAATGGGCATCATCGCTACTTTACCGCCTACAGCCAAAATTCCACCGCCGAAAGCATAGCTAACGGGTTCTAGGGCATTAGGAGCAGTGCCACCAGGAGCTAAGGTGTGAATGTTTTGTACCCACTGGGCAAAAACTGGCTGCAATTGGATTGCTGTATCAGAGAACATGTCTTGGGGACGTCCCAAGGCACGCATTGTATCGTTGTGGATGTAAAGCCCAAAGCTATGGAAGCCGAGGAAGATACACACCCAGTTAAGGTGAGAAATAATCGCATCTCGATGACGAATCACCCGATCCAGTAAGTTGTTTTGGTTCACAACTGGATCGTAATCCCGCACCATGAAGATGGCAGCGTGAGCCGCACCGCCGACTATACAGAATGCACCAATCCACATGTGGTGGGTGAAAATGCACAACTGTGTAGCGTAATCAGTTGCCAAATATGGATAGGGGGGCATCGCGTACATGTGATGCGCGATGATGATGGTCAGCGAACCCAAGAAGGCCAGGTTAGTAGCCAACTGAGCGTGCCAGGATGTGGTCAGGTTTTCGTAGAGACCTTTGTGACCTTCACCAGTGAAAGGACCTTTGTGGTTTTCTAGGATCTCTTTAATGCTGTGACCAATACCCCAGTTGGTACGGTACTGATGACCAGCAATGATAAAGAGAACTGCGATCGCTAAGTGGTGATGAGCAATGTCAGTCATCCACAAGCCGCCTGTTACTGGGTTCAGACCGCCCTTGAAGGTTAGGAAGTCAGCATACTGACCCCAGTTCAAGGTGAAGAAAGGTGCTAAACCAGCAGCAAAGCTGGGATACAGCTCGGTCAACAAGTCCTTGTTCAAGATGAACTCGTGGGGCAAGGGTATGTCTTTAAGAGCAACGCCTGCATCCAAAAGCTTGTTGGTCGGTGCGGATACATGGATTATGTGACCTGCCCATCCTAAGGAACCACAACCTAGCAGTATTTGCAAGTGGTGATTCAGCATTGACTCCACATTCTGGAACCATTCCAGTTTGGGAGCACGTTTGTGGTAATGGAACCAGCCGGCAAATAGTAATAAGCCTGCTAATACCAAGCCACCGATCGCAGTCACATAAAGTTGGAAGGAGGTTGTAATACCCCAACCACGCCATACTTGGAACAAACCGGAGGTGATTTGAATACCGTGGAAACCACCGCCAACATCACCGTTTAAAATGTCTTGTCCCACAATGGGCCAAACGACCTGGGCACTAGGTCTAACGTTCAACGGGTCGCTTAACCAAGCTTCGTAGTTAGAAAACTTCGCACCGTGGAAAATCATTCCACTCAACCAAACCATTATTACGGCTAAGTGGCCGAAGTGGGCTGAGAATATCTTGCGGGATATGTCTTCTAAATCGCTTGTATGTGTATCAAAATCATGGGCGAGTGCGTGCAGGTTCCAAATCCATGTGGTGGTTTTGGGACCTCTGGCCAAGGATCTGTCGAAGTGTCCAGGTTGCGCCCATTTCTCGAATGAGGTTGGAACTGGGTCATTATCGACGATTACTCTTGCCTTTTTTTCCTCTCGCTCCGGAGGACTTATTGTCATTCGACCTCCTCTCTAGATAAGGAATGAGGAATCATGAATACCACAAAATTAACCATTACCGCAAATTCCAGAATTTTACTGAAGCCGCGATGAAGACCTATGTGGATAGTTGTTTCTCGTTGAATTATAGAGTCTTAACTTGTACATTGTTGGAGATAGCTGGAGATATTTTAACAATAATTCAAACTTGCTGAAATCTTGCTGGAATTCCTGCCTGATCTGCCTTTTAACTTCAAACTTTTTGTCCAAAAGTCAATAGATTATCCATTTAGTTTACAAAGAATAACAATTTGTAAAATTTATGGTTTGGCTGTATGCACAAGGCGTTCCAACTTTTGCTACAACTACTTATGAACATTTGTGTCATATTTCCATTGTTGGAAGTAAAAAGCTGTAAAGAATATGACTGAATTTTAAAATTTCTTGAGATACCCAAGAAAACTTATGGGATGTGAGGCAGATTTCACCTTTTGGGCTATTGTTCCCTATGGACAGTTTGAGCCAAAATAATCTGTCGATTGTCGAAGACTATCACTCGGTGCAACGCATGAACTTGTGGCAGAAAAAAGTGTTAGAGAAGCTCCTCCCTGAGAGGTTCCCGATTCTCAGGTGGTTGATGACATTGGTGCTGGTATTAAGCTTGACCAGCTGTGGACAGAAAGTCAGTAGCCAGGAAGCATCTACTGACTATAGAGAAAACCCTCTACAGATTTCTCAAATTTCAAAGCAATTTTCGGAAGTTTCCCCACCATCTGTTATCCAAGAACTGCGGACAACTTTGGAAGTTTATCAGCCACAAGTTACAATTGTTACTCCCAAAGCTGATGAAGTTCTTCAAGACAACAAAGCCACAGCTAGTTTTCAGGTTAAGGATCTACCAATATTTAAAGATCCACAATTACAACTGGGGCCCCATCTACATGTAATTCTGGATAACCAACCTTATATACCTGTTTACGACCTGAATCAGCCCTTGGTTTTGCCAGACTTGTCTCCAGGTACTCATACCCTGCGCGTCTTTGCCTCCCGTCCTTGGCATGAAAGCTTTAAGAATGAAGGCGCTTATGCCCAAACAACATTTCACGTTTTCACCAAAACCGACGACAACAATCCAGATCCCAAGTTACCTCTGCTAACTTACAGTCGTCCTCAAAGTAGCTACGGAGCAGAACCAATTTTATTAGACTTTTACCTAACTAATGCTCCCTTGCACCTCGTTGGGAAAGAAAACTCTAACGACGAATTTAGTGATTGGCGCATCCGCTCCACAATTAATGGTGAAAGCTTTATTTTTGATCGCTGGCAAGCAGTTTATCTGAAAGGCTTCCATCCAGGAAAAAACTGGGTAAAACTGGAATTTCTCGATAACCAGGGAAATTCTCTCAAAAATGCCTTTAATACCACAGTCAGGCTGATTGACTACCAGCCAAAGGGTAAAGACACTTTGTCGAGAATTGTCAGAGGAGAACTCACAGCAGATGAGGTGCGCTCCATTGTAGACCCAAATTATAAACTCACACCATCCGTTGAAAAAACACCCCAAATACAACCGAAGGTAGAAAAACAGCCCAGTCTTGAAATTGAAATTCCAAAAGAATCCAAAACAGAGCCAACCAAACCAGAACAACCAAAATTGGAAGTTCCAACGGTTGTACCATCTCCCACCTTGTCCCCAACACCGTCAGAAATAATTACGCCAACACCAGAACCGCAACCAAAGGTAACACCAACTCCTGAATCAACGCCGTTACCTGAAAAAGTTGCTCCTCAACCAACAAAACCTGGATTGGGCGGATTTTTTAACCGTCGGGCTGGTAAGATGACTACCCCACAAGCACCAACTGCGCCATCTCCTAGTTTGCCACCTACGCTGCCAGAGATAATTGAGTCTCCTGCACCTGAAATAATTACGCCAACACCAGAACCGCAGTCAGAGGTAACACCAACTCCTGAATCAACGCCGTTACCGGAAAAAGTTGCTCCTCAACCAACAAAATCTAGATTGGGTAGTTATTTCAACCGTCGGGCTGGTAAGATGACTACCCCACAAGCACCAACTGCGCCATCTCCTAGTTTGCCACCTACGCTGCCAGAGATAATTGAGTCTCCACTACCTGAAATAATTACGCCAACACCAGAACCACAGCTAGAGGTAACACCAACTCCTGAATTAACAGCATTACCGGAAAAAGGAGAAGTGAAATGACTCGTTTACGATCTCGAGCAAAAAGTCGCCTTTAACTGAAAAGAAAATTGCGATCGCTGCTGAACTTAAAGATAAAAACTGGGTAGTTGTCCGCATCTCTGATAATGCTTCTGGTATTCCCCCTGATGTTCAAGAAAGAATTTTTGAGACGTTTTTCACTACTAAAGCCAGAGGTGTTGGCACTGGTATGGGGCTTTGAATTAGTCATCAGATTGTAGTTGAGAAACACGGGGGACAACTAATCTGCAAATCTGAGGTGGGTAGTGGTACAGAATTCATCATTTCTCTTCCGATTCAAAAGCAGCATTTAACCGAAAATGCTCAACTCTAACTTTTGCGATAAAGCCTCAACAAAGGCAAGCCCTGCTACAGGATTACCTATATTATCCAACCCAGGACTGTAGCAAGCGATCGCACCCTCACCTGGTACTATTGCTACAAGTCCACCACCAATTCCTGATTTCATCGGTAGACCAATCCTGACCGCAAACTGGGCAGAAGCTTCGTACAGTCCACAAGTTAGCATTATGGCATTGACAATCCGGCGATTTTTTGCTGATAAACAGCCATTTTCGCAAGCTAGGAGTTTTCCTAACAGGGCTAAATCTTCAACTTGCCCAGATAGACAGCATATTTGCTCGTAAGTGTCAAGTGCGGTTTCCCGATTTTCTAGATGACCTGTTTCGGCGAGGTAGTTTGCGATCGCTTCATTGGCTGTTGATCGGGTTAATCGCACTGAAGCCAACATGACCTCATCCAAATATAGTTGACAACCTGCTACTTGATTGAGCCATTGACAAAATAAAAGAGTGCGTTGGCTAGCGTCCTTCCCTGGTAATTTATCAGCCAGGGTAATTGCTCCACTATTAATCATCGGGTTGCGGGGGTGTCCGCGATCGGCAATCAGGTGTTCTAAAGAATTGAAGGGTGCATCTGATGGTTCTACCCCAACCCACTCAAAAACCGTTTCTGCGCCAAAGTTTTCTAGCAGATAAAGTAAGGAAAATGTCTTAATAACGCTCATTAGCGGGAAGACACAAGCTGTATCCCCAAAGCTGATGGTTTTGCCCGATTCACAGCAGATATGAACTGCAAACCAACCAGGATTAGCTTTAGCCAATTGTGGAATGCGATCGGCAATTTGTCCCTGTTTAGCCTGAATTTTAGCTAATTGCACCCAGGCTGACAAGTTCATAGTAGTTAGTTTGTCAAGTCTTTTCAAAATGTAAATTTTCTAAAAGCTCATGTATTAAACAGTAATCAACAGTGTAGTATGAGGCTTGTCAAGGCTTTGTCATAGCGGAGAAACATCTATAAGCTGCGAAATCTTTTTGAAAGTTATTGATGTTAAAAGACAATATCAAGTTCAATCGGAACAAGCTTAGGAATATTAAATTTACGCAATGTGCAACTTAATATTTTGACAGGGCTATTTCATTTTCATCTAGCCCGCCTCAGAATTTATTCTGAAGTCAGAAGATTTCAGCTTAAGTTGATACCAATACTTACCCAACCCTCCCCGATGTATTGGGGAGGATGCGCGAGTGCGCGGGTGGAGTATTTTTCTAGCTCATAAACTTGAAATCTGCTGTAGTTCTCCCCATTCCTTACAAGGGTTGGGGGCTGGGGGGTTAGTTTTGAGTATAAGTTGCACATGGCGTAAGTTGATCTGCCAGAACAAGAGCATTGTGAAACAAAATCAATTTAACGCTCAAAATTTGACGCTCAAGGGGAAAAACTTGTGAAACCTAATTCAAGAAAGTGTACAGCGATCGCAGTTGGCTTCGTCGGCTCGCTATTATGGGGAATAACTTGCATTATAGAAAATCAAAATGCTATTGCACAACAAGCAGGCGGAATATTTATAATAAACCAACTGTCAAACAGGTGCATTGATGTATCTGGAAATGCTGGTGCTGGCGCAGTTAATGGTACGCCATTGCTACTTTCTGAATGCGAACTATCTGGATTTAGCAGTCCCGGTATAGCCACAGATCAGAAATGGGAATTTATTCGTGGAGGATTTATTAGAAATAAATTATCCAACAAATGCATTGATGTTATTGGGAAACCTGGCACAGTTAATGGTACGCGATTGCAACTTTCTGAATGCGAACTATCTGGATTTAGTAGTCCTGGTATAGCCACAGATCAGAGGTGGGAATACATTGGTGCAGGATTTATTAGAAATGGATTATCCAACAAATGCATTGATGTATCTGGAGATCCTGGCATAGTTAATAATGGACCATTGGTACTTTTTGATTGTCAGCTATCTGGACTTAGCTCTTCTGGCAATCCCTCTGATCAGAGCTGGAGATGGGAACCAAGGTTTTAAGAATACTGCTTGAGTAGAACCGGATGAGTCTCCCCGAGCTAAGGTAGATGATTTCCTAAATTCGTAGAAAAAATTATTATTTATTAAACCTCTGCGTATTTACCGTATCTCTACCAGGAAGCAAGCTACGCATAAGTCTTTGACAGGAAAAGTTCTGATTTAAGAGAATGCTTGAAAAGTATTTTTGGTAACATCAAAGCACAGGTAAAATCAAAAATACCCTCATTAGCGAGAACATTCTATATATAAAGTTAAAAACTGGCAGTTATCAAAGCTAGCCAGTTTTTAACTTTAAATTTGTTGACGTTTTAACTCTTGTATCAATACTTGGCAGCGCTTGCTAGCTTCTCTTGCCTGTTGCCTAAACTGTTTGGCTTGCTCTTGATTAGTTAAATACACTTGGGATGCTTTTTGCCTGAGTTCAACAGCTTCTTTACTGAGTTCCTTAATACGAGTTCTTAATTCTTCAATTGTTTTCATCTCTGCTCCTGTTCTGAAATCACAATTTCCAAATTTTCTGCTTCTTCATAAAGTTTATCTGCTCTACTAGCCAGCAAGCTAGCATCATCAAAATCATTGTTTGCTATTGCTCTGTCATGAGCTTCGTACAAGTTATCAATGATCTCTTGCAATTGTACGTAAGCTTGTAATAATACATTTCGTGTTTCTGACTTCATATTTACTGCTTAAATACAACAGATTTCAACTTGGTGAGGTACAACAATACCTCACCCGCGCTATCGCGCACCCTCCCTGATGATTTGGGGAGGGTTGAGGAGGGGTATACCTCATGTAGTTGCAAAACGCTGTATGATTATTTTTCATCGGTCTATTTCAGAAAATTGGTATAAACATCCTCTAAAAGTAAAGTATACTTTATGATTCCTCGTGTCAGAGCGCCAGAACTACCACAAGATTACTCTTGGCTCAACACCGATAAACCCTTATCTCTTAAACAGTTCAAGGGTAGAGTCGTAATTTTAGACTTTTGGACATACTGCTGTATCAATTGTCTGCATATTTTGCCAAACCTAAAATATTTAGAACAAAAATATAAAGATAGCCTTACCGTTATCGGCGTCCATTCTCCCAAATTTGACAACGAAAAAGAAATAGAAAACATCCGCCAAGCTATTCTGCGCTACGACATTGAACATCCAGTTGTAGTTGACAGAGATTTTCGGATTTGGGAAGGGTATGCTGTGCGTGCTTGGCCTACGTTAATAATTATTGATCCAGAAAGTTACGTGATTGGCCAGATTTCTGGTGAAGGAAATCGTGAGACTTTGGACGAGTTAATTCAAAAGGTAATTCAACAACATCAAGAAAAAGGAACAATTAATTTCCAAGAACTGAGCTTGACTTTAGAAAAACAGCGCCAACCATTAATCACACCCCTAGCTTTTCCTGGTAAAGTTCTAGCTACTCCAACGGGTTTATTCATCGCTGATTCTGGACATCATCGCCTAGTGATGAGTAACTTCGACGGCGAAATTCTGCACGTGATTGGTACTGGAAAATCTGGCTTAACTGATGGTGCTTTTAACGAAGCGCAATTTTTTGCACCACAGGGAATAGCTTATGATGCAGAAAATCAGATTCTTTATGTTGCTGATACAGAAAATCATACCCTGCGGCGAGTAGATTTGAAGCGTCAAGTGGTGGAAGCGATCGCAGGAACTGGTGAACAAAGCCGTAATATCCGTCCTCATGGCGGTGCTGCTTTAGAAACTGCGCTAAATTCTCCTTGGGATTTGGTGAAAGTGGGAAATATCTTGTTTATAGCAATGGCTGGGCCGCATCAAATTTGGCAAATGGATTTAGAAACTGGCATTATCAAAACTTATGCTGGTACTGGTGCAGAAGCTTGCATTGATGGTTCACTTGCTGAATCTGCCTTTGCTCAACCTAGCGGTATTAGCACCGATGGAAAAGAATTATATATCGCTGACAGTGAAGTTAGCTCAATTCGTGGTGTTGGAATTGTAGAACCGTACCAAGTGCGAACCGTTTGCGGTAATGGAGGTTTATTTGGTTTTGGCGATGTAGATGGACAAGGTGAAAATGTCAGGTTGCAGCACTGTTTAGGGGTAGAATACGTCCAAAATTATCTGTGGGTAGCAGATACTTACAATCACAAAATTAAATTAGTGAGTTCCAGTGGGAATTGTCAAACTGTTTTAGGTAATGGTACTGCTGGGTTACAAGATGGCCAGGGTAAGAACACTCGATTTTTTGAACCTTCGGGATTGAGTGCGATCGCTTCTTTTTTATATATTACCGATACAAATAATCATGCTATCCGCTGCGTAGATTTGAATACTCTTGAAGTGACAACACTAGAGTTTCTTGGGTTATGTGCGCCAGATGTATGTATTCCACCTAATTTATAAAATGATTACCTCACGCGAAGGCGTAATACCAATTCACAAAAATCCTGATATATATAGATTTCTTGTAGGGTCAAGGTGCAATGCCCATTGGTGTCAACTTAAGCTATTAGCCAGAGAATAAATTCTCTGGCTAATAGCTTAAGTCTACTGAAGTAGACTCAAAATTTTGGGGGCTAATTAGAAATACAGAATATTATCCAGAATTTCTTAGCCAAATGGAAGACTGCACAACTGAAGGAGGATTAAAAAGAATGCAATTAGGCGCTCCTTCACCTTGAAATATATACATTTGAATTTTGAATATTCTCACCCGGCTCCTATCTTCCCTTATGACCCAGGGGTGTCAGTAGTGAAAAGTTGAGATATTTTTGCAAGGGGGACTTCTTCAACTTCCGCTAACTTTTCTAAAGAGAGGCGAGTAGACTGGGTAGCACCAGATAAGCGTTTTAAAAGCTTAGGTCTGGGATCATGCAACAAGTAGATAATGCGATCGCCAACTTCCCACTCGTATTTCGCTGCCACTACTTGTAAGCGTTCTTCTCGTTCTAGCAATAGCGGTATCAACACCCCAGTCCTAACCATTTCTTGGATACGCTCATTTTGACTAGAAAATTCTGACTTAGTTAGGGTGGTTGTTCCTAACTTGACTCGCCCATCATTCAAATATTCGTTCCAAGTCTTAATTGCTAAGTCTGGGATAAAAGCTTGATTAACTTTATTGCTGACAGAGTTACTTGCTTGGGGGTCACGGGGGAAAACAGCTAAGACGCGCGGCGGATTAAACTCCTCAGCTGCTCGTTGAGCCAAAACAAAATTCACTTCGCCATTACTTGTCATCGCCAAAAAAGTACCCATCGAGCCAAGTCCTGCCTCTTCTAAAACCGCAGCATCCAAAGCACTGCTGGCAATAACTCGCAGATTTTGCGCCTCAGCTTGAACAAGATATTGAGGATCAGTATCAATCATGACCACATTTTCACCCCGTTCTTGAAAGAACCGGGCAATCAAAAGACTTAAGGGATTACAACCCACAATCACTGCCCCAGTTGCATCTTTGGACGTGATTTGCAGCCATCTAGCAACCCAGCCAGCTGTTAGACCTTGGCAGATAACAGTCATGATAATTGTGAGAAAAACTAAAGCTTTAATGGAATCACCGCCGTTAATACCGCGCTGTGTCAGGGAAATTGCAAAAAAAGAGGCTACGGAGGCGGCAACAATCCCTCTAGGAGCAACCCAGCTTAAAAACATTTTCTGTCGCCAGTTTAGGTCACTGTTCCAAGTACACAAGAGGATATTAATCGGGCGAACGACAAACATTAGTACCAAAACAGTGAATAAACTACCCCAACCTAAAGCAAACACACTGGCAATGGATAAATCAGCAGCTAATAAGATAAATAGCACCGAGACGCTGAGAATTGTCAGTTGACCCTTAAAGCTCCTTAACAGACGTTCTTCTGGAACTGAGGAGTTAGCAAAGACTGCTCCTGCAACTACTGTTGTCATTACTCCTGATTCACTGCGGATCATTTGCGATAAGGTAAACAAGCTCCAAAGTATCGCCAAAACCGCTAAGTTTTTTAGCTCGAATGATAGAAAATCAGCGCGTTTGAAAATCAAACTCATCAAATAACCGCCAGCACCACCAATTGCCGCACCAACACCCAGGCGCATGAGTAAACCAGCGATCGCATTAATCGGGTCAGCATCGCCGTTCAAAATTGTATCGAGGACAACGAAGGCGAGGATAGCCCCTACAGGGTCAATTAAAACCCCTTCTCCTTCCAAAATAGTTGCCACTTGCCGATCTACATTGATTTGTTTGAGCAAAGGGCCAACAACGGTTGGGCCTGTCACCACGACTATGGAAGCATAGAGAAAAGCTATGTTCCAGGGAAATTCACCTAGCCAGTGGGCTGCCATACTCCCACCAAGCAGTGTGATTAGTGTTCCTTGAGTGACCAGCAATTGTAAGCTGAGTGAAACTCTGCCTAACTCTCGCAGATCCAAATTAAGTCCGCCTTCAAACAAAATTATTGCAGTTGCGAGGGCGACAATAACTTCCAATCCAGGCCCTAGCGAATGGGGATGCAATAGCCCTATGCCATCGGAGCCAAACAAAATGCCCAACAACAATAATAAGACGATGCTGGGTATGCGAAAATATGCAGCCAGCACTTGGGCGCTAATGCCTGCAAAGACGGCGATCGCCATCTGTAGGGTAATTTCAAAAGATGCTTCCATGTTGTAGATTTTGAGCGATTTATTTCAAAATCTTTTATAAAAAACCGTAGATATTAACTTTACACGGTACAACATCATACCCTCTATCCATTGCGTCCCTTTAAATCTCCAGCGCCGGACGCTGATAAATCCTGCGGTAAGCCGCAGAAGCATCTAGAGAATTCTTTTGGTGTCTTCATGTCTTTGTATCCTCTTCAAGCTTTCGCCTCCACTCAGTTTAGCTGTCACAAACTTTTTTTGGCAAAACCTGTTGACAAAGGTCAGGAAATTGGTTAATTTATAAAAGGTCTGAGTCCGATGCCCCCATCGTCTAGAGGCCTAGGACACCTCCCTTTCACGGAGGTAACGGGGATTCGAATTCCCCTGGGGGTACTTAAAAACAATAAAAAAGCAAAATAAACTTTTGCTAGAAATCTACGGAGTAAAGCTCCCATCCAGTATTTTTGCTGGATGGGAGCTTTACTATTAATTAAGGTTCTTGTCTAGCTAACTGTTCTACACGTTGGTGAATAGCCAAAAGATTTAACCGCAGGTCTTTGCTTAGGCGATTTTCAATAATTCCCACTGGCATAGTGAGTTTAGGCCAAACTTGAATTGTGTAGCAAAGATGTGTTCCTACACACTCACCGAGGGAGTAAGGCTCTAAGCACCAGCTACCGGAAAAGCCTTTAAAATCTCCCTCTACCATACGGAAATTAATTTCTTTGGGGAAGCATTCTTCCAAATCCAGAACCACCCGTGCAGAAAAATTGAAATTCAGTAAGCGCTGGGAGCCTACTTGCTCAAGTCTAATTCCACCATTGGGATGCTCGATTAGACGACTCTTGGCGAGGTTGGGAAGAAAGTCAGGTAAGGCTTCATAATCTGTCAGAACCTTCCAGATTTGTTCTACTGGTTGAGGAATTTGGACTTTGGCACTGATTTGTCGCTGTCGTTCTGCTATTTTCTCAATTTGAACTTCTACCTTAGCTGCCACGACTGTATCAGCAGTCAAATCCTCTTCGAGGTTGATGTCATCACTAGGATATTGGAAATCAAGGTTTTCTGTTGCGTTCTGTTTTTTAGTCACTTTCAGAATTATGGTTTGCTTTCGTCAGAAAATTGAGGCAGAGTCAGGGTGAAGCAAATTTCGCTTTGTTCAGAATCCGAGATTGGGAGACTTTCAACTGCGATCGCTCCATTCAGATGCTGCACTAAAGACTTGACTAAAGCAAGTCCCAAGCCAGTCCCTGGAGTCCAGCGTCCTTTTCCACGACGGAACTTGTCAAAAATATAGGTTGCTTCTTCTTCAGAGATGGCACATCCTGTATTCGTCACTTTTATGATAACTTGATCGATTAGTTGATCAACTCGGTGAGCAGCTTCAAGGCGAACAACAGTATCATGCTCTGAATATTTATAGACGTTCGTTAACAACTCTTGCAAAATGCGGTCAAAACTCTCCAGTTCAGTTTGCAGTTTTAATGATTCCTCTGGTAAATCGACAGAAATCTTTAATCCTTTCTCTGCGAGTTTTTTCTCAAAAGACGCAGCTATATCCTGAATTTTAGTATTTAAATCTATAGATTCTAATTGTGGGGCCTCGTGAGGCGACTCTAGTTTCTGGAGCGTCAACAAGTCATTAATCAAATTGATTTCTTTTGTACATTCCTGCTCTAGGATATCCAGGTATCTAACCTGACGCTCTGGTGCTATTCCTGGCAAACGTAAGTTCCGAATCGACATCAGCATGTTTGTCAAAGGATAGCGCAAGCGATCGCTCATGTTGCTCAAAAATTCATCTTTGAGTTCATTAAGCTTCCGCAGTTGCTCAACATACTGGCGGGTTCTTTCATGCAACTTTGCTTGTAGTTCTAAACTACTCTGTAGTTTCGCCGTCCGCTCATCTACCAAAGTTTGCACTTGGCGCAATGTCTGTGACTGAATTATGGCGTTACTTACTTGAGCACAAACCATTTCCACAAGATTTAATTCTGCTGCTTGCCAATTGCGAGTTACAGCTTGTTGTAGCACCAAGAAACCTAAAATTTTACCCTGACTCTCTAATGGCACTAATAATACCGCAGGCAATTCGTCTACTGCAAATAATGGAGCAGCGGACGAAGTATCATTTTGCTCTATATAGTTATCAAAGATTACTGCTTTTCCTGAATCTATGAAGGCACGCTGGCATAAACCACACTCCGAAAGCAAGAAAGACTGATCTAAGGTATCTGATTTAGTAGTGGGGGAAATTTGTGTTGCCTTAGCCCATTCACCAACCACTCTAGCTTTCGCTTTAGGAGTTTGTTTTTTAGCTTGAGTTCTAAATAGTGGGTCTGTATATTTTAGTAGTATGAGCAAACCCCGATCTGCCTGTAGAGATTCGGCAGTAGAGGTGATAACTAACTGGAGCATTTGATTAAGCTCCAAGTTGCTACGACTCAGTAAGGTTAATTGCTTGATCAAGCTTTGATACTGATTGCTCTTTTGCAGATACTGTTGTTGATGAGCAATTAGTTGGGCTTGTGCTACGCCAGAAAAAGCGATCGCACAAGCCGATTCCACCTCTTTTAGCAATTGTTTTTCTGATTCACTCCAATCATAGGGTTGGAATTTAATCAGACTAATCACCCCATTATTATTGCCACCAAACCGGGTAGGAATTGCCAAAACTGCTTTTATCGGTAGTGGCAAAGATTGACACCCAATTACCAGACTGTTCTGAATGATGGAAATGTCTTCAATAGTCAATGGTTCAGCAGCACATTGCAGCACTGGCGAGTGCATAAGCAACTGTTCCATCGAAAACATCTCTTCTGGATGTGGTAACGCTAGATACTGATCAGCACACCAATTAGTAGTAGTTGCTTCCTCAGTTGTCTCACCGGTTACTGAAACCAAGCAACAACAATCGACTTGAAAGACAACTCCTAACAATTGGGCAATATCTTGCAGCATCAATGCCGTAGCGGAGCTATTAGCAATGATTTGGTTAATCTTTTGCACCAACTTGCGGGCAGGTTCTTCCTGATGCTGCATCAGCTTGACTTGGTAAGGTTGTAGTCGATCTATGTCATCTACATAATGTGGCGGCGACGATAAAGGCTTTTTCATTCTTGGCACGCCCTTGGATAATAACCCCATTGTTTTTGCACCCAACCTCTTGGCATATTCTTCACCGTTAGTTGTGTTGCTACACCTTAATAATTGACAAATCTTGTATGAATACTTTCTCTCAACTGTTATAGCCCTTTTCTATCGCAGATGGCCAAGTTGCCACTATATTAAGCAAATTGCTACATGGTTGAAGAGATACTTAGAATATTCTAAAATGCCCCAGCCTGATTATTTTTGGCTGCTTTATCTTCTTTATATTCAGATATTTAATTAACTTTGACTTAGGATATCCTGTGTGTAAGTATACATAAACCGTAATTTCTCTGGAATCTAAGCAAAATACCTCAGAGCTAACCGTAAAAATACTGGAGCTATTTTCCAAACTTTGTAAAATTTGGTTTTTATTTTAGTCTATTTAACAAGCAAGCTTTTGATCTGGATTGTTCTCAATCAAATATAACTAAGCCAGATCGTCAAATAAATCTAACTTTTAACAACAATGGAGTATATAAGCTACAATTCTTAACAATAAGTTTTACTTTTTAGAGAGAATAAAGCTAACTTCTGAATGCAGCCCAATTATTTAGCAAAAATAACTGAGCTGCACTGAATAAAAGACTATCCAGCCAAACTCTCGACACTCAGAGGAACCATATCCCCATTCCTGGTTAGCCCTAACAACATCGGTTCTTGGGGTTGAATTAGTTGACCTGTGAGTACACAGCGTTCTTCTTGCTGAGCTGTGGCAGCGATGCTAGCTCGAATGTCGGTTCGCGAAAATCGAGGCTTCCATTCACCTGATTTTTGCTGGACATAATTCCAAAGGATATCTCGGATCAAAGCTTGATACCCTTGATTCCCGGCTATTTCTTTGAGCTTATCTTTCAGTTCCCGCTCTAAGCGGATGCTGGTAACTTCCATATCGGTGGTTGGGGTGCGAGCGATCGTATGCATCACTATTTCTCCTTAAAGGTATAGACAAGATAGTAATACAAGTGTAGTATGTTTAAAGCAATATTCAATAGGTGAAATTTTCTGTGAAATCCATTTACCCCATCTCTACTTCTTTTTCCACTACCAATTGCCGAACTGGTTGGGAATCAACTGCTATGGAAGTGGAGTATTTATTTATGGGCGATGGTAGCCGGAATCATGGGCAAATCACAGAGGGTAATTATGATTTTAGACATCTCAGTATTAGTGCAGCGATTGCAAAACGACAACTAGATCAACAAAGCGGGGGGTACAGGCAAAGAAATACTGTACCGATATAAGACCAGAAAATTTTCCGGTCAATTCTAACCCCCGCTTCACCGAAAACTTGAAGCGGGGGTTTTTTATAAGGAGTGAAGCTGTGACGATATCTTCCATGCGCGGCGCGAACGCAATGCAAGTGTTAGAGCAATCTGTGGTGGTGTTTTCTCAAAATTACTTGCCACTGTGTCGGATCAATATTAAGCGGGCGATTGTGCTGTTAGTAACAGACAAAGCTCAACCGCTGGGTTTTACCACAGAAGGCGGATGGCGAGTTCACTCACCCAACTTGGTAATTGATGTGCCAAAACACATTCGCTTAACAATTACTTCTAATGAGCGGATGTGGAAAGTTCCACCAGTGAATCGGCGGGAAGTGTTGCGACGAGATCATCACACTTGCCAATACTGCGGTAGCGGCAAACATCTAACGCTAGATCATGTGATGCCGCGATCAAGAGGCGGTTCTCACACTTGGGATAACGTAGTCACAGCTTGTGAGAAATGTAACTCCCGTAAAGGCAATTGCACCCTGTTTGAGGCTGGTATGCAACTGCGTACCAAACCAAAAGCACCAATCCACCCCGCGATTTCTTTTGCCGAACAATTTTGGATAGATATGCAAGGAAGCCTGGAATAACAGGAGAGCATAAGGAATGCTGAAATTAACTTACACTGAAAGCAGCTTTTATTTGGAATGTCTCACTCTGTCGCTAGAAGAATGGG
The DNA here is from genome assembly GCA_038259325.1 of Chroococcales cyanobacterium. GTDB lineage: Bacteria > Cyanobacteriota > Cyanobacteriia > Cyanobacteriales > Nostocaceae > Nostoc. Next base: position 631 of record JBBSOX010000102.1, on the reverse strand, counting down.
TAGCGCAGCGAGTGATTTTAGCCCTGCGAGTTGGGCAAAGTTTATGCATTGAACCCAGTACCGCTTCCTTTTTGCTTCCTGTTGATTTGCCAGGAGTAGAAATGCTTAAGGCTGAGGTAAAAAGAGATGACAGAGAAATCATTGCCCTTTCTGCCTGCGATGCTGAATATATGGAAGTCACCCTGCGGGGTTCTTGGCTATTAGATAGTTCTAAGGATGCTGTAGGTGTGTTTTTCACCACGATGAGCGATCGCGCTGAGTTCTTTTTGCACAAACTTTGGCAGGAAGCTCAAGAAATTAGTGCTTCTGTCATGAGCGAATAAATGAAATAGTCGGGTGACTCAATTTTGGATTTTAGATTATTCAATCCAAAATCCAAAATTTAAAATCTAAAATTCGGGGAGTAAAATTTCTCCCCGTTTATTTTGCTTCAGGATATCCAGTATTTCTAGGGTTGTCTTCGGCTAGGACTCATCATCAATGCCTAGCCTAAGTAAGTCGGCGAGAAAAAAACAAACTACATTAAGTAATGTAAAATTTAATTGAATTAGCTTCTAGTAAGGGCTTTAGCCCTTAAGAGAGGACTAAAGTCCCCACTACAAACCTTGAATTATTCACGCCGTTCTACTTA
>JBBSOX010000101.1:0-24835 GCA_038259325.1 Chroococcales cyanobacterium | reverse complement strand
GGTCATTGGCTGCTGACAATTTTCTTTTGATATTAATTCTCTCGAATTCTGGTCTTGATGTACAGCCCCCCTTTCTTCGCGATGAATCCTCGCGAAGAATATTGGCTTCTCCCCCTCTTTTTGCACATTTGGGATGCTCCCAGCCCAATTTCTTCGGCGAACCAGATATTGGGATAGAGTACGCTTACTTCAATTTCTGTTCCTTTCAGTGCGCCCTTTAGCAATCCTAAAGCGATGGATGGCCCGTTAAGCGATGAATAGGGCATCGACACCAAACATATATCCGTCATGACAAATCTCCTGTATCTTCTTCGACGATTGTTAAAAGTCCGCTATCAATCAGCCGATGCACGAATTCTAATTTTGAGTTATCGTCTATGCTCGGTAAGTCTTTAATAGAAAATTTATTATTAGTATTGATGTAACCTATAGCAGCGGCAAACTTTTTAGATATCTCTAGCTTTTTGCTGAAGTATTTAACTGTGATTGAATTTTCGTGCGGGATGATGTTGAATCATCGGTGAGAGGTTAGAGTGATTGCACTTTTGTCAAGAGGGTGCAGGAAAAGGGGATAAATCCAGCTTGGAGACTGGTTTTCGCAGCGCTTTAACAACTCCTAAATCTTGATTCTCTTTTGCAGCGAAGTACTTAATAGGGTCATCCGCCTTACCTTTGTCATAGGCAACACTAAAATGGTACAAACCACGAAATATCATCTCCAAAGAAATGCGGTCAAATGGTAAAGCTAATTCATCAGCTACCGCGTCCCCCAAATCAACTAAAACAGCATAAAATAACCAAGTTGCCCAGACTTGTAGCTTGACACCATTAATAGAACCAGTCCATAAATAAGACAGTCCCAATAAACGTTTAACCACGTAAAAAGCCTCTTCAATTCTCCATCTTCGTCGATATAAATCAGCGACGACGTAGGGAGGTAATATTCGTGGGTCGAGAACAGAAGTAATATAAGAATAGCTAGTTTTACCAACCTTTATCTCGATTAAACGTAAAGTCAGTACTGGTGCGCCACGACGAGCAGTACCAAGTTGAATCAATCGGTCTTTAAGTAAATGATCATAGCTAAAAATTTTTAAGTATTTAATAGACGCTTTGGCTTTTAAACGAGTAATAAAATGGACTTCTTGATTAATCAGTTGTTGTAAAAACTGGAAATGGTAAAAACCTCTGTCAAGTAAAATCAGAGTTTTGGCAGGGAGCAAATTCAGTAATGGGGCTTCAAAATTCGTCTCTGATGCGGCGGGGTTTGTGTGAAACCAAACCTCGACAGGTAAACGATTAACCAAATCAATAACTGTACAAATCTTACCCGCTAGTTGCCCTGTTTTCAAGTGTTCCAGGCTTTTTAGCTTCCTAAATAGAGCCTCCAATGTAGACCCATCAGCTATCCATATTCGTTCAAAACTATCAAGTGAAAATTTCACACTATCTGGCAATGGTCGCCTGAATCTTTGTTGCCAATTAAATTGCAATTTCGGCAATAAATCTTTAAACGTCCGCTCAAATAATTCCGAAGGAAATACTAAAAATCTTTCTGACAAAGACTGTTGAGCAACTTTAGTAACAGGACACCATAATAAACCTTCTCCTGCTAACAGACGATTCAACTCTTGAACGCCAGGAACTTGTCGCCACAACAGTGTTAATACTGCTGCTACCATTAAAGATAAATTGAGAACTCTGTCTCGTAATCCTAACTGTTTATAATATTTTTGTTGGGCAAAAACTGCTGGGGTTAATAAAGCTTCCAAGTGTTTAGCGATCGCTTCATTATCTATAGTAGGAGTATGATGTCGGTGTGGGTGGTCAGAGTTTTGTTTTGATCGCTTGGGCATGGCGGTAAACCAAATTTTCATTACCTCGTTTGATAATTGAATTTACCTAAGAATTAAGCCCAATTTTGACAAAGTTATTCTCTCGTTACAATACCTTTTCATATCTTATTTAAGTTGTCAAAGACGTTAAAGATAATGATAATCAAATAGAGGTGGAAGGAGGCGAACGACGCTCGCCTCCTTCCACCTCCCACCCGCACGATTATCATTGTCAATAAAATTATTTTGAGTATTTTAACTGGTTGACAAAATGCACTTTATCTTAACCTCTCACGGATGATGTTGAATAGAGTTCCTTTTCTTTTCTGGACAATAGTTTCTAAATTCATCTGACTCAGATTGTCGATGCGCCAAAAATATCCATCTGGCAAGGGATTTTTCATATTTTCTAGAAGACTATCAGTGAGTTTTTCAATGCCGGATTCTAGCTTGGCTTAGGTGACTAGAAATTGCAGCAGTTCCTGAAATTGTGCTTCTAAAGAGTTTTTGATCTGGCTGTCGCGGATAAAACCTGCTGGTAATGCGCGGCGAAAGGCAACATCTTGTTTAGATAGCGATCGCAACAGATGTGATCAAATGCCATACAGCCTGATGTACCTCTCGCAGATCGTAGACAAAGGTGGAACCACTGGTGCCTACCGCTCGTTCGGAGTCATTGAGCTTTGCCAGTTCTCGGTTAGCTACCTCGACGAGAAAGGGACGATAGGCGGCGACATCCGCAGGCGCTAAGGCTTGAGGAACGACGAGATGACCGTCTTGACGATACTGTTCAACCTGTGCGATCAACAAACAACATCTGTGCGAGAGCTCAGGTAAGTTTTCCACTTCCTGCACCCCCATGAGATGTTCTTTACTGTTCAATATCTGTTTATTCATGGTTCCACAACCCCAACTCACTAACGCGCTGCAATGCTTGCAGTACAGTTGCCGTGGTAAAAATGCCATTCTGATCGAGAGAGTAAAGATTAAAGGTATTTTCCAGAACCTTTTCCAGAGTCAGAGGGGCAGCGAATTTTCCCGTCCACAGTTTCCAATTCTCAACAGATTCTGGATTTACCGTATCGGGACGCGGTACGCGCAATCTGGCGGATGGTTGCCAAGAACCGTTTGCTCTTTGGTTATCAATCAGGTATTGCACGCCTTCCAGACAAGTCTCGCGGACAGAGGTTAAATCTTTTGCCAGTGTCAGCAGTTGTAAACACCAAGCAATAGCAAATTCCACAGGCTGCTTTGCACTCTGTAGCTGCTGCAACCGCCCCACAGCCCAGCTAACGGCTTTTTCTACCTGCTGGCGATCGCTATCTTCTTGCCCATGCAGCGCTAAAGCTGTGGCGGCCAAAGCTGTGCAGTACTCATCCTCAAACCACCAGTAGCTGCACCATCTCCCATTAGCTTCTTGCCTCTGCCGCAGATAGGGAAGAATTTGTTTGCTCAACTCCGGTAAAGAGGCTGCTGCTGCCGTCACGCAGGTATGGGCAGCACACCATCCCTGAAAGGAAATGATTCCTTCAGGCAAACCAATGTACTTGCGGATCGGGGATTCCTGCTCGTAGGTAGAGACGCCACCATTGCTTTTGAGGTGACGTAAAAGAAAAGCGTAAGCTTGCTGGCAGCGTGCTGAATGACCTAGTTCCAGTGCTTCAGCCAACTGCAAACTCCAAAGGGTTGTATCTGCATCTGCTGGAACTTTTGCGTGGTATCCCCAGCCGCCCACGTCGGTTTCTCGTTGTTCCAAAAGCTGCCAAGCGGCATGGGCTGCTTCTCTTGCACTAGCATCTGGTATGCGAACTAGGATAGTCCCCACAAATCCAGTCACCCAAGCATCGCTGACACCTGCGGGTGTGAAAAAATCTTTCCACCACCCTCCCTTGTCCCGCGCCTGCAACAAAAAGGTGACGGCTTTACCCACAGGATGATGGAGATACTGCTTACCTATCTCTACACAATTTGTCATGAGGTTTTTGTTGAATTACGCGCTCTTGCTAGCCAAAGGATTAAAGGCTGCACCAAAGTAGGCTTTTGCTTCTGGGGGTTGATTTGGGCAAAACACAAGTTTAATATGCTGCAACCCCCGTAATAAAAGCCCATTAGGCGTTGAGTTCAACTCTTGCCCTCCTGAAGATTGGCTAATGGGTATGTAGCCCGGCCAGGCGAGTAACGCCTCTCGCTTTTCAGGTGTACACAAACCACGCTCCACAAGCTTATCGAACAACTGGAACCATCGGATTTCTTTATTGGGCTGGCGCTTCCAAGGGTGAAGGTTGTCGTATAGGAGTTCTAGTCCAATGCGTGGGTAAATAACCTCACCAATGTCTAAGTGCAAGCAGAGGGAGTCTACTAAGCCTGCAAAGTCGGCGATCGCAGACTCTATTTCTCCCAAACTCCCCTGAACGCCAATGCGAGATAAAAAATTGCTAATCTCATCCCCCGTAATGTTAAAAATACATAATCTGAGCACGTCCATTTTTCTAGAGAGCATAGTGCCAACCTGAAAATATAAGGCAGGCATAGCCAACTCCAAGCACTGCAAAAAATTACGCTCTAGATAATCTGGCAGTGGACTACCTCGAAGAATCGGTAGGGCAGTTCTCATCAGCCAACTTAGAGGACGTTGAACTACCATTTTACTTTCCATATTATCTAGCCAATAAGCAAATAATATGACACTGGGGACAAGTTCCGCCATCGAAAGCCGATCCATATCAAATTCCAACTACACGCTGTTGGCATCTGCAAATGGCGATTCGTTCGTCTCTCCCCATTTTTGGAAAAAATGGCTCACTTGACTCCACTTCTCGTCTCGGCGGAATATCTCTGGCAGGGATTGGTCAAACAGTTTCCAGGCAAGTAATTCGCTACCTTTTGCTGTCATGTTTATGGCAAAATCCGTGCGTCCCGATTTGCTGTTGAGCCGAGATTCAAAGCCAAACACATTCGGAACGAAAGTAGGAAACAAACCAGCTACTCGTCGAATAGCAGATACATACTCAGCAGAGATTAAAGTTGGATTAATATTAAGCTCCAATACCTCGAAATAGCTATCCAATGTCTGGGGTGGAGCATTCATCTTCTTGCCTCCATCAGATCGGGAAACAACCGCTCCATGAGAGAGCCGCAGTAGAAAGAACAGCGTTCTTCCAGCAAATCTTGGTCTATATACTGTAGCCAATCGTAACCTGGAGGCGCTTGATTAGAATGCTTGGCTTCCTCAACCATAGACTGAGATGAAACGCCAACCAAATTTGCTATTTGCTCAAGGGACTCTGAAATTTTATGGGTTGGGACTATCAGAGAACGTTCTGGTGGCAGCAAATCTAGGATACGCTGGTTACTTTTTTCCCAGTACTCTAGTAATTTATCGATTGCAGTTGGCAATTTATCCAGTATCGATTGGGAAGAGCTAATTGTAGTTCGATCAACTTCATAGCCGATAAAAAACTTACCGTACTTTAACATCCAGTCTGGGATGCTATTACCGCTACTCAGGCTCATATTTACAATAGAGTTTAGCCAAGAATAACAGTCTAGAACAGTAAAAATGAATTTTGCTTCGGAAAACTCTTGTATTAAAATATCTAAATAGTGATGGTTAAAAGTAGCAGAATCCATTTCCAGACCGCCTTGTTGGTCACGGTAAAGAACGTAAGCTTTAAAAGACTCTAGCGAAATCAGTCCTTCCTGCCATGCTGCTATTTGCTCAACAGTTTCCTGGAACATAAATTCGTGTCCGGCTCTATATTGTCCAAATATGGCAGCAATAGAGTTTGTTCCGGTTTTAGCAATCCCAATATTATAAGAGCGAAACCTACGGGCAGATGCAGCACTACGATTAAACTCGGGCAATGACATCCTGATTCTCTCTATATTTTTTATCATTTCTGCCTTTAGCTAAATATAGAGAGCAAAACTTAGTTATACGCTTCGTCTCGCTCTCTTAAAAACAGAACCAATGCATTCAAGTTTGGCTTAACCTAAATATGCACGAACATAAATTTTAAGGTTTCCAAAATCAAATAAATTAACCCTGCTCTGATGATTCTGTTTTAGCCTATAGAACTTTGACAGTTAGCTCCCCAAGTACATCCGGCTAAAATTTCATCATCTGCTATATCCATTTCTGGCTTCTGAGGTGCGTCGAATGCAGGCAGAACGATATGCAAATTATTACCTGACTCTTGGTGAATCAAGACCTCTAAATCTGTCGGCAGATCAATATTGATGAAGTTTGACAGTGTTCCTTTTGGATCGTTGATCAACTGTGCAGCAAATTGGGGATCTTTTGCTGCTCTTTCAGCTAACTCAGCCTGCAAATTTTCGTTAAGTAAAGTTGTCATTGTTGCTACTCCTTATTTTTCTCAAGGTATTTAGTTGTTTTGCAAAAAATTAGAAAAACACTAGCTAGAGCGGGTTATAGAAATTCTTGCAAAACGACATAACAGATCGCTTGGTAATTGAGTCCCGCTTGGTGGAAAAAACCAACACCGGACTTAACCACGACTTGGAGACTTTCTATTTTTTCGTGAGAGCTGCTATGTCATTTTTCAGGGTACTCTGAAGTCCCTGATCCTCCTTTAGCCGACTCATGAAGTCCAGAAGTTCTTGCTCTTGAGTGGTAACTACACCATCCGCAAAAATGAGCCAACTATATTAACCCTGCTCTGATGATTCTGTTTTAGCCTATAGAACTTTGACAGTTAGCTCCCCAAGTACATCCGGCTAAAATTTCATCATCTGCTATATCCATTTCTGGTTTCTGGGGTGCGTCGAACGCCGGCAGAACGATATGCAAATTATTGCCTGACTCTTGGTGAATCAAGACCTCTAAATCTGTCGGCAGATCAATATTGATGAAGTTTGACAGTGTTCCTTTTGGATCGTTGATCAACTGTGCAGCAAATTGGGGAATCAAAGCGTTAACAGCCTATGCTTTCTCAACAGAAAATTGGCAGCGTCCCGTTGAAGAAGTGGATTTTCTGATGCATTTGTTTGAGCGATTACTACACCGCGAGTTGGCTCAAATGCATCAAGAAGGAGTACAAATCTCATTTATTGGAGATTTATCGGCTTTACCCAAGTCTCTACAGACGGAAATGGAACGTTCAATGACAGAGACCTTGAACAATCAAGCAATCCATTTTACTGTTGCAGTCAACTACGGGAGCCGCAACGAAATTACCAGAGTTTGCCGTCAAGTAGCTCAACTCGTGCAACAGGGCGAACTTAGTCCCCAAGAAGTGAATGAAAGTATTGTAGAACAACATCTCTATACGGCAGATACTCCAGAACCAGATTTACTGATTCGTACTAGTGGTGAGATGCGATTGAGTAATTTTCTCCTGTGGCAAATGGCGTATACAGAAATGTATTTCACCGATATTCTTTGGCTAGATTTTAATAGAGAAGCATTTTATCAAGCTTTGTTGAGCTACCAAAGACGCGATCGCCGTTTTGGTCAAGTTAAAGCTTCAGTGTCAGCTTAGTGTATTAAACACCAGACATCGCCTAAAAATCAAACCAGATTTTTGCCATGAGCGATAAAACAGGAGTCAGAATTCAGAATTCAGAATTCAGAATACTCTACCCATAAAGGGATGAGTTTTAAGGCGAGAATATTTTAATTTTTTTCGCGCCACTTGTGGGCAAGGTTTTAAACCAATATTCATTACCCAGTCGGACTCCAATTCAATTCTGTTAGCGGATAGCTAAGGTTTAGCCCATTCTGACTCCTGACCCTTCTCTACGAGAGGCTGCGCCCTAAGCGTAGCTATGCCGCAGGCTTTACGGCAAGCTCAGGGCATCGCTCCTGAATTCTTCTCATAAAGTAAAAGCACCCACATTACCACGATGGTATATGAGCGCTAATAAATGAAACATTATTGAGGATAATCTATCTGCTATGACAGACCGAAGTAACTATAAGAATAGCAGCCACTGGGTAAATAAACTGCAAGGGTAGTTACAAATGTTTTGTTAAAAATATTACTTACTGTCAATGTGATGCTTGATTTAGGCAAAATCCAATCGATTGCGAAATCCTATTCTCCTCAAGAACTCTTTGCTGCCTTGGTTTGGCAGCGTCGGTTCAATGAGTTTGATGGCGAAGAAGTAATTGGATAATTTATTTTCTGGAAGTCCCTCAGAGAAATTGTGGACTAAAATATGCTGTGCAAAAGTGGTGCGATGCCACTAGACATCTCCGAAAAAGTAGAGACGTAGCAGTGCTACGTCTCTACAAGGGTTCTGGGTAACGCATATTTAATTTCTGGAGATGTCTACTAATAATAGTTGCTTTGCCTAAAATCTGTTGTGCAAAACTGGTGCGCTGCCTACCTTGGGATACGTCTACGTTACACTAAAAATAAATTATGTAGGTGTAGCTCATCATAGACATCGCCCTACAGATAAGCTAATTATTTCTTTTGCCTGATTTACAGTTGGTGCTTTTGGATAACCCTCTCAATCTGGCAAGTCACCGCATCTATTCTATGTTTAACTTTATCAAAATCAATATTCACCCAAATATAGGCTTTATCAGATTTTTGCTGCTTGTAATTCATATATTGCTTTACTTGTCAAGATATTTTGTTATATCTATACAATATATCCCTCTCAATTTTTAAACTACTTTCTCTAGACGTATAAGTAGATATGCTTAATATTTACTTAAGATTTTACACGTTGATTGGTAGGGCTACAAGCTGTGCGTCCCCATTAAAAAAGACGCGATATTCCGCGCCTCTAGCACCTAAAATCCAAATTTTAAGTGTTAGCTTAAACCTTTGTTTGTAGATATTGCACTAACTGCGGTGCTTGCATCACTCCCTCTATCCGATCTATAGGCTGACCCTGCTTAAATAGTACTAAGGTTGGTAGAGCGGCAATTTGATACTGAGTAGCCAAATCTGTGTATTTTTCAGTGTCAATTTTGACAATCCGCAGACGATCCTTAAGTTGGGCATTGACTTGCTCTAAAATTGGCACCATCATTTGGCATGGGCCACACCAGTCAGCGTAAAAATCTACTAATACAGGTACATCAGAAGCAGACAGCATCTCTTCAAAGCTGTTAAATTGCTTTTTAGTTGCCATGTGATACACACCGATTTTCAATTGTTTGTTTCAATAGTAATTCTTAGAAAATAAAAGCGGTATAGGTTCATGGGTTTTTGTTGGAAAAGGATTAAATTAATCAATATAGAATGATTTGCTAGCAAAAAATATTAAATAATTATAATAAAATCCGTATATTGTTCTTGTTTGTGTATGTGAATTCAATATGTATTTAAACGTATCCTGACCAAGCAAATAACTATAGATATTTAATTATCCAGACAATATTCAGATGTTCCCGAAATCACCATAAGATAATTAGCGCGGTATTTCTAAGATTGAGGAACATTAAATGACACTATTACAAGATAAAGTCGCAATTGTCACAGGTGCATCACGAGGAATTGGTCGAGCGATCGCAATTGAATTAGCTACACAGGGAGCGATCGCAGTTGTCAATTATGCCAGTTCTAGCGCTGCTGCTGAGGCAGTTGTTACAGAAATTACAGAAGCGGGAGGGAAAGCGATCGCTATCCAGGCTGACGTTTCTAAAAGCGATCAAGTAGACACACTAGTTAACACCGTTATAGAAAAATTCAGCCGTGTGGATATCTTAGTTAACAACGCAGGTATTACTCGTGACACACTGCTTTTACGTTTGAAGCCAGAAGATTGGCAAGCTGTGATAGACCTTAATTTAACTGGTGTTTTCTTATGTACACGCGCCGTCAGTAAAATTATGCTAAAGCAGCGATCGGGGCGGATTATCAACATTACCTCTGTTGCTGGGCAAATGGGCAACCCAGGTCAGTCCAACTACAGCGCCGCTAAAGCAGGTGTAATCGGCTTCACTAAAAGCGTTGCTAAAGAACTAGCTACACGCGGCATCACCGTCAACGCCGTCGCCCCTGGATTCATCACCACCGACATGACCAGCGATCTCAACAACCCCGAAGATATTCTGAAATACATTCCACTAGGTCGCTTCGGTCAACCTGAAGAAGTCGCTGGGATGGTGCGCTTTCTCGCCGCCGATCCCGCCGCCAACTACATCACCGGACAAGTCTTTAACGTCGATGGCGGTATGGTTATGGCATAATACCAATTTAAAAAAACAATGCGACAAATACACCATTTGTAGAGACGCGATTCATCGCGTCTTTACCCAAGGATGTGTTGCAATCATTAATTGAATCGGTATAAGTAGAGACACAATTCACCGCATCTACAGCATTTTCGTAGGGTGTGTTACCCCAAAAGCGTAACGCACCTGATTTTATTTCAGGTAGCTCACTCTCGTAAATCGAGTTTTCAACTTCTAAAAAAACCAAGGTAATCATCCACCAAAAAAGTAGTCAAATCATCTGCCCAAGTTCACGATTGACAAAAGCAGAAAGATGTCCCAAGACGCAAACCAGATGCTTGAAGAAGCGTTGGATAAGACAAAAAGACCACCAAATTGGCCTTTGGACTCCTAACTTATGGTGTTCGGTGGTGGGTAAAGACGAAGCGATCGCGCTTAACCCACCCGGCAAGCAACTAAGGCTGTTGGCGTATCCTTTGCCAGATAGTAAAGCCCAAAAGAAGAATAATGCTACTAGCGGTAGTCAGTATCACAGCCAAACTCATGCCTTGTACTCTCATCGCCAGCAAGTTGAAAACTAAGGTAATTGACCAAAGTGTGAACGCAGCATGGCGCTGGGAGAGTCCCCAAGCGAGTAAGCGGTGGTGCAAATGGTCTTTGCCAGGAGTACTGAGAGGGTTATTTCCTGCTAATAGCCGTCGCACAAATACTTGAGTGGTGTCTAATACTGGCAATAATAGAAATAAAACCGTGGGAATTAACGCATAAACTGTGTTTTGTTGAAGTTTGCCTAAAATACTAGTTGCTGCCAGTACATAGCCGAAAAAGTATGCTCCGGCATCACCCATAATGATCCGCGAGGGATAAAAGTTGTGACGTAAAAAGCCCAGTGCCGCACCTGCCAAGGCTGCGAGTACCAAAATTGCTGCTGCACGATTATTAAACTGGGCTGCAACGCCCAATAAACTCATGGCAGTAATAAAACTGATTCCTCCCGCCAAACCATCCATACCATCCATCAAGTTGATGGCGTTGGTAATCCCTACTACCCAAAGTACTGTTAACAACGTAGACAGGAGCGAGTCTATGGGAGTGCCAAACATGACATTAATACTGATACCATTAGCTACCAGTAAAAGTGCCGTGAGAATTTGCGCCCACAAACGAACAGAGGGCGGTAAGCCGAACTGATCGTCGATAAAGCCCACAAGGACTAATATCGAACCCCCCAACAGAATAGTGAGCACCTGAGCCAATACGTTTTGGAGTTCGATAGGTCGTAAAAGGCTAGCTAATACGAGTGCGGCAATCACACCCGCGTAGATAGCCAGCCCTCCTGCATTGGGTAAAGGTTCTCGGTTAAGCCGCCGTGCGTTGGGTTGGTCAGCCCAACCTACCCGCAAGGCGAATTTGCGTACTGTCGGAATTAAACGCCACGTTACAAGCCAAGCCAAAAGGAACGTAAATACTACTGCCAACCAGCCGGTGCCGCTAGGGTCGGCAATACCGAGGGACTTAAGGGAGTTGTCTACTAGATTCATCTCCCAATTCAAGCATTACTGCCTGTATGTAATATGAGCATCACCTGTATATTAATCAATTTTTTTATTTCCATTTTTAATTTGAGCCGCTTGGGAGATTAGCACTCTGGCGCTGTGAGTGCTAAATTGTCTAATGGAAGCGCTAGAGAAATAAAACATGGCGAAAATTATTGCATTTGACGAGGAATCGCGGCGAGCTCTAGAAAGGGGTGTTAACGCCCTTGCCGATGCCGTAAAAATCACCTTGGGGCCCAAAGGTCGCAATGTCCTTTTAGAGAAAAAATTTGGCGCACCTCAAATTGTCAACGATGGTATCACTGTTGCCAAGGAAATTGAATTAGAAGATCCTTTGGAAAATACTGGTGCAAGACTCATCCAGGAAGTAGCCTCAAAAACTAAAGATGTCGCTGGGGATGGCACTACCACCGCAACTGTTTTAGCACAAGCCTTGATTCGGGAAGGTTTGAAGAACGTCGCGGCGGGTAGTAACCCGGTTAGTTTGAAGCGCGGGATCGACAAAACTATTGAGGCATTGGTACTAGAAATTGCCAAGATAGCCAAGCCAGTAGAAGGAAGTGCGATCGCTCAAGTTGCCACAGTCTCTGCTGGTAATGATGAAGAAGTTGGTCAAATGTTAGCCCAAGCAATGGAAAAAGTCACCAAAGATGGTGTCATTACCGTTGAAGAATCTAAATCTCTCACCACTGAACTAGAAGTAGTTGAGGGGATGCAGATTGACAGGGGTTACATTTCACCCTACTTCGTCACCAACAACGAGCGGCAAATAGTCGAATTTGAAAACGCCCGGATCTTGGTTACTGACAAAAAAATCAGCAGCATCCAAGATTTAGTCCCGGTGTTGGAAAAAGTCGCCCGTTCTGGTCAGCCCTTGCTGATCATCGCTGAAGATGTCGAAGGTGATGCTTTGGCAACTTTGGTAGTGAACAAAGCACGGGGTGTACTGGCTGTGGCTGCAATCAAAGCGCCTGGATTTGGCGATCGCCGCAAAGCTTTGTTAGAAGATATTGCTATTCTCACCGATGGACAGTTGATTTCTGAAGAAATCGGCTTAAGTCTAGATACCGCTTCTCTAGAAGCGCTGGGAACTGCTCGCAAAATCACCATTGACAAAGAAAGCACCACCATTGTAGCTGGCAGTGTCACCAAGCCAGAGGTACAAAAGCGGATTGCTCAAATTCGCAGGCAGTTGGAAGAAACCGATTCTGAGTACGATCAAGAAAAACTGCAAGAACGCATCGCCAAGCTCGCTGGCGGTGTTGCAGTAATTAAAGTGGGTGCGGCAACCGAAACCGAACTCAAAGACCGTAAACTGCGGATTGAAGACGCGCTGAACGCTACTAAAGCTGCTGTGGAAGAAGGTATTGTTCCTGGCGGTGGGACAACTCTAATTCACTTAGCTAAGAAGGTAGAAGAGATTAAAAAGACCCTACAAAATGAGGAAGAAAGAATTGGGGCTGATATTGTCGGACGAGCGCTAGAAGCCCCCTTGCGCCAAATAGCAGACAATGCTGGCGCTGAAGGTTCTGTGATTGTCTCGAAAGTTCGGGATAGCGACTTTAATATTGGCTACAACGCCGCTACCGGCGAATTTGAAGACTTGATTGCTGCTGGTATTATTGACCCTGCCAAAGTCGTGCGTTCAGCTTTGCAAAACGCTGGTTCCATTGCTGGTTTGGTCTTAACCACCGAAGCGATCGTTGTTGAAAAGCCGGAGAAGAAATCCGCTGCTGCTGCCCCTGATATGGGCGGTATGGGTGGCATGGGCGGCATGGGTGGTATGGGTGGCATGGGCGGCATGGGCGGCATGGGCATGTTCTAACTTCTGCTCACCCAGATAAATATTTTTCAGCAGTTTGTCTTACCAAGGCAAACTGTTTTTTTATACTTACCATTGCTGATTCAGAAGCAATATGTTATCTGTATTGCTGTTAACTCATTGAACGTAAATAAACTTACAGCAGTTTTCATCTATTTAAACCACACATATCGTAGGGGCACAGCAATGCTCATACGTGTCAACTTAAGCTAAAAGTAGCTTAACTGTTAGCTGACTCGCCCGCCTCGAACTAAAGTTCTTTGGCTTTTAGCTAAAGTCTACTGAAGTAGACTAAGGATTTTTCGGATTATTTAGTCATCTTTAGATGACTTGAGCTATTATTCTTGGAACTTCAGTTCCTTGCGGGACATGGTTTTCACGTTAAGTTGACACCAATGAGCAATGCTGTGCCCTTACAACTGAATATTAACAAAATGTTGATGACCAAATTAGCAACCTAAATAATTGCTTAATCTAGAAATTACCGTCTTTATATTAATTTTTGTAAAATTATGTGTAATCGGTTATTAGTCATTAGCTAATTATTTTTACTAATGACTAATGACTAATGACTAATAAGTATTAGGTAATATCGCATGCCACGAAAACTGCGTCTCCTTTCCAAAATAGTAAAGAAGCGACATGAAGATGAGTTTTATCACCAACCAGGGGCTATACCTGGAACAATTTTTATTGATGCAGATGCTCCACCACCGATAATTTTATTGATTGACTATAATCAAACCAATTTCATCCGCAAACAAATAGCAACCCCAGAAGAATGCATCCCATATCTGGAGATGGAATCGATTTCTTGGGTAGACGTACAAGGTTTAGGCAGTCAAGATATATTACAGCGAATGGGTAACGTTTTTGAGTTACATCCGTTAGTTTTAGAAGATGTAGTCAATGTCCCGGAGCGTCCCAAAACAGAGGATTATGAAGACCAATTGCTATTCATTGCCCGCATGGTAGTACCAAAGGAAAGAATATGTGGTTTTCACAGCGAGCAAGTAAGTTTGATATTAGGGAAAAATTATTTGCTGACAGTGCAAGAAGAACCAGAGCATGATTGCTTTGAAGCGGTGCGATCGCGAATTGAAAAAAACAAAGGGATCATTCGCAAACAGGGAGCCGATTATTTAGCTTACGCTGTGTTAGATGCAATTATTGATGGCTTTTTCCCGGTGCTGGAGCTTTATGGGGAACGAATTGAAGAGTTGGAAGAGGAGGTAATAGTCAAACCTACCCCACAAACACTACAAAATATTTATCAAATTAGGCGAGAATTACTGCAACTACGTCGTGCTATCTGGCCCCAGCGGGATGCCATTAATTCTTTGATTCGAGATGGTAGTGAACTGATTGGTGAGGAGGTACGAATCTACCTGCGAGATTGTTATGACCATACTGTGCAAGTGATGGATATGGTGGAAACTTATCGAGAACTAGCATCCGGATTAATGGATGTTTACCTTTCGGCAGTGAGCAACAAAATGAATGAAATCATGAAAGTACTAACGGTGGTTTCATCAATTTTTATTCCACTGACCTTTGTTGCAGGAATATATGGTATGAATTTCAATACTGAAAAATCGCCATATAATATGCCTGAGTTGAATTGGTATTGGGGCTACCCAATTTGCTTGGCAGTGATGCTAGCGATCGCACTTGGTTTACTATTCTTTTTTTGGCGACGAGGCTGGCTGCAAAATTCTGTAACCATCAAGCGTAATTAAAAATTTTAGATTGACGATAAGTCAAATCTACATTCATTAGCACCGGGAGTTAATATTTTAAGTTATGAGGAGTAGCGACCAGAATTTAGTAGTTTTAACGATTTATATTATCGGTGTTTCCTACGTTTTTAACCGCATGGTTGAATCCATCGATGATCAAATTAAGTTTGAGTTTAAAAAAGGAATCGTTGACGAGCAACTCAAAGAACAAAATCTCGACGATAAAATTGGGATTTCCTTTAAACTCAAATCTTCATACCCAATTGACGATTTGAAAGATTTAGGAATTAGTATTGAAAATAAATCTGATAATGTTGCTGTATATGTTGACTGGGACAACAGTTCTTTAGTAGTTGAGCATAGCAAGCAATCGCGCCGCGTGATTCGGAAATCACCAGACTTAACCCGCGACTTAGCTGTGCCCCAAAGTCCTAGCTTGATTGCCCCCAAGAAAACACTTTCTGAAACGGTGACAGCAGAAGATGTATTCGAGCGGGATCAAGTAGCTGGAACCTATTCAGCCAAAAAACCACTAATTGATATCAACGGGCTGCAAAAAGGGCAAAAAAAATTGTACAACGACTTTATTAATAGAAGAAAGGAGTTGGACTTTTCCCTGCAATTGGTGCTACGGATATCTGAGGTGCGTTTAGGTCTAGCCCCAGGTCGTGATTTTCCTCCCATTAGCATTATCAATTGTCCTTTCACAGTTAGGAAACTACCTTGGACTTACGCTCTACCTTGGAATAAAAAAAAGTAATGCCATGTCAACATGCTACGTCAACAGTACACTGGATCTAAGGAGAGAGTAGACGCAGGCGGTTGCAGATCAGTCATAGTGTACTGGTTTGAGGAAAGTCCGGACTCCCGAAAGACCAAACTTGCTGGATAACGTCCAGTGCGAGCGATCGTGAGGATAGTGCCACAGAAAGATACCGCCAGGACTGGGGACTAGGGAATAGGGACTGGGGACTGGGTAAGAATTTTCCCAATCCCCAATTCCTAATCCCCAATCCCCAACCCCTGGTAAGGGTGCAAAGGTGCGGTAAGAGCGCACCAGCAGTATCGAGAGGTGCTGGCTCGGTAAACCCCGGTTGGGAGCAAGGCGATAGGAACTACGGTTGGTCTTTTACCAGTTCCGCTCAATGAGAGCCGCTAGAGGCGTTTGGTAACAAGCGTCCCAGATAGATAACTGCCCTCGCAAGAGAACAGAACCCGGCTTATGTCCTGCTCTCTCCCCCCTTTTTTATTGCTGAGTTAGAAGAGACGCGATGAATCGCGTCTGTACAAGAGTTAGAAGTTAATATTTTTCCCCTGCTGCCCCTAATGCCCCTTGCTTATCCACGCCGTCAACGGCAACTCGAAAGTTTAGTCCAAAAATTAGGTTTGCCCCTAGAAGCACCTATAAAGTGGGAGCTGCTGGATTTAGCGCTAACTCATCCCACTGTTTCTGAGTCGGCAAATTATGAACAACTGGAGTTTGTTGGCGATGCGGTGGTGCGCCTGGTGTCGGCTGTTGTGTTATGGGAAAATTATCCCGATTGTCCAGTAGGGGATTTTGCGGCAATTCGTTCGGTGTTGGTGAGCGATCGCATCCTCGCCCAATTGGCCAGAGTTTATGGTTTGGAGTTATACTTACTAGTCGCTGGTAGTGCTACCGCTGATAAAGTTGGTCAAGAGTCGCGGCTGGCAGATGCTTTTGAAGCAGTTTTGGGTGCGCTTTACTTAAGCACTCAAAATCTAGAACTGATCCGCTCTTGGCTAGATCCCCACTTCCAACAACTAACGACAGAAATTCGCCTTGATCCTGCTAGACTTAATTACAAAGCTGCTCTCCAAGAATGGACTCAGGCACAATTTAAAGTTTTACCAGAGTATCGGGTTGTAGAAGTCACTCAACCGCACCGCAATCAAGAACGTTTCGTGGCTGAAGTTTGGCTACACGGAAATAAGCTAGGAGAAGGTAAAGGGCGATCAATCAAAACTGCTGAACAAGCCGCAGCTAAAGTAGCCTTTTTAGCAATTCCTCAACCGGAAAACCCTTAAAGCAAAAATACGGCTGGTAAGGGACTTCCAACTAAAAAAATATCCTATGGCGGTGTAGGCAGGAGGCACTTAGCTGGGAGCAGGGGGAGAAAGAAAAATATTATCTGAGTAAATTGGATAATTTATTTTCTGGAAGTCCCTAACTGATATTCAGTTAGTTGTCAGTGGTCATTTGTCCCTAGTCCCTTGCATACTAATGACAAATGACTAATGACTAATGACTAATGACAAATGACTAATAACTAATGACAAACCAAATTAAAATTGCTGTCATCGGAGTGGGGCGTTGGGGAGTACATTTGTTGCGGAATTTCTTAGCACATCCCCAAGTAAAGGTAGTTGCTGTAGTAGATCCCCATCCAGAACGATTAGCGACGGTAAAGCAGCAGTTTAACTTAGATGACAATGTAATATTAACAACGCAATGGGAAGACTTAAAGAAGGTGCCAGGGTTGACAGGGGTGGCGATCGCAACTCCAGCTACCACTCACTATGCTTTAATTAAAGACGCTCTCCAAAACGGATATCATGTTTTGGCAGAAAAACCCCTAACTCTTGATCCCGCAGAATGTCGGGAACTTTGCCAGTTAGCAGAGCAGCATCATTTAATACTGATGGTTGACCACACTTATTTATTTCACCCAGCAGTTGAGCGAGGGAAAACTGTAGTACAGGCAGGTAAATTAGGTGATTTACGGTATGGCTATGCGACGCGCACCCACTTAGGGCCTGTCCGGCAAGATGTTGATGCGCTGTGGGACTTAGCTATTCACGATATTGCCATCTTTAATGCTTGGCTGGGTAAAATCCCTATGACAGTTCAAGCAACGGGTACGGTGTGGCTACAGGGGTTGGAGAGTAGGGAACTAACCCACTCCCCACTCCCCATTCACCACTCCCGATCTCAAGGGCTAGCTGATCTGGTATGGCTAACACTGACATACCCAGATGGCTTTCAAGCTTATATTCATTTGTGCTGGCTGAATACCGATAAGCAGCGACGACTGGGGATTGTGGGTAGCCTTGGTAGTTTAATTTTTGATGAAATGTCGCAATTATCACCTCTAACACTGCTACATGGTGAGTTTGAACAGCAGGGTAATCATTTTATTCCGGTAAATCAAAAGCAGATAGTGCTGGAATTAGAGCCAGGGGAACCATTGGGGCGAGTTTGCTCTTGCTTTGTTGTCTCTGTTCTCAACAATACTCCCTCAGAGATTTCGTCTGGCTGGGTAGGCACACAGTTAGTAGAAATTCTTGCTGCTCTAACAGTATCTCTTGAACAAGGCGGCCAACCTATTTTTCTTGACAAGCACTCTCAACCTTAATCTTCTTAGAAATTCAAACTTTTTTTGAATTCTGAATTAGAGTGTAGCAAGATTTACCTTTCAGAAGTCCCATTTGCATAAACTTCTGTTTTTGCAAGACTTACCAAGAGAGTTTGCTGCGGCGAAAGACTAATCTTATAAGTCTCGTTCCCCAGTAACACCTGGAACTTCGAGGACTTCTCTTTGTCTCCACCTGCTTTTACAGATTTGTTGCTCTCCAAAGAGGGACTTCTCCCAGACTCCTGTAGGCTAGGGTAGTGGCTTGTTTTTGCCCCCTCATTCCCAGAGGAAAATCTAAGATCCTCTACATTTTCTTCTTTCTTGGCAACAGGTAACAACGAGATATCAATCAAAGGTAAGGTAATTTGCAGTGTCGTACCTTGATGAAGTCCCGCACTCTCAAGAATAATGCTGCCTCCCATGAGTTCGATTAAGTTTCGTGAAATTGCTAGCCCCAATCCAGTACCTTCAAACTGCCGTGTGGTTGTGCCATTCACCATCACAAAAGGACGAAATAGTTTGTGCTGTTGAGTGGGATCAATTCCTATACCTGTATCTTGGACAGTGACAATCACCTGAGATTTACCATTACTAGATTCAATTTCTGTAGCAATGGTGATGCTTCCTGTGTCGGTGAACTTAGTGGCGTTGCCAATAACATTAATCAGCACCTGCTTCAGTTTTGCTGCGTCTGCCTTAATTGGTATTGCTTGAGTATCTAACTCACATTTTAATTGCAAGCCCTTTTGTTGAACATTTACTGATTGTAAATTAATCACCTCTAACAATATTTGTCGGAGGT
This sequence comes from Chroococcales cyanobacterium, assembly GCA_038259325.1. Lineage (GTDB taxonomy): Bacteria > Cyanobacteriota > Cyanobacteriia > Cyanobacteriales > Nostocaceae > Nostoc. Next base: position 5,552 of record JBBSOX010000101.1, on the reverse strand, counting down.
CAAGAGGTGTAGTGACTACAGAAAGCTTGCCTGCTTCGATTTTAGAAATGTCAAGTAAATCATTAATAATATTTAGCAAATGAATCGTTGTTTCATTTGCACGTTTAAGGAAGTCCATTTCTTCTTCCCGGCTATCACATAAGCCATCTTCAACTACGCGAATGCAGTTAATAATAGTATGTAATGGGTTTCTCAATTCATGGGAAGTCGTAGCCAAAAACTGGCTTTTAACCTGGTTAGCGGTTTTTGCTTCTTTCCAAGCTATTTCTAGTTCTTCTGCCCCAGCTTTGAGCCTTTCTACCATTTGGTCTAGTGCTTGGGCCAGTTGATTAAATTCCCGGATTTGAAAATTGTGCGGAACTGGTTGTGCAGCGTGGTGAGAGTGAATATTGAGAGCGTAGTCACGCAATTCTTCTACAGGCCGTGCCAAGTAAGGAGCTAGGTATAAGGATGCTAGCAAACTTGCGCCAATCAAACCAACTGTTAAAACAATGAGGATTAGTTTGATTTCCTCTAAACCAAAAAGCGCATTATCGACACTAGTAACAGCTAAGACTATCCATTTTTGCTGCTGCTGTTGGGTGAGCGGGTTTGTAATAGCCGTATAGCCAGCTATTAATTCTTTACCTTGTGTAAAAGACAAGTTGATCGAGTCATTTTGTCCTGCGATCGCATTTTTAATTATGCTCTTGAGTTGAGAAGAATTTGGGTGCTGATTAATATTAGTTCCTACCCAGTCCGTGAATGGGTGCGCCAAAATTGTGCCATCTTCAGCAATCACTACCATAGCACCTGTAAGCGATCCCGGCGGATTTCTGGTTTGTTGGTACAATGCAGACTGAATACTTAAACTGTAAACCAAATTTCTTTGGCTATCAAAGACTGGTGCAGATAACACTACTTGCAATTGATTTTGTGCGTTTCGTTTTCCAGTCATTCCTGTCTTGGGCGGGAAGATTGCTTTGACATCAATCTCGTCGCTAGACAAAGGTAATGTCAATTCTCCAATTGCTTGATCCCCACAGCTATTAGCAATTATCTCCTGGCTTAACAAATTCGTTAATTGGATGCATTCAATACTGGCTGGAAGTTGTTGCCTTAACTGCGCGAGAATTTCTTGCTCTTGTATAGGCGAATCCGACGGAATCACCGTTGTTTTACTTACACTAAGCAAAGTAGCTCTTAAAATAGCGATCGCATCTCCAATTCTTTGCCCTTTACTGATAGAGCTTTCCGTTAAATTTTGACGTGCAGTTCCCAATATGCTAGAACGTGCCTTATTCAAGGCAACAATCTCGCCTATAAGTAGAACTGGGACGAACAAAAGCAGTATTCTCGTTACTAAAATTCGACGAAAGGAAGATTGGCGGGGCTTAGTCATCGAGTGTCTCACTTTGCATCTGCAAACCACAACAGCAAAGATATGTAATTAGACGAGCTAGATGAGACATTTTATTAAATTACCAAAATTTTATTTTCAATGTTTAAAAATAACAAATTGCTATAATTCAAAAAGAAACGTGGGATACCAAACTTTATATATGCTTCATGTAGACGCAATTTATGTTGCATATAAATACAGGGGTGAAATTGTAAAATAGTAACTTGCAGGCATGGATTTTTTGAGAATCTACACACTAGCAAAGAAAATATTCAACCTATCAAATCAATCAATTTAATGTTGCAACATCGTCCTCATACTACAGTTGTTTTAGCAATGAGTGCAGATGGAAAAATAGCAGATTTTAGGCGATCGCCTGCTCGGTTTGGTTCAAGGGTTGATAAAGCACACTTAGAAAAACAAATTGCGGCCTCTGATGCCGTTTTATTCGGTGCTGGTACTCTCCGCGCCTACGGAACAACACTTACTATATCAGATCCAACTCTAGTGCAAATCCGGGCGCAAGGAGGGAAGTCTCCACAGCCAGTTCATATAGTGACTACACACTCTGCAAACCTCAATCCGGAAATTAAATTTTTTAAGCAACCAGTTAGACGCTGGCTACTCACGACAACAGCAGGAGCAGTTTCATGGAAAGGACGTTTAAGGACGCTTCCCTCAATAGGAACCAAAGACCATGAATGCCCTCCAGAATTTGAGCAAATTCTGGTTTTTGAAACACCAAGGCGAGAAATAGACATTTCCGCAGCTTTAAAGCATCTGGCCACTCTACATATAACACGCTTGGCGATCTTAGGTGGAGGTGAATTAGTCGCTTCCTTAATGGAATTAGATTTAATTGATGAATTATGGCTAACTGTCTGTCCGCTGATTTTAGGTGGTAATACCGCACCCACACCCGTAGAAGGGAAAGGATTTTTATCCGATTTAGCTCCCAAGCTGCAACTTCTAGAAGTTCATACAGTGGAGCAAGAAGTGTTTTTGCACTATCGCCTGCAACGATCGGCAGATTAGATTACGCTAAATAAGGGATTGGGAACTGGGGATTGGGTACTGGGTATTTTCCTTATCCTCCTACTCCTCAGTCCCTAGTCCCCAGTCCCTAGTCTCCAGTCCCTAGTCCCCAGTCCCTAAAAAGTGGAACAAATTAAGCCTCGCTATTCTGTCGTTTGGACGAACAAAATTGCTGAAGTACCCCAAAATGCCTGGAATGCTTTGGCAATGCCACTCAAAACGCCATTTTTAGAATGGGAGTGGCTAAACAATCTCGAAACCTCCCAGAGTACTACGGCTAAAACTGGTTGGTTACCAAATCACTTGACATTGTGGCGAGATAGAACGTTGATTGCGGCTGCGCCACTGTATCTTAAAGGACATAGTTCTGGTGAATTTGTTTTCGATCACCAATGGGCAGAGTTAGCCGATCGCATCGGAGTCCAATATTACCCAAAATTGCTGGGAATGACACCATTTACCCCAGCAGAAGGTTATCGGTTCTTAATTGCCCCAGGAGAAGATGAGGATGAAATCACAGCGCTGATGGTGCATGAAATTGATACCTTTTGCTCCAAAAATCGGATTTCTGGGTGTCATTTTCTCTACGTCGATCCCCAATGGCGTCCGATGCTAGAACGGCATGGCTTTACAACTTGGCTGCACCACAGCTACGTCTGGGAAAATGCTAGCTTTAAAACTTTTGATGACTACTTGAAAGTTTTCAACGCCAATCAGCGTCGCAATATCAAGCGGGAACGCAAAGCTGTGGAGAAAGCAGGTTTACGATTGCAACCACTAAGTGGCGATCAAATTCCTCAGTCTTTGTTTCCCTTGATGCACCAATTCTATGCCGACACCTGTGATAAGTTTGGCTGGTGGGGTAGCAAGTATCTCACACGGCGATTTTTTGAGCAGCTACACACCGATTATCGCCATCGAGTCTTGTTTGTTGCCGCATATAGCGAGGAAGATAACTCTCATCCTTTAGGAATGTCTTTTTGTTTATTTAAAGATGACAAACTCTATGGACGCTATTGGGGTAGTTTTCAAGAAATAGATTGCTTACATTTTGAAGCTTGCTATTATGCGCCGATTGAGTGGGCGATCGCAAACAATATCCAAATTTTTGATCCTGGCGCGGGCGGGCGTCACAAAAAACGGCGTGGTTTCCCTGCTATGCCCAATCATAGTTTGCATCGCTTTTACAACAATCGCTTAGGACAAATTTTACGTCCCTATATTAAGGAAGTGAATCAACTTGAGCAGCAGCAGATTGAGGCGATTAATGCAGACTTGCCATTTAGTGAGAGAAATGCTTGAGGAAAAAGAACTACTTTCGTAACATCACTGCGTAAGTCCTAATAAGTTCAGGAAAATATTTATGGCTCATGTGAATCGTGATGAGTTGATTAGAAGATATGCTGCTGGGGAAAGAAACTTTGCCGGAGTCAAGTTGGACGTAGATTTGTCGGGGATTGACTTGAGTGGTGCTGACTTGACTGGGAATAATATGGAGGAGTTCTATCTTGCTCGTGCTATTTTGAAGGCAGTTAGTTTAGTTAATGCCAAATTGTTTGAAGCCTGTCTGAATAGTGCCGATTTGACCGAAGCCGGGAGCAACGCGATTTTGTGAAGTCGGATCAAAAACAAGCGATCGCTAACAACTTTCTTCAGTACTGAAAGATATTTATCACATTTATGACTGTATTAATACATAAGCAATGAATAAATTTTAAGTGTGGTGATGTGTGCAAAAATTTATGAGGGTCAAAAACAAGGTAGGATTTCCGTTAAGTAATTTTTCCAGGTTTTTAACGTCTACCTTTTATGGCAAAAAATATAAGTGCAACTCTTGATTTAAACAAGTCAGTTAAAAGTTTTCACTCACAAGTCACAAAACTTTTAGAATTTACAAATATCACAGAGTGGAATGGGAAAAAGCTGAAAGAGCGAGAAGAAGAAATTAGAGAACAGGCAATAATTTTAGCAGGTCAATGTATAGCTATTTTATTATATAACCTTTCAAGATCCCCAAAAATCCTTAACTATTCTGTTAGTCAAACACAGGGGTGGAGAAAATTAAATACACAAAAGCATGGTTATAAAAAGCGACAAATAACAACAATTGGAAATGTCGAAGTAACTTTAAATTTACCTTATGTACTTGAACGGAATCCCACAAGTAGAGAATCTGATAATTCTTCACTCAATGAGCAAAAAATAAAAGCCTCAAATCAAGGATTTTGTCCGTTCTTAAAGTGGCTAGGGATGTCTGAAGGTATTACCCCTTTAGTCTGGTCAATAATCGCAAAATATGGTGCGATCGCTAGTTCTTTCGATGCAGCACGTTCGACGCTAATGGATTGGGGAATAAATGTTAGTTTAAAACGAATCGAACGCCTGACTTACCTTTTTGGTAAAATTGGTATTAATCTACGCCAATCAAAAATATTCAATCTGGAGATGGGTCACTTATCTAATAGTAATGTTCTCAAAGATCAACGAGTTGTAATCGCTGTAGATGGTGGAAGAACTAAAATTAGGTTTAACAAAAAAGGTAGACGCAGTAACAAAACAAACCGTCATGGTTTTGTCGGTGAATGGATGGAGCCAAAGTTACTAACAATTTATGTAGTAAATGAACAAGGTACAAAAATTAGGACATCGGCAATACCTATTACTAATGATGGCACGTATTCCGGTTATAAAGAATTCCTCAAAATTTTAGAAATGTATTTAGTAAATTTAGGTATAAGTCAAGCTAAACAGGTATTATTAATTGCTGATGGTGCAGAATGGATATGGATACATATTCCTCCTTTATTAAAAAAGCTAAAATGCCCATCTGAAACTTATCAATTATTAGATTTTTATCATGCAGCATCACATTTAAAAGATTTTGCTGATGCTGCTTTTAGCACAGATAATGAGCGTCAATCATGGTTTAAAAAAGCTCGAAAAGCTTTAAAAAAAGGGCAGGCATTAGATTTAATGAGAAAAATGGGTGAATTGATATCTGAAGCGAATGGAGAGCGTTGTAGCATTATGGTAAAAGAGCGAAATTATATTTTAAAAGCGTATAGAAAAAGGCTTTTAAAGTATAACGAAGTTGAGGCTCGAAAATTACCTCTTGGTAGTGGTGCGGTTGAAAGTC
>JBBSOX010000100.1:0-25063 GCA_038259325.1 Chroococcales cyanobacterium | reverse complement strand
GGTCAAACTATTTATAGAATCAAGCACAACTTACTTGACAATTATTTAATTCAGCAACTAAAACGTCCAGACGTTCATATGTGTTTGGTCTAATTTAATTACTGCGTGACAGGGCGAAGCACGAAGCACTGACCATATTTTTTGCCAGTTGCGTAAGTCCTGATCTTATTCTAATAATACATTAAAATGTCATTAGGCAAACTGCCTAAATTAATAGTAATATATTTCAATAAACTTATTAATAGTGTGTGTTCTATTGGAGAAAGCTTATGAAGCGCCGCAAATTTGTCTATATAGTAGGACTAGCAACTGCTAGTGGTGGATTAGCGATCGCTTGTAATCCTAATCAAACTCCCACCAATACTGCCGAAACGCCATCAGGGCAAGCTACACCGGTTACGGCTGCTAGCGGTACATTAGAAAAAGAGCTAGTAATCTACTCAGGACGCAACGAAAAACTCATTGGTGAGCTTATCAAACAATTTGAGCAACAAACCAATGCTAAGGTACAAGTCCGCTACGGCGATACTGCTGAATTAGCATCAGCAATTTTGGAAGAAGGGGCAAACAGTCCCGCAGATGTCTTCTTTGCCCAAGATGCTAGCGCCCTTGGAGCTATGCAAAAAGCAAATCGAGTCGTAGAGTTACCAACATCCCTACTCAATCAAGTAGATAGTACCTATCGTTCACCAGAGGGTAAATGGGTAGGTATTAGTGGAAGAGTGCGGACAGTAGATTACAACTCTAAGTCAGTACAGCCGAGTGAATTACCATCATCTATTTTTGGCTTTATTGAACCGAAGTGGAAAGGTAAAATTGGCTGGGCACCTACAAATGGTTCCTTTCAATCCTTTGTCACCGCCTTACGAGTTGCAGAAGGAGAAGACAAAGCTAGGCAATGGTTAGAAGGTATTAAAGCTAACAATGCTAAAGTTTATCCTAATAATACTGCGATCGTAGAAGCCTTATCTCGCGGCGAAATTGGTGTAGGATTTGTCAATCATTATTATCTGGAAAGAATCAAACAAGATAATCCTCAAGTTCCTGTGGAGCATCATTTTACCGATGATGTGGGTTCCTTGGTAAATGTTGCAGGCGTAGCAATTCTTAACAGCGCCAAACATCCCAATATTGCTCAAAAGTTTGTCGAATTCATGCTGAATGAAAATGCCCAAAACTACTTTGCTAATCAAACTTTTGAGTATCCTCTAACTTCGGCTGTTGCGCCCAAAGGTAAACTAAAATCTCTCCAAGAAATTAAAAAACAAACTCAAAAAATCGACTTGAGTAATCTTAGCGATTTAGAAACAACACTCAAGCTCATGCAGCAAGTACAAGTCATATAACCTGTTATAAGTTGGAATTCATCTGACAAGAGTAGGAAAAATCTAAATCTTTTGAGAAAGTTTATTGCTTACCAGTACAGGTTAATGGTAAAGATTGAGAATACCAAGATTATTGCAAAAACTTCCTGGTAAGTATTAAGGTGGAGGGTTGGAGATTGAAAAGTTTACCATTGCTGAAAGTTTCAGGGTTAGCTCTAGCTTTAACGCTCGGCTGGGGAATCGGGGTAGCTGTAGACGCTCAAACGAAAACTCTCGTGATTTATTCAGGCAGAGAAGAAAAACTAATTGGCCCCTTAATTGAGAAAGCCAAAAAAGATTTAAATAAAGATATTCAAGTGCGTTATGGCGATACCGCTGAGTTAGCGATCGCACTTTTGGAAGAAGGCAAAAATAGCCGTGCGGACTTGTTTTTTGCTCAAGACGCTGGTGCTTTAGGTACTTTGGAGAAAAAACAGGTAACACAGCCGATTGCCTCTAAACTGCTAAATAAGGTTGATTCTCGCTTCCGTTCCGCGAAAGGGCATTGGCTAGGAATTTCCGGTCGCGCTCGTGTAATTGACTACAATACAAAACTAGTTAAACAAGGGGAACTACCGAAATCAATTTCGCAGTTAACAGATCCGAAATGGCGCGGTAAAGTCGGCTGGGCACCCACGAACGGCTCATTTCAGTCATTTATCACCGCAATGCGAGTCTTAGATGGAAATGAAAAAACTCTCCAATGGCTCAAAGCCATGAAAGCCAATGGTGTCAAAGATTACGGTAAAAACTCTGCGATCGTCGAAGCTATAGGACGGGGAGAAGTTCATCTTGGTTTAGTGAATAATTATTACTTATATCGCTTCAAAAAAGATGATCCTAACTTTCCTGTTGCCCACCACTACACAAGCAAAGACGCAGGATCAATGATTAACGTGGCAGGAGTAGCAATTACTAATACTACAGATCAAAAAGCTGATGTAGAAGCTTTAATTGATTATCTGCTCAACCAGAGTTCACAAAATTACTTTGCTCAAGAAACTAATGAGTATCCTTTAGTAAAAGGAATTCCAGCACCATCAAAACAAGTACCAATCAGTAAACTCAATCCACCCAATGTTAACTTGACAGATTTAGATGATTTGCCAGCAACGTTGAATTTATTGCAGCAGGCAGGAGTTTTGTAACAGTTGAAAGCGGTTCGCCCTCCATTATTTCTCACATTAGCGGCAGGGGTAGTGGCAATAGCAATTGCCCTGCCATTGCTATATTTAGTAATTCGCACCGCAGGTATTGGCGGGGAAGAGTTTTGGGAATTGATTTCTCGTCCCCGCAATATTATGGTTTTTTTCAACAGCGCGGCGATGGCGGCAACGGTAACATTATTTTCTACATTAATTGCCGTACCATTGGCATTTTTAACTGTGCGGACAGACTTACCAGGAAGACGTTTTTGGTTAGTGGCGACAACATTACCCTTAGCGGTTCCTAGCTATGTAGGCAGTTTTGCGCTGATTGCAACTTTGGCACCACGGGGGAGCTTTTTGCAGTTGTTGCTTCAACCATTAGGAGTAGAAGAATTACCTTCTATTTATGGTTTTCCTGGGACAGTTTTGGCAATTACTTTGTTTACCTATCCCTATATGCTGCTGAGTGTGCGTTCTGGATTACAAGGTATTGATCCATCTCTAGAAGAAGCATCTCGTAGTTTGGGATATGGTAACAGAGAAACCTTTTTTAAGGTAGTTTTGCCACAGTTGAAACCATCACTGATTGCAGGTGGGCTATTAGTAACTTTGTATGCTTTGCGAGACTTTGGTACACCTTCGCTGATGCGATTTGATGCCTTTACAAGGGCAATATTTTTGCAATATAAAACTAGTTTTAATCGGAACTCAGCCGCAGCTTTATCTTTGATGTTGGTGACATTGGTGCTGCTGATTTTGTGGTTGGAATATCGAATGCGATCGCGTGCAGCTTATTATAGTCGTGGTTCCGCTTCTCTACGTCCACCAAAAATTGTGAAATTGGGAATTTGGAAATGGCCAGCTTTGGGCTTTTGCCTGCTAATTACTAGCTTCGGTGTAGTTTTGCCAGTAGGTATCACTTTATTTTGGCTGATTCGTGGACTTAACGGTGGGTATACTTTCCCCAATTTATTCCCCACCATTCTCAACTCCATTAGCGCGGCTGGACTAGCGGCTTTAGCTACTACCATCTTTGCTTTGCCAGTAGCAATTTTAGCAGTCAGATTCCCGACTAAAATCACCGCCATAATTGAGCGCTGTTCTTACTTAGGTTTTGGAGTTCCCGGAATTGTTGTTGCCTTATCTTTGGTATTTTTTGGTGCCAACTATTTGCCAGCACTGTACCAAACTCTACCAATGCTGATATTTGCATATTTAGTTTTATTCTTACCGCAATCAGTGGGAACAGTCCGCAGTTCGCTTTTGCAAGTCAATCCCCAGCTAGAAGAATCAGCCCGTAGTTTAGGTAGGAATGCTTGGCAAACTTTAAGAGAAGTTACTCTTCCTTTGGTACAACCGGGTGTGTTGAGTGGTGGGGTGCTGGTATTTCTGACAGCAATTAAAGAACTACCAGCCACAATGCTGCTAGCGCCTATTGGCTTTAGTACTTTAGCAATGCAAATTTGGCAAGCTACAGAAAATGTAGATTTTGCCGATGCGGCGGCGGCTTCATTAGCTATGCTACTAGTTTCTATGGGTTCAACATTATTGGTGCTATCTCAAGAGAACGTCAAAAAAGATAAAGTCATAAGTAAAGCCCAAGTACAAACAAAGTTCTAACGACTCCTCTGTTATCTACCTTATGCAACAAGCAATTCTCGACTTACAAAATGTCACCAAGCAGTTTGCAGAAAGTGCCTTTCCTGCTGTAGATAACGTATCTTTGACGTTGCAACAAGGAGATATATTAGGATTGCTTGGCCCATCTGGTTGTGGTAAAACGACGCTGTTGCGAATGATTGCTGGTTTTGAGCGATCGCAAGCCGGAGAAATTAAAATTGGTGGGCAGATAGTTTGTAATAATTCTACTTGCATCCCAGCCGAACGGCGCGACATCGGCGTTGTTTTTCAAGATTATGCCCTGTTTCCCCATCTAAATGTGACAGAAAATGTGGCTTTTGGGTTGAAACATTTCAATAAACAGCAAATCCAAAAACGCATAGCTGAAGTCATTAATTTGGTGAGACTCGAAGGCTTAGAAAAACGTTACCCTTACGAACTCTCAGGTGGACAGCAACAAAGGGTTGCACTCGCCCGTGCTTTAGCGCCCCAACCCCAACTCATGCTTTTAGATGAACCTTTGAGCAATCTTGATATCCAAGTTAGGTTGCGCTTGCGAGAAGAAGTGCGCGATATTCTCAAGGCGGCGGGTACTTCAGCAATTTTTGTTACTCACGACCAAGAAGAAGCATTAGCTATTTCAGATATAGTGGGTGTGATGCGCCAAGGACTTTTAGAGCAAATAGGCACACCAGAAGAAATTTATACTTATCCAGCATCAAGATTCGTCGCTGAATTTGTCACTCAGGCTAATTTCCTTCCCGCGCGTCGTCAAGGTAATTTGTGGGAGACAGAAATCGGCAGTTTTGAGTTAACAGCGAATCACACCGATGATAATGGTGAAATAATGATCCGCCAAGAGGATTTTATCTTAAAGCCTAGTAGTGATGCGCCTGTAGTTGTTCGCACTCGGCGATTTTTAGGACGTGAGTACCAATATTGTTTACAAACTCCCTCTGGTAAAGAAATTCAGGCACGGACGATGACAGATATGGCGTTACCTGTGGGTACAAAGGTGGAGTTATCTATAGCCCGTGATACTGTCAAGGTTTTTCCGCAGTAGATTTTCTTATTTAGACGCGATAAATCGCGTCTCTACATGAGGGCTTTGTGTCTTATCTTCTTAACAAAATGTAGGGGTTTAAATCCCCGGCTTCTATCAAGCCGCAAGTGTTGATGTCTGATCTAAATCCCCGTTACAACACGTAATTGCGAATTGCGTTAGCGACGTTCGCGTAGCGTCTCGTAGAGAAGGAGCGTCATTGCGAATTGCGAATTGCGAATTGCGAATTGGTTTAACTACTCCCGACAATTATCCGCAGGCAAAAAATCTTTGAGCGCTTCTGCCTCAGCAGCTTTCACCACTGGGATAGAAAGGGGTAGTGAAGTTGCGATCGCAAATAACTGTTGTAGTTGACTCAGACCTGTCAAGCCACCACATAATAATACTTGGTCGCCAACTTGCAAGTCCATACCGTCATCAGGATAGCGGATAAATTTACCATCGCGCCGAATCGCCTGTACCTGTACTCCAAATTGCTTGGCGATATCTAAATCTGCAAGGGTTTTACCTAGCGTTGGCGTATCTGCATTAACTGTAACCCACTGACAAGCACTATTTTCTCCGGGAACGGCAGCTTGTCCTTTAGCGAATTCTGCCAAGGCTGCCAGTTCTTCATCTGCTCCCACAATCAGCAAGCGATCGCCTTCTTCCAAACGAGTTTGATTATTGGGATAATCGATTTCATCGCCGTTTGCGCGGCGAATTGCCATCAAACTCGCTCCTGTTAAGTAGCGCATATCTGCTTCTTCTATGCTCATACCTATTAAGGGCGAATCAGATGGTAGAGGATACCAGCGCTGATTTAGATCGCGAGTTGCTTGGCGCAAATAACGAGCAACTTCAGTGGCAGAACGCTCTGGGCGAAAATCTAAATAATGATCGTTGCGGATTTGCTGCATTTCCCGTTGAACGACAGCAGACGACAACAAGCCTAAGCTAGTTAATAAATGAGTTGCCATTTCTAAGCTGGCTTCAAACTCTGGTTGCACAACTTCTTTTGCTCCTAATTGATACAGCACCTCAATATTTTTATCCTGGGTAGCACGGACAACCAAATCTAATTCTGGGCACAATTCCAAAGCGCGTTTCAAGCAAAGACGGGTACTCATGGGGTCTGGAAGTGCGATCGCCATTCCTTTGGCATGACTCACCCCGGCGGTTTCCAGAACATGCAAACTCACGCAATTGCCATATACATAAGACACCCCAGCCTCACGCAACTGCTGAATTCTCCTCTCTGATTGGTCGATTACTACCACAGGTATGTCGTGTTGCAGCAACAACTTCACTAAATTTTTGCCGACTCGCCCATAACCGCAGACTACCAAATGGTCTTTGAAAGGCAAATCTTCCGACACATCCCGTACCTGATCTTCTTGTAAATACGGTTTCAACCAAGGCATTGATTCGGCAAAGTTAAATAAAAATGGCACTAACCGCAATACAAAGGGAGTCAGCATGAGAGTAACTGCGGTGGTTCCCAAAATTAATAAGTATACCTGCCGGGACACCAGCCCCAAAGATTGCCCCTCACTAGCCAGAACAAAGGAAAATTCCCCAATTTGTGCCAGTCCCAAACCGGCGATGATGGCTGTTTTTAAAGGATAGCGGAATAGTTTTACTAGGGGTGTGATAATCAGAAATTTCCCTACGAAAACTAGTGCCACCAGCCCTAAAATCAATTCTAGGTTGTTCCACAAAAACACTGGGTCAATTAACATGCCTATGGCGGCAAAAAATAAACTGGCAAAGATATCTCGCAGAGGTTCGACATAAGTCAAGGTTTGATCGGCGTACTCCACCTCAGAAATCATCAAACCCGCGACAAATGCCCCCATTTCAATAGATAGCCCCAAATGCTCTGTCAACAGAGCAATACCCAAACATAAGGCTACAACCCCTAATAAAAATAATTCTCGGCTTTCGGTACGGGCTAAGAGTTGCAACAAAGGCGGTATTAGCCACATTCCTGCGGCTACTGCACCAGCAGCAAATAAAGCAATCCACAATAACGCTGTCAGTACGGCGATGCCAATAGTTTCTGCTGGTTGGTTGAGGGCTGGTAAGACTGCTAACATCAGTCCCAGTGCTAAGTCCTGTACTACCAAAATCCCTAGCATCACTTGTCCGTGAGGCGTTTCTGTTTCATTGCGTTCCATCAAGCACTTGAGGACAACCGCCGTGGAAGATAAGGACAGAATACATCCTAAAAACATCCCCTTAGCGGGTAAAGCTCCCCAAGCCCCGGTTAATCCGCATACTACAACTGTTACCAAAATCGTCAAAGCAATCTGGAGTCCACCTCCACCAAGAGCGATCGCTTTTACTTTCTTGAGTTCCGCCAAAGAAAATTCCACACCCAAGGCGAATAATAAAAAGGCAACGCCGAACTGTGCCAGAGTCTCTACTTGAATAAGTTCTTTAATCAATCCCAGTCCGGCTGGGCCAATGATCATCCCGCCAATCAGATACCCTAGCAGCACAGGTTGCCGCAAAAGTGCTGCCAACAGTCCACCACAGGCTGCAACGCCCAAAACTAAAACTAAATCAACGATTAGCCTAAAATCTTCTTGCACCAGTTTTAAAAGAACTATTTATTAAGACCTATTAATTCAGCATACAAACTTTTATGGTCTCAAACAGCTTGTTTAATGAAGGTGCGACAAAATTTGCTTATTTTGAAGAGGGCATGGGGCAAGTGAAGCTTTTATGGTTGTTCACGAGTATTAAAGGTGGATAAACGGAGCTAAAAGACTCATGAAGCTATGCGGAAATTTTCCTCAGATCCACTTCGATCAACGTATCATGAAGAAGCTTTCCTCAGATCCACCTGATTTGGGAGGATCGCAAGAAAAAAACTACCTATCCACCTGTTTTGGGGTGGATCTGAGGAAAAATTCTCTCTAATAACAAGTTGTGCCGCTCAGATTATCGGTGAAGGCGGATATTGAAGGAAACTTTTCTGGGCAGAGATTTTGTCAATGCTCGGCATTTGAGGGGCATTTCTTTTGAGTTGCTCTGTGAAATTGGTAGCCCGATTTGACTGGACAACGATGATAGTCTAAGTAAGGTCTTACCTTAAAACGTCCAGAATGGCAGCAGAACAGCCAGTACAACCTAACCAAATCCCTGTCCTTGACTATGGCAAGCAACCAGAAGCCTCAAATTTAGTCCTGCCAAAACCTGCCACCTTCTCTAGTTCTGCTCAATGGACTCACTTGCATTTTGAAGTGCAGCAACAGCCCGTGCATGACACAGGCGAACATCGCCATCAAATGCATGTCTTGACAATGGTGACATCAGGTACGCCCATTAACCAGTCGATTGATGGGAAATCTCAGTATCGTTTAGTGGGTCAGAATAATGCTTTTATTCTTCCGGCAGGGACACTGCATCGCTGTGATTGGCAACAAGATATTGAGTTTATGTTTGTCGGACTCGATCCCCATGTGCTTATTCAGGTCGGGCAGGAACTCGTCAACCCCGATCGCATCGAACTGATTCCCCACTTTGCCACGCTTCAAGATCCACTGATTCAAGGAATTCTAATTACTCTCAAACAAGAATTAATCGCAGGTGGCATCAACACGCATCTATTTGTCGATCAACTGAAGACAACCCTTGTGGCGCACTTGCTCCGCAGCTATGGCGTGCAAAAAGCCCAAATTGCGGCTTACGCCGATGGCTTGCCTCGGTATAAATTAAATCAATTGCTGGATTATATTGAAGCTTATCTCGATTCTGATCTAGAACTAGAGGCGTTAGCGCAACAGGTTGACATGAGCCAGTTTTATTTCAGTCGGTTATTTAAGCAGTCTTTAGGAATCACGCCTCATCAATATGTGATTCAGCAGCGGGTAGAACGGGCAAAACAACTATTGCGAAAGGGTGAGTTGAGCCTTGTTGAAGTCTCTCTAGAATGTGGCTTTGCCAATCAGGGACATCTGAATCGGCATTTTAAGCGGCTGACGGGTACAACGCCTAAACAAATGGCAAGAATGTATAAAACAAGCAAGTTTGTGTAAGAAAAGTGGTTGAGGCAAGGGCTACTCTATTAATCACTCGGGCAATATACCCTGTCTGAAGCGTTCTACACCGTTCACCATTTAGATTTAGTGCGTCAAGGATTAGCTCAGATTTTGAGTTGGCATAAGGATGGCATTTTTCAAGATATGGTAGTCAAAACCGTGCCATTGGAACAGGCGGCTGAAGCGATCGCTCAGGTTCATCAAGGGGCGGGTGCGAAAATCGTTCTGACTTTGTAGAGCGGGAAGCGCGATCGCCCAATTCAATAAATGTAATTTTGAAAGGTCGGAATAAACTATGGAACTTGGTTTGAAAGGAAAAGTTGCGATCGTCACGGGTGGCAGTTCCGGGATTGGTCGAGCAACCGCAATTGCCTTTGCTCAAGCTGGAACAAAGGTTGTTATAGCGGCAAGGCGTACTGAGGAAGGTGAAGAAACAGTTCGTTTAGTCAAAGAAAAAGAAGCTGGTGCTGAAGCTCTATTTGTCCGAACTGACGTAACGAAAGCGGCTGATGTAGAAGCATTAGTGAACACAACGTTAGAAGCCTTTGGTCAGCTAGATTTTGCTTGTAATAATGCAGGTTTTGGCAAAACTGTTCCGTTGACTGAGCGAACGGAGGAGGAATGGGATTTAGAAACAGATGTCAATCTAAAAGCTGTTTGGTTATGTTTGAAATATCAAATTCCAGCACTGCTTAAAAGCGAATCGGGTGCAATTGTCAATATGGCATCAATGGGCGGTGGAGTTATTGGTGTTCCCGGTCTTTCCAGCTATAACGCAGCTAAGGGAGGAGTGATTGGATTAACAAGATCGGCAGCAATGGAATTTGCTGGACAAAAGATTCGGATTAACGCCATCAGCCCAGGTTTGATTGCAACAGATATTCTTTCTAATGTGCCACAGGAAGCCATTCAACAGATGCTCGATACCATTCCGATGAAACGAGCAGGGCAAGCAGAGGATATTGCCAATGCCGTTGTGTGGTTGTGTTCTGATGCAGCATCCTACATCACAGGACAAAATTTAGTGATTGATGGTGGTTTCACAGTTCAATAGTCAGCACCCCTAGCTATCTAATTGGTATACAAAGCAGGTAAGCTGAGGAAAGCACCTAGCAAGGAGTATGCGTCTACGTTTATTTGGATAATTTATTTCTTGGAAGTCCCTCACGAGTATTAAAGGTGGATCAACGGAGCTAAAAGACTCGTTCACGAGTATCAGAGGTGGATCAACGGAGCTAAAAGACTCGTTCACGAGTATCAGAGGTGGATCAACGGAGCTAAAAGACTCGTTCACGAGTATTAAAGGTGGATGAACGGAGTTAAAAGACTCGTTCACAAGTATTAAAGGTGGATGAACGGAGTTAAAAGACTCGTTCACAAGTATCAAAGGTGGATCAACGGAGCTAAAAGACTCGTTCACGAGTATCAGCTGCTAGGCGATCGCATCAAAGGCTGGCTGCACATGCCAGCCTGATCTAAAAAAGCCTTCAAACTATTGAACCCGCTTTACTCTGCCCTGATTCGGCAACTCAAACGAGACTGTTGATATGATTGGGGCATTTGGGTTAGGCACAGTAGGCCCAGTTTCTGGAGATGGAGCCAGTAGTCGATAGTCACTACGCCAACGCTCATGATTGAGGTCACAAACAACATAACCGCGTTGTCTACCATTAAAATACTTTATCCACGGACTTTCTGGTAAAGCCTTCTCAATTCGGTCACTAGCGCCAAAGCCTGAGGTAATCGATGTGCCGACAAACTCAGTACCAACTGTAGCAGAGTTAGGGTTATTGTAATCAGCTTTCAGGTCACTTACCCAACTAGAGTGTGTGTCACCAGTAAGGACAACTGGGTTGGCTGGCTGACGTTGAGCAAGAAAGTTGAGAATACGGCTGCGGGCAGCTACATAGCCGTCCCAAGCATCAATATTAAAGGCAGTCTCAGGGCCTGCTGTCCAGTCGTGCTGGGTAAAGACAACCTGTTGAGCAAGAACATTCCAGCGTGCCCCAGAGCGCTCTAGATTGCGGAACAACCACTGCTCTTGTTCAGTACCAGTCATAGTGGCATTTGGATCAAAAGCTTCTGGACAGCGTGGTTCAATAGTGTCATTACAAGGTTGGTCGCTACGATATTGGCGAGTATCGAGAACATTAAATTCAACCAAGTTACCGAAGTTTAAGCGTCGATACAGCTGCATATCAATGCCTCTAGGTTTTGAAAAATCCCGCAGTGGCATGTGTTCGTAATATACTTGGAAAGCAGCAGCACGACGAGCTAGAAAAGCTTGGCGTGTTTGTTTTTCTGGATCTTGAGGGATTTCGTCTGCCCAATTATTGTCAACTTCGTGGTCGTCCCAAGTGACTATCCAAGGAAATGCAGCATGAGTCTGTTGCAGGCTGGGGTCACTTCTATATTGAGCATGGCGGTTGCGATACTCCTCCAGTGTCACTGGCTCTCCATTACCTTCATGAGGTCGCAGTGCATTGGCTCTTGGCGCTCCCTCGTAAATGTAATCACCGAGGTGAACCACCAAATCTAAATCTTCTTGAGCCATGTTTTTGTAGGCGGCGAAGTATCCTTGCTCCCAGTTTTGACAGGAAGCGAAGGCAAAGCGGAAGCGCTTAACGCGATCGCGCGGGTTAGGAGCAGTGCGAGTCCGTCCGATTGGACTCACTTCATTGCCCACCTTAAACTGATACCAGTACCAACGTGCAGGTTTTAATCCTTGCACTTCTACATGAACAGAGTGCCCAAATTCTGGAGTAGCTATCTGTGTGCCACTGCGGACAACTTGCCGCATCTTTTCGTCGGTAGCAACCTGCCACTGCACTGGAACATTATATTGTGGCATCCCACCACCATTGAGCGGATCGGGGGCTAAACGCGTCCACAGCACTACATTATCTGGAAGTGGTTCACCAGAAGCAACACCCAGACTAAAGGGATAATTAGAGAATTTGGGCTGGGCGAGAACTTTGTTAGAGAATTGATTAGCGATCGCAAAACCAGTTAAGGCTCCAGTCCCAATCAAAACTTGTCGCCGTCTCAGGCGACTTGATAGCAAGCGCTCGAAGTTGAATTGCATATACTCCCCTGATTATCGCGTTTGAATCACAGCAGAGTCTAACAGCGCAACTTTAATGCCTCTTTGCAATCAGGTTAAGCATTGATTATTCCAACGCAACCAATAATGCATATCACGATGCATTTGTACAGTGCGTAAGTCCTGAGTCAGAACAATTTTGAGGCGAAAGTAATTAATGGTAACATAATTGTCATGAAACTTTGACTTTTCTAAATTTTTAGATATCCATGCCCAACCGCAAAAAGCATATTGAGCATCTACCTCATACTGAAGCAGCTGATCGCACAATTCGTTTCAAGCAACATCAACGGCTGTTTGCCTTACTTGCGATCGCAGCCGGTTTAATTTTTCTTCAGGGATATATGATCGCCCCCCTGATTCCACGTTTGGCTGAAGTCTTTAACGTTCCAGTTCAGGAAATTGGATTTATCGTTCCAGCCTACATGCTATCTTACGCACTGATGGCATTGTTCTACGGTGTGCTATCAGATAGATTCGGACGATGGCCTGTAATTCGCATCTCGCTGGCAATTTTTGTAATTTGTACAGCTTTGACCGCAACGGCTCAGACAGCTTCGCAAATGGCAGCTTGGCGACTGCTGACTGGACTTGGAGCCAGTGGCGTTATTCCACTCACATTTGCATTGGTTGGTGATTTATTTCCTTTTGAGCAACGAGGTAGCAAGCTAGGGCTGGTGTTTGCAGCGATGGAAGGAGGAATGGCAGCAGGTTCTGCGGGTGGCGCAATTCTTGAACCGTTTTTGGGTTGGAGATGGCTATTTATCGGTACGGCTGTTCTTGCTGCTTTAGTACTTTGGCGGCTTCATCTTTACGGCGCTCTATTCGATACACCCAGTATTGAAAAATTGCCTAGTATTCGGGAGATATTTAGAGGATACAGCCAGATATTAACTACTTTTCGCGGACAAAGAACTTATGCTTATGTTTTGTGGAATGGGATTTACCACTCTGGTGTATATACCTGGTTAGGGTTGTATTTGTCACAACGTTACAACATGGATGCCTTGAGCATTGGTTTGACTATTCTCGGCTACGGCATACCTGGATTACTGTTGAGTTCCCTAATTGGTCGATCTGTTGATCGTTGGGGAAGACGTTGGCTAGTTCCGTTAGGACTAGTGATGGCGGCCTTAGCTGGTCTTATGATGATTTTCGATATTCCCGCATATGTTACGACGATAGCGGTTCTGTTCTTATCTTTGGGATACGACCTGACGCAACCTTTGTTTGTGGGTATTGTGACTGACTTGGGGGATGGCAATAATTTAGGTCAAACGATGGGACTTAAAGTGTTTACCCTATTCACTGGATTTGGTGTTGGTAGCCTTATTTTTGGAGAGTTAATGCACTTTGGGTTTGGCATAGCTCTGGCTATTTTTGCTGGCATTCAGTTAATTTCTGGTTTGGTAGCAATTCCAGTCTTTTGGCAGGAAGTCCCATCTCAACTGCGCTCATAAGCTGATGCGCGCCCATGCTAATTAAATTTTAGGCGAGCTAAGGGCATTCAATAATAGTAGTGACCACGGCACTTTTATATCGGGTATGAGCCATGAGTACTTTCTTAGTATAGGTAATGCAGCCGGCAGCACAAAACGTAAAGAGCGTAGAGATGCAGGACAATCGCCATTTTCATCTACAATTCCATATTTTTTAGCTAGTTCGGCAACAATCTGCACACGCCCTGCACGGCGCATGAGATTTGGCTCACTAGCAAGTGCAGCGATCGCCCGCCCAGTTAATAAGGGAGTTTCCCAGTTGTAGCGATCACTAATTAATGAGTTTTTTTGCTCAGTAGTATCGGTTTGATTCATTTCCGAAGCAAAACGGGAAAAAAGCTCAGTACCAACAATACCTGGCCAAATTGAAACAGAAGCGACATTATGGGGTTTTAACTCAACAGCCATATCAGCTGCTAGGCGATCGCAAGCTGCTTTACCAGCACCATAAGCTGTATTAAATATATAAGACATACTACCCCACGAGGAAATAGTGCAAATTAGTCCAGAGTGACGCTTGGTCATCATTCGGGCTGCAAAAACACTTGCGATATAGTGGCTACGAAGACCAACATTATGGCTAGCATCCCAAATACCTAGTTCACAATTCCAAAAAGGCTGCCCGAAAGCGTTTCTTATTGCCTGAACTCCTGAGTAAGCATTATTTACTAGTAGATCGAGTTGTCCATCCTGCTCATCTTGGATGCGCTCAAACAGTAAACGCACCTGCTCATCGTCGCTGTGGTCAACTTGGACAGGAATACACACGCCACCAACTTCCTCTACAGCTGATTGGGTTTCACTAAGACTCCCAAAAACCCCATCACTGGAATTGTTGAGGCTACGCCCGGTAACATACACAGTTGCCCCAGCCTCACCCAAGCCAATAGCAATTCCCCTACCAATCCCCCGCGTAGCACCTGTTACCAATGCCACTCTACCCTCAAGATGTCTCATAATAATCCCTTTCCTCTGCCCCCTGTCCCCTGTCCCCTGTCCCCTGTCCCCTGTCCCCTGTCCCCTGTCCCCTGCCCCCTGTCCCCTGTCCCCTGTCCCCTGTCCCCTGCCCCCTGCCCCCTTCATCGGTATAGCCAAACCCGCAACAGTGAAAGCAGTTGCTCAGTATCCACGGGTTTGGTGATGTAGTCTGATGCGCCGGCTTCAATACACTTCTCACGATCGCCTTGCATGGCTTTAGCGGTCAGTGCAATAATCGGCAAAGATTTAAATTGCTCGTTTTGGCGGATTAAGCGTGTTGTTTCGTAACCATCCATTTCTGGCATCATGACATCCATCAAAACGACATCAATATCTGGTGTAGTTTCTAACAGGGTTATCCCCTCCCTGCCGTTTTCAGCATATAAAATCTGCATTTGATAACGCTCCAGCATACTTGTCAAGGCAAAGATATTACGCACATCGTCATCGACAATTAGCGCTTTCTTGCCAGCGAGTAAGTGGTCTATGGAATGCAGTTGTTCAAGTATTTGTCGTTTGGGTGCTGGTAAATTTGCTTGGACTCGGTGTAAAAATAATGCTGTTTCATCAAGGAGACGTTCGGGCGATCGCACATCTTTAATAATGATTGTTTCAGCAATCCGTCTGAGTTCCGTTTCTTGAGCTTTGCTAATTTCTCTACCTGTGTAGACAATGATTGGTAAATTTCTGCCGTGAGGTAAAAGCTTTATCTGCTCGATCAGTTCAAACCCGGTCATGTCGGGTAATCCTAAATCGAGAACGAGGCAATCAAAATGCTGTGAGCCAATAGCTTCTAAAGCTGCTGCACCAGTGCCCACAGCAGTAGTACAAACATCGCTGTTGCCAATCAACTCGACAATACTAAGCCTTTGAATGTCGTCGTCTTCGACTACTAACAAGTTTTTCACCTGACGCTCAACAAAACCTTTAATTTTGGCCAACGCCTCGGATATTGTCTCGCTGGTTAAGGGCTTTTGCAGATATGCGATCGCACCTAGTTGCAAACCGCGCTGTCTCCCTTCCTCAATTGTCATGATATGTACTGGAATGTGACGGGTATTTGGGTCATGCTTCAGGCGATCTAATACCGTCCAACCATCCATTTCTGGCAACCTGATATCTAGCAGAACGGCTGAAGGCTGGAATTGCTGCGCTAGCATCAAACCTGTACTGCCTGTTTGGGCAGTGATCACCTTGAATCCCTGCTGTTGCGCCATATCTAGAAGGATACGTGCAAAATTAACGTCATCCTCGACAATTAATAACACGCGATCGCCTCTTTCAATAGTAGTGCGATCGTCATTGAGGAGTGGGGAGTGAGGAGTGGGGAGTGGGGAGTGGGGAATTGTACTGAGGGTTTGCGTAGCGTCTCGCAGAGAAGCCGAAGTGGTGGGCAGTGGTTTAGATGTAGGCTCAGGAATCAATTGTGGGAAAAAGAATGTAAAGGTGCTACCTTGACCTGGTTGACTAACTAGTTTAATTTCGCCGCCAAACAGACGGGCGATTTCGCGGCTAATTGATAAACCCAATCCGGTGCCGCCGTATCTCCGACTGGTAGAGCCATCGGCTTGCTGAAATGCCTCAAAAATAACTTTTTGCTTGTCGGGGGCAATGCCAATGCCTGTATCGCTAACTGAGAAGGCGATGACATTTTGGGCGCGATTCAAAGTTACTTGATCGTTGCTCCACCCCTGCTTCGCTACCGCAATCCGCAAGCAGACTTCTCCTTGCTCTGTAAATTTAAAAGCGTTGGAGAGGAGATTTTTCAACACTTGTTGTAAGCGTTTAACATCTGTATAGATGGTTGTCGGCAATTCGGGAGTAAATTCAATTGCAAAGGCAAGTCCTTTGTTCTGAGCTATTTGCCGGAAGGTGCGTTCAATCTGATCACCCAACTCTGTCAATGGCATTTGGGTCATGTCAATCGACATTGTTCCAGATTCAATTTTAGCGAGATCCAGAATGTCATTGATTAACGCCAACAAATCAGTACCTGCTGAGTAAATTGTCTGGCTGTATTCGACTTGCTTGGCAGTGAGGTTGTGATCAATGTTATCTGCCAACAACTTCGCCAAAATCAACAAGCTGTTCAACGGTGTCCGCAGTTCATGGGACATATTGGCGAGAAACTCAGACTTGTATTTTGAAGAAAGGGCGAGTTGTTCAGCCTTCTCTTCCAAAGAGATTCTTGCTTGTTCAATTTCCCAATTTTTGCGCTCGACTTCTTGCTTTTGTATGGCTAATAACTCTGCCTTCTCTTCTAACTCGGTATTGGTTTGTTGCAGTTCTTCTTGTTGTCCTCTGAGTAAGTCTTCTGAAGTTTTGAGGGATTGGGCTTGTTGTTCTAAACGCTTATTAGTTTCCCGGAGTTCATCTTGCTGGGTTTGGAGTTCTTCAGCCAAAGATTGCGACTGCTTGAGTAATTCTTCGGTTCGCATGGATGCTGCGATCGTGTTGAGGACGATCGCTATACTTTCGGTAAGCTGGTCGAAGAATGTCAGATGAATTTCACTAAAGCGGCGGAAGGAAGCTAATTCTATGACTGCTGTCACTTGTCCTTCAAAGAGTACAGGTAACACCACGGCATTAAGTGGGGCCGCTTCTCCTAAACCAGAAGCAATTCTGACATAATCACTTGGCACTTCCGTCAGCAGTATTCGTTCTTTTTCTAAAGCGCATTGTCCTACCAAACCTTCACCCAAGTGGAAGCGGTTAGCTAAATGTCTGCGTTCGCGGTAAGCGTAACTACTAATTAGTTTTAAGAACGGTGTATTTTCCCCAGACTCCATCAGGAAGAATACGCCATGTTGCGCTCCTACCAAGGGTGCTAGTTCTGAGAGAATTAGTTTAGATACGGTTTCCAAGTCTCGCTGCCCTTGCAGCATTCGGGTAAACTTGGCTAGGTTAGTTTTCAACCAATCTTGCTCGGTATTTTTCTGCGTTGTCTCTCGCAGGTTGGCAATCATCTGGTTGATGTTGTCTTTGAGTATCGCAACTTCGCCCTGTGCTTCGACGGCAATTGAACGAGTTAAATCACCTTTAGTTACAGCTGTAGCAACTTCTGCGATCGCTCGCAACTGAGTTGTCAGTGTAGCAGCGAGTTCATTTACATTATCTGTCAAATCTTTCCAAGTTCCAGCCGCGCCGGGGACTCTCGCTTGTCCTCCCAATTTCCCTTCTATTCCCACTTCCCGCGCTACTGTGGTTACTTGATTGGCAAACGTCGCTAGGGTATCAATCATCTCGTTAATTGTCTCTGCCAAGGTTTCAATTTCTCCCTTGGCATCTAACATTAGTTTCCGTTTCAAGTCACCGTTAGCAACTGCTGTTACAACTCTGGCGATACCGCGCACTTGTGCCGTTAAGTTCCCCGCCATCGAGTTAACGTTATCTGTTAAATCTTTCCAAGTTCCTGCAACACCTTGGACATGTGCCTGTCCGCCCAACTTCCCTTCAGTTCCCACTTCCCGCGCCACCCGCGTTACTTCACTTGCAAAGGAACTGAGTTGATCCACCATCGTGTTGGTGGTGTTCTTCAAGTCTAAGATTTCGCCTTTGGCATCAACGGTAATTTTTTTAGATAAGTCGCCATTCGCTACCGCCTTGGTAACTTCTGCGATGTTGCGAACTTGTCCGGTGAGGTTCCCCGCCATCGAGTTAACGGTGTCCGTCAAATCTTTCCAAGTCCCAGCTACTCCTCTGACGTAAGCTTGTACGCCTAATTTACCTTCCGTTCCCACCTCACGGGCAACCCTGGTAACTTCTGATGCAAAGGAATTTAGCTGATCCACCATTGTATTAATAGTGTTTTTAAGCTCTTGAATTTCACCTTTGACATCGACAGTGATTTTCTTGGATAAGTCACCGTTTGCCACAGCTGTCGTAACTTCGGCAATGTTTCGCACCTGTGCCGTCAAGCTTCCCGCCATGAAGTTTACACTTTCGGTCAAGTCTTTCCAAGTCCCGGCTACTCCTTTAACTTCTGCTTGTACGCCCAATTTACCCTCGGTTCCCACCTCCCGCGCCACCCGCGTTACTTCACTTGCAAAGGAGTTGAGTTGATCCACCATTATATTGATGGTATTCTTGAGTTCCAGAATTTCGCCTTTGACAGCAACAGTAATTTTCTTGGATAAGTCACCATTTGCGATCGCAGTTGTAACTTCGGCAATGTTCCGCACCTGTGCCGTCAAGCTTCCAGCCATGAAGTTCACGCTGTCGGTTAAATCTTTCCAAGTACCCGCAACGTCTTTGACTTCTGCTTGTACACCCAATTTACCTTCAGTTCCCACCTCACGCGCAACCCGTGTTACTTCACTTGCAAAGGAACTGAGTTGATCCACCATTGTATTAATGGTATTTTTCAACTCCAGAATTTCACCTTTAACATCGACAGTAATTTTCTTAGATAAATCGCCTGTTGCAACCGCCGTAGTTACTTCGGCAATATTCCGCACCTGTGCCGTCAAGCTTCCCGCCATGAAGTTTACGCTGTCGGTCAAATCTTTCCAAGTGCCAGCAACTCCCTTAACTTCTGCTTGCACGCCCAACTTCCCTTCACTGCCCACCTCACGGGCAACCCTTGTAACTTCTGATGCAAAGGAATTGAGTTGATCCACCATTGTGTTAATGGTGTTTTTGAGTTCCAGAATCTCACCTTTCACATCCACAGTAATTTTCTTGGATAAGTCGCCTGTTGCAACCGCCGTAGTTACTTCGGCAATATTCCGCACCTGTGCCGTTAAACTTCCCGCCATGAAGTTTACGCTGTCGGTTAAATCTTTCCAAGTGCCAGCCACGCCGCGCACATCGGCTTGCACACCCAGTTTACCTTCACTGCCAACTTCACGAGCAACTCTTGTTACTTCACTTGCAAAAGAACTGAGTTGATCCACCATGATATTGATGGTATTCTTGAGTTCAAAAATTTCACCTCTGACATCGACGGTGATTTTTTTAGATAGATCACCATTTGCGATCGCAGTGGCAACTTCGGCAATGTTTCGCACCTGTCCGGTGAGATTACCCGCCATCAAGTTAACGTTGTCGGTCAAATCTTTCCAAGTCCCCGCTACTCCCCGGACTTCTGCTTGCACACCCAACTTCCCTTCAGTTCCCACCTCACGGGCAACTCTTGTCACTTCTGATGCAAAGGAATTAAGCTGATCCACCATTGTGTTGATGGTATTTTTCAACTCCAGAATTTCACCTTTCACATCCACAGTGATTTTCTTAGATAAGTCGCCATTCGCTACAGCCGTAGTCACTTCGGCAATATTCCGCACTTGTGCCGTCAAGCTTCCCGCCATAAAGTTTACGCTGTCGGTAAGGTCTTTCCACGTACCCGCTACGCCGCGAACTTCTGCTTGACCGCCTAATTTACCTTCTGCACCCACCTCACGGGCAACCCTTGTGACTTCCGATGCAAAGGAATTCAGTTGATCCACCATGATGTTGACGGTGTTTTTCAACTCTAAAATTTCGCCTTTGACATCAACAGTGATTTTCTTGGATAAGTCGCCGTTTGCTACCGCCGTTGTCACTTCCGCAATGTTACGGACTTGGGCTGTCAAATTTCCTGCCATCAAGTTAACGTTGTCAGTTAGATCCTTCCAAGTACCTGCAACACCCTTAACTTCTGCTTGTACGCCCAACTTCCCTTCAGGTCCCACTTCACGGGCAACTCGCGTTACTTCACTTGCAAAAGAATTAAGCTGATCTACCATCGTGTTGACGGTGTTTTTTAGTTCTAGAATTTCGCCTTTGACATTGACAGTAATTTTTTTGGATAAGTCACCATTTGCGATCGCAGTGGCAACTTCAGCAATGTTGCGAACTTGTCCGGTAAGATTACCAGCCATCAAGTTAACGTTATCAGTCAAATCTTTCCAAGTGCCAGCTACACCTTGCACTTCGGCTTGAACGCCCAACTTCCCTTCGGTTCCCACCTCACGCGCCACCCGCGTTACTTCCGATGCAAAAGAACCAAGGCGATCTACCATCGTGTTAACGATATTAGCAGTTTGGAGAAACTCACCTTGGAGGGGTCTGCCATCAATTTCTGTTGCGATCGTTTGGGATAAATCACCATTAGCAACGGCTCGAATTACACGAGTCGTTTCAGCTGTTGGTTGAACTAAATCTGTAATTAGAGTATTGACAGAAGTAACACAATCTGACCAAGAACCTCGAACATCTCCGAGAGAGGCACGTTCAGCAATTTTGCCTTCTTTGCCGACAACGTTACTAATCCGTTGTAGTTCTGCCGCCATCCGCTCGTTCTGGTCAATAATATCATTGAGCGTATCAGCAATTTTACCCGCTACACCAGTGTGATCTATAGGCATCCGAGCAGAGAAGTCACCATGTTTAACAGCATTCAGCGTTCTTAGTAGCTGATTTAAATCTAGATTGTCGCTGTCTCTAGTTAACTGTTCGGTTGCCATAGCCTGATTTCTAAAAAATTTAGTAGGTTTTTGTGTTTAAAGAAGACTTTTTCAAAGCAGAAAGTTAATAGTAACTCTCTATTAATGCTTTTAGCTTTTCTGGTACTCCCCATAGCAAAAAATTGTCATAATTCTGATTAGCTTGGAGTACCTAGTTATTTTATTGCCAAATTTTCCCAGTACTGACTTTACATATAGGAATCGTATTTGATTTTTGAAATTATCTACGTGGGCGGGGAGTGGGGAGTAGGGAGTAGGGAGTAGGGAATAAGGAATTAGGCTTTTCGATCTGTACCGAGCTTTTTCATAAATCAAATACTAGCCATATAGCACAAAGGTTAGTGAAATAGAGTTGAAATGTAACTAACTCTTGACTAAGGGTAATCAGCTTTACTGCCAGTGGTGTAAAACTTTTAGCGAGGTTAGTTTGTTTAGCTTTAATAACCAATAGAAATAATAATCAAGTTTACCTTTTAGTTTCTTGTTGTCTTAAGTTAGTTACTCAATATTCTAGTTTGCACCCGTAATGGCTACTAACTTTAATCATAACGGGGGAAATTAAAATTTCTCAATGTACAACGCAGGAGAGCTTGATCAAAAAGTTGTTTGCTTGTTTGTTGAGCAACTGCATTGGTAATCTCTTTTGTCTTGACGGCGATTTATCGCGTCTCTACATGAGGGGTTTCTGGCTTATCCCAAGCGTATTGGGATAAAACTGGTGACTTATGGTACACCGTAGCCTTTCTAATGAACTAGATTTTTTGTTTCCCCCCAATGCATCCTACCGTGTACACACAAGTCTTGTCGCAGCCATATCTTTATTAATAAATCTCGCACTGCGTTCCCATCCCGCCTCGGAATAAATTCCGAGTCTCATAGCCCAAGTCCACTTAAGTGGACTAAATTGATTATTCAGTCCACTTAAGTGGACTTCAGCTATTAGCCCTGAACTTTAGTTCTGGGCGGGATATCGGTAAGTATGACAGCTTAACTCTGACATCTGACAAAAATGTGGGTAAAAGAGTTGAAACGTATGTGGAAAGCACTTGTGTGTACACCCTAGCCTTAAAAAGGGGGGAACCGGAATCAAAGTCCCCCAATTTATCGGGGGATTTAGGGGGATCTAAAATGTTTTGCTACCGCTCAAAGAACTTTTAAAACATTCTCTTAAAGTGAAACAGGAATAGGAGGGTACATCTAGCTAGGTTCATTCCAAGCCCTAATCGCTTCAATCGCAATACCAGCAGGAGCAAACAAAATCTTTACAGTCTCAATACCTGCTGCTGTCACTGCTCTTTGCAAACGTACTTTGAGCATTGGATTATTTTTGATAACTTGCTCAATCGCTTGCCTATTTTTAAGTACTGGATGACTCTCAACAGCTTGAGCAACAATAGGTTGAGCATCGATTACAGTCGGTTTATCCTGCTCCATTTTCTCAAGCAACTGCTCAAGCACAGTTTCTAATTTAGCAATATCTTCTGTAGACGCGTAATTGTTTTGAGTGTTAATGTTATCACCTTCTACATTACCAGCAACATTGCTGCCAGTAATAGGTGCATGAAAATTCATTTGAACTGGAGGTTTTTCTGACATAATTTTGATTCTTTCATTAAGTGTGTTTATAGAATTGGTTAAAGGATCAGCGTTATTGGTTTCCTCATTCAAGACAGAATAATAAATTTCATGGTTATAAAACTTGCATCGCTCTTGAATTTTAGAAATCGCATCGCTTTTATCCCATGATGGAGTCTTTAATTGTAACTTCCAGATATGATGCAAAACTTCAGAGCCAGCAATTTTTTTAAGTCATCTGCGGCACTCTTATAACCATTAAAATCTTCATGCTGCAAAGCTTTAATTAAGGGAGATACCGCTGCTTCATTGCCGATTTCTCCTAACGCATCTGCGGCTCTACTACGAACATCAAAATCTTCATGCTGCAAAGCTTTAATTAAGGTAGATACCGCTACTTCATTGCCGATTTTTCCTAACGCATCTGCGGCTCTACTACAAAGAAAGGAATTTTTATGCTGCAAAGAAGCTTTAATTAAGGCAGATACCGCTACTTTATTGTCGATTTTTCCTAAAGCATTTGCAGCTCTCCTAAAAACGTCGAAATCCTCATCCTGCAAAGCTTGAATTAAGGTAAACACCGCTGCTTTATTGCCGATTTGTCCTAACGCATCTGCGGCTCTCCCACGAACAAAGGAATCTTCATCCTGCAACGAATTACTTAAAAAAGTAATGGCATCTTTTGAGTGAGTGATACCCAAAAAGTCAACTTTAAGTAATTTATGAATATCTAACTTTAAAATTAAATCGACTGCTTCTTTCTGATACTCCCGCTTTACCTCTCCTGCGAATCTTGCTCCTAAATTCAAATCCACATCTAAAGCTAACTTTACCACTCGTAAAGCCTGGTTTTTATCATCTACCAACTCCAACATCAAAGCTAAGGGTTCTGTCCACTTTAAATAATTCAGATAATCTTTTTTCAGCTTTTCATCACCAATCTTGTTAAGCTGTAAGAGTAGAAATTCTGCGGCGTAGTATTCCTGAATCAGCTGGTGACGAAATTCAATCTGGTCGTCTGTTCGCAATTGAATTAAGTGATACTTGAGCAAATCTTCTAGCCAGCGTCTTGCACAATCATCACTAAAATCTACTTTCTTCTGTAAAAATGTCGCTAAAACATTCCTCGCTTGCTGTTTAGAAAGAGTTAATCGCAAGTCAGTCGAATTATCGCCTTGCATCATTACAAATGCTAGATGCTGCAACAAATCAGCCTGCCAGTTACGTAACCCTTCAGCAATCGGTACATTCTCTTTGAGTTTGTGATACTCTCCAGAGAACCAACGAAACAACTCACCTAAACTAGTAGGAATTTGTTTGTCAGAGTTGAATACTTCACACAGCATCCACAATAACAGCGGCGTTTCTCCCAATTCCCGCAAGCGTCCAGCCAACTGTCGCAGCATTTCATCACCCACTTCTGAATAGGCGCGGACAAAATGCTGCATCTGCGGTTCTGTGAGGGGTTGCATTTCCAGTTTTTTTTCAATACCTAAATCACCCCCCACCCCCAAATACCGCGTAGTAAAAATCATCGGCGTGGCTTGGCGGTATTTCTTCCGAAATCCGTCTAAATCTCGTCTAGCTTCATCATTGGGTAATTCATTCAAACCGTCTACAAGTAATAAAAATCGCCCTGTAAACAGTAGATTTTCAATCTCTATGCTGTTGAGCTTTAACTTATGGCGAGTCAAAAAGTCCCGAATTAAATCCAGCACCGAAGTTGTGTAGCGCCTTAACTCCACTAGCACGGGAATCCTTGTCAGCTTTTCCGCTTCTCCTCTGCTCCTCTGCTCCTCGGTCACTGAGCGTAGCCGAAGTGCTGCTCCCCTGCACTTTTCCGCTTCTTCCCACAACAAACGTTCTAAAGCTGTAGATTTGCCTGAACCCGGTTTTCCTACTAGCAATACATGGACCGGTGCATACTTCCGTAACCCTTCGAGGATATTCAACCGTTCAATTTTTTCTCTGTCTGGTGCTTCACCTTCTGGTTGCTGTGGTACTGTTTGCACCATCAAACTCAAACGTCGGCCTGATTTTTTGGGTTCAAGTCTTTGACGGTCTATGGCATCAGTTGGCGTGTATAAATCTTGCCATTCTCTATAGAACCCATTTGACATCTTTCCCTGTGGTACTTGGCTTTGAAGTAAGCCGTCGTTCAGTGATCAACGATAGAGCCTGTTCAGCAAAACCGTTTTCTGCCAGAAAATGGGAAAATCCAGCTAGTTGCAATGCTTCT
>JBBSOX010000099.1:0-25221 GCA_038259325.1 Chroococcales cyanobacterium | reverse complement strand
CAGAAGCATTGCAACTAGCTGGATTTTCCCATTTTCTGGCAGAAAACGGTTTTGCTGAACAGGCTCTATCGTTGATCACTGAACGACGGCTTACTTCAAAGCCAAGTACCACAGGGAAAGATGTCAAATGGGTTCTATAAAACTTTTCGGCAACTTCTTCTGTGGGTTCATCATAACGAATAATTTGAGATATTCCCCGGCCAATTTCGGCGATGCGATTCAGCAAAAAACGGTTAACTGAACTACCAGCACCAAAACTGTAAAGGCGATTTTCTGGTTGGAGGTGCTGTTGTACCTCTGTCAAAATTTCATTTTCGTTGCCGATATAGCCATCGGAGAGAAGTACAACGCTGCGTAATCTTCCGGCTGGTGTGGGGAAATTTATGGCTGTACGAATGCCACTAAGCATTTCTGTGCTGCCAGCAGCTTGTAAATTGTTAATATAAGCGATCGCTTGGGCACGATTTTCTGGTGTATTCGGCAGAGGTGTTGGCGATAACTGTCTGACTCTATTGGAAAAATCGATAATTGTGAAAGTATCATTGGGATTCAACCCATTAATAAATCGCCGCATCAATTCCTGACACTTATGCAACGGATCGCCAGATTGGGAACCGGAAGTATCTACCAAAAATACAACGTCTTTAGGGATAATTTCATCAGTGGAGTATTCCAAAGCTGGAATCAGATAAATTGCAAAATGTCCGCCGCGATCATCGGCTTGGATTAATACTGTAGATTGAGTTTCCTTACCAGAAACTTGATAGCGGAGAATTAAATCTTTGTTGGGAATTGTATCTTCTCCGGCTAATTGAATTCGCACAATTTGACCGGAGTATTCAATTTTTAATTGATGGGAAGGAGAACCCACTTGAGAAATTGGTAAACCGGCATCAATTTCGACTGTGACATTAATATTGTGACGCGAGCGTGTTCCTTCTAAGACTACAGGTGGTGTAATACGAGAAGCATCAGGAACTCTGTCTGTATCACCGCTACCATCTATCGGCGTTCCTGAAATATATCTTGGCCCTACAACCATCGGGAAAATAAATTCGTAATTTCCCGCCTTAAATTTTAAACTTTCTGTGTAACGAATTGTGACATCAATTTGTTCACCAGGTTTGATGTTAGCCAAGGATTGGGTAAAGATGTTGTCTCGTTCCTGTTCTAGAAGTCCGGCGGTGCGTCCTTCTTGTTTTGCCTTTTCGTAGATAGCTACAGCTTCTTCACGTTTTTTAATATTACCTTTGATGATGCGGCTACCTATTTTTATTTCCATGTCATCCACCGCCGCCTCATCGGGTAACGGAAAGACATACACTGCTTCTAAAGGTTCTGTAAATGGATTATCAAAACTTTGAATCACCTCAAATCGTGACAAGTTACCTGCAATCTTTGCTAGAAGTTCCGTATGCTTGAGCGGAAAAACTAATTGCTGTCCTTCAGGGGATTCAACATACAAACCCCCTAATTGTTGATTTTTATCACTTACTATATTCATAAATTTGATGCACTTATATTTGATTTATGAGCTTACTTATTAAGATAGGTAACATAATTTCCAATTCCCAATTTTCAATTATTTAACAAATACCAATCCACTATATAAATGAAAAGCTGAGTCCCAATTAGTCTGTTCCCTACGCAACAAATGAATGTGAGACTTGATATGACCCAGCATTTCTGTTTGATCTAATGTTGTATCTGCAAACGATGTGAAATCTGACCAGATTTTGACTTGAGGTAATTGCTGGTTAATCCAACTTGATAAACTATTCCAATTAATTCTGATTGTATTTTGGCTAGCTTGAGGAATGATTTCTAAACCTTGCTGAAATTCATAGCCGTTACCATCAAGCCGAAGAATGCAACGTCTACTAGGTAGGTGTAAATCACAAAAGTGGGCATAGTCTTGTGTTTGAGTTTTCCGTTCCAGTTTACCGCGCACGTCACGATCTACGACTTCCTCAAAAATGGGCAACAGTCCTACTACTCTTGCTGCGACTTCTGACCAGTCAAAGGTGAGAGAACCGAGTTGATTTGTCTCATTAAGGCAAACAACAGTAGCTTGTGGGGTAGATTCTTGAAAATATTTGACTTGATAAACTTGAATTTGCTGAATTTGAGCTATTGTTGCCCAAAAGCAAGGAATGCCAGCCTGCTGTAACTGTTTACCGTAAAATTTTAGTTCTCCCACTTGGCCAGTGCGGTACAACCTCCAGCCACGGCTTGGCAGTACCAAGCGTGCAGTGTAGGGATCTAGCTGCATAATTTGGGCAAATTTTCGAGAAGCTTCTGTTTTCAGTTCGTTACTGAGTGGCTCTAAAATTAGTACGCCAAGTTCGGTGTTATTCGCGTCAGCTGTTGCTTGGGAAATGGCTCTTTGTCTTTCTTCTAGTTCCATTTCTTGTAGCCGTCGCAAACCTTGACGTGCAAGCGTTACTATTCTAGTATGCCTCGTATCTCGCAGCAGTTGCCGATACACTTTTTCTGCATCCTGGCGCTTTCCAGATACTTCATGCAGCCGACCGAGATAAAATTGTACCCAAGGGTGTTCTGGCGATTCTACTAACAGCTGTTTGAGTAATTTAGCAGCTGTTTGATAATCTTTATTCTCAAAGGCGATCGCAACTTGCTCAATCATCACTTACTTTAAATACATGCTGGAGTGATGTCTCGCGCAAAATCTCTTTTGCGTGAGCTATAAATCATTTATACTTCACAAGCTGCGGTAATTAGGGATAATGCTACTACTGGGGCTGTAACTGCTCTCAAGATGCGGCGACCAAGGCAAACAGGTTGAAATCCAAATGCGATCGCATTCTCGATTTCTTGTGCTGTCCATCCTCCCTCTGGCCCAGTAGCAATGACAATAGTTTCTTGTCCTTTGTCATTTGTCATTTGTCCTTTGTGCTGTAAGCAATCTTTTAAATGGGGAAACTCACCACGCGCTTCACAGATATATTGCTGGCTGTTTGCAAATGACAGATGACCAATGACTAATGACAAACCCGTATTAAAAGTAACAGGCTCTAAAATTGTTGGTACAAACGAGCGCTCTGATTGCTCGGCGGCTTCTGCAGCGATGCGCCGCCAGCGTTCGAGCTTTTGAGGACTAGGATGAAGCAAAGTGCGATCGCTCAATACTGGTGCAATACAAGTTACTCCCAACTCTGTACAACAACGCACCACTTCATCAAATCCATTGCCTTTGGGCAGCGCCACCATCAGCGTAATCGATACAGGTAATTCTGTTTCTACCAAAAGCGCTTCTAAAATCCGTGCTTGTTCCCCTGCTAGCTGCGCTAACCACCATTTTCCTTTACCATCCATTGCAATAAAGCGATCGCCTTCACGCAAGCGCAACACCCGCCCTAAATAATGCTGTTGTTCTTTGGTGAGCAAAATTTGCCCTTGTTGGAATTGGGAGGGTGCGATCGCAATTCTTTGCAGTTGAGACATTTTTCTTAATAAATTACTACCCTGCTGTGGATATCTGTTGTCTAACCCAGGTACGGAAAGCACGAGTTGCTGCTATTTGTCCAACTTTCTTACTTTCTTGGATAAATCGGGGAATCTCTGTCACCAGCACAGGCGCAAAAGTTGGACTGCGATCGCTTTGCGAGTATTGTCCACTGTTAAGAGCGTAGATTTTCAAGACATTTCCGTTATACCGCCAGAATTCTGGGACTCCCATTGAAGCATAAAGGTTTAACTTGTCTATCTTGGGTCTGGAATATCCCACTTCCAGTACTATGTCTGGTGGTGGATCTGTATTTAGGTCAATATTTTCTTTGTTACGGACTAACAATTCATTTTGGATATAGTAACTACTGTCCGGCTCGCCTCCTTGCTCCAAATCATCCCGCGTCATAGTCAACGAGCCAGCGCTTTTAACTTCTAAACCAAATTCTTCGCACAACACAAGAACAAAACCTTCGATGAGACGGTTTGAGTTCTCGTGTGGCATCAGGGGGGTCATAATTTCTACTATTCCGTTGTCATAAGCTAGCCTTTTATTTCGCTCAGATCCCATATCTGCCAGCATAGCTTTGAATGTCTGCCAGCTGATGTTTTGCAGCACATCCCTAGTTTCTGCAAATTTTGCTGTTGTTACCATAGTTCAGTTTTCCTGTGGATGTGTTACCTAACTGTATTAGGATTTACGCGAGAAAGACACAGATGGATTTATCTGTGTCTTTCTGTAGTTATCTTAAACTTTTCGGCTTACGAAAGATTCTGGAAGTAGGCTTCTAGCGCTTCAGTAACCAACTGAGTCATGGGCTTACCTTGGCTTTCTGCTACTTCCTTCAATTTGCCATAAACCTCTTCTTTCAAATTCACCCGATGGCGCGATTTGTTTGCACCATTAGCTGTTTGGGGATCGTAGCTAGCAGCAAACTCGCGGATCGCATCAAAACCAACGCGATCGCAAAAATCACCAAAGCTTTCCTTCGATTTCCGAGATTTCTTAAAGTAAACAAAAATAGGCTCTAGGAAGGTGTCTAAATCATTATGGTGCAGCTTATCTATGTAAGGTTGCGCCAGTCGAGTCTGATTTGGCGAACCCCCTAACCATAATTGGTAAGATTCTGGGGCGCTACCGACAAAGCCCAATTCTGCTAAGTAGGGACGAGCGCAGCCGTTAGGACATCCTGTCATCCTTACCACAAAATGTTCATTTTGTAAACCAACTTTATCTAATAGAGCGCGAATCTGCTCTAAAATACCCGGTATTGCCCGTTCTGATTCCGTGATTGCCAAGCCGCAAGTGGGCAAAGCCGGACAAGCCATTGCATACCGTACTAAAGGTTCGATTTTTTTCGGGTCGTCTACGATACCGTGACGGCTGAGAATATCTTGAATAGCTTGCTTGCTATCTGGTTCGATATCGTAAAAAATTAGGTTGTGGTTGGCACTCAGGCGGATGGATAAGTTGAACTGCTCAACAATTTCCCGCAAGGCGGTTTTCAGTTGAAACGAACCTTCATCCTTGATTCGACCATTGTCAATGGAAATTCCTAAGAATAGCTTGCCATCACCTTGTTCATTCCAGCCGAGGAAGTCGTAATATTTAAAATCTGGCAGTGGTTTGAAGGCTTCGACTGGTTTACCAAAATATTCTTCAACTTGAGTGCGGAATTTATCTACGCCCCAATCATTGATTAAATATTTTAATCTGGCGTGACGACGATCGGTGCGATCGCCATAATCTCTCTGGGTAACAACAATCGCTTTCACTATGTCGTAAACGTCATCCTTCGCCACATAACCGATGGGGTCTGCTAACCTAGCGAAGGTTTCTTCTTTACCGTGTGTCCGTCCTAAGCCACCACCAGCAAAAATATTAAATCCTTCTAATTGCTTCTTTTTATTGGTAATCACTACCAACGTCAGGTCTTGGGAATACAAATCAATCGAATTATCCCCTGGCACCGTCACGCAAATTTTAAACTTGCGGGGCATATAGTGCGTGCCATAAATCGGTTCTTCGTTGTTATGGATAATTGTGCCATTTCCATTGCGCTGTCGGGCTGCCTTCACCTCTGGGTTCTCTTCAGCACTAATTGCCTTTTCTCCATCTAGCCAAATTTCGTAATAAGCGCCTGTTTGCGCTGTCAGCAAGTCAGCAATATTCTGGGCATATTCCCAAGCATACTGATACTCTGGGCGATTCTTAAAGGGGGCTGGTGGTGCCATCACGTTGCGGTTAATGTCGCCGCAAGCTCCCAAAGTCGAACCCAGGTTTTTGACAATTGTAGCGATTGATGATTTAAGATTTTTCTTTAAAATTCCGTGCAGCTGGAAACCTTGACGGGTAGTTACTCGTAAGGTGTGGTTGCCATACTCATCAGCTAACTTATCTAAAGCCAGATACAGCTGCGGCGGTACTAAACCACCGGGATTTTTTGTCCTCAGCATAAACTGGTAATCTTTTTCCTGTCCCTTGGTGCGGTTGTCGCGGTTATCCTGCTGGTAAGAACCGTGATACTTCAAAACCTGCACCGCATTTTCGGTAAAATGGGTAGTGTCTTGAAGGATCTCAGTTGCTACAGGTTCACGCAAAAAATTACTATTTTCCTTGATTCCTTCTACTTTAGAAGGCTTACGGGTTGCGATGGGGGAAGGAGCAGATTTAACCATTAGACTTGTATAGTATTCTCAATAAAGCATTACGCAGACGCCGAATCAGCACCCTTCGGCTACTTGATCCCCGGTAATCCGCCCGGAATAACGAGGAATATATTAATTTTACCACGGCGAAAGCCGGCTTTGTCAGTGATGTAACACTTAACAAAACCAGCTTTTTAAAGTAGTGAGTTTTGAGTGCTGAGTACTTAAGTAAAGTATAGAGTGACTGAGGACTCAATAATCTTTTATTTGAAGCGATAGCCAATACCGCCATTGATACTAACAGCAGGAGTATCGCTATTTTGGTAGGCACCAAGTCCGACTTTGGCATTAGTGTAGACGAGGAAGTTGTTAGCAACTTCTGATTCAACACCAGCACCTACCACTACTGAATCTTTGTTACCTATGGGAGTTGGTGAGCCATCTTTCTCTACAAAAGAATAACCACCAGTTAAATAGGCATTAGTTCTATTAGCGATGGGCACATCCACAGAAAGTTCTGGGATAATAGCACTTGTCTTATCGCTCCAGAGGACATTACCGCGTGCAGAAAATGGCGTAGTTCCTAATTTCACGCGACCTGTGACATTACCACCAAATGTAGCATCATCGTTGATACCTTGTCCGCCGCTGGTAACACCAGCTGCAGCACCAGCACCAACATAGCTAGCATCAGTACCTTTTTTAGTTTCAGCAGAAGCTTGACTAGCTGATAGAACAAGAGGAGCAATTATTAAAGAAGACAATGCAGAAATTGTCATGAAAGACTTGAGTAAGCGCTTCATAATTTTTACCAAATTTTGTATTTTTTACTTGTATATTCCCAGTCGAAAATTGCGTGATAATGTTCCAAATATTTCCTAGGTTTTATTAAATGAATGTTGCTATTGATGCATGACGCTTACAAGTTAACTATCTCTGAAAATCAGGAATAAGCTGTTATAATTACATTCAATGTCTTTTCATCTAGATTCTTTGTTCCAAAAATAGACGCTTTTAAAACTGGCACAATATTTGGAACTAAAATTAAGTCGGGATATGGTAAATAAAATACCTGACTAACAATTATTTGCCGAGCTTTCATAGGATGAAACAGTAGGCTGTAGCATCCGTTGCAACAAGCTATAGAGGGAATCTATAAAGTTAATTTTGAGCAGTTATCGTGGAGATTGAATAATGCTAACCGCTGCAAAAACGTTGTCTGGTTTGATGGGTTTATGTGTCGGTGATGCATTGGGTGTGCCGGTGGAGTTTACTAGCCGTGCTGAACGAGTAAAATCTCCAGTGACAACGATGCAGGGTTATGGCACATGGAATCAACCGCCAGGAACTTGGTCAGATGACAGTTCTTTAAGCTTTTGCTTGGCAGAATGCCTTTGTAGGGGGTATTCGTTGGATGCCATAGCCAATTCCTTTTGGCGCTGGTACAAGGAGGCTTACTGGACTCCCCGTGGCGATGTATTTGATATTGGTCAAACTACCCACACAGCAATTATGCGCCTGAAACAGGGAGTTGTTCCCCATCAAGCGGGCGGGAAGGTTGAAAATAGTAATGGCAACGGTTCGTTGATGAGAATCTTGCCGATGGCTTATTGTCATAGAAACTTGACTTTAGGCGAATTGCTGGCACGGGTGCATGATGTTTCGGGGATTACTCATGCTCATGCGCGATCGCAAATGGCCTGTGGCATTTATATTAGTATTGCAGTGGCGCTCTTGGAAGGGGCTGACCTTCAAACAGCTTATCTACAAGGATTGCAAGATATCCAAACAATTTATTCTGTGCGGGAATTTTTGTTAGAGAAGCCGCATTTTGGCAGAGTTTTCAGTGGTGAGATTGCCAAGGTACCAGTAGAAGAGATTAATTCTGGTGGCTATGTGATTGATACCTTGGAGTCATCCCTGTGGTGTTTGTTAAATAGTTCGTCTTATTCTGAAGCGGTGCTGAAAGCTGTCAACTTAGGTGGAGATACCGATACTACCGCCGCCGTCACCGGTGGGTTAGCGGGAATTTACTACGGCGTGGAAAATATTCCCAAACAATGGATGAACCAAATTGCTCGTAGACAGGACATTATCTACTTGGCAGAACGTTTTGCAAGGGCTGTTTACAGCTAGTACCGCTGCGCGGAAGTCAAAAGTCAAAAGTCAAAATTAATACAGCGTAAGCGTTTCATTGATTTTGAATGGGCGGTTTGCTTCCGCCGTGCTGTACTAGTTTGATTTGAAGCAGCTGTTGACGCTTAGAGTTAGTAGTTGAGAGTGAGGAGTTATGAAAATTCTAACTCCTCACTCTTTACTTTTAACTTGCTGAGAAATCCACTGTAAGTAGGCTTGAGAACCAGCAACAATTGGTAAAGCAATAATTTCTGGCACTTCATAGGAGTGCAATTCCTTAATTTTGGCCTCCATTGCCGGAAATTGCGCCAAATCAGTTTTAATCACTAATTGCCATTCTTGCTCTTTATGCAGCTCCCCTTGCCAGGTGTAAATTGAGTGGATTGGTAACAGACTCACACAAGCAGCAAGTTTCGCTTCCACAAGGGCATTAGCAATTGCTTCTGCCTCCTGTATGTTGCCAGTTGTTACCAATACCACACCATAGCCAGCAGGTGTCTCCATGACCTCTAAACCGTCGTGGACAAGGAATAGACCTGACCATCAATCAACAGTCGGGTGATGCCCTTAGCTTGCAAATGAGTCCGAGTCTTATGAAGCATTTTACTATCAGGAACTTTAATCACGCGATCGCGCTTGGTAGAAAAACGCTTGGCCACGCGATGGTTATCAAACACTGGCAAAGTTCTTTGTTGGGTTTCCAGGCTAGGAATTTGCCCCAAATCACCAAAGTCCTTGAGAGGTCGGGTAATTAATTCCGAGGAACGGTCAATTACCAAATAGCAAGTTTTCGGCAAATTGGCTATCGACAGAGGTAAAACTTGAACTGATGCTTCACCTGGTCTTCTTTTTGTAACTAAAGGTCTTTGGTCATCCAGGTCATCATCATCAAAGTCTTCTTCCTCGAAGTCGTCATCTTCTAAATCATCATCTTCTAAATCGTCCAAATCCTCCGATTCGTCTAGCAAATCTTCGCCCAACATATGCGCGATAACGGCCGCTCCTGGATGTTCATTCTTTAGCGGTGGGATGGGTATGCTGACTATTTCCGGCGGCTTTGGCTCTGGAGTTTCCAATTTTTCTGTGACTCGGAGCTTCGGTTTTTCTGCTGCCGAGGGGCGTCGCCGGACTCTTCTACTAGCGGCGATTGACTCCGCCGTTTCCTCTGAGAAAAGTTCCTGCTCTACATGAATTACCCGACGTGGCTGCGGCTCAACCTTTGGTACTTCCACAGGTGGAGTTTGGATGGGTGGAACTTCTATTTCCGGCTCTGGTTGAGTCAGCAGAGGTAATTGCTCGTAACTTACCTGTGCCCTGCCCTCAGGAGTTCTTGCAGCCCGCTTTAAGGAGACTAAGTATTCATACTCATCTTCTGGCAAAGTGCTTTTGAGCAGGCGACTAATTGTCGAATTACTCACACCATAGCGCTCTGCCAAAGTTGAGGTTGTTTCGGCAGTCTCTCGATATAACTTAAGAATTTCTTGCTTGTCAGAATCTGTTAATTTTCTCACGGTAGATACCAAAAATCTTTACTAAGCTCGTTTACGTCCACTGGTACGCCGCGTTCGTCTTAGTGATGCGTCATATTCTAAGACAGCGCCCAGTCCAAATAACACTCCACTAAACACCCAAAACACTTCTAATATTTCCCCACTTTGATAATTGGGGCTTTGGGCATATTTGAACCACATATCTGCAATGTAGAGCGAAAAGGCCGCAGCTGCAATCATTCGCCAAGACTGGGAAACTCTTCCCCCCCAAAAGGCTAATAGTAAAGTGGTAGCAATAATTAACAAAACCACATCGCTAACTACGTAAAACCAATTCAAAATAGCGACTAGCAGTTCTGAGGGTGTTCCCTGTTGCATAGAAATCCACCATGCTAACAAACTACCGAACATTGCAATTGCTAACACAATTAGCCACTGCCATTTTTCCAGATTGATTCGCCTGGAAGTCACAGCTAAAATCATGCCTGCGCCAAGTAATAGATAACTAAGTACAAAAAATATATCGCCTAAAGACACATCCGGTTCATCTTTTAAAATTATTTCGGTATAGCCAAAAATTATCCCCCCAACGAAATACGAAAACATACCTAAGCCAATCAAGAGCCAAACATTTCGCCCACTGACGATTTGCGGACTCAGCCAGTTCCTCAAGCATAAGATACTTGCACCCAAATAAGCGAAAGCTTCAAAAATATTTGTGCCAATCACATACCACTCGGCCCGGCTTTCGATGCCATCTGCTCCGGGAACTTTGGCACTAAACAATAAGAAGTATAGCAGTGCTAGTACGGCCCAGCCAATATTAGCTAAGACAATGTTCTGAGTGGTGAAAATGGATTTAGAAAGGAACGAATTCTCGTAAGAGTTATTCATAGGACTTGACTTATGTAGATGCACTCTGGCAGTATTTTGAGTTAAAGGACTGTATATCTAGTAGTGTGTTTGCTAAACAATGCACAATTGGATACCAAAAGCAAGTGCCAATGGCAGGAACTTTGCTAAAAAATTTCCATGCTACTGCCATAGTTTACCCACTGACGATTGGTTTACCCAATTGATAAACAGCGATCGCTCGGCTTCTGGCATATCTTCTAGCTTATAAATCACTTGTTTGGTAAAATTAGCATTGCCGAAATATGCTTTTCCTAACCGATGCAGTTCTTGTAATAGGATAACTACATGATTTTCTTGCCAATCAGGTATTTTGGCTGTCGGTAACGGATTAGTAGATACCAAATATTTAACTGCTTCTAAGGAAGATGTTTGAGGAAATTGCTTCTGCTTTAACACTTCCGCAATATCTTTTTCAAATAATGCAGCTTGTCTAGCACCCAAAAACTCTTCAATGTCGATAGAAACACCTTGCAACAGCAAAATACTGGCTTGGACTAAAATCGCCGTTTTACCATGACCACCTGTGTCACTATCCAGCTGCTCTAAACGGATTTTACCCCAAACACTAAAGCGTTCGGGTTCTTCTAGTAAAACACAGGCTTTACCTCGGTTATCCGTTAATTCTCTCCATAAGGCTCTCGCTTCTTCCTCTTGACTAGCTTTGAAAACGCTAATCAAGCGAAAAGTCTGCCCTTGATAATTGAGGATCGGCACCTGCTGATCCTTTTTTGGGTGCTGAATGCTTGATATTTCAACATCCTGCCGTTTGAGAATAAACATGGCACTAGCAACTAACTCCTCACAGGGGCACTCTTCATATGGAATATATAATGGCATTTGGCAGCATCGCCAAGGCTGAAATTACCTAGCATACTGTGGAAATGAGCCTAGCGATCGCCAGTTCTTTCCCCAAGGTAGCCGCCCAGAAGACGTTGGCGTTAACAGGCAAATAACCCCTTGACAACTCAAAATATCTAAACCAATACTCCATCTGTTTCGTTTTCGGTGTAGATTGACTAACTAGCGACTAGCATCTTAGCCTTGCTAGTAGGAAATCTGCAATTTTCGATTGCTTCTTGTTACGTCGAAACGATATAATAGTTAGGATGACTCTTTTAAGAGCCATTATTTTGTTTTGGGCGCGTAGCTCAGTGGATAGAGCAATTGCCTTCTAAGCAATCGGCCGCAGGTTCGAACCCTGCCGCGCTCGTTTTAACTTAATATGAACCTTCAAGCACCGTGAAGTGATATGATCATTCCCACATTTGAGGGTTCGTTATTGTTGCATCATACCAAGAACAAGGGCGATATTGCTGCTACCAAAGCGATCGCTGATCTAACGCTTAAAGGGTATTTAGTCCTCACGCCTGTTGTTTGTGAGCATTTACCTTTTGATGTTGTTGCCTACAAAGATGATAAATTTTACAAAATACAAGCTAAATATGCCGGAGACAATAGGGTGGTAAATAAAACTATTTGGGTAGATAAAAATGGTACTCATCAGAAGAAGTACAAAGTAAATGACTTTGACTTTTATGCTGTTTATCTGCCTGATATAGATAAAGTTGTTTATCCATCAATTAACTTTAATGGTTGCTACATAACTACCCAAATACCTAATTCAGCTACACCTTTTTACTGGTGGGAAGATTTTACAGATTTAACTGAAGCTGCGTCTAAGCGAACCTACAAGGAGTTTGGCGTTGATTTAACAACTAGAAAGGTTAACCCAGACTCTAGAATTCACACCAGAAAAGTTGAAAGGCCATCAAAAGAAGAACTAGAAAAATTAGTGTGGGAAAAGCCAACTGCACAAATTGGTAGAGATTTTGGCGTGTCTGATAAAGCTGTAGAAAAGTGGTGTAAGGCTTATGGGGTAGAAAAGCCACCCAGAGGATATTGGGTTAAGAGAGCTTATGCAAAAGTAGAAGAACAGTTAATAACCCATGACAAGGGTTGAACTTATGACCACATCTTTAGTTGGGATGAGAGTTCTACTAGCATGATACCCAAAATTTTGGATTCATAGCCAAATCATAGTCAAAATATCAAGCAAGGGACTCAATTTTCCAAGCTTAAAACTCCTCTGTAAACCTGAAACCCTTAACTTTTCGTCGGTTATTTCGTCATTCTAAAAAGCCCGTGACGAGGATTGAACTCGTGACCTCACCCTTACCAAGGGTGTGCTCTACCACTGAGCCACACGGGCAAAATATAACTTTGGTTTTTTAGTTGTAAGTTACAATGCTGGGAGCTTTGCTCTTAACCCAGTCATTATAACTTATAACTTCGTAAGTGGTGGGCCGGGCTGGATTTGAACCAGCGTAGGCGCTAGCCAACGGATTTACAGTCCGTCTCCATTAACCACTCGGACACCGACCCGATTTGTCTCACGATTTAAAATCTTAGCACCATGTTTTAGAAATTGCAAGTGGTTAGAAAAAATAACTTGCAAGTAGAGATCGCAACAAAACTGCGTCTCTACCATCGGTATAAAAAAGACTAGTTACACGCTCATTTCTAGCATTCGTTGCATTGGTCGCAGTGCAGCAAGACGAATATCCTCTGACATGGTAATTTCGGGAGTACGATTTTTCATTGCCCAGTAAAGCTTTTCTAAGGTATTTAACCGCATAAACGGACATTCGTTACAAGCACAGTTATTCATCGGCGGTGCAGGAATAAAATGCTTGTCAGGAGCTAGTTTTTGCATTTGGTGAATGATTCCCGGCTCTGTCGCAACGATAAATTCTTTCGTGGGGCTGCTTTGACAATATTTGAGTAAGGCGGCTGTGGAGCCAATAAAGCTGGCGTGGCGCAATACACTACTTTCACATTCTGGGTGTGCGATCGCCTCTGCTTCGGGATGGGCAATTTTTAACTGGACAATTTTCTTTTCCGAGAAGGTTTCATGG
Organism: Chroococcales cyanobacterium; assembly: GCA_038259325.1. Lineage (GTDB taxonomy): Bacteria > Cyanobacteriota > Cyanobacteriia > Cyanobacteriales > Nostocaceae > Nostoc. The sequence continues at coordinate 11,648 of JBBSOX010000099.1, read as the reverse complement.
ACAACACAGCTACCTTGCCATAGCACCAAATCCCGTCCTGTCTGTTCCATGACATACCGCCCCAAGTTCCGATCTGGGGCAAAAATAATTGGCTGTTCTTTCGGTATCTCCTGGACAATTTTCACAGCGTTGGAACTAGTACAAATAATATCGCTCATAGCCTTGATATCAGCAGAACAGTTGATGTAAGACACCACCAAATGATTCGGATGCGCTGCTTTAAAAGCTGCAAACTCCTTTGGTGGACAACTATCTGCTAAAGAACAACCAGCATCCAAATCTGGTAAAAGCACTAATTTATCGGGATTAAGTATCTTTGCTGTTTCTGCCATGAAGTGAACGCCAGCAAAGACAATTACATCCGCATGGGTTTTTTCTGCGGCTTTGGCTAGTTGTAATGAATCCCCAATAAAATCTGCAATATCCTGAATATCTGGCTCTTGATAATAATGTGCCAGGATAACGGCGTTGAGTTCTTTTTTGAGACTCTGGATGGCAGCAAACAAATCTAGTGGTAGTTCACCCAGTTGGGTGTTTTCTCGTTGAGCTAGTGCAGTAGTAAACACAGTTTAGGGGTGCTTTATGTTGCAAATGTATGTCCTGTGGATTCAATTATAGTAGTTTTTACCAAAAATAGTGGACGGTTGATATTTTGGGGTTGTGTCCAAATCGGGCTGAGTTTCATATCCTGGAGATAGACGGCAAGGAAAGTGGCATGACCAGTCAGAAAACTCAATCGATAAACCTCAAAATTGCTGTAGTTGGAGATATTCACGACCAATGGGAAGTGGAAGATGGCGTTGCACTCAAGCATTTGGGTGTTGACTTAGTGCTGTTTGTCGGGGATTTTGGCAACGAGTCGGTGGAAGTGGTCAGAGCGATCGCTTCTCTCGATATTCCCAAAGCAGCCGTGATGGGCAACCACGATGCCTGGTACACCGCCACCGAATGGGGACGTAAAAAGGCTCCTTATGACCGCTCTAAGGAAGACTGGGTACAGGAACAACTCGATTTATTAGGCCCGTCCCATGTCGGTTACGGGAAGTTGGATTTTCCCGCTTGGAATTTAACTGTAGTGGGGGGTCGTCCCTTTACTTGGGGTGGCCCAGAGTGGAAATTCGCGGAAATCTGTAAAGAACGTTACGGTGTGACGAGTTTAGAAGAATCCGCCGATCGCATCTTCAAAGCAGTTAAAAGCGCCGCTTACGAGACGATTATATTTTTGGGTCACAATGGGCCGAGTGGATTAGGCGATCGCCCCGAAGACCCCTGCGGCAAAGACTGGCACCCAATTGGCGGCGATTTTGGCGATCCAGATTTTGGCGAGGCGATTTCTCATGCCTTGACTGCTGGTAAAACCATTCCTCTAGTGACATTTGGTCACATGCACCGAGATTTACGCCATACCAAGAAGGTGCAGCGCAAACCTGTTTTTAGAAGTCCAGAGGGGACAATTTACTTAAATGCCGCTAGTGTTCCCAGGATTGTAGAAGATGGTAGCGAGAAGTTGCGTAACTTTTCTATTGTCACCCTAGAGGCGGGTGTGGTTTCGCAAGTTTCCCTAATTTGGGTGGGCAATGACTTTCAGGTGGCTAAAGAGGAAATTTTGTATGAGCGATCGAATCCAGTAGTGCAATCTGCGTAGATAATAGGGTATAGTATGATCTGTCAAGTTTAGTGCTAACCAACAAAAGCGCCTGAATAGCGTCTGAAACTAGGATAAACACAAGTTTGACAGATTTACTGGAGAGGTGGCAGAGTGGTCGATTGCGTCCGACTTGAAATCGGATGAGGCTAAAACCTCCGGGAGTTCGAATCTCCCCCTCTCCGTTTAGGAATTAAAAATTGAAAATTAAAAATTAAAAATTGAGGAGGATGAGGTTAGGTGGGGCTTTTGGTGGAGATAATGATGGCACCAAGAATTTTTGTTAGTTCTTCGGCTTCGGTTTGGAGTTGACTAATTCTTTCTTGAGGTACTATTTCGGCAGCAATGAGCAATCTTAACCAATACCGCGTTTCACGGGATTCTTTTAGTGCAATCATGAGCTTGCTGATAAAATCTGCTTTGCTTTGAGCAGCTTGTGCTTCTTCTACATTAGCTCCTATAGATGTTCCTGACCTTAATAACTGTTGAGCAAGGGTTCGCGCTACTCCTGGTTTGTCATCTAAAAACTGGCACAATTTGACTATGCGAACTGAAAAAGTAAAAGTGCGATCGCAAATATCTTTTTTCACAAATGATATTAAAAAAATAAATTACAACTTAATAAGTAAATATTTAATAATTTTATACTTTATATTAATAGGTTATTTAATAGGGTTTGATTTTTATTGGTAAAAACAGTGAATTTTCTATTTTCTGTCTGACTTCACGGCTAACGTAACAATCACTATTTAGACAATCATTCAGTAATAGATTAGCGTTATAGTAATTCCATATTAATTCTATTTGTTCATCATTTAATTCTTCTCGATAACAAATTTTTCTATATTTTATAATCAACTCTCTCAGTTGATTCAACCATTTCTCTATAATTTTGTCTTCCCGTTCTATCCTTTTTTCTGGATTATCCTGAAAAGGAATTTGTTCTTTGAGTTTTTTAAGTAAGCTCTGAAATTCAGGTTCTAAGTTCAGATTAAGAGAAAGAGCATAGTTAAAACACTCTTGATAATCATATTCTGTCATTTCAAGAGCATCAGTGAGTGCATCATCAAAATCTATCTCTGGATCAATATAATCAGTAAAACCAAACGCTCTAGCAAATTCACCACAGGAATCTATAGCTGAGTAACTAAAAAAAAGAGCGTGTTCTAAGTAAAAAGCTCTTACTCCTGCTCCTTTATTGTTATATTTGACTGATAAAAATTTGTTATACACTGTATCTAAAATATACTGTAACTTATTATCAAAAGCTACAATTGAGTCAATTTTTGACTTCATCAAAACTAATAAATCATCTGCCTTTCGCATCATTCCAGCAGCAAGCAAAAATACTTCCCGCCAACGTATCTCTGTAATATGCTCTACCAAATCTTCCCAGGCAGAGTTGGCAACTATTTCTCTTGCGGCAAAATACTCGTGAAACGTCAGGTGAGAAAAAGAATAGATGCCTTTTGCTCGTTCTACTAGTAGTCCGTGCTGTGCTTCAATAGATTTTAAAACGGCTTCGCTATCGAGTTTTAAGATTTCTGGATCTGTGTCAGCATTGCGTAAGTTGCGAATAAAATCAGCAATGTATGCTTCGGCAGTTTTTTGCTTAAAGAAATAGTCTTTCTGCTCAAAAGTGGTTAAAGCTATTTGACTCAGCAAATCTTCCTTACGCTGCAAAGACAGGTTTTTATAGACCTGCTCTCTCTCAATGTTGCGTTTGGCATCCCATTTCTTCAGCAATACATCTAATCCTTCTTGATAAAGTTCAGAACGGTTTGCTGGAAAATCTCCACTATCTCCAAACACCAAACACAGCAATGTCAAAAGTAAAGGACTACTAGCTAGTTCTTGGATTGGTTCATTCTCCTTTATTTTTTCAATGAATCTTTTACTTTTAACTGGATCAATTAACTGGAACCAATTTTGAGCGAAAATGGCTATTTGTTTTTTGTCAAAATCTGCCATTTCTACTTCTGCGAAACTTTGATAAGTGTATTCTTTGGCAGCAATACGACAGGTAATTACAAACTGATTGGTATGAAACAGGTCAGAAAATTCCCGAATTTGTCGTAAAACACGCTTGGTGTCTTCCTCTCGTACTTCATCTAACCCATCCAGCAATACGAATGCTTTACCCTGTTTCAACAGTTTCTCTACTGTGGCACTAGCATGAGTTCGCCCACAGCTTGATAATAGTTGAACAATAAATTTTAAAATATCTGGTTTTTTAGGTGCTTCTGCAAAATCTTTTAATGTGATAAACAAGGGAAATCTGTTTGCTTGAAATCCTCCTTCAATACACTGCATTGCTAGATATTTTAAAAAAGTGGTTTTTCCTGCTCCTGGTTTACCTAAAACCATCAGTTTACTATAACGCCGTACAACCTCTAATCCTGAGACTCGTTTCTGTTTTACTCCGCTAAGTCCAAGTCGCTCAAAGTTATCATGGTCACAGCTTTGCATTAGTTCCGCAACTTTTAGCCGTCTTCGTCCTGTTATTGCCTCCAGAATATTGACATTTGTGTAAATACCTTGTTTTCCTGTTAACTCAATTGGCTTAGGCATATCTAATACCCGCATAGTTCCGCACTTTTCTTTGATGTAGGGTTTGATTTGTTTGCGGATTTCTTGCACTAAGGTATCAATAGAATCATCTATGTCATCTGTAGTTAAATCGCCAGAGGGTTTTTGCAGTGAGTATCTTTTGCTCAGATACTCCCGTAAGCGGCTTTCTTTAACCGGGCCATTACCAGTGATGCAAAATTTTTTGTAAATGCCTGTAAGACAAGTGCCAAGGTTACTTTCAGAAATGTTTAATTCTTGAGTTACGTTGACTCGACTCTTACTAAGACCGAATATTTCCAGAAAGACTTCTTTCTCTCGGTGCGACAATTCACTGTATTGCTCCAGTTGCTTAAGAAAGTCTTCTGGTATAGACATTGACCACTCCCACAATTACTTATAAGCCAGTGTAGCCAAAGTTTTTATCAAAATGTGGAGTTAATTCAGTGTAAGTCAAGCTAAGTCAAGGTAAATCAGATAAATAACTACAAAAGAAAATTGCGACATTGAACTCAGTTAACCTACTGAGGCGATCGCAATGCTAGAAACACTAATCCTTTTGGTTGTAAATAAGTCTGTTGAAGTTGTTGTTGGAATACTGCTGGAAAAGTTTTGTAAATGGGTGCTGAGTGATGCCAATATCAAAAATGCCAACAACTTTCTAAAAATGCAGATTCTTGTACTTTATCTTGATTGGGTTTTACTAAAAACACCACTAAAATCTCTGTCAGAGGCATCAGAAGAGAAAAATCAAGAAACAGGTGGGTAGTAGAAATAATAAAGCGATCGCATTCACAAACCAAAGGCGATCGCTCCCTAACCTCTCCCCCCTACTGCCGTCATGCTACCATTACCAATAAATTCTTTTGGGAGGTCAATCAATGGCTAGCCTTCATGCGCTAGATATTCCCGATGAGTTATACGAACGGCTGCAACAGTTAGCTAAAGCTGAAAATAGCTCAGTTGATGCTCAAGTTATTACAATCTTGCAGAATGCCTTGCAGGTAAAAACACAGCCAACAGAAGATGAAAGGCGAAAAAATGTCCCAAAACTTTTAGAGGAAATTCGCCTTCGCCGTGAGAGTCGCCAGACTTATGTGGAATGGCCTGATAGTACTGCGTTAATCCGAGAAGACCGAGACAGATGACTATCCCTCTCAGGTGTGTTGTAGACGCAAGTGTAGCTATTAAGCAATTTATACCAGACGATCCACTAACTCCGAAAGTTAATCAATTGTTTGCTCATCTTGCTAATCCCCAAACTGCGATCTTTGTCCCAGACCTGTTTTACATTGAGTGTGGCAACATAATTTGGAAGTATGTCCGCGCCAAACTTTATGCTGTTGCTGATGTGCCAGCAGATTTAGCAACTCTCAAAAGCTTCCCCTTGCGTGTTGTTTCTACGGCTGATTTGATGGCGGATGCAGTTGCGATCGCACTAAACTATGGAATCTCCGCCTACGATGGCTCTTATGTCGCACTTTCACAGCAGGTAGGTGCTAGTTTGCTAACTCTCGACGGTAAGCTAGTAAAGGCAATAGCCGCTTCGTCTTACAATGTTTCCTCGTTTAATGACTTCGAGGTTCCGCCGTTGGAGTCAAAATAATTCGTAATTCGTAATTAAACTATCAAAAATGTCTTTTACTTATAACCGCACGGTTCGTTTTCAAGATACTGATGCTGCTGGGGTAGTTTATTTTGCTAATGTTTTGGGTATTTGCCATGAAGCTTATGAAGAATCTTTAGAAGCATCAAGTATTAATCTCAAAGATTTTTTTACTAATCCGTCTGTGGGGTTTCCCATTGTTCATGCTAATGTTGATTTTTTGCGCCCTATGTTTGTCGGGGACAAGTTACTGATTAGTTTAATTCCCCAAAAAATAGGTGTTGATAAGTTTGAAATTACTTACGAGATTATAGTGGGTGACGTGGTAGTTGCTAAGGCTATTACTCGTCATGTTTGTATTGATGTGAATAGTAGAAGTAAGCAGGAATTATCTGAAGAGATAATCCAATGGTTGGAAACCAATCGCAGAGATGCTGAAGGCGTAGAGAGAAGAAAGTCGAGAGAAATTATGTGATGGAATTATGGAGGAATTCTGTGGCTATTTGTTGTAACTTTTGGCGGTTAATCTTACCTTGAGAGTTACGGGGTAAGTTTTCCTGTGGAATCCAATATTTAGGGATTTTAAATTTGCTGAGTTTGTCTTTGAGTAGAGTTTGGATTTTTAAGGCAGAGATATCTAATTTTTTGGGAATGTAAATCGCTGTTAAAGCTTGTCCCCAGTGTTTATCTGGGATGCCAATGATACAAATATCGGCAACCAGTTGAGTTGATAAGATAGCTGATTCAATCTCTGCTGGATAAATATTTTCTCCACCTGTAATAATTTTCTCGCTGTTACGTCCGACTATATTTAAATGACCTTGTTCGTCTAAAAAACCTAAATCATCTACTTGAAAATCAGTTTTATTTTCTCTGGTTATCGGATAGTAACCAAGGGCTAAAGATTGAGCGTGAATGGTGATATTTCCGATTTGATTGGAATTTAAAATTTCGCCTTTATGGTTGCAAATAGTTACTTTTGCATGAGGTAGAATTTGACCACTGCTAATTTTACCACTCAGAAAATCATCCGGTTTGAGGGTAGCAATTTGAGAGGCGGTTTCTGTCATACCATAGGTAGGTGCTAATCGAATGTGGTGAAATATGGCTTTTTCTAGGAGTTCGTTCCATGCTGGCGCACCTCCCAAAAGTACAGTATTAAATTGGGATAGCCATTCAGTTAATTCTGGATTTTGCAGGAGGCGTTGTAACTGCGTTGGTACTAAAGATATGAAAAATTCTGATTGTTTAATATTTAATATTTGACCTGATTCTACAGCTTTAAATGGTTGAATAGATAGTTTACCTGCGGTAGCGACTGAGCGCATAAATTGCATTAAACCACTAACGTGATATAAGGGCAACACGCAAAACGAATTGACTTGTTTTAGTTCAAAGTATTCTGTAAATCCTTTTACCGATGAGATGAGAGTTTCCCAAGTGTGAATGGCAAATTTAATTTGTCCTGATGAACCACCCGTAGGAATCATGATGCTATTGGGAATTGGGCATTGGATATTATTATTCCCATGCCCCATGCCCCATTCCCCATTCCCCATTCCCAAAATAATATCTGGCTGTACTAAATCGAAGACTTGTTGCCATTCTTGTGTTCCCCAGTCGGGGTTACAAAGAAAAACTGGACAATTCGCTGCACAAGCGGCAATAAAACTGGCTAAAAATCGTAATGGTTCACGTTCAGCTAAGATGATTTTTGGTGGTGTTCCACACGCTGATAATTGTGTTAGTTCTAAATATAATTCTTGAGCTATTTGATTAAATTGATGGCTGCTATAACCGATAAGCCAATCATTTTGAGCCAGGTTATTAAGACAGTCTAAAGGTCGTTCCATAAACTTTGAAGCCACGTTTCTTCTTGTTCAAAAAAATGGTCGATGCCAAAACCAATTGCCCGGTTATTTTGGGATAATTCGGCTGCTAGTTGGAGTGCTGCAAGTCTAGCGATCGCAGTTTCAAATACTGATGAAAATACAGTATCAATTTGATGCTGGTGGCAAAACTTTCTCAGACGAGATGGTGATCCAATTATCCCAGGCTTGATCACAAAAATTCCTCGCCAACCTTGTTGATAACAGGCAGCAAGTTGCCCAAGTGTGGCGACAGATTCATCTAAGGCGATCGCAGTTTCATAACACCTACTCAATTCCAATATTCGCTGAAATTGTTCCACGGGTAGGGGTTGTTCGATAAATTCAATTTCTAGGGGTAGTTCTGGATTTGCCTTGAGATTGTCGCAAGTCAACAGCCATAAGTTTGCTTCCTCATAGCTGAGTCCACCGTTAGCATCTAATCGCAGTTTGGTAAAGGCTGGTAAGGTTTGTATCAGTGACTCAAAAATTTCTAGTTCATCAGCGATCGCATTCACACCAATTTTCCACTTAAACGTGCGATATCCCTGCTGCCACAAAGTTTCCCATTGGGTTAAAGCTGCTTCCCCTCCTGTTAGCAAGGCGCTGTACAAGAGGAGTGAGGAGTTAGGAGTTATAAAATTATCTCCCCCACTCCCCACTCCCCACTCCCCACTCCCCCACCCTTGCGCTGACTCAAAGCCAAATTGACAAGCAGGTAACTCATCTGGGATGGAGAAAATTATCTCGTCTGTGATTTCTCCTGAGAGTTGGCGACAAAAATCTAAGGCTTGTTCTAGGGTTTCGGAACCAAACCAGCTAATGGGGGCAATTTCTCCCCAGCCAACTTTACCTGATTCATCGGTGAGACGGAGGATAATACCTTCACGAATATCCCATTTACCATGATTGGTAGTCAGCGATCGCAAAAATCTTCGCCGATATGGACGAAATTGAAACCTATAAGTCATTAGTCAAGATTTATTAGTGATTCTCCCAATTCCCAATGCCCCATGCCCAACTAAAGAATAAATCCCAGTCCGAACAGCAAGCAAGCCCAGAAATGCACGGCTACGGCGATGAATTTACAGTTACTAACTTTGTCTGGCTGGTTATGATTTTCTTGGACGTGGCGGCATAATTTGACAGCGAAGGGTAAACTTACCCAACTCAGCAATGTCCAAGCTGGAGAAATTCCCAATAGTACAAATAGCAAGGTGAGGAAATAAATGCTAGCAGTAAACCAAACTAGGAGTTGCGCCCCTTTTTGGGTTCCGAGACGGACGATAGGCGATCGCTTACCTGCGGCTATGTCATCCTTAACTTGATGAAAGTGGGAGCAAAACAAAACTAAGGTTGTGGCAATCCCGACAATGACTGAAGCTGCTAAACTTGTGATTGACCAAGTTTGAGTTTGGCTGTAGTAGGCTGCTTCCACTGCTAAGGGGCCAAAGGCAAAAAAGCAAAGAATCTCGCCTAAACCCTGATATCCTAAGCGAAAGGGAGGCCCTTGATACATATAGCCCAAACCACAGCATAGTAGTATGATGGCGATAACAGTTAGGTCTTGTTGCCAAAAAGCGATCGCTAGTATGCCCAGCAACCCCAAACTTAAACACAAATTTCCTAACCAAAATATTAATAGTTTATTGCCTGTTAAGTTCACCAGAGAATGATGCTTATTTTGATCAATCCCTGTTTCGGAATCAAAGACATCATTGCTGATATTTTCCCAGGCAAGAATTAAAATTGCAGCAGCTACAAAAGTAGAAAATACTGCACCATTGAAAATTTTAGTTTCGGCAAATGCCACTGCTGTTCCTACCCAAATGGGCATAATGGCAACGCTGTACATTGGCGGTTTAATCGCTGCCATCCATAACTTAGTGTTGGGATATAAAATCTGCTTGGTAGTCATCAGTCGTGATTAATTAAATTGCCGGAATATTACTTACACTTGAGATTTTATAATTTAAAGAGACGCACCGCTACGCGGAAGTCAAAAGTTAAAAGTTAAAAGTCAAAAAACTTATGATTTGGGTTTTTGAACTGTTGGAATGGTAGCTTTTTTAGGTCGTGCTGTACTAGATATTCATGAGCTAAAAACAACTGTCACTTTGACTGTGGCTCCTTAACCTTGTGTTGTTAACGCTCGCAGCCCTAGGCTGGAACTGGCTTGTCAGGGTTTAGGAACACCACAAATAACGCAAATCCTACGCTGGTGAAATGGCAACTTAATATGTTACCTGTAGAAATACGACCACGATTAATTACACTTTAGGAAGTTAACTTAAAAAAAATTTACTATAGATCCATGACAGTTTCACCATGTCGTAGCAACCTCTTTGTAGAGGACAAAGATTTATATCAATTTTTAGTAGCAGTGCAAGAAAAGTGCGTCAAAAATAATTGCAGGCAAATTGTCAGTATCTCTCAGGAGATCGATTTAGTTGACCCTTTACTTGTATTAGATAAACTTACACAAGCAAATGAAATAAATTTTTACTTTGAGGACAAAAGTAAAGGAGAAGCGATCGCGGCAATTGATGCTGTAGCAAAATTACAAATTGATGGTGTAGACCGTTTTACTCAAGCTGAACATTTTATCAAATCTTGTCTAAAAAATATAATTAACTTTGGTAACGTTAACCAACCTTTTTCTGGGCCTCACTTTTTTTGTTATTTCAGCTTTTTTGATAAAAATGCCCAAGTAGATTATCCATTTCCATCTGCAACCGTCTTTCTTCCACGCTGGCAAGTAGCTGTGAAAAATCAGCGTTGTATATTAGTAACAAATATAATTATCAATGAGGATGCAAATATTGAAAGGTTGTTGGAAAATTTGCAAGATAAAATTGATTTTATCCAATCTTTAGAATATTATTCTCATAATATTGATTATTTTCAGGCAAACTTCTATAAAAAATCTGTCACGAATGCTACTCAGTTCAAGCGTTCAGTATCATCTGTTTTAGAAAAAATTCGGTCTAGTCATTTAAGTAAAATTGTCTTAGCAGATATATTAGATGTAAAGTCAAGCAGCTATTTTGATTTAGTTAAATCCTTAGATAATCTTAGGAAGATACATCCTAATTGTTATATTTTTTCTACAAGCAATGGCAAAGGGCAAAACTTTATTGGTGCAAGCCCGGAAAGATTAATTAGTATTAATAATCAAAAATTAATTACGGATGCTTTAGCTGGTTCTGCACCACGAGGTAAAACCCCTGCTGAAGATGCAGCCAATGCCAACCGCTTACTCAATAGTGAAAAAGAAAAGCACGAACATTCGCTGGTACTTGATTTCATTACACAACGCCTATGCCAGCTAGGCTTATTACCCCAAATATTAGCACCCCGCCTACGACAATTATCAAATATCCAGCATTTATGGACACCTATAAGTGCTATGGTTCCCGCTAACATACATCCATTAAAAATTGTTGGACAATTGCATCCTACACCAGCCGTTGCCGGGGCAGCACGAGACGTTGCTTGTGCGGAAATCCGTCGTTACGAAAGCTTTGAGAGGGGTTTGTATGCTGCGCCTCTGGGTTGGATAGATTCTCACGGTAACTGCGAGTTTATTGTGGGAATTCGTTCAGCATTAATAGATGGCGATCGCGCGAGATTGTATGCTGGTGCTGGTATTGTGGCTGGATCTGATCCTGACAAGGAGTTTGCAGAGGTGCAACTTAAACTTCAAGCGTTACTCAAAGCGTTAGTTTAATGGCTAATTTCTCTTGCTGTTTTTCATAGGGCAGATGTCCATAATTATTTATTCATACCGAAAAAGTTTACAAGTATATATACTCACTATACCCGGATTTCTCACAAGAGAGAAAAAAACACCTGGATTAGCCAGACTTAGGATAAATTAATTGATACATTGTTAAATTCCCCATGATTAAAAAGATTCAACAGTAAAAACCGAAATGCAAAAAGATATATAAAGTACATT
>JBBSOX010000098.1:0-25309 GCA_038259325.1 Chroococcales cyanobacterium | reverse complement strand
ACACTGTTTGTAGGCATTTTTTTAGTTCCTCTTCGCTCTCGGCGATCTCAATTTGAAATGGGCGGCTCATGGCTATATCAACTTACCAAGTTTGCTTTCCTCCCTATTATATGCAGCTTCATATTAAATTGGTATTAGAATACACTCTAGTTAGTCATTGGTCATTAGTCATTAGTCATTTGTTAGGGACTATAGACTATAGATTAGCTTTCTAATCTGTTTACACAGATATTCAAATATTATGCTTTGGTATCGGCAGAAATGTAGTAACAGATAGCACGAAAAATTAGGGCAGACCAATTTGGTCTACCCCATAAGTTACTTAGCTAACTCACTACTGAACTCATTGAAGGCTCGTCGCTTTAGCTGTGCTGTTTCGGTACGTGGCACTAAATCAAAGATTTTACGAAATTCATCGTCTATTTCTTCAAAAGGTACTTGACCTTTTTTATTCAAAACTACCTCACCTGATTTATTAAACACCACGACTTGAGGAACAGCCCCAGAATAGTAATATCCTGCTTCTGTAGGGTCGTAGGTCTGTTTAAGCGGGATAGCATCGACATTAAGAGGCATAATTTCTGCTACCCGACCATAGAATTCCTGTACCCGTGAAATGGAAATGGCATATCTTTTAGAATCGCTACTGTCATCCAAATAAAAGGCCAAAAATATGGGTTTATGTTCCGCTAAAGCCTGTGCCAGTGTCTGTCTTGGAGGAACCAATGAACCATTGCCAGCATAAACGACAAAGATGTTGCCATCATATAAATCATTATCGAGACCAGCGTATGCAGGTTGCATACTTATAATTAAAAGACTTGCAAGCAACAACAGGCATTTGGACAACCACCTTCGCCAGCCAGTAATTTGTTTAGGTAAAAAAAGAAACTTTGTGCTATTCATCAAAAGGAACCTTGCAAGCTACTACTTGTCGTGAGTTTGTGCTGAATTCGGTAAACTGGGCTGGATATGTAATTACACCCGCGCACTATTTTTTAAGATAACGCCTACTGAGATTATCTCTCGGAAGGGGGGAGTTGGGAGTGGGGAGTTGGGAGTGGAGAGCAGGAAAGGCTTTTGAAGAAAGAGGGTTGTTGTTATGACTGGAGGCAGAATCTCTAACTTGATGTCAAGGCTGGCTTTTTAAGTCAGGATTCGCTAAACTCACGCATATTAAATTTGCAATTAAATACTTTCAATTAGCAACTGCCAGAAGACTAGGATACCGATGTGGGAAACAAAATACAATTCATAGATAGGCTGCGATTGGGTTTCGCGGTGTCAGTGGCAAAAAGTGTGACGTTTATAGTGCGATCGCTCCGTCTCGGTGCTGCTAGTGTATTACCAGGCTCGATTGCTCGTCGCATTGAACCCCGACTTTTACAATTATTGAGTCAGCAAGTTAAAAATGGAGTGATTTTAATTGCTGGTACTAACGGCAAAACCACTACAGCGCTGCTTTTATGCACAATCCTAGAACGCAAGGGTTTTCGCGTCACTCATAATTCTACAGGTGCAAATCTGGAAAATGGCTTGATGACGGCGTTGTTAGAAAGCACCAACTTACTAGGCACGCTAAATACTGATTACGCCATTTTGGAAGTTGATGAAAATATTGTCCCAAGAGTATTAGCACCACTCCAGCCACGAATTATTCTCTGTTTAAACTTGTTCCGCGACCAACTCGATAGGTACGGCGAAGTAGACACAATTAGTAAGCGTTGGACAAAAGTTATTTCTACGCTACCACCAGAAACAGTGGTAATTCCTAATGCTGATGACCCAACATTATCTAACCTCGGTCAGCAGTTACCCCAACGGGTGTTATTCTTTGGCTTGAATGAACCAGAACATTATTTAGAAGCAATTCCTCACGCCGTTGATTCTATTTATTGTCCCAAATGTGGACATTCTCTAGATTACAAAGGTGTTTATTTGTCTCATTTGGGAGATTTTACTTGTCCCAAGTGTGGTTTTAGTAAAAGTAAGCCGACTTTAGAAAGTAGTGAATGGTCGCAAATTCTAGTTGGTTTGTACAACAAATATAATACTTTAGCTGCTGCTACTGCGGCTATTGAGTTAGGAGTTGATGAAGTAACAATCAGAGATACTATTAATACCTTCCAAGCTGCCTTTGGTCGTGCGGAAGATTTAGTAATTAACGGTAAACGGGTGCGGATATTGTTATCAAAAAATCCTGTGGGAACGAATGAAACCATTCGCGTAGTTACTCAAAGTACAGATAAAACCACACTGCTAGTATTGAACGATCGCACACCCGATGGTACTGATGTATCCTGGATTTGGGACGTGGATACCGAGAAATTAGTCGAACGCGGCGGGACTTTAGTAGTGAGTGGCGATCGCGTCTACGATATGGCACTACGTCTACGTTACAGCCAAAAGTCCCCTGAGAGTAACTTAAATTTAATTGTCGAAGAAGATTTGCGACAAGCGATCGCTACTGCATTAAAGCATACACCAGACAATGAAACTCTGCACATTCTGCCCACCTACTCAGCCATGTTAGAAGTGCGAGAAGTTCTTACTGGGCGGAAAATTCTTTAAATTGGGGAGTAGGGAGTGGGGAATGGGGAGTAGGGGTAAAGAAAAGAGAAATTATTTCCCCAATTCCCCATTCTCAATTCCTAATTTCCCACTCCCCACTCCCCATTCCCTACCACCCATAATTCCTAATTTCCCACTCCCCATTCCCTATTCCCTACCCCCCATAATTCCTAATTTCCCACTCCCCACTCCCCATTCCCTACTCCCCATTCCCTACTCCCCACTCCCAAAATTTATGAATTCTCAAAATTTGGAATTAACAATAGGTTGGCTTTATCCGACGCTGATGAGTACCTATGGCGATCGCGGTAATGTAATTACTATAGAACGTCGCGCCCAGTGGAGGGGATACGATGTTAAAGTGTTACCCCTAGATCAAAATGCCACAGCCGCAGATATTAAAACTGTAGATGTAATAGTTGGTGGTGGCGCACAAGATCGTCAGCAAGAAATTGTCATGCGTGATTTGCAAGGTGCAAAAGCTGACGCGATGCGCGAAAAAATCGAAAACGGAACACCAGGAATATTTACCTGTGGTTCTCCCCAATTACTGGGACATTATTATGAACCAGGCTTGGGACAACGGATTGATGGTTTGGGAATACTCGATTTAGTCTCCGTGCATCCTGGTGAAAATACTAAGCGCTGTATTGGTAACTTGGTAATTGAAGTGACAGCTTCCCGTCTGGCGCGAGATTTAAAAGAGATGACGGATAGCACACCATATTTGGTAGGCTTTGAAAATCACGGCGGACGTACCAAGTTGGGAAAAGTGGAAGCATTGGGTCGCGTGGTGTACGGTTTGGGAAATAATGGAGAGGATGGGACAGAAGGAGCATTTTATCAGAATGCGATCGCAACTTATTCCCACGGTCCTTTATTACCGAAAAATCCCTTTGTCGCCGATTGGTTAATTCAAACAGCGCTGCGGCTAAAGTATCAGCAAGAAATTAGCTTAAAACCTTTTGACGATAGCCTCGCTATACAAGCACGAGAAGCAATGTTTAAGCGATTGAAAGTGAGTTTACCAAATGCTGCCGCGGCGAAAGTTTAAATTTTCGGGCGTTCCTGATTAAATGTATGAATCTGGGTGTAGAGACGTTGCAATGCAACGTCTCTACAAAAGTTTTGAAATCACGCAAAATCATTTTCATACCTGGATTCAGCAACGCCTACAGAACAATCTAAAACAAACTGCATTAAAATCTTCGTCCCTCTTCAAGCATTTCGCGGATTGAGGTTTTATCTAAAGCTACTTCTCGTCGCAGTTGTTGCATTTTGGCAATTGTTTCTTGAATCGATTTTTTTGTCGTCGGCTTTCCCCAAGCGTTATATTGCAGTACAGTGTCATCGCATGGTGCAAGGTCTGTTTTATCTAACGCCTGCACAACAACTACTACTTCTACAGATGTATCTTTATAATCAGTGGGTGTCTGAATGTGCAATATACCATCTGCCCCAATATGCGTTCGCCCTTGGCGTTGGCGCAGCCATCGCAATTTTTTTGTTTCCATTTTTACCACAGGAAATTATATAATTTTTCGTTTCCTGGATTTGACAAGTAACGCAATTCAGGAGCCTCTGCCTTTCATTTTAAATTAACAAAGGGCAAAGCATGACTCAAACCTTACGCCAACTAGTGACATTTGATGAATTCATCGCTTGGTATCCAGAAAACTCACAACGACGCTATGAACTGCATGACGGAGTAATTGTTGAAATGGCTCCTCCCACAGGTGAACATGAACAGATTGTTGGATTTTTAGTTGGGGAAATAGTTACAGAATACAAACGCTTAAAACTACCTTATTTCATCCCTAAAACAGCATTCATTAAACCGACTCAGAGCGAAGCAGCTTACTCCCCAGATGTACTGTTGTTGAATAACTCTAATTTAGTCAATGAACCTCTGTGGAAAAAAGAATCTACTGTCAGCCAAGCGGCATCAATTCCTTTAGTAATTGAGGTGGTAAGTACCAACTGGCGAGACGACTATTTTACCAAAGCAGGTAAATATGAAGAGGTCGGAATACCTGAATACTGGATTGTAGACTATCTAGGTTTAGGTGGTAGGCGCTTTATTGGCAATCCTAAACAACCAACTATCTCGATTTACCAATTAATTGAAGGTGAGTATCAAGTTAGGCAATTTAGGGGAAGCGATCGCATTCACTCGCTAGCGTTCCCAGAGTTTAGTTTAACTGCTGAACAGATTTTTCAGGCTGGAGAAGTCGCGTAAAAAAACCATCAAAGACTCGTCCGCGAGTATCAAAGACTCATTAGCGATATGTTTCTAACCTGTGGGGGTTGTTGGGATTAGTGCAAAATATTAATGGTTGCGAAATTGTCCAGCGAATCAGGGGCATTACATATAATTTTCGTTAACAGGTGAACCTCAGTATGGCAAACACGCCTCAACGTTTCCTTGAAAAAATCCGAGAAGCGAAAGAGAAACAGCTTAAAAAATTAGATTTAAGCAATGGTTGGGGTACTGATGACAAGGAAAAATTAACAGAGATTCCTGCTGAGGTGTTTGAACTGGAATGGTTGGAGGTTTTGAATTTAAGCGTCAACCAATTAACGACACTGCCAGAAGCGATCGCCCGCCTGCAACAACTCACTTCCCTGGGTTTAAGCGACAACCAATTAACGACACTGCCAGAAGCGATCGCCCGCCTGCAACAACTCACTTCCCTGGATTTAAGCCACAACGGATTAACGACGCTGCCTGAAGCGATCGCCAACCTGCAACAACTCACTTCCCTGGATTTAAGCCACAACGGATTAACGACGCTGCCTGAAGCGATCGTCCACCTGCAACAACTCACTTCCCTGGATTTAAGCCGCAACCAATTAACGACGCTGCCTGAAGCGATCGCCAGCCTGCAACAACTCACTTCCCTGGATTTAAGCTACAATCAATTTGCAAAAATCCCTGATGTAGTTTTCCAGCTTAAAGCTTTAAATCAACTTGTTTTATGTGGTCTTAATTTAACTGAACTTTCCGAATCAATTTCTCAACTAGAAAAACTAGAATATTTGAATTTATTCAATAATTACTTAAGTTCATTGCCGGACAAAATATCAAACTTAAAAAAGCTAATATTTATTCGAATAAGTGGTAATCAATTAAAGACTATTCCTGATTCTATTTATGAACTCTATTCTCTAGAAGAGCTAGACTTAAGTGCCAATTCATTGTCTGAAGAGGATCATCTAAATAAGATTCAATACATATCTCCAAATATATTAAACTTAAAATTGTTGAGGACTTTAGATATAGACGAAAATCCTCTGGGAAATCCGCCAATAGAAATTGCTGCAAAAGGTATTGATGCGATTAGGGATTATTTTCGACAACTGGAAGCAGAAGGTACAGATTATCTGTATGAGGCCAAGTTACTAATTATTGGCGAAGGTGGAGCAGGGAAAACAACACTGGCGAAGAAAATTGAAGACCAAAATTATCAACTTCGAGAAGAAGATTCTACAAAGGGAATTGAGGTGATTCGGTGGGATTTCCCAATGAAAGATGGGCGACAATTTCGAGTCAACATCTGGGATTTTGGTGGGCAAGAGATTTACCATGCTACTCACCAGTTTTTCCTCACCAAGCGTTCTCTCTATGCTTTGGTGGCAGACACCCGCAAGGAAGACACAGATTTTTATTACTGGCTGAATGTAGTAGAACTGTTGAGCGATAACAGCCCCTTGCTAATCATCAAAAATGAGAAGCAAAACCGCTACCGAGAAATCAATGAACGTGAGTTACGGGGGCAGTTTACTAATTTGAAGGAGACTTTACCAACAAACCTTGCTACCAACAGGGGTTTAGAACAAGTTTTAGAACAAATCAAGCATTACGTTAAAAGTCTGCCCCATATTGGCAGTCCCCTCCCAAAAACCTGGGTTAGAGTCCGAGAAGCTTTGGAGAGTGATGCACGCAATTACATCAGCTTGGATGAATACCTGAACATCTGCCAAAAAAATGGGTTCGCCAAAAGAAATGACAAGTTGCAGTTGAGCAGCTATCTGCACGATTTGGGAGTATGCTTGCACTTCCAGGAAGACCCACTTTTGAACAAGACCGTTATCCTCAAACCCAAGTGGGGAACTGATGCAGTCTACAAAGTGCTGGATAATGAAAAGGTGATTAGCAATCTAGGCAGTTTCACCCGGTCTGACTTGGCAAACATCTGGTGTGAAGACGAATACGCCACGATGCATGATGAACTATTGCGCCTGATGATCAACTTCAAGCTGTGCTACGAAATTCCTAGAAGCCAAGGAAAGTATATTGCTCCACAGCTGCTATCTGCTAATCAACCCTTTTATAACTGGGATGAAACCAACAACCTGATTCTGCGTTACACCTACGAGTTCATGCCCAAGGGCATCATCACCCAGTTCATCGTTGCCATGCATGAGTTAATGAATGAACAACAATGTGTCTGGAAAAGCGGCGTTGTTCTCAGCAAAGACCAGACGAAGGCAGAGGTGATTGAATATTACGGCAAGCGGGAGATTAAGATTCGAGTCTCAGGTCATCACAAAAGAGATTTGATGACCATAGTTACACATGAACTCGATAAAATTCATGACTCGTATAATCGGTTAAAGTACAACAAGTTAATTCCCTGTAATTGTGTCACTTGCAAAGATAGTCAAGAGCCACATTTTTATACGCTTGAAAATTTAAGAAATCGCCTTGCTAAACAAAAATATGATGTTGAATGTGATATTAGCTATGAAAAAGCGAATGTTTTGAGTTTAATTGATGATGTGATAGATAAAAATAAAGAGAGGTTGCTTGTAGAGCAGTTAGGGGTTGAAGTTTTCATCAGCTATAGTCATCAAGATCAGGAATGGCTTACCAAACTTCAGAAACACCTCAAACCAATAATTCGCAACCAAAATCTATTTGTGTGGGACGATACCAAAATCAGACCTGGTGCTGAGTGGCGCAAAGAAATTGAAAATGCTTTAGCAGCAGCAAAAGTAGCAGTTTTGTTGGTTAGCCCTAACTTTCTAGCATCAGACTTTATTCACGAGAATGAGTTACCCCCATTATTGAATGCGGCAAAAGCCAAAGGACTCACTATTATTTGGATACCGTTGAGTTTTAGCAGCTATGAAGAAACAGAAATTGAAAAGTATCAATCAGCGCACCCTCCCAATCAACCTTTAGACAGCCTGAACCCAGCACAAGAGAATAAAGCTTGGGTGGATATCTGTAAGAAGATCAAAGCAGCAGCAATCTCTCGGTAAAAGATAGAGAAGATTTTCTCTCGGTAGTGATGTGTGAAAACGGTGTCTTTGCTCTTAGATGCAAGGTTTGTCTTGATTAGGGATGCTGAAAGCAAAGTTTTTTGGTGTGCAAGCGATCGCACCACCACAACATATTACTGCTCTTCACCTTTCTCCTGAAGGAGCGATCGCCAGTCTGCGATCGCCTTCTCCGTCCACAGCCAATTTTTAGCTAATTCATCTACCTGGAAATTCACCGGATCAGACTTGAGAACCATTTGCCGCAGCTTGATCGCTTCATTCAGATATTGTGTCTGCTTACCACTAGATTGAGTAAGTGCAGATTTATACAGTCCCAGAGCTAAACCAGCATAAGAAGTTAAAGCATCTTGAGGGACTGCCATATTTGTAGATGTTGCGGCGCTCAAGTCTGAGTTCTGCTCTTTGAGAGCTAAATTCAAAGCCTTGAACCAAGCATCATTGGCTCGATTCAGATTGCCTTCAGTGTAGTAGGCAAATGCCAAGGCGTTATTATACAAAAGCGAATCTGGGTTAGCTTTTGCAGCAGTTTCCCAGTAGCGGCGGGCATCATCAACGCTATAGTTATTGTTTCCAGTTTGGATAGACTGCCACGCTAATCGTCCCTTGTAAAAGTTGACAGATGGATTGTCAGCTTGTTTACTTGGAATCAGTTTCAGGGCAGCTTCAGCCGCAGTCAGTGCGCCACGATTGAGTAGTTCGTCTACAGCTAACAAACCACTTTGCAAGTCCCCCTGACTCAACTTTTCCGTAGCTGTGGCGGTGACAATCCCAGTTGGCGCGATTTCTAAGTCGATATTTGGCTGCTTTTGAATGGGTAGAGACTGGGTAGGAATTCCTGGTATATTAGGCAGAGTTACCTGCTGGGATCGATTTTGCCACCACCAATTTAAAGCGATCGCAGCTGCTAACGCACTGATTCCCACAATACCAACAATTGGCCACAGCTTGCGGCGACGGGTAAGAGGTCTTGATGGGGCTGGCTGCGATGCCTGCTCTGGGCTACGCCTACGCAAAAAATCATCAGAATTTTGCCGATTTCCTTCCAAGTTCCCAGGAGTTGGAGGTGGTGGTGCTGGGGGTTCTCCCCACAAATCTGTTTCCTCTTGCAAAGAAGTCATTTCCTCGGAAACCTGGCTTTGCTGAGGACTATTTTCTGAAATTTCTTGATCCAGTTCAATTGGAGCTTTTTGGTTATCTAGCTGACGAAACAAATCCGAAACTATAGCAGAATCTTCTGCATAGCTTGGGTCATCATACTCAATTTCATCAACCAGATCGCCCCAAGTATCTTCACCTAGCCAGTCCAACCCAGAATCACGCGCCAAATCAGAAGAGATCATTTCTTCCATTCCTAAAGGCATCCCGCTATCATCTGCCATAGCAGAGTACATCGCCGAACCTGCCCCTAAAGGCGAATTATACTGCTTAGACAACTCCCCACTATCGGATAACTCAGTTTCCTGGCTCAGAAAACCGTCAAATTCTGGCTGGAGATATAAAATCGGTAATGCCCAGTACATCTGGTGAGAACCATAAGCAGAAATTAATCCTTGGCGCACCCGACTAACGCACAAATCTACTGGATATCCCTGACTCAAGTTGCGGTAAAACAATTGTGTGAGTGTCAACGCCACTTCATCAGGAATCCGTTCTGACATAGCCAAAACGCTTCTAATTCCGCGCTTTACCAGACTTTCTGCTAGGTTTCGTTCGCCAGTATCTCCAGAGGGATCGGATGCAGCTCTGTACGCCCCCAAGCAGGAGTTAAACACTGCCATTTGGATATTATTGTTGACCAGCAAACCAGCCAGATCATCCCCAGTTAAGATTTCTGTTAAGCCAGTTCTGCGACTAGCAAGATAAATTTCTCCGCCATTGGAACCTAAATTACTATGACCAGAGTAATGGAGAACATGGTATCTGCCTTGTTCTAGGGCTTGTGTCAGTTCTTCCCGCCCTGGTTGATCTAACACAGTGAGTTCAATTTGTGGGAAACGATTGCTACCTTCAGCAAGCCGTGGGATGCGGTGAAGTTCTGCTTGTAGTTTGATAGCTTCCTGTTTCTGTAAGTCAAGGCGGACTTGATCTGAGGGGGAAGCAATCACCATCAATACTTTGATACCACCTTGTTCTAGTGGCGTAGGCATATTTCGCCGCAAAGGTGAAGCCCCCAAAATTCCACTTTGGAAGCGAGAAAAAGCGACATAAGGCCCAGTAGCCAGAGGGCGATCGCCTGCGTGCATCACTTCCCAAGGCAGACGAGCTAACCTGGTGTCTTTTAGCCCCAAGCGCAAGCGTAGTACTTGTTGATGGTTCTGGGCAATACCTTGAGCAGTAATCCAACTATCCCTGAGAGTGCCTTGAAATAGGGCGTTATAAAATTGTTGACCCAACGCCACCAAATTCACAGAGTTTCTGGCGATATCGCTTTCGTGTCCACTAGAGGCGAATGGATCTCCTTGCAACACCGACTTCAACGGATCATTCATCAAATGGCCAGCAGCCATCAACCAATCTGCTACAGGCCAAGTCACCAATTCTTCTGCCAATGGTACCCCAGGTGCGACTTGTTCCGTCCGCACCAAGTAGTCATTTTGCCCTACAGGAGTTACCGAAATGTGGAATTCCTGGGTCACAGTTTCTCCTGTCCGCCTCCTAAATCTGGTTTGAAACGCGAAAGTTTCAAGTCGATTTTTCGCTCCCTCTGATAACTTAGATGCATCCCACCCCTGAATGTTTCTGATTCTAGTTGTTTTGGTTTTTCTGCCTTTACAACTTTATCCGGATCGGATTACTTGGGACTAGAACACTTAATTGGTAGATGCACCTTGATCTTCAACTCCCCTAGTTGGCTAACACCCACTGGGGGTTTTTTTAATTTTGGCAAACAACAGCAACTTTTGACGCAGATATTCTCTATCAGAAAATAGTGCTTAACCCTAGCATACTTGATTAGTAGATGGGGTGTCCCTTGATATTTAACTCCCCTAATTCAGTTAATATCCACTCTTGTTTTTTTGGCACAAGAAAATAATCAATTTTCTCAGAAATTTATCCGGAGCATGGTGGTTAAACCTAGAACATTTAATTGGTAGATGCACCCTGATAACTAGCTCCCCTGGTTGGCTAACGCCCACCGGGGGGTTTTTTATGAAGGAAGTAAGCACGAAAACGCACTAAAAGCCTGAAACCTATATCTTAATAAGCCTACGCTAGTTGCTTCTCCTGTTCAAAAACGCTCTTACTAGCAAGCTTTAAGAGTCGGGGAACCTTTTCAGTAGTTCCATACCCTACGCATTCCTACATTGCTACAGCTACGCTAAAAGCCAACTTTTTCAGGAGTTTGGGGGATCTTTTGTGCGTAAGCCCTAAAGCAACAATCATGCTTGACTTTTGACTTCCCCGTAGGGGCTGACACACCCATTATTTAAGGCAGCGCACCAGTCTATTTAATTGGCAAGCTTGTCCTGATAACTAACCCCTCTGAGGTTCTTCTTTAATAAACAAACAGTAACAACTTCAACCTCTGCTAATTTATCCGGTAGCTACCCATTTACTTTAGAAGACATTATTGGTAGATGCACCCTGATAACTCACTCCCCTGGTTGGCTAACACCCACTGGGGGTTTTTTCTATTTACGATTGCCATCAACTCCGATTTGGACGATTTTCTCCGGAAGATAGTGGTTGTCCCTAGAAAAGATTACTAGTAGATGCACCCTGATAACTCACTCCCCTAGTTAGGTTAACACTAACTGGGGTTTTTTTATTTTAAAAAATAATTGACCTTTGTACAAATTTATCCGGAATATGGTGTTCAAGCTGAGAACATTTAATTGGTAGATGCACCCTGATAACTAACTCCCCTGGTTGGCTAACACCCACTGGGGGTTTTTTTTACATAGAGACTTGTCGTTAGACATCTCCCACCCTGGCATTTGCCGCCCAAACAACTAGAATGCACCACTATTTTTGTTGCTACTGTTGGCAGACCTTGACTACCCTTCTCTTGCCAGAATAAAGCGTAACCTGATCGCGCTATTCCTGAATCGCTTACTTTTTATTATGAGCTAGAGATGCCACACCAAAATGATTGCTATGATATTTAATCATATTCTTAATTTTTTTTCTACATTTTGATCTTTACTCTCTGTCTGCCAGCAATCATGCTCTCAACTTCAGATCGGAGCTTCCTTGCTGACTACATAATATTTCTTGTTAAAAGCCTCAGCTCCCAAAAAACTGCCTTCCCTACTAGAAGCAGAGAAGGAGAAAAAGATACTGGTTAAGGGTTCAGCCTTAAGTTGACACTAATGACCAGCTATATGTTAATATTTCATGGCATTATGCTAAAAAACTTTGCCTAGAATCCAAGAGTCGCCAACCCATGAGTTTAGCTGTAATTAAGTTCTCTTCAGAAGAGTGCGGCATTTGCCACAAAATGTCTTTTTATGACAAAAAGGTGGCTGAAGAACTGGGTTTAGAATTTATCGATGTAAAAATGCAGGATACAGCTGCTTACCGCAAGTATCGCAAGATTTTATTAACTCAATATCCCGATAAATCAGAAATGGGATGGCCTACTTACATCATCTGCAATTCTCCAGAAGGGGAATTTCAAATTGTAGGTGAGGTAAAAGGAGGTCATCCCAAAGGGGAATTTAGAAGCCGTCTTCAAGAGGTTCTCAATTCCACAGCTAGTCAGAACTAATTACCTCAAAAGATTTAACCTCCAAGACAGGGCCAATCATGGCAGTTGTCATGATATCTTCACGCACCTGTCCTTTAACCTTTGCTTTTTGTCCGGCTTTGAGTAAGTCTTTATCAGCTCCTCTGAGGATTTCGTAAGTAACGCCCTCTTCTGTAACTAACGCCCATGCGCCTGTACCAATATCACGGCGTTCGATTGTACCTGTAAGTTTAATGCTCATAGGGAGTAGGGAGTAGGGAGTAGGGAGTAGGGAGTAGGGAGTAGGGAGTAGGGAGTAGGGAGTAGGGAGTAGGGAGTAGGGAGTAGGGAGTAGGGAGTAGGGAGTAGCTTTCAAAGGCAGGCTTTTAGGCTTTCGATAAATAGTTGAGAATGTTCTCAATTATTGAACGTAGTTTTAAGTTCTCAGACAATGGTTTTGGTTTTAAAATCCCAAAAATTTGTCTAATCAAAAAAACCTGCCCCAGAAAGGGAGTAGGGAGTGAGAGTTATTAAGAATTCTTCCCCATTCCCCATTCCCCATTCCCCATTCCCCATTTATGCTGTTTTTTCTTCGTTTTTCAATGCTAAACGAGCAAGTCCATAACAGACTAAGGCATTGGCAATAAGGAAGAGGCGTGCTAAGTTACCACTTCCCAAACCCCAAACTGCCGGATCTAAAAACGCACTTACTGTCAAGCACGCTGCTACACCTAAAGTTGAACCAACGGCAAACCATTTCCAACTAGGATGTCCCAGCAGCAATGCCATTAACACAATGGGAATCAGTACGCTAGCAAACAAGGGATTCAACGCATCGGTTCCCTGGAGAGTATTGCCTAGTTCGGGAATTGAACTGCCCAAAACCCGGAAAGGCCATTGGGGAAGATCAAAAATATAGATTCCTTTGAGAAAGAATAAGCCGGAACTCCCAGCGATTAGTCCACTAGATAAAGACCAACTCCAGGTGAAGGGGAAGTAAACCCGTAAAAACCAAGCCAGCAGATAGGAACCAACTACCATTAAAACCTTGGGTAACAGTGCTACCGCGCCACCATCAATCCAAAAGCCGGGGTTAAGATAGCCGTTATCCCGTAACCACCGAAAGAAATCTGGAAAACTGATTTGCCCACCAAAGGCTAGTTTTACTGCTGCTTCTGCATTGAGTTGTCCAGCGCCATAATAGTTCAAACCATCATCCTGAATAACTCGCGCCGACTGCTTGAGGACTTTTAAAATTTCATCTGGTTCTTTAACGCCAGCAGCCTTGATTAATGCCGCAACACCAGCAACGTGGGGAGCAGCCATGCTTGTACCCTGGAAACCCAGAAATACCCCTTCGCCCTTTTCGTCGATAGTTTCTTGGAGAATCTTACCAGCTTCACTACCACCAGGAGCAGAAATATCTACCCCAGCACCAAAGTTAGAATAGGGCGCTCTTTCACCATCTGGGCCAGTTGCCGAAACGCCCATGACGTAGGGATAGCGGGCTGGATAGCTTGCTCCATTGGCGTTTTCATTTCCGGCTGCGGCAATGATAACTACGCCTTTTCTATGGGCATACTCGATCGCTTCTTTCATTAACTTGCTTTCACCGCCACCGCCTAAGCTCATATTAATCACATCTGCGCCTTTATCAGCAGCAAATTTAATGGCTTCGGCAATATCGGCAACAGTACCACCACCATAGGAACTGAGAACCTTCAGTGGCATCAGACTGGCTTCGTAAGCAATTCCAGCTACGCCATATTTATTATTTGTGGCTTGGGCAATAGTTCCGGCAACATGAGTACCGTGACCGTTATCGTCTGTGGCTTCTTCTCGGTCGTTAACAAAATCATAGCCTTTGACGAATTTTGTCTCATACAAGTCCCGCACCTTGGTAATACCGGTGTCAATTACTGCAACTGTGACACCGCTGCCTTTGGTTTGACTCCATGCGCCTTCAATACCGATTTTGTGCAAGTTCCACTGCTTGCTGTAATATTGGTCATTGGGGCCAATTAATGAGGGGCTTGTCTGATCATCGTCTTCTTGGGGTCGCAAAAATTCTCCAAGCCTTGCGGCTTCACCAGGTTGTGGAATCTTGCTGTAGATATAATTTGGTTCAATGAATTCTGTAGCTTGGGCAAACTGAGATTTTTTCAGTTCTTTGAGCCGTTGGCGATCGCCCTTGATAATATAAACATTATCTTTTTTAGAAAACTTGTTGTCTAATTGGGGTGTAACGTTATATCGTTTGGCGATCGCTTGCAGATTCTGTTCCACCACAAGTGATGGAATATCTTCCCGAAAATCAAGCAAAATCGTCTCAAACTCTCCTTTGGCTGCCAATCCCTGAAAATTCAGGAAACCAAATATGGCAGATCCCAGCCCAATGACAAACAAGCACAATAATATAAGCTTTCTCATATTAACTCATCACCGCTTTTTGCCAGTTTGCTCACTACCATAACTTATCTCCATCCTTTAGTGGTGGATTTTGCACTTTTAGTTACAAGTTTCACTCAGGACTTTTTTAAACGATGGAACGTGGTCTTTTATGGTTGCCCTTATTAGTAATGTTTTTTTGGTTGGCTTGGCAAGGCTCGAAGGAGTATCAAAAAGTTGAAGCCTATCGCGCTTGGGCAGAGCAATTTGAACGGGCTAAGTACGATATTTATGCAGTATTGGGTCAAAAAGGCAACAATGTAACTTGGGGAAAACCCACCCCTAAAGGGCCTGTCAAACTAGAAACATTTTCTTTGCTTGATGTTAGAGAAATATACCTTTTAGTAGGTGATAAAAAAGTAGATTTAGAAAACATACCAGAAAAAGGTCGTTCTATAGAGTTAGAATTTCTATTTTCCGAATCTACTGGTTCAGTGCGGGTTCCATTTACAGAAATCCCTTTGGCAGCAGAATGGGGTAAGTTTTTACAGGGGGCGTTAAAAAGTTTGCGATCGCAAGAATAATTAACCCAAAAGAATACAGGGACACGGCATTACCGTGTCCTTACCTGTGTAACTCAAGTTATTCCTCTACACCTGCTCCTTTGGCGCAGCCTCTTGTAGAGAAAAGACTGGATTATCAAAAGACACAACTAAATAGTGATAAAAGTGGAAGGTTGAGCCGAAAGTATACTTGCAGTGACATTATCCAACTTCGCCAACAGTTGATTGTCAGAACTATTCATAATAAAGGCTTGACTTCCTTGTTGCTGTATCAACAATTGACCGAACTGGAGACCTCCTGACAAAGCAATTTTGTCAGTGCCGACTGCAAAATCAGTAATGGAGTCGGTGCCCTCACCTAAAGCCAACACAAAAGTATCAGCGCCGTAACCCCCTGTAAGTACATCTATGCCAGCACCTCCATAAAGCCAGTCATTGCCTGCGCCTCCTAATAGTTGGTCATCGCCGATACCACCATATAGCTTATCGTTATCGTTATCACCCGAAAGCCTGTCATTGCCGCTATTACCGTAGAGCAAGTCATCACCATCATTTCCCCAAAGAGTATCGTTGCCGTCGCCTCCTGAAAGTTGGTCATTTCCTAGATTACCTACGATGGTGTCTGCACCCCCAAAGCCATAAATCTTGTTGGCTGGGGCATTGCCTTTTAAGTATTCAGAATTTGCAGTGCCATTGAGAAGATAAATTTCGGTAGCAAGAGGGGCTTTAACTGTGCCACTAATGGCAAAGTCAAAGGGGCTTTCGTCACTATCGTTGTTGGTCAAACTGAAGGTGCCAGCATAGGTTCCAGGTGTAGGTATATTCGTATTGAGTGCCACCGTTATATTTTTTGAAGTGTTGGCAGCCACGCTATATGGAAGAGTTCCTACTAAACTAAAGCCGTTGGGGAGTTTAAGATTACTCAGGTTGAGCGTAGCTGTACCCGTGTTCTTGATGGTGAAAGTTTTGGTTGCAGTACTGCCGAAAGCGACGTTGCCAAAGTTAATACCAGTGGTGCTACCATCTGCAATGTCAACTGTACCATTGAGAACTTGAATTTCGGGGGTAGGAGCGGGTTTAACTGTACCACTAATGGCAAAGTCAAAGGGACTTTCGTCAGGATCGTTGTTGGTCAAACTGAATCTGCCACCATAAGTTCCAGGTGTATTGGTATTGAGCGCCACCGTTATATTCGCCCAATTATTGATAGCCAAGGTATCTGAAAAAGTTCCTACCAAACTAAAGCCATCGGGGAGTTGGAGATTACTCAGCTTGAGTGGAGCTTTACCGATGTTAGTGATGGTGAAAGTTTTGGTAACGGTGCTGCCGAAAGCGGCGTTGCCAAAGTCAATGGCAGTAGTGCTACCATCTGCAATGTCAACTTTGCTATTGGTAACTTTAATTTCGGGAGCATTAACTTTACCAGTAATAGCAAAGTCAAAGGGGCTTTCGTTACTATCGTTGTTGCTTAAACTGAAGTTGCCAGTGTAGGTTGCGCCAGTCGTTGTATTTAGTGCCACCGTTATATTTTTTGAAGTGTTGGCAGCCAAAGTAGCTGGAAGAGTTCCTACCAAACTAAAGCCGTCGGGGAGTTGGAGATTAGTCAGGTTGAGTGCAGCTATACCTGTGTTCTTAATGGTAAAAGTTTTGGTCACGGTGCTGCCCACAACAGTCTCGCCAAAGTTAATGGCAGTGGTGCTGTCATCTACAATGTCAACTGTGCCATCGAGAACTTGAATTTCGGGGCTAGGAGTCTTATTGGTGGGGGCTTCGTATGCACCAATATCAGTCAATACACTGTCGTTACCATCGCCATCTAGGGGAACAATCTTTGTGACGCTATTGAAGACATTGGAACCAGCATCGATCGCAGGACTTCCAGGTTTGAGCCTAAAGTTACGATTCGCGGCATCAACAAACAACGGATCTTTGTTTACAACATTTCCTGAGCCTGTACCTTTCAAAACTCCGTTGTAAGCAAGATTATTGTTAAATGAAACATTACTAGAATTAGAAATAGAACTGGCAGACTCTCCGTCATTTGCATACATAATGTTGTTATAGACCTTAACATTTTTAGCACTGTTAAGGAAAATTTCTCCGACTGGGAGTGTTTGTGAATTTTTATAAGTTGTATTATTCACAATATCTACAGGATTTTCTCCTTTGAAAACCTGAATAGCTCCACCACCATTGTTGTAAACTAAGTTATTACTGATTAAGGCTTTCCCGGTGTAAGCAACACCATCAAGATAAGAAGTATCAAGCATTATTCCATGACCTTCTGTTATTTCTCCTGCCTGAATCCAAGGAACTAATTGTTTATTATCAAAAGAGGTGTTGCCTTGAATAATTAATTTGTAATCTTTTACATTGCTGTCAGAGTTCCAAGATTGAAATATTGTAATTCCTTGGGTTCCAAAAGGTGAGTACCAAGAATTGCCAGAGACGACATTATTTTTTACTGTAATGTAGTCTGCTTCCATTGCTGTAATCCCGCCTCCTGGAAAATTAGAAACGTTGTTATTGCTAATTGTGATGTGATGTGAACGTTTCTTGTTAGCACCATCGATGAATGTAATGTTAATGCCGTTCCCAGATGTTGCTGGGTTATTCAAATTGCCTTTTTGCTGGAGCGCATATTCTAATGTAATTTCATCTCGTGCTCCTTCCAATGTTAAGCCTTCAATTACTACATAAGAAGAGCCTGTGATTGAGATAGCATTCCAATTGTTTTTGTGTGCTTCTAAAACAGGTTTGTGTCCAGGATAAGCAGTAAATTTGATCGGCGCACTAGCGGTACCATGCTTATTTGCAATATTCAGGATATTGGCGTAAATATTTGTGTAATTACCATTCATGACATAGACGGTATCACCTGCTTGCACCAAGTCTGCGGCTTTTTGGAGGGTGCGAAATGCGCCTCCCTCGCTCAAGCCATTACTTTTATCATTGCCTGTTCCAGAAACGTAGTATGTTTTGCCAGCCATGAGATTAACTCCGAATATGTGTAAGGGAACTTGGTAGTACGCTCTCAGCAATCAACTATGTTGCTAAGTAGTTATTTGAATGGGCTGTTTTCTAGACTTTTCAAGATAGGTTTAGTTGTGCGATGGCGTAGGCGATGGTCTCCGACCGACCGGAGGTCATCGCAACTTAAAATCGCATCGTTTGTAGAAACACTGTTGTAAGACCTAAAACTTTTTTCCTATCAAGCGTTGATAGTTAAACTAGGGATGTTCTGTCAATCGTCAGTCTTCTATTGAGGATGTTCGGACGATTTACACGTAGGTAAGGCAGCGCAAAGCCGGAGACATTTGCTGTCTTCTCTGCGTTTTTTGTTAGACATTCTGTGATTGTCAGAACTGGATTTGGATACTTATATCCTCATTTGTCGCAGCCGCGTAGACATCGCTGCTTTTTGCAAATCAGTTTTACTATCTGCTATATCCGATAGGATGATCATAAATTGGCATAGTAATTGCTCTGAACTTGGCCCGTTATCTTAGGTTAGGAAGTTGCCAAATCGGCATGGTAAAATGCATCCTTCGCTGATAACTGAGGACTTAAAGTTACAGTGGTCAAAGTGGAATTGGTTGAAACTTTAGTAGGTTTACCCCTTAACTTAAGGAGGCTAATGTAACAACTGTTGAACCTGTTGTAATCGGTGTAACTAAGCTTTGTGAACTTAGTTAAAAGTAACTTTTATAAATAGCAATTGATATCAGTAAATACCCAGAATCTAGTGCGTTTTTTTACAACAAAACCCAAAAAACTATGGAGTTTCGTGGTCAATTCTTATTAATTTCTAGTGTGATAGGAGAATGAAGAGCGCTTTGTGCAAGGATTTGATGAACTTTATCGAAATATTTTTGGAAGCGATGCTTTCTCTATGTTCCCTGCGTAACGCTTACGCCAAGCAAAGATCATCTCGCCAGTAAGTAGATTGCTTTCAGGAGGCAGAAGGTAGAAGGGAAGAGGGTGTTAGGCTAGTTCATCAATACTTTGAGATATTTTGGTTTGATTGCGCCAACTCACTGAATCTTCATAACTATGAACATTAAAATAAACTCCAGAATACCTGTTGCTTTAACTATTGCTGGTTCAGATAGCGGTGGCGGTGCAGGAATTCAAGCTGATTTACGTACCTTTGCTTTTCACTGTGTCCACGGTACTAGCGCTATAACCTGCGTCACGGCACAAAACACATTAGGAGTGATGAGGGTTGATGCCATGCCAACAGAGGCTGTTGTGGCGCAAATTCAGGCAGTAGTTGAGGATATTGGCGTACAAGCTGCCAAAACGGGAATGTTGCTCAATCAGGAAATTATCTTTGCTGTTGCCCAGCAGGTAGAAGCTTTACAAATCGATAATCTAGTAGTTGATCCTGTAATGGTGTCACGTACAGGGGCACAGTTGATTGATGATGATGCTGTGAAGACTCTATGCCATGCTCTTATTCCCAAGGCGGTTATAATCACACCAAATCGCTACGAAGCCCAGATTTTAAGCGGTTTACAAATTAATTCCTTGGAGGATATGCAAGCCGCTGCTGAAATTATGCACAAGACTTTACGGACGAAGGCTGTTTTAGTCAAGGGCGGAGGTATGCAGGGAGATTTACGTGGCGTTGATATCTGGTTTGATGGGGACAAGTTGGAAGTTTTGACTTGCCAGCAAGTAGAGACAAAAAATACCCACGGTACAGGTTGTACACTATCAGCTGCGATCGCTGCTAATCTGGCTAAGGGAAAAGACTTGTGGCAAGCAGTGCAACAGGCAAAGGAGTATGTGACTACTGCACTCACTTACGCCCTAGATATTGGCGAAGGCCAAGGCCCTGTAGGACATTTCTTCCCATTGTTACGAAATTAACCTCGTGATCAGTTATCAAGAGGATTGGAGCAGGGGCAGGGGAGGCAGAGGAGGAAAAGGGGGACAAGGGAAAATTAGTGAACAAGTTTCTTCCTTGTCTCCCCCCTCTTCCTTGTCTTCTTCCAATGCCCAATCCCCAATGCCCAATCCCCAATCCCCCAATAAGAAATCTTTGCCCTTTCGACATTTTTCTATTATTCTTGGGCATAGTTTCAGGGATGACTATCTTTGTTAGCATCTCTGTACGACCTACTTACCTTGATTTTTAATACCAACCCCCCGATGCGAACAACCATAGGTTCTGTTCACAGGAATTCGCCAACACCGACTACTCAAGCCTACCCTCCCTCTGTACCACTATCTGTATACAGGGAATTGGCAACAGAGTTGCAAGCAGCACAGGCGAAGCTACATGCACTTACCACCAAAAATCAGCAATTAGCACAAGAAAATCAACTATTGCGCCAAGAAATTACCAAAGTCGTTGAGTCTTTTTCTCATTTGCAAAAGTTTGTGGATTCCCAGACTACGCCTAGTTATCACCAAGTCCCCCAAGCTTCTGGTGACGTTAAAAATACCCCTAAAGTGCCAGCAACACAAGCGCGTCCACCTCAGCAGGTTTCTCGTTCACATCCACCCGTTATTCCCAAAACGCCACCCGAAAAAAGCCGTCGCCAAGCCTATTCTCCACCTGTAACGGAAATGAATTTCCCGATACCAGAACCAGTTTTTATAGAAGAGCAACAAGTAAGTTATTATTCCACTACTGAGCCAGATGCCAAGGGACTCAATGGCTGGTGGTTAATTATCACAATATTGTTAATCATGCTTACTGCCTTTAGTGCTGGATATTTCGTTGTGCGTCCCTTGTTTGAACATCAGAAACGTTAGTTGACACTCCCACAGTCAGCAGCACCAACCTTTCAAGCTAGCGAGCAATTTCTCTGCAATCACTCTCTAAAATATCTGAGCATATCTGCTAAATGGCGGAATTTATTTATTTTTAGGTTATAAAAGCTACATAAAATGCTAAATCGACAGCAATTTCTTTATGTTAGAACCTCAAAGATTATCCAAATTAATAAATCCTTGCCGCTTTTCATGCCCCAAACCCTCAGGCAAAGCATTTACACTTTAAAAAAGTGGTAATTATTACATATGTTTTAGGAAAAGCACTGCTAGTTACAGCTTCCGACAGCGAATCTGGTTAGATATATAAACGAAGCTAGTAGAAATCAGGAGTCAAAAAGATGAAAAAAGTAGAAGCTATTATCCGCCCATTTAAGCTAGATGAGGTAAAAATTGCCTTGGTTAACGCTGGTATTGTTGGCATGACTGTTTCTGAAGTCCGGGGGTTCGGACGGCAGAAAGGTCAAACTGAACGGTATCGCGGTTCTGAGTACACCGTTGAGTTTCTGCAAAAACTCAAAGTAGAAATTGTTGTTGATGACAATCAAGTTGATATGGTAGTGGACAAAATTATTGCTGCTGCCCGCACTGGTGAAATCGGCGATGGTAAAATTTTCATCTCGCCTGTTGAGCAAGTGATTCGGATTCGCACCGGGGAAAAGAACACAGAAGCAGTTTAAAAAAGCTATGAGTTAAAAGTTATGAGTTGTGAGTCAGGACTAATGAATGAAGATTTAGCTGAATTCATCAATCCTAACTCCTAACCGGAGGCGGAGCGTCTTTGGCTCCGCTCTTAACTCCTAACTCTCTCAAGTTGAGGGAGTAAAGCTGTAAAAGCCTTGCCTCGATGGCTAATTGACCGCTTCATCTCCCGTGTCATCTCAGCAAAGGTCAATTGCAACTCTTGCACATAAAAAATTGGGTCGTAGCCGAAACCACCATTACCACGAGGTGCATGGAGAATTTCGCCGCGACAAACACCTTCAGATTGTAATGCGATCGCACCATCAGGACTAGCGATCGCCACTGCACAAACAAATTGAGCTTGGCGATTGACTTCGTTATCTAATTCCCTCAATAGCCTAGCAATGCGTTCTGAGTCGGTTGGGGCGTAACGTGCAGAATAAACCCCTGGTGCGCCATTTAAAGCATCTACTTGCAAGCCCGAATCATCAGCAATTGCCCAGTTTCCTGTAGCTTTAGCAATTTGTGATGCTTTGAGACAAGCATTGGCGGCAAAGGTTTCGCCTGTCTCTTCAATTTCCAATTCTTCAGGTTTGAGGGTTAATTCCCAACCAGAATTGGTCAGGTAAGCTTGCATTTCCCGCAACTTACCTGGATTTCCTGTAGCTACTACAAGTAATTTGGTCATTGGTCATTGGTCATTGGTCATTGGTCATTGGTCATTAGTCATTGGTCATTGGTCATTGGTCATTGGTCATTAGTCATTGGTCATTGGTCATTGGTCATTGGTCATTGGTCATTGGTCATTGGTCATTGGTCATTGGTCATTGGTCATTTACCAAGGACAAAGGACAAAGGACAAATGACTAATGACTAATTTTACTCTGCCCAGTGTTTCGCCCAAGCAAGAGTTTGATGCACTTGCTCAATTGTCGGGGCTTCGCAGTAGAGGCGTAAAACTGGTTCAGTACCGCTAAACCGAATCATTAGCCAGCTTTTATCAGCGAGGCGATATTTGTAGCCGTCAATTGTTTGGCAATCAATCACTTTTA
Organism: Chroococcales cyanobacterium; assembly: GCA_038259325.1. GTDB lineage: Bacteria > Cyanobacteriota > Cyanobacteriia > Cyanobacteriales > Nostocaceae > Nostoc. Next base: position 2,309 of record JBBSOX010000098.1, on the reverse strand, counting down.
ACCCGGCAATTTCGGTTAAGGGTTGGGTTTGCAGTTGTTGCAAAAGACGCGATCGCACTTCCATACTTGCTAAGGGTAAATCAATGCGATCGTATGCTGAAATAAACCCTGTTTGTTTTTGCAAGTAGCGATAATACTCACCTAAATCCAAGCCAGATTCTACAATCGCCTCTAGGACGTACAATGCTGACAGCAGTGCATCGCGTTCGGGAATATGGCTGCCATAGCCAATTCCTCCCGACTCTTCGCCGCCCAGCAATACTTTTGCTACTAACATTCTGTCAGCAATGTATTTATAACCAACTGCTGTCTCAAACACTGACAGATTATGTAGTTCTGCTACCAGGGGCATTAAGTCGGAACCACTAACAGTTTTGACTATTTCACCACTAAAGCCGCGCCGCAGGGTTAAGTGGTCGATTAATATTGGGATTAATACTTGGGAACTTAGGAAGTTGGCTTCTCCATCCACTGCTGCAATGCGATCGCAGTCTCCATCAAATACCAACCCCACCGTTAAACCTGATTTATCTGTGTCTCGGTGAGTTTTGATGACTTCAAATAACTTGGAAAGGTATTTCGGCAAGGGTTCCGGCGCACCTCCACCAAAGAGGGGATCGCGTTCTGAGTTGATTTCTTTGACCTGATTGCCTAGTAGTCTCGCCAATCCGCCAGCCGCCGCGCCATGCATAACATCGGCAAATAAAGTCAATTTACCAGAAGCGATCGCTTCTCGAAGTTTGGCAATATCAACTTTACCTTCTAATGCTTGGGTATAACTAGGCCAAGGATCAAATTTCTCTTGCTTGCCTGGGGTAGCTGCTTGAGGTACTCCCACCGACAACTGATCTTCTATCTCTTTTGTGACTTCTGGCGGTACTGATCCGCCAAAATAACCCTTGACTTTTAAACCTAAATATTTACCAGGATTGTGGCTGGCCGTAATTACTAGCGCCCCTAAAGCATTGAGTTCTTTTGCTGCCCAACTATAAGCTGGGGTTGGGGCATAAGTTTCGCTCAGTAGCACATCAAAGCCGACAGCGGAGACAGTATCAGCAACAGCACGAGCAAAGTCTTCGGCCATGAATCGGCGATCGTAACCGACAATTATTGTCCGGCTACCCACTGTAGAAAAATATGTATCATATAATACTTTTGCGGCAACTGGCGCGACCAGGGCTAGGCGTTCAAAGGTGAACTCGTCACCAATAACGCCCCGCCAGCCGTCTGTACCAAACTTGATTGAGTTAGCTACAACTGGCATCTAAGTATCCTAACTGTATACCTTGAGAATTCTAGCATTTATACAGTGTACAAAGTAAAAAAAGAATCTAGTAATAATATGTACTAATAATGTTAAACATAAAAGTGAGAAAAGACGCTCCTGGGTAGCTACCGCTAGGCTATCGTCAATCTAAAATCCAAAATTGGTTGACTACTTCGCTACGCAAAACCAGTATTTCCGGTAAAATCAAAATCTGAGGACTGTGGATTTGGGAGAAATTTGGGGTGCCTACACTTGGCGTTAACATTGACCACATCGCCACCATCCGGCAAGCACGGCGGACAGTGGAACCAGACCCCGTGGCGGCGGCGGTGCTGGCAGAATTAGCGGGTGCAGATGGGATTACGGTGCATCTGCGGGAAGATCGGCGGCATATCCAAGACAGGGATGTGCGGATATTGCGAGAAACAGTGCGATCGCATCTTAATTTAGAAATGGCCGCTACAGATGAAATGCTAGCGATCGCTCTCGATATCAAACCAGATTACGTGACTTTGGTCCCTGAAAAGCGCGAAGAAGTGACAACAGAAGGCGGATTAGATATTACCCTCCAAATTGCTAGAATAAGTGAGATAGTCGATAAATTGCAAAGCGCTAGCATTCCAGTTAGTTTATTTATCGACGCCGAGACATCACAAATCGAAGCATCTGTCAAGGTGCAGGCGCAGTTTATTGAATTGCACACCGGACAATATTCAGAGGCTAAGGATGAAACAAATCGCCAGCGAGAATTAGCCATATTAGCTAAAGGGTGTGAACAAGCAATTCAAGCTGGATTGCGAGTTAACGCTGGTCATGGACTCACCTATTGGAACGTCTATCCAGTGGCTGCGCTTCCAGGTATGGAAGAACTGAATATTGGTCATACCATCATCAGCCGGGCAGCATTAGTAGGTATAGAACGGGCAGTGCGCGAGATGAAGCAAGCTATAAGAGGGAATAGGGAATAGGGAATGGGGAGTGGGGAGTGGGGGAAGAGGACTTGGGGACAAGGGGAAAGACTTGTTTCAAGTTCTCACCTCTT
>JBBSOX010000097.1:0-25329 GCA_038259325.1 Chroococcales cyanobacterium | reverse complement strand
CTTGGCTTTGAAGTAAGCCGTCGTTCAGTGATCAACGATAGAGCCTGTTCAGCAAAACCGTTTTCTGCCAGAAAATGGGAAAATCCAGCTAGTTGCAATGCTTCTGCTTCCAGAAGTAGATATCAAATGGGTTCTATACAAGCCGAAAAACACTGGTTAAATTTGGGGATAAGCAGTTTAGGGATTAAGTATCTAGGGATTTGAACCTATCTCGGCTCAATTCCATCCAGTTAAGTGTAAAATTCAATATTCTACATTAACCTTTTACTATTACTTAGTCTTTATATTTGGTCAAATTATTCAAACTCAAAGTATGTTATCAAAAGCTAAAGAAATTGGGCGAGCAATTCAGTCTGCTTTAAAAGTTCCAGAGCAGTTGTTTGACCAAGCTGATCAGCAAGCTCAAGAAGGTGAATACCAAGCTGCACTTGATTCACTCGATCAGGCTCTTGCTCTAAGACCCAGAGATTCCAAGTTTTGGTATCAGAAAGGGAAAATACTAGCTTACAATCTTAAAAAACCGCTACAAGCCCTCGAAGCTTTTGATAATGCACTGAAGTTTGTTACTGACGACAAAAATTTACGTACAGAAACTGAGAAAAACAATTTCTACAAACAAGTTTTAAATGGTCGTGGCAATGTTCTAAAGGATTTAACTAGGAATAATTATGCCATTGATGCTTATCAAAAAGCGCTAAAGATAGACCCAAGCTATTGGCAAGCTCGTAAGGGGTGGGGATCGCTAATATTTAGTCGGTTTCATGAATACTCGGCGGCTTTGGAAAAACTGGATGAAGGATTGCCGCTATCTCAAGCTCAACTAAAGCATTTACGTTCAGGAGTACGTAATTATCATAAACAAGGTTGTGGGCAACTCCATCGCGCTAAAGGAAAAATTCACTACAAGCATGGATTGCGGCAGTCAGATCCCTTCCCGTATTGGAAGGAGGCTGAGAAAAGTTATCAACAAGCTTTACACTTTTTAAATGCTCAGACAAAAGAATATTTGAAGGTCATTGAGGATCTAATTCAAGTCTTTCTAGCTTTGGGAAAAATTCAGGAGGCAGAACATTTGCAGAGAGTAGGCTTAGATTTGTTGAACCGTTTGTTAGCGCAGGCTAAAAGCTTTCGACAAAAAAGATTACTAGCTCTTGAATTTACAGGTTTCAATCAGTTAACGGTAGATATCTTGGTAAGGAATGGGAAAATTGTAAAAGCTTGGCAAACAGCAGAAGAAGGAAAAAATATTTGTTTGAAGTGGCTGTTATGGGAACAGGATTTATTAATTCCTACGTATGAACAAACTCAGCAGTTTCTCGATACTTCAAAAGCAGCAATTTATTGGCATCTCAGTCCCGCTGCATTGACCACTTTTGTTTTGAAACCCAATACCCCAGTTCCTATACTGATTAATCCAAGCCAATCTAGCAACCACAGCAAAATTCCAGAATCTCTAAAACGCTTACTGGAATTTGAAAAGTGGGCCAGCGACTGGGATCAAGTATATTCAAACTACCGAGATAAGGGTAAAGAGGAGACTAGAGACCAGCAGAACAATCCTTGGCGAATCACTATGGACACTACTCTGGAGGAACTCAAACGCATTCTGGATATTCCTGCGATTGAAGCTCAACTCACTGGTGTCAACGATCTGATTTTAATTCCTCACCGGGATTTACACCGTTTTCCCCTCCATGCTCTGTTTAATGAGCGTTTTACTATTGCGTATCTACCTAGTGTTCAAGTTGGACTGAATATGCAAAATCAAGATCCGATGGAGGGATGGCATACAAAACCGTTATTAAATGTAGATGATCCTGCAATTGACGGTATTGATCCAATGCCCTATGCTCAACTGGAATCCGCAATAGTTCGGCAACTGTTTGCCAACTCCACTGCTATTATTGGAGACCAAGCTACCAAAGCTAATGTTATTGAGAAGTTAGATAACAATTATCATGTATTTCATTTCACTGGACACGGAGAATACAATAGCGATCAGCCGGAAAACTCTCGGCTTGGCTTGGCAAATGACGATTATCTGAGTGCAAAGGAAATTAGCCAGTTCAATCTTGAGTCCTGTGATTTAGTGACAATTGCTGCTTGTGAAACCGCTTTGACCGGAAACCAAACTATCACCACTGAATATGTCGGGCTGGTTAGTGCTTTCCTGCGGGCTAAAGTTACTAACGTCCTTAGCTCCTTATGGACAGTTGAAGAAACTTCCAGTGCCTGGATTATGATTCGGTTTTATCAATTTCTTCAAGAAGGTATGCCTCCAGCAAGGGCACTGAATCAAGCACAACAATGGCTCCGCACTGTTACGAGTACTAACCTTGGAACTTGGCTCCGCACTCTTAGCACTTTAGAAGGCTTAGATCCATTAATTAAACAGGATTTAGAACAGCAAGCATATAGCATTCTGGAAGAATATAGTACAATTGAACTATCGCAGTCTCCGTATGCTAATCCCTACTACTGGGCAGCTTTTACCCTCACTGGAAGAGGTTTTGTATGAATCCCTTTGAAGCTAAAACACTTGAGGCTTTTCTGAGGGCTGTTTCTCAGATTGAGAAACCGCTGTCGCAGGATTTACACCAGGAAATTCGTAGAGTAGGCCGTGCTTTAGAAAATCATGAGCTTGAAGTTATAAAAGAGATACCAAGCTTAGTAAAACGGGATGTTGTTCTCAATGAGCAATATCAATCTGCCTACAGAAACTTACAAAAGCAGTACCAAGCTCAGGAACGAACAAAGAGTTTAGCAATTGCAGTAAATGGGTCAGCATCGCTTGATCTTGAAAGTCAAATTGCTCAGATTTTGAACGCAGATGATATCCCTGGAGCAGCAAAGAGGTTCATATCTCGCTTGGATTCTCGCCTAGCAGATAGTTCTAAGCAAGCTGACTTTTGGAAACGGGGTGATCGTGTTATGGCACTAGCAAGCGGAGGTGCGTTTCTGGGAGTTTTATTAGCTCAAATTCCTGGTGCTATTATTGGTGGACTGCTTGCCGTTATCTATGCATGGTTTACCGACCCACAGACTAGATCGGATAGGAATGGTTAGATGACTCAGAAATATCTATACGCAGCTTGGCTTATTCTTACTATTTTTGCTGCACTGATCATTTTGCTTATACGTGGTCGTCGAACCTCTAAGTGGAAACTTGAATTGAATGAAGTATTTAACTTAGCACTTGCTGTTTCCGGGGGAATTTCTGGTAGCTATTTAATATCTAAAACATTGACACATTACGATAGCCTTGAGAAACTTGTCAGTAATGATGGTGTAGTTGCAATGGGACTCGGTGGAATAGCCTCCGTTTGGTTGTGTATACGTACAATTGGGGAATTAGCTGGAAAACCTTGATTTATTTTTTGCTTGAGCTACACAGTTAAGCAATTTCCAAAGCTTTTTGGTACAGTATTCTAGAAAATCCACATTACGAGAATAGGCGATCGCTCATTGCAATTGCCAAGTTTATTGCTCAAAATCGAGAACGCAGTTGCTATGATCAAACGCCTGCTTGTGGTGGAATCTCCAGGAAAAGTCAAAAAACTCAGTCAAATTCTGGGTTCGGATTGGAAAGTTCTAGCCAGTTGTGGCCATATCCGAGAACTCAGCAATGAAGGGGATGATTCCTTGGGCTTCGTCATGGATGGCAGTAATGTCCGGTGCAATTACGTTCCGCGTGACCAACGAGCGAAAGAAACAATTCAAAAGCTTAAGTCTGCGGTGAGGCAGGTTGATGAAGTTGTCTTAGCAACTGACCCAGACCGGGAGGGTGAGACAATTGCTTGGCATCTCAAAGAAACGCTGGGTTTAAGGGAACCGAAACGAGTAATTTATACTGAGATTACAGCATCGGCGGTGCAGAGTGCGATCGCTAATCCTAGAAAACTAGACCAAAATTTAATCGGTGCTGGGCTGTGCCGAGATTGCCTAGATAAGTTGGTAGGTTATAAAGGTAGCCCTTTAGTTTGGGCATTGAATAACGGCGCTAAGAGTGTTGGCAGAGTTCAAAGCGCGACATTGCACCTAATTTGTCAGCGAGAAAACGAAATTCTGGCTTTTGTCCCCCAAGATTACTGGAGTGTCTGGGTAGATTATGCTGAAGGATTTCGAGCTTTTTACAAAGGGACGGTCGATTCTGCGAAAGATGCAGCAGAGCAAGAAACTGAAACTCACGATGATGCGAAAGTAGGTAATACTCCAGAAACACCAGAATCTAAGCGCGTTCTTTCCGAAGCAGAGGCTACACGTTTAGTTGAAGAAGCACAGCGACATCCTCATCAGGTGATTCATTTTGAAGGAAAAATCGTTAATCGCCAGCCACCGCCACCATTTACAACTTCCAGCCTTCAGCAAGCAGCTGGTTCAAAGCTGAGGTTTGCTCCTGACAAAACTATGGTTGTTGCCCAAAAGCTTTATGAGGCAGGGCTTATCACATATATGCGAACAGATTCAGTAATGCTGAGTCCAGAATTTTGTGCCAGCGCCCGTAAATGGTTAGAGCAAAATGATCCGCCGAATGTACCGCAGCAAGTTGCCAAGCATCGCAGTAGCAAATCGGCTCAAGAAGCACATGAAGCGATTCGTCCCACGGATGTATTTCGTCCATCAGTTCAATTGCGTTTAGAACTTCCTGATGATGAGTTTAATCTGTATGTGATGATCTGGAAACGGTCAATTGCCTCTCAGTGTCGGGCTGCTCAATTGCGTAAAACTTTGGTGATTACTCAGTCTGGTTCCTTACTGTGGTCAGCTAGAGGGCAAGTGATTGAATTTTACGGTTATGCCCGGTACTGGAACAATCTCAGCAAAGATAGTATTTTACCTTCATTACAACAGGGACAAGCATTGAAACTGGAGAATGCTGGACATGAAAAGAAGCAAACGCAGCCACCACCCCGTTATAGTGAACCCAAATTGGTGCAACTGATGGAACGTAAAGGTATTGGTCGCCCAAGTACTTATGCTCCTACTGTTGCTACCTTAAAAAAACGCAATTATGTGGAGTTGAAAAAAGACCATCTGCAACCAACAGCGTTAGGGCTAGAAATTGATGCGTTTTTGCTCAAAGCACTGCCTGATTTACTAGAGGCGGAATTCACAGCGAAAATGGAAGATGCTCTTGATGCCATTTCCGAAGGAAAGAATTCTTGGCAGCATTATTTAACTAGTTGGAATCAGAATTACTTTATACCAGCGCTCTCCAAAGCTAAAACTGTAGTTGCGAGTTCCCCAACAGGTAAAGCTAATGTGATAAATGAGCGCAAATACGAAACTTCCAAAACGCGATGCCCTGAATGCAAAAATTTCCTCGCCAAAATTCCGAGTACTAAAGTTAAAAAGAAATATTTCCTCAAATGCACAAAAGGCTGTGATGTCGTGCTATTTTGGAGCGACTTTAACAAAACTTGGCAGCCACCACGAACGAAAGCAGTTGAGGCTGAGAATCAGCAAAAGCCTCCTGTGAAGATGACGGCATATCCCTGCCCGGTATGTAAGAAACCTCTAGAGGAGTACAGTTACATCAAAGAGGGGCAGAGTAAGACAATGTTGCGATGTTCTAACGCACAATCTCGTAAGGATACCAAACATAAAGATGTAGCTTATTTCAGTACGCAAAAAGGGTGGTGGAGTCCTAAGTTTGGAGAGTTAAATTGTTAGGCTCTACTATTGAGATTTTGACCGCCAATAATGACAACAAATCATTTAATTTTGTAAGTAGTAAGGTGTGTTACCGCGAGACAAGGGGTTTCCTTCATCCTGAGTAAGCATAAATAATTGATAAACAAGCACTCAAAGCAATACTGCTCGGTTAAGCCCTTTTTGCATATCATAGACAACGATATTTCAATGGTTTCAGACTACTTTATTTCCTTAACCGAGCAGTATTGGCACTCAAAGTACCTAAAATAATCAAGAATTAATTACAAATTAATTACAAATTAATCAGTCCTAACTTTTATCGTTATAAACCTTGCTACGATGTCCAACTTCTACAACATTCACCACTAGAATATCATCGAAAATATCGTATATAACTCGATACTCACCTAGTCTAATCCTATAAGCATTTTCTTTACCTTTTAGATTTTTTACCCCGTTTGGACGGGGTTCTATGGCTAAATCATCAATTTTAACTTGTATGCGTTCTTGAAGTTCTGGGGATAATTTTTTAAGTTGTTTTAATGCTCCCTTTGAGATTTCAACTTTATAACTCACGCAACTTCCTTTTTTGTTTCTCGTTTTAGTTCTTTTTTAGCTTCCTCCCATGACACTGAGCCATCAATATCAGCAGATTTTTTTGCAAGCTCATAGGCTTTTAAATCTTCCTCTTCCTCTTCCTCCTCGATTTTTTGAAGTAATGCGTAAATCTCATCTAGAGTACTGTCATAAGCTTGGTTTAGTAGTACGTTGATATCTTTAATTAATTGTTCGCGTTCGTGTGGTGATTTCATTTTTAATTATCCGAGGGTGATTTTACTTTTTCTGCCACCATCTCTAGTTTCGCCTAAATTCCGGTCGGTTTTCAACGATTTGACGAGCGATCGCTAAAATCTAAAAAGCGACCAATACTTTACAAAAATTGTATATTCAGGAATCTGGTCGAGCATGAGTGGCTGTGAAATTAACTTTGTGTATATATTTATCAACACGGTTGATTTACCTTAGCCGCAAGTTCTGCGGGGTTCATCTGCTCGTAGCGTTCAAAAGGTTGATGAATCCAGGGGTTATCAGGCAGATAATCAACATAATAATTGGGTGCTATAACTGAACAAGCTTTATACCAAAGGACGGCGGTGCGAATTTCCTCAATTGGGAAATCAATATTTTGCTTGAGCCAAGGTATAGTCTGCTGGAGTGTAATCCCAGAGTCTACTAAGTCATCCACTAGGAGAATGCGCGAACCTAACTTTTCGGCAGTCATTGTCAAATGGCGGGAGAAAATTAAATTACTTCTTTCTTGCTTGCCGGGGCCACTGTAAGATGAGGTTGCTAAAATTGCCAGTGGTTGCTCATATATACGGGAAAGAATATCTCCAACTCGTAGTCCTCCTCTGGCAAGACAGATAATCTGGTTAAATTCCCAACCTGACTCATAAATCTGAATAGCCAGTTGTTCAATTTTTTGATGATAATCTGACCAAGAAACATAAAGGTCTGGCATAAGTCTAACGGGAGTGGTAGATAGCTAGTATTGAAGGCGATTACAAACTTTTAATTTTAGTATGAGCGCAAGTTATTATGAACGATTCTGCTGATGGCGATGTCCAACGAAATCCTCTCAGTGAAAAACTCGACTTAAAAACAAAGCTGGCTTACGGTGCAGGGGACTTAGGGCCAGCAATTACTGCAAATATCTCCGTCTTTTTTTTGCTGGTTTTCTTTACGAATGTCGCTGGTATCCCTGCGGGTTTAGCTGGCAGTATTTTGATGATTGGCAAAATCTGGGATGGCATAAATGATCCGCTTGTCGGGTTTCTGACTGATAAAACGAAATCTCGGCGTTGGGGCCGTCGTCTTCCTTGGATGTTTTATGGAGCAATCCCCTTTGGGATTTTCTTCTTCTTGCAGTGGATTGTACCGCGATTTAGTGCAAATCAGAGTGATAATATTTGGCCGCTGTTCTGGTATTACGTAGCAATAGGGGTAATATCTCAGGTGTTTTTCACGGTTGTGAATTTGCCTTATACAGCAATGACTCCAGAATTAACTCAAGATTACGACGAACGCACCAGCCTTAATAGTTATCGGTTTACATTTTCCATTGGTGGAAGCATTCTGTCGTTGATTTTAACGCAAATTGTTTTTTCTCAAATTAGCGATCGCCAACAACAATATCTCGTTTTAGCAGCCATTTGTACGGTAATTTCGATTTTAGGATTATATTGGTGCGTTTTTGGAGTCCGCGATCGCATCTTGGCTTTTGAGGCTAAACGCAGCCAAACTGAGGAACCTGCATCTCTCCCTTTCTTTGAACAGCTAAAAATTGTCTTTAGCAACCGACCTTTTTTATTTGTTATTGGTATATATCTTTTTTCTTGGCTAGGTGTGCAGATTACAGCCAGCATTATTCCCTATTTTGTAGTCAATTGTATGGGTCTTAAAGAATCAGATGTACCCACGGTACTGATTGCAGTCCAAGGAACCGCTTTGGTGATGCTATTTGTCTGGGGGACGTTAAGTAAAAAAGTTGGCAAAAAAATTGTTTATTTTCTAGGAATGAGTTTATGGATAATAGCCGCCGCCGGACTATTTTTCTTACAACCTGGTCAAATAGTTTTGATGTATGTGATGGCTATCATGGCGGGTGTTGGTGTCTCTACAGCTTATCTAATTCCCTGGTCAATGATTCCAGATGTGATTGAATTAGATGAACTGCAAACTGGACAACGCAGAGAAGGCATTTTTTATGGCTTCATGGTTTTGCTACAAAAATTTGGTTTAGCTTTCGGGCTATTTTTGGTAGGAAATGCTTTGCAAGTATCGGGTTTCAAAGAATCTATAGCCGGAAGTCCACTACCTATCCAACCAGAATCGGCACTATTTGCTATTCGCATAGCTGTTGGCCCCATCCCTACAGTTTGTTTGATTTTTGGTTTAGTTTTAACGTATTTTTACCCAATTACCCGCGAGATGCACGCAGAAATTATGCTGAAACTCAAAGAGCGACAAGAAAAAAAGGAAGTTAACTAATTTTCCTGACCCTCCCCTAAAAAATAATGGAATATCTCCATCACTACTTACTATTAAATCTAAAAAACATTGCTTTAAATCTGGTCTGTAGTCACGAGAATATCCCTGTGTGATTAAAATCGGATTATATGAAATTATTTCTAATTCTTTTTCCTGATTATCTAGGCGATTATTATATTCTCCATGCAAATGCAAGGAAGTTGAATCTAAGTAAGAATATTTGGTCGATATTTTATATTTTTTTACTACCTCTAAGGCAATTATTAAGAATAATTTACTGAGTCCATGTCTGTATAGTTTATCCATAACTCTTCCTAGTTTATCATCGTTTAAATCTTCTGGTTTAAAACAGGTCTTTATACTCTGCACAATATTCAACATGCAGTGATGGGATTAACCAAATCGCCAGCACTTGATTATGCCAAACAGGGAATTTGAGAAATAGCATGAAATACACCAAACACGGCATTAAAATGCTCGGTGGAAATGTCAACCCCTGTACTGAGACTGGGAGTAATTAAAAAAGCATCTATATCCTTAATAGCAATGTTAATCTCCCTGATAAAGATGACGTTTTCTTCACTACCACTATTTTCCGAATGAATAGCCCACACCCGTAACTTGCGGTCAACGCTTGGTTCAGATGTTTCGTCGCTATCATGAGTTGCGGGTTATCTTTTCTTAGAATCGCCAAGATTTCAGCCTTACCTATTCTCATTAAACCAAAGAACCCGAATTGAGGTGTTGCAATTGCGTGACCACACTTAAATAATTTTATTTATTAGTGCTTTTTTACTCAATTTGATAGATAATAAAAGTAAGTATTAGCAAAAATAAAGAACTCATATTTAAGGAGCTTTAATGACTAGACGTATTACCAGTGCTGTAAACTCATTAGTAACAAACTTCTCACGACGAAATGCACTTTTGTGGCTTGGAGGTAGTGGAGTAACTACCGCCTTGATGGTGGGAACACAAAAGGAAGTGAGCGCTAAAGACAACAAAGAGTTGAAATTGGTGAACCCACCAACGTTATATGATGCAACCCAAAATGGCTATAGCCATATAGCTGTGACACCATCAAGGGCGAGAACCGTCTATATTTCTGGTCAATTTGGTTCCGATTTACAAGGGAATCTTGTCTCCGATGACTTTGAAAAGCAGTTAATACAGGCTTTTAAAAACCTCCGTTATGCCTTATCAGCGGTTGGGGCGCAACCACAAGATGTGGCAAAAACTACTATTCTTATAGTTGATTACAACCAAACTAAATTGATCCCGTTAGGACGTGAAATTAGTAATTTTTGGGGATATAAACCACCAGCAAACACTCTGATTCCCGTTCCTAGACTTGCACTTGACGGTATGTTATTTGAAATTGATGCTTATGCAATAATTCCAGAAAAACGTAATTGAGGGTTGCTTCTCAAATAACCCTATCCAATAACAGTCGGCGGAATAACAAACTTCCGCTACTGTCAATTAATAATAGTCTCTCCTATTTGAATAGGAATATTTAATACCTTAAAGTTAAAGCAGCGTGTAATATGCCCTACAATCTAAGTCTTATCTTCATAAATCATATCTAAAGTAAAGCCATAGTAATTTTTACCAATTAATATTAAGATGCCGTGATTAATTTGGGAATAATCAAGTTATAAATTACTAAGATTTCACAGTATGTTTAGCAGTGATGTTAATATTTCTGGATACCAAATTATTGAAAAAATCTACAATGGTCTCGATACACTAGACATCTCCAGAAATTAAATATGCGTTACCCAGAACCCTTGTAGAGACGTAGCAGTGCTACGTCTCTACAATCATTTTCGGAGATGTCTACTAGAGAATTAGAACTTTCGTATATTTGGTTTTGGATAGAAATACCAGATAGAGCGATCATAGAGCAACTCTTGAGAGAATAATCTGGCATAATCCAAACTATACAGCAATCAAGCTATCTACATTTTTCATCTTCTGAAATCCTATTTGGTTTTATTGCATATTTTTGGTGGGTAACTAAACGACTAATCACAGGTTACTTTAAACCGCCAGAAGGCTGGCCCTCCAATAGTCCAATATTAAAGAGTTCACTTAGTAGCTACCGCGTGCTTTGGTTGTGTTACAAATATTTAACCCCAAAATATCGTGAGTATATCGAGCAGGCTCAAAGCATCAAAAATATTTATCAAATTTGCTCGACTAAACAAATTTTGCAATTTTTTGAATTAATTGATGCAGGAGACTAACTTTTGTAGGTTGGGAAAACCTGAGACAATTCAAACCTTTCCCCGTCTCTATTGGATGAGATAGCTACGCCAAATTGATGGAGTATCTTTATTACCCTTTTCTGGAAGTAGCAATCGCCAGGTTTTGCCTTCTTGCTGAATTTGCAGGTAAACATCAAAAGGTTTTTTTGGTTGCGTCAAGCGCCGTTCTGGTAGCTTTACAATCAAGTCGTAGGTTCCCTGAACGTGGAAAGCTGGTAAATTGTCAATGGTTAGGGGTTGTTCCTGGGTAATTGATAACCGCTTGATTTCAAATCCTTGAAAATCTAGATCCAACTGCTGGCTAAGTTTTTGTTGAGTTTGGTCTAACCCAAGTGCGATCGCTTTTTGCACTAAATCGTTAGTCGGTAGCAGTCCAATACTGCCACAAGCTGTCACTAGCACCAGCAATATTGCTGTCAAAACTAACCGCACTATGTTATTCACTGCCTGATCTGCTATTTTCATCTTTATCAGTTTAACCGGACAGACTGCTGCTTTTTCAGCAAGATCATTTTTTAAGCGCGTTCCCGAACCTCACCCCCAACCCCTCTCCTTGCTAAGGTTATCGTGTACACACAAGTCTTACCGCAGCCATATCTTTAAATCTTGCACTGCGTTTCTATCCCGCCTCGGAATGAATTCCGAGTCTCATAACTAAAGTCCACTTGAGTGGACTTCAGCTATCAGCCCTGAACTGAAGTTCAGGGCGGGATGTCGGTGAGATAATTTTTCGACTTGTGCGTACACTGTAGGCTAAGGAGCAATACAGTTCCGATAAGACCAAAACACTTGTCTTGACGGCGATTTATCGCGTCTCGAAAACCCACAATTTTGTACAATTAGCCCTTAACCCAAGCGTATTGGGCTAAGGAGAGTGTTTACCTCAGCAAATACGGGGTGAGCTTGCACCAAAGAACCGCTATTATCCTCTAGATACTAGTAAAGGCACGGTTATACCGTGCCTTAATTCGCAAAAAATATTATTGTGACAGGTTTTTGCTTTACAGGAAATTTAATACTGACGTAAAATTGCAGACAATGAACTATCTTTACGAAGATCCATCAAGTCTGCCAAAGAGTCTGTGCGCGTATCCAAGTGGTGCTTATGTTCTGCTGGCAGAACCGTCACCAGCTGTTTTGGTTTAGGTCGCATCGGCATCATGGGCACTAGTTGTGCTTGTGGCACAAAAACTGGCTGGTTCTTGGGAAGGCGTGGTTCCAATCTTTGGTAATGGTTCTGCGCCAAGCGTGCCTGATGACGATTAACCAATTTTTGAACTTTTTGCGGTTGCTTTGTCTGGTTGAGCATTCGGAAAATGAGCAAAGAACCACTGCCACAACTGAGGACGATCGCAGCCAGCATCCATAAAGGTGTAGGATTACTATTCTCAGAGGGCGCATTGATCGGTTCTTCAACTATAACCGGGATTTTTTCTGGTTCTTCTTGTGTTACCTGTCCAGCATTACCTAAGCTATACAGGGCAAAGGCACCACCTCCTAAAAACATGGCTAGACACCCAGTCAACAATAGCCAAGGATGATGTGCAACCAGATATATCAGAACGTTCGAGCTTTGTTTGAATCTCGATTTCCTATTTGTCAGCTCTGGAGTAGCCCCTCTTAGTTGGGTTCGCTCGCGCTGTACACTCTGACTTTTTTCCATGATTACTTTCAGATTTGTACCCCTCTAGTCAATAAATTGTACTGGAGGAATTAAGCATCAGGTATCCGTAACAAAAATCCAGATTTAAGTAGCTTTTTTGTAAAACAGGTGCTACTAAATCTGGCTAACTTTTGCCAAAATTCTGTATTTATTCTGACTTTTTGCTGTAATTATCTGAAATTCAGCTAGGCGAATGCCTTTCAAGAGCAAGTTGAATTAATCGATCAACTAATTCTGGAAAAGAGACTCCACTATGGGCCCAGGCTTGGGGATACACACTTGTCGCAGTAAAGCCTGGTAACGTATTTATTTCGTTAATCAAAACTTCTTGTGTCGCTTCCACGTAGAAAAAATCTACCCTTGCCAACCCCGCAGCGTCAACGGCTGCAAAAGCTTGCAAAGCCATATCCTGAATTTTACGGGCGATCGCATCTGGAAGCGGTGCAGGTATCAGTAAATCTGCGCGACCCTCAGTATATTTAGTTTCATAGTCATAAAAATCGCTGTCATAAGTAATCTCTCCAATGACAGAGGCTTGGGGTTGATCATTACCTAAAACGGCGCACTCGACTTCTCTAGCTACAACACCAGCTTCTACAACTAGCCTTCGATCATAGCTAGCAGCATTATCTAAAGCAGCTTCTAATTCTTGGCGCGATCGCACTTTGGCAATACCCACTGATGAACCTAAATTAGCAGGTTTCACAAAAGCGGGATAACCTAATGCTGCCTCAATCTCATCACACAATTTCGGAAACACGCAAGGATTAGACCAAACCTGCGCTCTAGTTATCGCCTTATATTTTACCTGTGCTAGTCCCGCTTGCTCAAAGGCCATTTTCATGGCAATTTTATCCATCCCCAATGCCGAACCTAACACCCCAGAACCAACAAAGGGAACTTGCATCAAAGTGAGTAACCCTTGAATTGTCCCGTCTTCACCGTTGGGGCCGTGGAGAATAGGAAACCAAACATCCACTTGGGCAACTTGAGAGGGATATTGCCACTTGCTAAGGGTTTGGGCTTGAGGGTTGGATGTGAGATTTTCAACAGATGTTGATTGTTCAGATTCCAGTAGCGGAGTGCCGGTTTCTAAAACCTTTTGGGGTGCAACCCCTGCTAGCCAGCGTCCATCTTTTCGGATGTAAAAAGGCAGTATTTCGTACTTATTAGCATTTTGCTCTGCACTTAAGGCTTTAGCGATCGCCCGTGCTGATTTGATCGAAACTTCATGTTCTCCCGAACGACCGCCAAACAATAACCCCACGCGCAGCTTAGTCATTTTTGGTTCCTCGACACTTCTCAAGCAGATAGCCTATCACAACCTACAAAAATTGCCATATTTTTCTATATTATTTTATTGGCTGTTGAAACCCTCAATCATCAAATTTATAATCCTCTTCCTTCCTTCTGCCTCCTGCCTCCAATTGAAACAACCGTGTTGTCAGCTACAGTTATCTTCCACGAAAATGGGCAACAATATTGACAAATAACTAGAAAATGCAGCCCTACCTGTAAAAGATGCTGCCGTTTCATGAAACCCAGAATTATTGTTTGTGGCTTAGGACGTACCGGATATAAAACCTTTCGTCTGCTGAGAGACCAGGGAGCCTTAGTTGTTGGTATTCATCACCAATCTATCCCTGGTGAAACAGCAGGAGATGTAATTGTTGGCGATTTACAAGCCGCTGCTACCCTAACAGCAGCAGGAATTCAAGAGGCACACACTTTAGTCATCTCTGGCTCTAAAGATGCTCTAAATTTGTCTATTATGATGCAAGCGCGGATGCTGAATTCCCAGATTCGGATTATTAACCGTTTGTATAATACAAATTTGGGAGAGCGCCTAGATCAAAGTTTGCCAGATCATTTGAGTATGAGTGTTGTCGGATTAGCAGCACCCGTATTCACTTTTGCAGCACTGGGAAATCGAGCGATTGGACAAATCAAATTATTTCAGCAAACTTGGCCGATTCACGAAGAATACATTGATGAAAACCACTTGTGGAAAGGCCGAAAACTGAGTGAATTATGGGAAGACCGATCGCGGATGCTGATCTATTATTTGCCAGTAGAAGGTGAGATGGATTTGGTGTCAGGTGTAATATCTGGACAAGAAATCAAGGTGGGCGATCGCTTAATTATTGGTACACAACCCCGCATTCGTTCTCCCCGGAGATCATTGATTAAAAAAGTGCTGAAAGCCCTCACCAATTTTAGGCAGTTTCAGCAACACGGGCGATCGGTAGTGGTGGGTGCTGTTGTGTTACTCGCAGTTATTCTGATTGCTACACTCACCTATACGTCCGCTGAGTTGAGTTTATCTCCTGTTGATGCTCTATATTTTTCTGTAGGCATGATTACGGGAGCGGGTGGTAATGACAAAGTAGTAGAAAATGCTCCTAACAGTATTAAGTTATTTACCGTTGTAATGATGCTGGTTGGAGCAGTGGTGATTGGTATTTGGTATGCAATGCTCACCGATTTTGTCTTAGGAAGCCGCTTTAAGCAATTTTGGGATGCAGCCCGAATTCCCCAGCGATATCACTACATTGTCTGTGGCTTGAGTAGTATTGGAGTGAAAATTATCCAGCAACTCCACGCCAGCGGACATGAAGTTGTAGTAGTTGAACCCGATTCCAATAATAAATATATCAACACCGCCCGCGAACTAGGTATCCCCGTGATTCAGGGCGATGCCAGCTTCCGCACAATACTCAAAGCTAGCAATATAGACTCTGCCGCCGCAGTGCTTGCTGTTACTAGCAATGATGCTACTAATCTGGAAATTGCCCTCAAAGCCAAGGGCTTGACACCCAGTATTCCGGTAATTGTTCATTATGCCGATCCCGATTTTGCTGGCATAGCGCAACAGCTATTTGGCTTCGAGGCCGTACTGAGTCCGGCTGAACTAGCAGCCCCAGCTTTTGCGGCGGCTGCGCTAGGGGGACGCATCCTCGGCAATGGCATCACAGCCGATAGTCTTTGGGTAGCTTTTGCAACTGTGATTACACCTTCACATGTCTTTTGTGGTGAGTGGGTGAAAGATGTAGCCATGTCCGGTGACTGCGTACCTTTATACGTAGAAACAAACCACCAAACCCTTCATGGCTGGGATTTACTAGAAACTAATCTCAGCGTTGGAGATGTTTTGTATATGACAATGCCAGCAACGCGGTTATATCAGTTGTGGCGGCATGAGCAAGTTTGCGAATCACACGCTTAAATAATTCGCGTAATTAATACACTACTCAATACTCTCCACCATTGGTAAACCCACTTGGCGACAACGTTTTGCCCTCACCCCCAGCCCCTCTCCCAACCTGCGAGAGGGGAGGTAAAGGATTAAATTCCCCTTCTCCCAAAATGGGAGAAGGGGTTAGGGGATGAGGGCGATTGCTCCCGCCAGCTTTTCACTTAAGTTGACACCAATAACTCTCCACTCCCCACTCCCCACTCCCCACTCCCCACTCCCCACTCCCATTTATTTATTAACTACTCGTTGTTGATATTCTTGCTCAGTTATCATATCGAGAGTGTTTTCTAGGCGATCTACAAATACGATACCGTCAAGATGATCGTACTCGTGTTGAAAAATCCGAGCGATAAAATCGGTTAATTCTTGCTTTTGTAGGTTGCCTTTATAGTCAGTGTATTCCACTTCAATAGCTTTATACCGAGGAACTAACCCCCTAATTCCTGGAACACTTAAACAACCTTCCCAATCTTTGACAACTTCAGTTGAATGAGCAATGATTTTGGGATTAATCATGGCAGTAGGTTCCATTTCCGGGGCGTTGGGATACCTGGCATTAGGACGGGAAGCCACAATAAATAAACGATAGGATTGTGCTACTTGAGGCGCAGCAATGCCTACGCCATTAGCTTTGGTAACAGTGGCGATTAAGTCTTCAATTAATTTTTGGATATGCTCATCTTGAATATTCTCAACCCAAGCAGCTTTTTGCCGCAATGTTGGATTGCCTAATTGAATTATTGGCGCTAATTCGGTCATGAAAAAACTCTTTTAGGTAATGGGGAATGGGGAATGGGGAATTGGACATGCCTTCACTAATGACCAATGACCAATGACCAATGACAAATGACAAACATCACCCTTCCCGTGTCATGGGCAAAGGAGCAGGTTGGACTCCTACTTGGACAATTTGCCCATTGCGTTCTACTTCTATTGGTAACTTAGTGCCGATTTTGCTCTTTTCTACTAGCCTTTGTACTTCTTCAATTTTAGTCACAGGCTGATTATTAATGCTTTTAATCACATCACCAACTCTTAGCCCAGCCACAGAAGCGGGCGATCGCGGCACAATCTCAACCAGCAAAACGCCCTCATCTGCTGTAAGATTTAAGCGATCGCCTGCTCTATTTTTTATTTTTTCTTTGATATCTGGTGTCAGTGTCACCATCTGAACACCCAAATAAGGATGATCCACCTTGCCTGTAGCAATTAATTGCTGGGAAATTCTTTGTACAGTGTTCATGGGGATAGCAAATCCCAAACCTTGAGCGCCTCGAATAATCGCTGTGTTCATCGCAATTACCTGGCCACGAATATTTAGCAATGGGCCACCGGAGTTACCAGGGTTAATTGCTGCATCCGTTTGGATGTAATCAACTCGCTTGTCACTAGCACCGATGTCACTACCAGAACGACCTGTAGCACTAATAATCCCAGAAGTTACGGTATTATTCAAGCCTAAAGGGTTGCCAATGGCGATTACTGCTTCTCCTGGTTGCAAAGCATCGGAATTACCCACAGCTATAGTTGGCAGATTATTAGCATCAATTTCGATCACAGCCACATCTGTAACCGGATCTTCACCCAGTACTTTCCCGTCAAAAGTTCGGCCATCTTTGAGTGTGACGGTTACTCTATCAGCGCCATCTACCACATGGGAATTGGTCAAAATTTGACCTGAAGAACTAATGATAAATCCAGAACCGCTACCCCGCTCTACCCGTTGTCTAGGCTGTGGCGCACCATCTCCAAAAAACCGCCGGAAAAATGGATCGTTAAATTCGCTTGGTACGCGAGAAGTGATTGTTCGGGAAGAATCAATGCGAACTACCGCAGGCCCCACCTGTTGCACTACCTTCACCACAAAATTAGGATCTTCAGACGAAGAAAAAATCGGCGGCGGGACAATTACCGGATTAAGTTCTGTTGTCTTTTGGGCTGGAATATCGCTTTGCCGATTCTCAAAGGTCTTAGCAGGTAGAAGAGAGCAGCTCCCCAGGAACACCACTGCTAACCCATATGAGAGCATCGACAACCTATGGCGTAAACCCCTTCCGAAGAGGCAGGGGGAAGGGGGCACTTCGCTTGAGGAAATGACCCCATCCCCCTTGCTCCCTGCTCCCTGCTCCCTTGCCTCTTTTTCAATCTTTTTGGGCGCTAAGTGATGGTTTTTTGTCTTCATGTGTCGTTGCTTCTCCGTATCAGTCAGTGGATGTTAGGATGTTGCCTACTGGGTATGTCCCAAAATGATTACAAGTTAAAAGCTTATTCTAGGTCTGGCGTGTCTGGATGCTAAATTGGTGCTTTCTCTTCTATTGTGACAATTAGCAGCAAAGGTGGTGGATAATGGAAATTCCCATAGAAAGTCTGTGGAGTCAGGTACTAGAGCGCCTACAGCTTGAACTATCAAGGCCCACCTTTGAAACTTGGATCAAAACTGCTAGTGCAGAGCGATTGGAAAATAATTGCTTGGTTATCCGTACTCCTAACCCATTTGCTCGTAATTGGTTACAGAAGTATTACATCAATACCATTGCTCATGTAGTACAAGATATTCTGGGTCATCCCGTAGGAATTTACATTACCGTTGCTCAAGGTGATGAAGTTTCTCATTTTAGTGAACGAGAGGTTTCTTGGGAATCACCAAATCCTAGCAGTATTTCTGAACCTGTTCCTAATCACAATCATAAAACTACCGAATTAAACTCTAAATATATCTTTTCACGATTTGTAGTTGGTGCTAACAATCGAATGGCTCACGCTGCTTCTTTGGCAGTTGCGGAATCTCCAGGTAGAGAGTTTAATCCTTTATTTTTGTGCGGTGGCGTAGGTTTAGGTAAAACTCATCTTATGCAGGCTATTGGTCATTATCGCTATGCAATTTCTCCTAATTGTAAAATATTTTATGTTTCGACTGAGCAGTTTACTAATGATTTAATTACAGCGATTCGTAAGGATAGTATGCAAAGTTTTCGAGAGCATTACCGAGCCGCTGATGTTTTATTAGTTGATGATATTCAGTTTCTTGAAGGGAAGGAATACACCCAAGAAGAATTTTTTTATACTTTTAATACTTTACACGAAGCTGGTAAACAAGTTGTCATTGCTTCGGATCGTCCTCCTAACCAGATTCCTAGCTTGCAAGAACGGCTTTGTTCTCGGTTTTCTATGGGGTTAATCGCAGATATCCAAAAGCCAGATTTAGAAACGAGAATGGCAATTTTGCAGAAAAAAGCCGAGGATGAAAATATTCGGCTTCCCCGTGACGTGATTGAGTATATTGCTTCTAACTATACTTCTAATATTCGGGAATTAGAAGGAGCTTTAATTCGGGCGGTAGCTTATATTTCCATTTGGGGATTACCGATGACGGTGGAAAATATTACACCAGTTTTAGAACCGCCTAACGAAAAAATGACAGCTACCCCAGAAGCAATTTTAACGATTGTGGCGGCTAATTTTGATATTTCAATAGAAGACCTCAAAGGTAACTCACGACGAAGAGAGATTAGCTGGGCGCGTCAAATAGGAATGTATCTCATGCGCCAACACACGGCTCTAAGTTTGCCGAGAATTGGAGAGGAGTTTGGTGGTAAAGATCATACAACGGTGATGTACAGTTGCGATAAAATTACTCAACTTCACCAGAGCGATCGCACTTTAGCACAAACAATCCGTCAACTGAGCGATCGCATCAATATGACTAGCCGTTCCCAAAAACCATCCTGAAGATAGATTTAAGTTTTCCACAACCAGCACCGTGAATCTTAGCCTTGACGGCTGAATAATTAGTCAAGAATATTAAGTAACGTATAAAAATTGATTAAATTTAACTTAAATTGTGGAAAAAATCTTACTTTCTGGGGATATATCTCTGAAAAACTTAAGATTTCGCCGATAAAACTTTATTAAGTATAATTACCTTGTGGAAAAGTAAATGAGTTTTTCCACAAGTTTTCCACAGATTTAAATTAGTTTAAATACCAATCCCTCTCTAAAAGTTTTTGCAACAGCACCAATTTTACTGTTATTTATGCAAGCGACTATATAGCATTTTAAATGGGTAAATAGAGCGTACACTATCGAGTGGACGGACATCGAAAGGTAAATTAATAGTAAAAGTGCTACCTTTACCGAATTCACTTTGTACATCTATGTTGCCGTGGTGTGCCAAAACAATTGCTTGCGCGATCGCTAATCCCAATCCAGAACCGCCGGTGCTACGGGAGCGATCGCTATTCACTCGATAGAAGCGGTCAAAAATCCGAGTCAAATCTTGCTGTGGAATACCAATACCTGTATCTTGCACCTGAATCACAGCATAATGGTCACTGCGGTCTAGGGAAACCGTTACCTTTCCTCCTGATGGGGTGTATTGAATTGCATTGATAATTAAGTTAGAAAATAAGCGATAAAGCTGATCTGCATTACCAATGACATCCAAAGGAGTTGACAGCTTTATAGAAGATGTTAGTGTTACACCTGCTGCGATCGCTAATGCTGCAAATTCCTCTATTAAGTCATTAACAATATCATCCAAGCAACAAATGTCTCGTTGCATTGGCACAGATTGACGATCCAGGCGAGTTAGCAGCAGTAAATCTGTAACCAGAGTTGTGAGTCGTTGATTCTGACGGTGTAGGGTTTGTAGAATTTCCCGCGCTTCTGTTTCATCTAATTGAGGCATCATCAGCGCAGATTCTACTGTCGCTTGTGTTGCTGCTAAAGGTGTCCGCAATTCATGTGCCGCATCTGCTGTAAATTGTTGGACTTGTTTATATGAGCGATAAATTGGCTGCATTGCCAATCCTGCTAACCACCAACTAGCAACGCCAACTAAACCCATTATGATTGGTAATCCCAATCCTAAAGTGAGTTTTACCGCAGTGAGATAACTATTGAATTCTGCCAGACTTCGCCCTACTTGGATGTAGCCCCAATCACGATTTTCTTGGGTGTGCAGCACAAAAGAAATTTGATGATAAAAATTGCCTTTGCTATCTTTAAGGGTTTGCCAAAGTTCCTTGTTTAAGACTAGGGGGAATCCCTGTGGATAATTGCCTGCGATCGCAATCAAGCGTCCGTAATTATCGAAAAAACGGACATAATAATTACCTTGATTAATTGCACTTAAAATATGACGTTTGGAACTCAATTGCTCTTGAATACAGCTAGTGCCAACTACGCAAATATTAGGTAAAAGCTGCTGTATGACTGGTTCTAATTTACCGGGTTGCTGTAATTTAAGTTCAATAGTATCGTGTAATGTTCCTGCAACAGATTCCAGTTCACGGTCTAATGTCATCCAATGAGCATGAGAAATTGCTCTGTAGATACCGAATCCGCACAGGCTTAAAATCAAAGCCATGACGAGGGCATACCACAGGGCTAAACGCAGACGGGTTTGCTGAAACAGTTTATTTTGATTCATCTAGCCTTTGTATGGGAACACTACAAAATAGGCAGATAGAAGGAGGGTTGTTCATGAAATATAAACGCAGATTACTGCCAAAATTTATTGGCATTGGGGTTATGGTTATGATTGCAATTCTTTTACAAGAATTTAGTCGTAGTCGCTCTCCTTCTCTAATTAAATTAGTAACTAAACCAGGATGTCAAATCAAAGGTAACATCTCTATTAATAGGGGAGCTAAGGTTTATCATGTTCCAGGAGCCGAGGATTATGAATCAACAGTAATTGATCCAGCGCGTGGAGAAAAATGGTTTTGCACCGAATCAGAAGCGATCGCCAATGGTTGGCGTAAAGCACCGAGGTAGCACCCACAGCCAAAACTAAGCAGCCTAATATTTCTGGTTCTTTTAGTAGTTTTATAGTGATTATTAGAATTAACTGAATTATAATAACTCTAATTTAGTGAGAGTAATGCCTACAATATAGATTTGATTAACTCGCGTCAATGTCTTGTTGTTGGCAACACCTTGTTTTCAGATGTCTCCCCTAAATATAAAATTTCACTGATACTATGAACTACGACAACATTGTAACAATCGAACCTGGCAAACGTAGTGGCAAACCCTGTATTCGGGGAATGAGGATTACGGTGTATGACATTTTAGAATATCTTGCAAGTGGTATGACCGAAGAAGAAATTCTAGAGGATTTTTCAGAACTCACATCCGAAGATATAAAAGCCTGTCTTGCCTTTGCTGCTGATCGTGAGAAAAAATTATTTGTAGCATCCCTGTGAAACTGCTTTTGGACGAAAACCTTTCTGATCGAATTATTCCCCAAATTTTGGATTTGTACCCCAATTCCTCTCATGTTAAAGCATTAGCACTTACCAATACTGATGATTTAGTCATTTGGGAATATGCGAAAGCTAATGATTTTGTGATTGTTTCCAAAGACTCTGATTTCCATCAACGTAGTTTTCTCTATGGCCATCCACCAAAATTTATCTATCTCCGTATTGGCAATAGCCCAACATCCAAAATTGTTACAACTCTGCGAGAAAACTTTGACACCATCACCCAGTTTGGAAATAGTGAAGTGGAAAGTATTTTGGTGTTAGTGTTAGCTTGAGAATGCAAAATCAGTAAAATAAAGTGCTGTACTTCAACTGTTAGTAAGTTATGCCTGTAATAGCAGTTCCCTAAATTACAGCTACAAATTATGTTCTTGAGAATGGGAAGTATCAATGGTGAAATTCAGACGATATCCCATCCCATGCAAAGTTTCAATTATGTTATCGCAACCACTATTAGCTAGTTTGCGACGCAGCAACCGCATTTGAGCAGCTACCACATTACTAACTGGTTCTGCGCTGACTTCCCAAAGCTGATTGCGAATTTGTTCTGTAGTAACAATTTGGTTTGGGTGCTTCATAAAATATTCTAGTAACTGGAATTCTTTATTTGTTAGGGTAATTTCTTGTTTATTTCCCGCAGCATTCTGACTAACAACTAAATTATTGCCGTAATCTAAAGTTAGATTGCCAACAGTTAATTCCTGGGGCTGAAATTGGGGCGATCGCCTCTGCAATGCTCGCAATCTTGCTAATAATTCTGCCATCCCAAATGGCTTTACTAAATAGTCATCTGCGCCAGCATCCAGCCCAGCCACTTTATCTTCCATGCTGTCTTTAGCTGTGAGCATTAATACAGGCAGAGGATTTTTATGGGAGCGTAGTTGTTTGCACAATTCTAATCCTGATATTCCTGGTAGCATCCAATCGAAAATAGCTAGTGTATATTGTGTCCAGCTATTTTCTAAATATGCCCAGGCATCATTACCATCTAGTACCCAATCTACTAAGTACTTGTGTTGTGTAAGAGTTCGCTTAATGGCATCGCCTAAATCTGTTTCATCTTCTACTAGTAGCACTCGCATAAATTTTACTCGTCATACTAATTCGTAATTCGTAATTAAGTAAGTCGGCACTAATATTTCAAGCTATTTTAAGAAATTTTAATTTAGGGGAGCCAGTGCGTTGCGGAGGTTCCCTCCGTTGTAGCAACTGGCGTTGTGTTGTCGCACAGCGCAACGCACCTTGAATTGTTGACGGTGCATTAACCTACAGCATAACGCACCTTACGAGTTACCTGACTTTTCACGTTATGTGGAAAAGTCCACGAAAAACCTAACCCCCTAACCCCCTTTCCGATGCGGGAAGGGGAAAATTCAAAGTCTCTCTCCTTTTAGGAGAGAGATTTAGAGAGAGGTTTCCAGATGCCGCTGAATTGTCAGACGAGTTACCGATTAAAATTAAAACGGCCATCTACTTTTTTACCTTGAATATCTGCATTAACTTTCACCTGATATTGACCATTGAGTTTTTCTTTTAATAAACCTGTGTAATGTTTATCTTTTGCATCGTATGTAAAAGGAACTGTCTTTTGTTTTCCATCAGGTAATTGAATTTGAGCCGTAACTTTGGCATTAGGTATTGCCTCGTGATTGTCTCCTCTTTGCAAATATAAATCTAGATGAGTTCCATTAGCCTCTTTAACTGGGACAAATTCTAAATGGTAAGCTCCTGTCTCGACAATTTGTCCTCCATGAGATTTGCCATGCTGTCCCTCTACTTTAGGAATAGGTGAAGCTGAGGGTTGAGTATTTGGGCTAGACCTAGCTGGAATATTTTCTGTATTAGCGGCTTGATTACTGTTAGTACAAGCTCCTAATAAAAGTAGCCCTGCACTTGCAATAAGAATCAAACCAGATTTTATTGAGTTCATGATTTTTGCTCCTTAAAGTTATTAATAATTGAGTCCAAAATTTTAAGTTTGAGAATTGATTACCAGTCAAAAGCTGCTCCAACAGTGCTGCTATGTTCTCCATTTGATAGAGTTTGCTTAGGCATCAATAATTTACCAAACTGGGCATACAATGCAGGTAATACTAATAATGTTAAAGCTGTAGAAGTAAACAACCCACCTAGCACTACTATGGCAAGTGGTTGCAAGATTTCTTTCCCTGCACCTGTTCCAATTACTAAGGGGATCATTCCTAAAGCTGAAGTTAGAGCCGTCATCAAAATGGCAACCAAGCGCTCCATTGAACCCTCAACAATAACTTGTTTTAGAGGCATTCCTTGCGCCAGCTTGTTGTTGTAGTTGTCTACTAACAGAAGTCCATTGCGCGTCGCTACACCAAATAGGGTAATAAATCCTACCAAGGAAGCGACAGATATAATTCCACCTCCCAAAGCAATGGAAAATATACCCCCTACTAACGCCAGAGGTAGGTTAATCATAATCATCAGCATGGCAGTAACAGATTTAACTGCGAAATACATCAAGACCGCAATGACGACAATTGCCAGTCCTCCAAATACCAGCAAGTTTTGGGTAGCTCTTTGTTCTGATTCAAACTGACCGCCGTATTGAATAAAATAGCCTGTGGGTAATTGTATTGCTTGACTGACTTTCGTTTGAATTTCTTCTACAGCCGAGCCTAAATCTCGACCGGAGACATTAGCAGAAACGACAATTAGGCGTGAGACATTTTCCCGATTAATTGTGTTGGGGCCAGTTCCATAGTCAATGCTAGCGAGCTGCGCTAAAGGAATTTTTTGCCCTGTGGGGGTATCTACTAGTAAGTTGCGGATTACATCTAAGTTATTACGTGACTCTGGTTGTAACCAAACTAACAGGTCAAATAATTGTTGCCCTTCGAGTACTTGAGAGACAACTCGCCCATTGAGTGCAGTTTCTAGCATTTCCGTGAGTTGACCTACAGTTAAGCCATAACGCGCTGCGGCTTCCCGGTTAAATTGAATTTGCACCTGTCTAATGGGGACTTGGGGTTCGAGTTGTAAGTCCACAATTCCTGAAATTCCTGTCATAGCAGCCTGAACTTCAGAGCCGATGTGGCGTAATTCTGCTAAATCAGGGCCGAATATTTTAACTGCGATCGCACTTCTTACTCCTGATAATACCTCATCCATGCGGTGCGAGATAAATCCGCCAAT
>JBBSOX010000096.1:0-25385 GCA_038259325.1 Chroococcales cyanobacterium | reverse complement strand
TTTTAAACTTAGGGAACCCCTTTTGTACCTTTAACCTTCTTCTTGCAGTTGTCGTAAAACCGTTCAGCGGCAGATTGTCTAGCCATTGAATTAAGTTCGGAGGCATTGGGAAACTCAGCAGCTAATACCGCGCAATATTTAATAAAAAAGTCAGGAGTAAGGAATTAAAACTCTTAACTCCTCACTCCTAACTCCTAACTCCTAATTTTTGTGAGCAGACCTTCACAAGCATCAATCAGTAAATCAATCACCTGATTAAATCCCTCTTGACCACCGTAATAGGGGTCTGGAACTTCTTTTAGAGTGTGCCGAGAGCAAAATTCACACATCAAACGCACTTTATGCTGATACTGCTTAGTTTGATCAAGAGTGAGGATGTTCTCATAATTTTCTTGATCCATCGCTAAAATTAAATCAAAGTCTTGAAAGTCTGACTTTTGAAACTGGCGTGCTCGACCACGCAGTTTAATTCCCAACTTTGTAGCAGCCGCAGCGCTCATGCGTCTGTCAGGTGGGCTACCAATGTGATCACTAGATGTACCAGCTGAGTCACAGAGGATGTGTTCGTTCAAGCCAGCCTGCTCAATTAGATGATTCATAATGTTTTCTGCCGATGGCGATCGGCAGATGTTACCTAAGCAGACAAATAACAACTTGTAAGCCATAGATATTTTTTGTCTTTTGTCAAGAGTCAAAAGTCATTTGACCAATGAGCAATGACTAATGACAAATGACTAAAATCCAGGAAGTTCCAGTCCACTGGTCAAATCTTCCATGCGTTCCCGCATTGTTGCAGTGGACTTGTTGTAGGCTTCTTTCATTGCCACCGTCACGAGATCAGAAAGTACTTCTGCACCTTCCCCTAGAGCATCTGGAGAAATTTCCACTCGCTTGGGTTCTTGGTTCCCACTGACAATCACCTTGACAAGACCACCGCCAGATTCTCCTTGAATCTCCATTTGCTCCAATTCTTCTTGGAGTCGCTTTGCACCTTCTTGAACTTGCTGTGCTTTTTTAAAAGCTTCGGCTAGTTCCTTCATTTTTCCTAAGCCAAAGCCGAATCCCTGTCCTTTTCCTGTCATAATTATATTTACGCTTGTGCGTTGAATAACAAATCAAATTCAATTATAGATGCGGTAAGTAATTTGCCTATTTTTTTACTAATAATTAATGCATCAGAGTGTGGGGAGTAGAGAGTAGGAAATAGGGAATAGAGAATAGGGCATTGGGCATTGGTTATTAATTCTTCTTTCTTATCTCCCTCATCTCACTCATCCCCCATTCCCCATTCCCTACTCCCCACTCCCCATTCTTTATCCACAAGCACCTTGAAACTCTCCGAGCATTTTGACTTCTGGCTCTAAATTAATAGACCAACGTTCTTGTACCTGATGTTGGATGTGGCGAATGAGACAAAAAATATCACTAGCTTTTGCCCCACCCCGGTTAACGATGAAATTAGCATGGAGTAGTGCTACTTGTGCTCCACCAATTTGGTACCCTTTGAGACCAGTTTGTTCAATTAACCAGCCAGCACTGTAAGGTTTGGGATTGCGGAAAACACTCCCACAACTGGGGAAGTTGTATGGTTGGGTGCTTAACCGATGCTTTTTGTGTTCTTTGGTAATTGCCACAACTTTTGCTGGATCGGCACCTGGTGTAAGTTGTAAGGTGGCTTGGGTGACTATGCGATCGCCACCTTGCAATAATGAAGTTCGGTAGCTATAACCTAACTGTTCAGGGGTAAGAGTTTCCAGCGTACCATCGGGTGAAAGTACCTGGGCGCTAACTAACATATCTGCGATACAACTATTATGTGCCCCTGCGTTCATCACCACGGCACCTCCTGCTGTTCCAGGGATACCAACAGCCCACTCCAATCCTTGCCACCCTAATTCTGCTGCCGCCCATGCCAAGCTAGGAATTGATTCTCCAGCAGCAACGGTTAATTGACCGGTTTGGGGGTCAAAGTTGCTGAAGCGGAGATGACGGGTAGCAATGACTAAACCTGATATACCGCCATCGCTGACTAGCAGGTTAGAACCTGCTCCCAGCGTTGTCACCTTTAAATCATGTTCTTTTGCGTATTTAAGACTTGCTTGCAGTGCTTCTAAGTTTCGGGGCGCAACATACAAATCAGCTGCTCCCCCAACTCGATAGGAAGTAAAAGCTGACAAAGAAGCCTGAGACTTGATTGCACAATCAGTACTGGGTAAGTAAATTACTTCACTGTCCACTGAATTAGCCGTTTGGTGTTTCTTTGTATTCAAAGCAGAAACTGTGCAGACGTTTTCAGCTGCCTGGGAAATGGTCATTTTTACTTTGTTTTGGTAAAATTTTTACATTTATTTACCGCAAAGATACGGTAATAGAGTTAACCTATGAAACCTCTGTTAGACGAGCGCTTTGTTCAGAAATAAAACTTCGCAAAGTTTCCACTTAAGATGTGGCTTTAGCAGGTTCGCAAAGTGTCGTAATTATTTCGGGAATCACCTGATTCAAGTTCCCAGCCCCTAAAAACAGCGCCAAGTCTCCTGGGCGTAGTGTTTGCAGCAAGAACTCACACACTGAGGGTAAAGTTGGTTGATAAACTACCTGTGAATGCTGTTTAGCAATTTCCGCCGCTAGATGTTCACCACTGATTTGCCCTAAATTGGGTTCGCCTGCACTGTAAATATCAGTCAGCACAACCAAATCAGCATGGGTAAAGGAATCGGCAAATTCTTCTAAAAAGGTCAGTGTACGGCTATAGCGATGGGGTTGAAAGATAGCAACCACTCTTTGCCCTGGTCTTGCCTGTAAGCGTGCTGCGGCCAGAGTAACGCGAATCTCGCTGGGATGATGAGCATAGTCATCGATGAAGGTAATACCATCGACTTCACCCCGGAATTCAAAGCGGCGTCTTGCTCCTTCAAAGGTGGCGATGCCTTTGGCAATTTCTCCAAATTCTAAGCCCAAAACCCGACCAACAGCTACTGCTGCTAAGGCATTACTGAGATTGTGCCGACTTAGCAGCCGCAATTTCAACACGCCCAAAGCTTTACCTCTTTCCCAAACTAGAGCTGTAGTGCCATCAGCACGATAATCAATATTAGTGACGGTGTAGTCAGCTTCGGTATCTGAGTATAAGCTGTAGCTGATTGTAGGTTGCAAGCGATCGCGCACTGTTACACAATCAATGCTACCTATCAACGTTTTACAACCCTTAGCAAATGTCTGGAAGGTGTCAATTACTTCTTCTAATGTATCGTAATGGTCAGGATGATCGAGTTCAATATTGGTAATGATGCCAATCTCTGGAGCGTGTTTTACCAAAGAACCATCAGATTCATCTGCTTCGGCTACCAAATATTGGCTTTGTCCCAATCGAGCATTTCCTTCCCAAGCATTGACTTCGCCACCTACTAAAATCGTTGGGTCTAGACCTGCTTCCAGAAGCATATAGCCAATCATGCTGCTGGTTGTAGTTTTGCCGTGTGTTCCTGCCACTGCAATACTATGGTAATCGGCAATTAAAGCTGCTAGTACATCTGAACGATGTAAAATTGGACAACCTAATTCCAACGCTGCTTTGTATTCTAAATTATTTGTGTTAATTGCTGTTGAACAAATAACTTGAGGCAGTTTTGAGTTAGTAGCAGTAGGTAATTCTTCTTGTGAATTTAATACTAGTGCATTCGCCAATACTTGAGGGCGAAAGAATTCAAGATTGCTTGCCTCTTGTCTACTAAAAATATGAGCACCGATAGATTCCAACTTGTGCGTAATGTGGTTAGGACGAAGATCCGAACCTGATACTGGAAATTGACGCTTGGCGAGAACGTATGCCAGAGCAGACATACCTATACCACCGATGCCAATGAAATGAAATGGTCTACCACTAAAATCTACAGAATTAGTCATTTCTTGCTCCTTTTACACCACACCACACCATAATCACAAATGACACGCGTATCATAACAGGAATTTGATTTTTACCGTAACTAGCTCCTATATCATGTTCAAGTTTGATTCCCAGATGATATTTATGCTCTGATTTTGCTTGTCCAGAATGATTTTACCTTGGTTGGAGGTTTTTACTATTTTTGAACTGTTTTTAAGATTATTCTGAAAATTTTGGTCGCATCGGGAAAGAAATTCTTGTAATGTCAAATACATATTTTTGGCTACCTTACTGGAATTGGCTACATAAGACATTGTTGGTGAAACTGATTTTAAATTGCATCAAGTCTACTCATGAATTGACTACAATAGTACATTGGTAATGAAACTATTTTTAAATTGCATAAAACCCAGGCATAACTGGATGCAGCAACTAGGAATTTTTGGTGGCACATTTGATCCAATTCATTGGGTACACCTGCTCGTAGCCGAGACAGCTTTGCATCAAGTATCCCTTGAAAAGGTAATTTGGATACCATCCCTAAATCCGCCTCATAAAGAA
The DNA here is from genome assembly GCA_038259325.1 of Chroococcales cyanobacterium. Taxonomy (GTDB): domain Bacteria; phylum Cyanobacteriota; class Cyanobacteriia; order Cyanobacteriales; family Nostocaceae; genus Nostoc. The sequence continues at coordinate 20,941 of JBBSOX010000096.1, read as the reverse complement.
GCGGCTTTGTTTGAGCATCGTGTGGAAATGTTGCAATTAGCGACAAAAGACAACCCAGCATTTACTGTCTCACTTGTGGAGACAAATCGCTCTGGGACTTCCTATGCCATTAACACGTTGATCGATTTATCTGCTTCTTACCCAAATACTCACTGGTACTGGATTGTGGGTTTGGATACTTTCCAAACCTTACCCCGTTGGTACCGTGGACACGAACTAGCACAAATGTGTGATTGGTTAATCGCACCCCGACTGCTAGGTGGTGAGACTATAACTCAAAGCAAATCAATCTGCAAGCAAGTGGAGCAACAACTTAGGGAGCAATCACTTACCATTCACTGGCAACTCTTGGATATACCTTTAGTAGGAGTTTCGTCAAGTCTAATTCGCAAATTTTGCCGCGAACACCAGTCAATTCGTTATTTAGTCCCTGAATCGGTAAGATCATATATCACTAACAACAATCTCTACTCGAACAAATCTGAATAAATTATGTGTTTTTTTATTGATCTAACACTTTATGGTTAAAAGTGCCCCCCCCCTTTGCGATATGATTGGGGTCAACGATATCAACATATAAGCATAAATACAGAGGGCAAGACACTGTGATTAGAGTTGCAATCAACGGTTTCGGGCGGATTGGACGTAACTTTGCACGCTGCTGGGTGGGTAGAGAGAATAGTAAAATTGATCTTGTCGCTATTAATGACACATCAGACCCTAGAACCAATGCTCACCTGCTGAAGTATGATTCAATGCTAGGGAAGATCAAGGGTGCTGAGATTAGTGCCGATGATAACTCTATCATCGTTAACGGTAAGACCATTAAGTGCGTATCCGATCGCAACCCAGAAAACTTGCCCTGGAAAGAGTGGGGAATTGACCTAATTATCGAAGCAACAGGGGTGTTTACTAGCAAAGAAGGAGCTCTTAAGCATGTGAATGCTGGAGCCAAGAAAGTTCTGATTACCGCTCCTGGTAAAAACGAGGATGGCACTTTTGTAATTGGTGTGAATCATCACGACTATGACCACAACATACACCATATTATCAGTAACGCTAGCTGTACTACCAACTGCTTGGCACCAATTGCCAAGGTGTTGAACGATAAGTTCGGCATCATCAAAGGTACGATGACCACCACCCACAGCTATACAGGTGACCAACGCTTGCTAGACGCTTCTCACCGAGATTTGCGACGGGCGAGGGCAGCAGCAATCAACATTGTACCCACCTCTACCGGTGCAGCAAAAGCAGTGGCACTGGTTATTCCAGACCTCAAAGGCAAACTAAATGGCGTTGCCTTGCGCGTACCTACCCCGAACGTCTCAATGGTAGATTTCGTAGTTCAGGTTGAGAAGCGTACTATTACTGAAGAAGTTAACCAAGCTCTCAAAGATGCTTCCGAAGGACCACTCAAAGGCATTTTGGACTATAGCCAATTAGAACTGGTATCTTCCGATTATCAAGGTAGTGATGCTTCTTCGATTGTTGATGCTAGCTTGACTTTGGTTATGGGCAATGACCTAGTAAAAGTTATGGCGTGGTATGACAATGAGTGGGGTTACAGCCAACGAGTCTTGGATTTGGCAGAATTAGTAGCTGAAAAATGGCAATAATTTGTTATTAGTCATTAGTCATTAGTCGTTGGTCATTAGTCATTGGTCATTAGTTTTTCACAAAGGACAAATGACAAAGGACTATTGACAAGGGACTATTGACCAAAATGTTGAAATCCCTGGCTAAGACTCAGAACTTGGTCAGGGAATTTTTTTTGTTCGTCGTGCAATAGTACTGTTGATCCGGATGTAATACTGCCCACGATCGCAGCACCTTGACCAAGATGTTCCACTAAGGCTGATGCTAGTTTTTGTGGCAAGCACAGCACTAATTCAAAGTCTTCGCCACCGTATAAAGCATATTCTAGCGCTTGCTCTTGTGTTAGCCAATGGTCAAAAGCTGCTGGCAAGGAAATTTGTCTGCGTTCTAACACAGCGCCAACGCCACTGGCACGGCAAATTTGGATAATTGCATCTGCTAAACCATCGCTGCTATCCATACCAGCAATGGGCATGGGGCATGGGGCATTGGGCATGGGGCATGGGGATGCTAGAATTTTCCAGAGGATTGGTAAGACATCTAATCTTGGCTGTGGGCGTTGGTGGGCGCGGATTAGAGCCATGCGTTCTGTATCTTTGAGATTCTGTCCTAATTCGGGATGTAAGAGTAATTCTAAACCAGTTATTGAGGCTCCATGAATGCCTGTAACGACGATCGCATCTCCCACAACAGCGGCAGAACGGCGGATAATTTGACTAGGCTTAACTTGACCAAAAGCGGTAATTGCCAGAGTAGTCACAGGCGATCGCACGACATCACCCCCGACAATTGAGGTATTGTATCTTTGCAGGCATTCTGTCATTCCCTGGTACAATCGCTCAACCCAACTCACCCTAACTTCACCGGGTAGTCCCAACCCGACGGTAATTCCCAATGGGGAAGCACCCATTGCTGCTAAATCTGATAAATTGGCAGCAGCAGCCCGCCAACCAGCGTCTTCTGGGGAAGTGGTTACATCGCTAAAATGCACGCCATCAATCAGCACATCTGTTGTCACTACTAAAGATTGCCCTGGTGCAGTCACCAGAACTGCTGCATCATCCCCAATCATTTCTGGAGGACAGAAGCGCTGCAATCTTTCTAAAAGACCTTGTTCACCAATGTCTTTTACTTGTTGAGAAGATAATTCACTGTTCACAATCGGTTTTCCGCGTTGCAAAATTACTAAGAAAACTGATGATTTGCTTTACTGTTTAATATAAGGGTATCGTCTAGGAGTCAGTTGGGATGGTAACAACACCAGTAACCAGCATCACATTTGAGGAGTACTTAACCTATGATGATGGCAACGGTTTCCATTATGAATTGGTGGATGGCAAGTTAGAGCTAAGGAACCCACCAACTATTGAACATTTTCTGATTGTCAGTTTTTTGGATACTGCCTTGGAAGCAGAAATCAAACGTTGTAACTCTACTTGGCTGAGTTTTCGGGAAAGTGGGGTGAGAACGGGTAGAAATAAATCTAGGTTGACCGATTTGTGTGTAGTAACAGTGGAACAAGCCAGAGAATTGTTGAATGCCTCAGCAGTATTTCAGTCACCCCCGTTACTAATTGTCGAGGTGGTCAGTCCAGAGTCGGTGAAACGGGACTATCGCTATAAGCGATCTGAATATGCTGCCTTAGAGGTTCCTGAATATTGGATTGTAGACCCACTGAAAGCAAAAGTTTCAGTGTTATTACTGGAAGATGGATTTTACGAAGAAACAGTTTTTACCGCCACTCAGCAAATTGTATCACGGACTTTTCCAGAATTAGCGATACCTTCGGCACACTTCGTGAACGCAGTTGATCAGATATTCACCGCCGGAAATCTGAATCAGGGGAGACGCGATTAATCGCGTCTGTACATGAGTTAAGAGTTATTAATTAATCTCCCTCATCTCCCCCTGCTTCCCCTGCTCTCTTTTTATGCTCCTTGCGGCTCAAGCAGATTTTCTATTCCGTGAACGACTGTTGCCGATTCAATTTTGTCACCCGCCTTCAGTTGATCTAAAACTTCTTTGCCTTCGGTGAGATAGCCAAAAACGGCATAACGACCATCTAATAGGTTGCGTCCGGCGGGGGTGAGTTCTGGTTCAAAGAGAAAGAAGAAGAATTGCGAAGATCCACCATTCACTTCACTTTCGGGACGAGCCATCACCACTGCACCAAAAGCAGAGAAAGGCAGAACTGGCATATCAATGTAACGACCAGCTTGTTCTAGTGTAATCCCATAAGTAGGTTCTTTATCACCCTCAACTAAAACTTCTAAGGGAATAGCGCGATATTGACCCGTTTTTGGGTCAATAAAACCCACATCTTTGCCGACGGGATCTCCAGTTTGCAGAAAGTAAGATTCTTCAGAACGGGTAAACTCTAAGCCATTATAAAAACCCCTCTGCACCAAATCTACAAAATTCCCAGCAGTGACAGGGGCGCTGTAACCGTCCACTACGAGGGTTAAATCGCCTTTGTTAGTTTTCATTTCTACAGTGGCACGACCTTTAAGTTGTGGCAGGTTACTGTACTCAGTAGGCACTTCAAAGGGGAATTCTTTCACCATTGACTCTTCTAGCTGAGTAACGAGATTGAGAAGCTTGCCTCTCTCTTGGAGAATTTGTTCTTTATCTTTGCTCTTCGCCAGTTCTTCTAATTTACCCACCCCAGATTTCAACTCGGTAATCCAAGCTTCCGCTTGGGGTTGGCGTTCTGCGGGAACGCTTGTTAATATTTGGGAGGGTTTATCGAGAATTCGGGATGCTTTGCTGATGTCTTTGGAAATAGCACCCCATCGCCGATTAGCCCGGAGTTGGGCAGAGATGTCCTCTAGACTGGCTTGTAGTTGCCGTACAGGTTTGTTATCTATCGGGAGTGCATACCGCAACAAAGCCTTGCCATCGGTAATTGCGTTGCCGGCTGGCAGCGCGGCGCTACTGGAGGGAGTCCACCCAGCTGTAGTTATGCCTAAAAATATTGTTACCAGCAGTATTGCCATTAGGCTGTTCTTCAGCCAGGATTTTAATAAGTTAAGCATGGGATAACTCAAATGCAGCATTTTGTTGACTGGACGTAACCCAATACTGTTCGGATAAGCAGGGGAAGCAGGGGAGGAAAGAGGGTTATTGTTCAGTAATTATTCTCTTCCCGAACAGCTTCTCTTCCCGAACAGCCTCCCTGCCTGCCTCAACCAAAAAATTCCTTAACCGAACGGTATTGGGACGTAACCCATCAATAATCTTCCCACGTTAAGGGCGGAGGATAAATGACAAATAACTAATACTTCTCTAACGAGAGGCTACGCCAACGACTACGCTCAGTACAAGTGATAAATGACTAATGACAAATGACAAATGCCCAATGACGACTCTAGAAGGGTACAATAAATGCCGATTGTCTTCCAAAATTTGAAAGTTTCATGATCTCCAGTAACGACTTTCGACCCGGTGTTTCAATTGTATTAGATGGGTCTGTATGGCGAGTGCTTGAATTCCTGCACGTCAAACCAGGCAAAGGTTCCGCCTTTGTGCGAACTAAGTTAAAAAATGTCCAGACTGGGAGCGTGATGGAAAGAACGTTCCGAGCCGGGGAAACAGTGCCGCAAGCCACCCTAGAAAAAAGCACGATGCAGCATACCTATAAAGAGGGCGATGAGTTCGTCTTTATGGATATGGAAACCTACGAAGAAGGCAGATTGACCCGCGCACAAATTGGCGATCGCGTCAAATACCTGAAGGAAGGTATGGAAGCTGAAGTTATTAAGTGGGGCGACCAGGTACTGGGAGTAGAATTGCCTAAATCTGTGGTTCTGGAAATTATAGAAACAGATCCAGGTTTAAAAGGTGACACTGCCACTGGTGGCTCAAAACCAGCAACTCTAGAAACTGGTGCAGTTGTGATGGTTCCTTTGTTTATTTCTCAAGGAGAACGCATCAAAGTTGATACCCAGGAAGATAAGTATATCAGCAGGGAATAACTTTCATCTCTACGGAGATGCTTGTTCCTGATGGAAATCCCTACATAGGGATTTAATCCCTGCCACACTTAAGATGCTCATTTACGGATTAGGTCGAGGTAATAAAAACTGTGCCATTGGACTTTAATGAAATCCGCCAACTACTGGCAACTATCGCACAAACAGATATTGCAGAAGTAACGCTCAAAAGCGATGATTTTGAACTAACAGTCCGTAAGGCTGTGAGCGTCAGCAATCAAATGTTGTCGGTAGGTCAACAGACCTTCGGCGGTGTGGTAGGTTCTGGCTCGACATCGGGTTCATCTGGAGGAAACCAGGTGAATACAAGTCAGGTAACGGAGGTGTCTACATCTCGTGTGTTTGAGAATACTGGTACTAGCACACAATTGCAGTTGTCAGTAAATGCCCCTTCAACCATTGATCAGAGATTAGTAGAAGTGCCTTCCCCAATGGTAGGAACGTTTTATCGCGCTCCTGCACCTGGAGAAGCGGCATTTGTGGAAGTGGGCGATCGCGTCCGCAAGGGTCAAACAGTCTGTATTATTGAGGCTATGAAGCTGATGAATGAAATCGAAGCCGAAGTCTCTGGACAGGTGATGGAAATTCTTCTCCAAAATGGCGACGCTGTAGAATATGGTCAACCTTTGATGCGAATTAACCCTGATTAAGTATTAATCTATATATGAAATGAGTCATCCCAAATGAATCATCGTTAAAACTTCAGTCCTTGCGGGTTAATCCTGATGAAACAAACGTTGCCTTTACCACCAGAAGTGGTGCAACAAGTAGCTGAATACTTCAGTCTGTTAAGTGAGCCAATGCGCCTGCGGCTGCTCCACTTATTACGGGATGAAGAAAAATGCGTGCAAGAGTTGGTAGAGGCAACACAGACTTCTCAGGCAAATGTGTCAAAACACCTGAAGGTAATGTGGCAAGCAGGTATCCTTAGCCGCCGCAGTGAAGGAACTTGCGCCTATTACCGGGTGGAAGATGAAATGATTTTTGATTTGTGTAATCGGGTTTGCGATCGCCTTGCCACAAGGTTAGAGGAGCAAGCCCGTAATTTTCGTGTGTTAAATGGTAAACGATAAGTTTAAGAGAGTTATGAGTTATGAGTTATGAGTTAAAACTCCTCACTCCTAACTCCTAACTTTTTTAAAGGGGATAATTTTTCTGAAAGCTTTCACGAGTTAGCGGTTGTTGTAACTCTACACCTTCACCGCCCAAAACATCTAACGGTTTGCCGTTCACGTCAATGTACACCTTGGCTTTGGGATTTAAACTTGTGGCAGTGTAAACAACTTGTCCCACGCGACCCATCATTGATGTGCTTCCACCACCACTGGTAAAATCTTCAGATAAATTAACGCGAACTTCGTCATTTTCTGACTTTAGCCCCAATAGCTTGGTTCCTTTGGGGATGGTTGTGGAATCTGTCCCTGCTGGTACGCCTGCCAACAAACTTTGGAAAGCTGCTTCTAATGGCTGGTTGGCTCGGATAGAAGCGACTTTAACAGGTTGGGGAACCAAAGTAACATTTTTGTCATTTGATCTGAGCCAATAAACGTTAGGGGTTTGCTCATTAGCTGGCTGCCTAATTGATGGCTGTGCTGGCTGTTCTATGCGTCCAGAGGCGTTTGGAGGTGTGGGAGTATTGCTGGATTGAGTAGTAAACCAAGCCACACCGCCACCTACCGCTACAACCACTGCTGAAACGGCCGCAATTGCGCCTGAAGAAATACGATTAGATCCTTGTTGGTCTTTCATGTTTAAAACCTTCCTGACTGAGGGCTGATATGGTAGTTATGTGAGGAGCAGCCTGGTTAAGGACGATACTTATAACTGAAGAGTTTCCCACTACCTGGAGGAGACTTTATGCCTTTTAATTCTGCAAGTCCCTAATTCAATTTTAGGATTTCTATTTCTAATTCGTCACCTGCCAAATTATGTAAATCTCATTCTTTTTGGAGATGATTGAAGATTAAATTTACAACGCAGAGGAACGCAAAGGAAAACAAAGTAAAGTATTGATTCCTCTGCGTAAATTTGAAGTTTAATTTTTTACCTGAATGGCGGCAGTAATCCACTTATGAAGTGTCGCTGTAACTTCATCAATGATAATTTCTTGAGATTTACGGGTGGCTCTTTCTACAACTTCGACTTTGCCATTGGCGATCGCACGTCCTGTTACAATCCTATAAGGTATGCCTATCAAGTCAGCATCTTTAAATTTCACTCCAGCCCGTTCATCGCGGTCATCGAGTAGGGTTTCAATTCCGGCTTGATTGAGTTCTGTGTAAAGTTTTTGAGCGATTTCGATTTGTTGAGCATCCTTAATGTTGGGAATTGTGATGATCGCGTGGTAGGGTGCGATCGCAACTGGCCAAATAATCCCATCTTTATCGTAAGATTGCTCTACGGCAGCTTGTGCTAATCGTGACACGCCCACGCCAAAACAACCCATAAATAGCGGCTTTTCTTCACCCTGTTCATTGGTATAAGTTGCACCCATCGCTTGGGAATATTTAGTGCCTAATTGGAAGATGTGACCTGCTTCAATTCCACGGGCACTTTGTAAGGTTTGTTCTGGGTTATGGATGGCGCGATCGCCTGGTCTTGCTTTACGTATATCTACCACTAACCTTGGCAGCTTAAAATGCTCACCCCAATTAGCACCAACTACATGATAGCCAGCTTCATTCGCGCCTGTAACAAAGTTTTTTAAATCAACGGCTGTTTGATCAACTAAGCGCAAAAACTTGGGATGGATCTGTTTGTTGGCGTTAATATACTCATCTGCGATATCTGGCGCAATGTAGCCTAAAGGTAGAGATTTAGCTGTCCATGCTTGCTGGGCTTCTACATTTGGTACATTCAAACTAATAATAGTTTTAGCAGCATATTCAGGAGCTAATTTGGTCAATTCATTTTGCAATTTGACTTCATTAACTTCCTGATCGCCTCGGATGTTCACCAGAACTAACACCGTTATACCATTATCATAAACTGTCTGATAAAGGACATTTTTCACCAATTGAGTGGGAGAACAGTTGAGAAGTTGACAGACCTTTTCAATCGTTTCTGTTCCAGGTGTATCCCGTTTCTCATAGGTTGTAAACCGTGAGGTTTCGGTGTCAATTGGTAAAGAAACAGCTTTTTCTACGTTAGCGGCGTATTTACCATCCTCAGTGTAGAGAACTTCATCTTCACCAGCTTCCGCCAGCACCATAAATTCTGTGGAACCAGAACCACCAATTGCACCAGAATCAGCTTCCACTGCCCGAAAAGCTAAACCAGAACGCCGCAGAATATTACTGTACGCTTTATACATATCCTGGTAAGTTTCTTTGAGGCTGTCTTCGTCGGCATGGAAGGAGTAGCCGTCCTTCATGATAAATTCCCGTCCGCGCATCAAACCAAAGCGGGGACGAATTTCGTCGCGGAATTTGGTTTGAATTTGGTAGAGATGTAGTGGTAGTTGGCGATACGAGCGAATCATATCACGAGCGATCGCTGTGATTACTTCTTCATGAGTTGGGCCTAATCCTAATTGTTGCTCACGGCGGTCAATTAGGGAAAACATGATTCCCTCAGCTTTCGTGTAAGTGTCCCAGCGTCCCGATTCCTTCCATAAATCAGCCGGTTGTAATTGTGGTAAGAGACATTCTTGTGCGCCTGTAGCGTTCATTTCTTCCCGCACAATCTGGGAAACTTTTTGCAGTACCCGCCACATTAAAGGCAAATAAGCATAAAGACCACTACCGATGCGACGAATGTAACCTGCACGGAGTAATAACTTATGGCTAGGAATCTCAGCATCAGCTGGATCATCCCGGAGTGTAACGAATAACATTTGTGAAAGTCGCATCGTTTATAGCCTTTCTTTGATCGCTAATTTCTATGTCAACTAAAGTATGAAGTATTAAGGATGAAGTACAAAGTACAAAGTGTTATTTCTTTTTCATTTTTACTTGTAAGCATAGGGCATTGGTTATTCTCCCTCATCTTCCTCATCCCCTATTCCCCACTCCCCACTCCCCATTCCCTTTAGGAGAAAACTACCTTGGCAGATGTAATTTATCAAGCACAGCCACCCTTAGAATTTATTCCTCCGGCGTTTAACCCCTTAGTTCTACGAGTTGTCCATCTGCTGCTACCCAGTTGGATAAACTGGCAAACACCTATTACCCAAATTGAAGCAGACAACGTAGAGGTGCTGGTGGATCTTTATCGCCAGTTTCAGGAGGGTAAGATCCGTTTTATGCTGGCATTTCGTCATCCTAAAACAGATGATCCGTTTTGTTTGACCTACTTGCTGTCTCAACTCGTGCCAAAGGTAGCACGATCGCAAGGTACAGCACTACAACATCCTATTCACGCTCATTTTATCTACGATCGCGGCATTCCTCTATGGGCAGGTTCCCACGTTGGCTGGATTGCTTCTCGTTTAGGTGGGACTCCGATTCAGCGAGGTAAGGCTGACTGGACGGGGTTACGTTCGGCGCGAGACTTGTTTGCCAATGGGAAATTTCCGATGGCGGCTGCGCCAGAGGGTGCAACCAATGGTTTATCGGAGAATATTAGCCCTCTAGAACCTGGTATTGCCCAATTAGGCTTTTGGTGTGCTGAAGATTTGCACAAAGCTGAACGCGACCAACAGGTTCTAATTGTACCAGTTGGGATTAAATATAGTTACGTTGATGCTCCTTGGGATGCGATCGCTAATCTTTTAAGTGAAATGGAAGAGGCTAGTGGTTTACTTGTGAATCCATCACAAAATGCTTCTATAGAGTCGCTTTATCCCCGGTTGTTAACTTTGGCAGAACATTTACTTTCGTTGATGGAAAAATTTTACACGCGGTTTTATCATCTAAAGCTGCCTGATGGCAAAACAGTAGTAGCAGAAATTGAAGATAGAAATGAAGCGCTAGCAGTTCGTTTACAAGCTTTGTTAAATGCGGCACTACAAATATCAGAACAGTATTTTGATTTGCAGTCAAAAGGTAATTTGAGTGATCGTTGCCGACGGGTAGAACAAGCTGGGTGGAATTATATATTTAGAGAAGATTTTAAGGATGTAAAAGGAATATCTGCTGTAGAGAAAGCTTTAGGCGATCGCGTTGCAGAAGAAGCCAATGCCCGGATGTGGCACATGCGTTTAGTAGAAAGTTTTGTGGCTGTTTCTGGTAATTATATTCGGGAAAATCCAACGGTAGAAAGGTTTGCTGAGACAACTTTAATTTTATGGCAAATGATAGCTAAAATTAAAGGAAATAAGGCTGCACAACGTCCGCAATTGGGTAAGCAAAAAGTAAAAATTACTGTGGGGAAACCGATATCTATTTCTGAGCATTACCCAGCGTATAAGGAAAATCGTTTGGGTGCTAGACAAGCTGTTGCGGATGTGACAAATGATTTGCAACACGCTTTGGAAAGTTTGATTTGATTAAGAGGGTAATATTCTAAGTTCCTGGATCAGCTAGCTTCGGTAATAATTAAATTATCTTCTTGAACAAATATTTCCTTAAGTTTGTAAGATAGCATCTACCTCATTATATTTGTCTGTCTTACAGACTTCAAAACTCTCTGGTAATCTTCTTCACCAGGCATATATGAAACCCATGACGAAGCTCTAAAGAGTCGTTCATAGGTATTAAAAATTTCTATCCCTCTTGAAAGAAGCTCTTCTACCTCTCCCCATAAAATAGTATTAACATTCAGGCTAGCGTCAAGAATAGACCGTCTATCTGTGTGGGCAACCTGTTTATCTCTAAACTCACTTAATTTTTTAACAAGAGGATTAGTTTCTTCGCTGACATACTCTATATCTCGTGTAATAATTCTATGATCTGGCACTCTTGGCATTTGAGATAATTCATCTATAAATTGTCTGTCTTTTATTCTTTCACAAAAATTATCTTTCTCAAATAATTTAGAATTTGCTAAAATAATATTGACTAGCTTTTTAAGATTTAAACTATCTTTGTGACTATCATATACTCTACACAACATAAGTATTGTAGTTGTGGCATGAGCATCAATTGTCAGTTGCCAAAATACAGGAGAATGATTCATTTCATGATTATTCTTGATACAAATGTGTTGTCAGAATTAATGAAGCTTAAAAAGTCTGAACTAGTTCGTAGTTGGGCTGCTCAACAATCGTTAATGAGTCTGTTTACCACAACAATCACTCAAGCAGAAATTCTCTATGGTATCGCCTTACTCCCTGCGGGAAAACGGCGAGAAGAACTTAATCAAGCAGCACATCTGATGCTCATAACAGCTACGAGAATGCAGAGTTATTTTTATCTTAATAATACATTGGATTTTGGATAAATAAAAAATGTTCGCGGATAATTAGCGCTAACAGAAAATCGAGGCATCATAAATTACCCCAGTTATTTTTCTAAATAAGTTAAACGCTTAAATCCTAAGGAAATTTACGCGGCTTTTTGTTTATCAGGTGTTGATTTTCACTGCTTATATGCTTATCATACTTATTTTGGAGACTATACGTCGTCCCACTAAAATTCTACAAATATGACAAGCGAAAAATAGGAGATAAAGTATGTCCCAAATGCTAAATCGTCGTCGATTTCTTCAGGCATCGGCGGCGGCGGCAGCGAGCGTCGGTGTATCCGCTATTCGCACTTTTGCTTCTGGTGTTGACGAGTACGTTGAGGCGATAGTAATTGGTAGTGGTTTTGGTGGCGCAGTCGCATCATTGCGCCTTGGTCAGGCAGGGATTGAAACAGTAGTATTGGAACGAGGACGAAGATGGCAAATTACTGATGCAGGTAATACTTTCTGTACAACCGATAATCCAGATGGTCATGCTGCGTGGCTTAGTCCAAATACGGTTTTGCCCGATCCACCAGTCACAACACAGCCCATTGATGTATATACTGGCGTTCTTGATGTCAAGAGAGGTAATGGTATTGATGTTTATCGAGGTGCAGGTGTTGGGGGTGGTTCGCTTGTCTACGCTGCTATCACTTATCAGCCAACTGAAGAACTATTCTACAAAGTCTTTCCACGCACTATTAAATACTCTGAACTCGATCGAGTTTATTATCCACGAGTGCGTTCCATCCTCAAAGCATCTGTAATTCCAGACGATATTCTCCAAAGTGAATACTACTTGGCAAGCCGTATTCTCCAAGAGCAAGCAGCCAAAGCTGGTTTAAAAGCCCGGAAGATTGACACTGCTATTGATTGGGACATTGTTCGCCAGGAAATTGCTGGTCAAAAGGTGGCTTCTATTATCAATGGTCAAGTGTACTATGGTACAAATAGTGGTGCCAAAAACAGCTTAGATCGCAACTATCTAAGTATGGCAGAGGCAACTGGTAACGTTGAAATCCGACCTTTACACGTAGTCACTAGCATTGGAGAATCAGACCGTGGACGTTATCGAGTTGTCTGCAATCAAATCAATGAGCAAGGAGTAGTGCTTGTCCAAAAATCCTTTGTTTGTCGCTATCTGTTTTTGGCGGCTGGTTCCATTGGCACTACTGAACTATTGCTGCGTGCTAAAACCAATCGTACCCTGCGCCGCCTAAATAATCAGGTAGGGAAGTTTTGGGGAACGAATTTTGATTCAACTACTTTAATGATTAATGCTGGTGAGACGAATTCAACACTGGGGAGTGCTGGTGTAATCGCAATTGAAGACCTTGACAACCCTATTGCCCCAGTGATACTTGAGCCATTTCAAGGACTTCCTTTCATACCCCAAGGTATTATTCCTGTTCTGGGACAGGGGATTTCCCAGCCGCAGGGGTATCTTACCTATAATGTCTCTACTCAGTTAGCAGATTTGTTCTGGCCTAGTAACTCAGCCGATACTCAGAAAAATACTCAGGCTCTCGAGTATACTTACCAACGTCTCAACCAAGCCAATGGTACAAGTTTAGCTGCACCACCTGGCTACAGTTTTACAGCACACCCACTTGGTGGTGCAACGATTGACAAAGTATGTGACCCTCATGGGCAGGTTTTTGGTTATCGTAACTTGTTTGTTGTTGATGGTTCACTTATTCCCGGTTCAACAGCTTGCTCAAATCCCTCGCTGACTATTGCTGCTCTGGCAGAACGAAGTATGGATCGCTTTTTAAACCGGATTCCTTAGTATCGGAAAAGATAACCTTGCAATCGCTGAGTAAATTTTAATGCGATCGCAATGACATAGCAGTTTTGATTTAATTGAATCACAGATGTTGTAGGGGTTTAGCGCATTGCTCTTTACCACTACAACGTGGTTTATTTACTCTGAAGTTAAATGACTTTCTAGCAAAGTTGCGATCGCATCAGGATGAATATTCTTGTATTTCTTTTTACCAAGCTGTAAAACACAGTTGGGGGCGCTACCACAGCATTTTTGGCAACCAGTATATTCAATAGTAACTTTGTCTAACAAACCGCGATCGCACAAAGTTTTTTCTAAATCTGATAATAACCCTTTACCACCACGTTTCAGGCAACCAGACTTTTGACATACCATAATCCTCGCTTTGGGTTGAGGTGGTAAATCTTGTTTTGGACACGCATCAATTGGTGTCACCCGATAGGCTTTAATTTTTATTTTACTTGTGCGCGAATCTACCTTACTATGACCACAAACGCGAACTTTCTGTCCAGGAACTAAGGATGAACTTAGTAAACGGCGTAACTCTTTAGGCAATTTAATCTCCACATTTCCCGATGGAACTGCCAATTGTAAGTATTTATATTTTCCTGGTTCACCACCAACAAAACCTAGTAACTGTCCCTCAAGGTTCAATTCTGATAACGTCAAATACTTGTTACCCATGATTGATAAAAAGTTATTGGGAATTGGGCATGGGGCATTGGGCATGGGTCAATTAAATTTTAGATTTTAGATTGAAATTTAATCCAAAATCCAAAATCTAAAATCTAAAATTCCCACTCCCCATTTTTTAAGCGAGGCGTTTAGCTTCTACAGTTTGAGGTAAATTTGCTGTGTCTGGCAAATCACGAAATTCTAATTCCCAACCATTTGCTAGGGTGAGAATCTTGCCATCATTTCCATCGGTTTGTTTGACTACTTCTTCTTCAAGGTCTTTTTTAGCAACGTAAACTACTAAAGTGCCGGCATCATTCATCCGTAGCATTACTTTCATGAGATTCCTCAACAGATTCTAGTTCTTTTTTCATACAGCCGACGACGAACCCTGTTTCTAAGAAATGCACAGCATAAATATAGGAAGTCTGCAAATATGTGCCTATACTCGCTATGTAACCGATATCTCCCTTGTTCACTAAAACTTGCCCGACTTCTTTACCAGGAAAGGTACCATCGTTTTTCAGCAGTTTCCGAACTCTGACTTTTTCACCGATTTCAAAAGCAGGTGGCAAGTTTAGTTCTAATTCATCGCGTTGCATGAGAGTACCTCTGTTCTCTGACCAAATTCAATAGTTCTTCTGTCGTCAAACTGCGTTTTTTCTGTACCGATTGATGGCGCACTGCGTCTAAAACAGATTGGGTTTCTTGGGAATTCAAGAAAATTCCATGTTGTTCTAACAAGTTAGCAACCAAATGCCGTCCAGAATGTTTACCTACTACTAAACGCCGTTCCCAACCCACTTCTTCTGGTGCAAATGGTTCATAGGTGATGGGGTTTTGTAGTACTCCGTGAGCATGGATGCCAGATTCGTGAGCAAAGGTATTTTCGCCAACGATTGCTTTCCAGGGTGGAACATCGGCTCCTGAGGCGGCTGCAACCAGTTGAGACAGTTCGAGCAAACTGGGAGTATCGATGCCCAAATCAACGCCGTAGATGCGTTTGATTGCCATGACAACTTCTTCTAAAGCTGCATTTCCCGCCCTTTCACCTAATCCGTTGACTGTGGTATTCACTGACAAGGCTCCGGCTTTGATACCCGCAAGGGCGTTGGCAGTTGCCAGACCAAAATCATTGTGGGTGTGGATTTCTAGGGGAATCATCAAAGCTGAAACCAGCCGTTTTACCTTGTTGTAGGTGGTGAAAGGGTCGAGAACTCCTACGGTGTCGCAGAAGCGGAACCGGGATGCACCCCATTCTTGGGCATAAAGTGCTACATCTAAAAGGAAGTTTTCATCAGCCCTGGAAGAATCTTCTCCGCCGACTGCTACCCAAAGACCTTGATCAACGGCGAAGCTGATACAGTCTTTGAGTTTTTGCAAACTTACTCGCCATTGACCGTGGAATTTGGCGGCGATTTGGATACCAGAGACGGGAATGGCAATATGCACCCGGTTCAGACCGCAAGCCATAGAAGCCTTAATATCTGAGATGACAGCACGGTTCCAGCCCAGGAGTTTTGCTTGTAAACCCAAGTCAGAAATTGCGGCGATCGCTCGTGTTTCTTCGTCACCCATTGCTGGTATACCAACTTCTAATTCGGGAATACCAATAGCATCAAGAAACTTAGCGATCGCAACTTTTTCTTGGAGGGTGAATGCAACACCTGCTGCTTGTTCGCCATCACGTAATGTAGTGTCATTAATTATGATTTGATTCATTGCAAATATCCCTCTCTTGGAAGTATTCTTAATATCCTTTCTCTCTACAATTCCCCGCGATGGTAAATGCTAAAAATATCACAATTCATAATGTAGGATACATGATCCTTTATTATTGACCGATTATCAGCATCACATCTGTATGGCAGGGAACTAAATCAATGTATAATTTACTAATCGTTTTTACCGATGTCAGTTGAAATATCTTCGAGTAGCAATGAGCTAATATAACTATTAGCAAATCCTGAAAAAAGTAATACACATAATCCAGCAATTAAGGATGCAATCATCTTCGTAACCTCATTTTTTCTAGTGCATTGGTGTGTAATTTAGGCAGGTAATAGTACTCAAAGCTGAAGGGTACAAATTAGCTAACTTTGTTCTGCTAGCCAATCAAAAATCTTTCCTAACTGCTCCAAGTCAACTAAACCATACTGCCAGAGGAGCATCGGTAGTGGCCCATTTTCTAACTCACGGTGTCGCAGAGCTACAGCAATATCCGCATTTGAAAGTTCAAGTTCGTTGTGCAAAAAATTGAGGAGTTTTATATCTCTGTTACGAGTCGCCATAATTGATTGAACTTTCAATGTCTTAATTTGGGAAAAGAATTAAAAATCAGAATTGCTCAGTCTTGTTTTGTAATTTAGCCTTTGTAATTGTCGCTAGATGTCAGGAAAATTTCAGATTTAGTAGACTGGTTAAAATCTAAAACTCGGTTAATCTCCCTCAGTCTGCAACAAATTCTGCTAGCGTACAGTAACTTCAACTTCTAAACCTATTCGAGCTTTGTGCATTTATGAACAAAGAGGGGAGTAGGGAGTGGGGAGTGGGAAGTGGGGAGTGGGGTATGAAAAACTTTTCATTTGTACTCATGACTCATCACTGTAATGCCAGCAACGCTCTAGCCATTCTAATAATTCGTGACGAGAAGCAAGAAATTGCATAACTGTACTACGAATTAAAATCGCTTCTAGCAAATTGTTCACTTGCACTCGTAAAGAACCATCAGGAGGACAAGAGCAATTAATTTTTAACTCTTGCAAACGGTGATAGATTCGCCAGCGATCGCTCAAAGGAATCTGCAAAACGTGATTTGTCATTTGTCCTTTGTCCTTTGTCCTTTGTCCTTTGTCCTTTGTCAGTTGTCCTTTGTCAGTTGTCCGTTGTCATTTGCAAATGACTAATGACCAATGACTAATGACTCTTGACTTTTAAAGCTTGCAGTTGTTTTTCGAGTTCTTCAATGCGCGAGAGCAAAGAACGAATCACGGTTGCTTCCACATCTGGTAGCTTTCCATGTTCTAAAGGAGAAAGGTTGGCGCTTTCGTTCCGAGAAATAATTCGACCGGGAATTCCTACGACTGTGCAATCGCTGGGGATATTCCGCAAGACAACGGAACCTGCACCAATACGGACGCGATCGCCAATTTGCAGATTACCCAAAACTTTCGCACCCGCCCCGATGACTGCATTTTTGCCCACTGTAGGATGACGCTTACCAGTTTCTTTACCAGTTCCGCCAAGGGTGACGCCTTGGTAAATCAGCGTATAGTCGCCTACGATCGCAGTTTCGCCAATGACTACTCCCATTCCGTGGTCGATAAACACGCCTTGTCCAATCTCTGCACCTGGGTGAATTTCAATTCCGGTCAAAAATCGCCCCAAATGAGAAATTAAACGGGGGATAAAACCGACTCCTCGGCCATGTAACCAGTGAGCAAGACGATGCAAACAGAGTGCGTGCAATCCAGGGTAGCAAAACACCACTTCTAACCAATTACGTGCTGCTGGGTCGCGCTCAAAGATAATGCGAAAATCACTCAATAATGGCTTAAAAAAAACGCCAGAGAGGAGATTTTTCAGCATGGATGTATGGGTAGAATCCTGCGTTTTGGTACTTGGGGTATCGCTAATACTGTCTAAAGACTGTTGCATCGGTAATGTCTATCTGGTAAAAGATTCATCTGCTATTTTTATGCTTATATCAGGTGACATCCAACTCGATACAAAACTCAATGCTGATTGGATTTATTGGATTGATTAAGGTTGTACTCAAACGCCAAAACCCCGACTCAAGATAAACTTAAAATTTATCTTGGGGTAGGGGTGCTAGTGTTTAATGATAGGGGTACTAGTATTTTTTGGGCAGGGGTTAAGAATTTCTGTTCACGCTACAAGAAACTTTACCTGTAAGCATTTACTAAGATTTAGTCAAGATATTTTGCAATATATTAAGCTGTACTCAGATGCACTCAAACATGAGTTAGATGAGGCTACAAATCAATATTCTGTATCTCTTATTACTATTAGTATCTTATTATTTGAATAGGCGAACAACAGGTTTCTTTATTTTCTTTTAGGATTTCCTGTCTGTATGTATGTATACGTTTCAAAATATAGTTATAGCTCATAGAGAATATCTTATTATATAGATGTGTTGAAGGAAAGCATTTCAATAAGCGCAAATATACCTGCTTACCAAATTTATAATTAAGCTGTTACGCATTTAATGATGACTGATAACCGTCAACCGTCAACTGTCAACCGTCAGCAACTTCAAGCAGAATAATTTATTTCTTAGAGTTCGCTAATGACTCATTAGTAACTTTTAGTATTTTTTCAATTGTTCTAAATAAACAGCAACCTCTATCATAATGCTGTTACATCTTTGTTAAGAATAGTGACAACTTCTTAACACAAGGAAATTTTTTTATGGCAGTCTCACATGAGAAGAATGCACCCCATCAGGTTGTTATCGTTGGTGGTGGTTTTGGTGGACTGTATGCAGCAAAGGGTCTGAATGCAGCGAATGTAAATGTTACTCTCATTGATAAACGTAACTTTCACCTATTTCAGCCGCTTTTATATCAAGTTGCCACAGGTACGCTATCACCTTCTGATATCTCTGCACCATTGCGATCTGTATTCAAGAAAAGCAAGAATACAAAGGTGTTGTTGGGAGAAGTAAATGAGATCGATCCAAAAGCGCAACAAGTTATTTTGGGTGATGAAGTAGTACCTTATGATACTTTAATTGTCGCCACAGGTGCTAACCATTCCTATTTTGGTAAAGATCACTGGGAAAAAGTTGCTCCTGGCTTGAAAACTGTGGAAGATGCGATAGAAATGCGTCGCCGGATATTTGGCGCATTTGAAGCAGCAGAAAAAGAAACTGATCCTGAAAAACGCCGTGCTTGGTTGAGTTTTGTGATTGTAGGGGGTGGCCCGACTGGTGTAGAATTAGCGGGTGCGATCGCAGAATTGGCATACAAAACTCTCAAAGAAGATTTCCGCAGCATCGACACTTCAGAAACAAAAATTTTACTATTACAAGGTGGCCCTCGCATCCTCCCACACATGGTGCCAGAATTATCCGCATCAGCAGCAGTATCTTTGCAAAAGTTGGGTGTAGAACTCCACACTCACACTAGGGTGACAAATATTGAAGGTGATATTGTTACTTTCAAGCAAGACAATGAATTTACAGAAATTGCCTCAAAAACTATTTTGTGGGCAGCAGGTGTTCAAGGTTCCCCAATGGGGAAAGTCTTAGCAGAAACTACAGGTGTAGAGCGCGATTTCTCTGGGCGGGTAATTGTAGAACCTGACTTGTCTATTGAGGGTTATGACAACATTTTCGTAATTGGAGATTTAGCCAACTTCTCCCATCAAGATGCTAAACCTTTACCTGGTGTTGCACCCGTAGCTAAACAACAAGGAGAGTATGTAGGTAAACTAATTCAACGACGGCTTCAAGGTAAGACTTTGCCACAATTTCATTACAACGATGTAGGTAGTTTGGCGATGATTGGGCAAAATTTAGCTGTTGTAGATTTAAGCTTAATCAAACTCACAGGTTTTATTGCTTGGGCATTTTGGCTATTAGTTCACATCTACTTCTTAATCGAGTTTGACACTAAATTACTAGTAGTATTTCAGTGGGCGTGGAATTATATCACTCGTAATCGTCGCTCTAGATTGATTACAGGTAGAGAAGCTTTTGTAGAACCAAAAACTGTTAACGATAGGGTGCAAGAGCCTTCTGTGACATCTCTGTAACTTCAGGTATCAGAGCTTATACCAATTCGCAATGACGCTCGCGGACTCGCTACCGCTACGCTAACGCAATTCGCAATTCGCAATGGGCTAACGCCCCGCTCCGCTAATGCAATTGAGAAATTTAGATGCAGCAAGGCAATCCCTGCTTACATCTGTTGCCTTATTTTAGAGAATTGGTATTAGTTAACGTGTGTAGTGACAAATCTTGGGCGAAGATTTGCTGTTCCAGGAAAAGAATATGGGGATGAAATAGTGCCCTCAGCAATTTTGGCAATTTGGCATTTCATGACTTCGAGTTGCAGTTTTAATGGAGATATCAACACAAAGGGACAGTAAAGAAGTTGTACGAGGGATAAGGTAAAACTTTCCGCTTCTGGTGTCCCAGCTATGCCAGTTGTCAAATGAGTGCTGTAGAATAGCTCTACATAATTGATACAGCACTCAACAGAGTTCAGTTCCCGCTCTGCAACTGGCTAGATATCAACAAAACCAAATATACTGGCACTGCGTTTCTATCCCGCCTCGGAATGAATTCCGAGTCTCATAGCTCAAGTCCACTCAAGTGGACTGAATTAATTATTTAGTCCACTTAAGTGGACTTGGGCTATCAGCCCTGAACTTCAGTTCTGGGCGGGATGTCGGTAAGTGTGACAGTTTCACTCTGATAAAAATGTGGGTAGAGAATTTTTCGACTTGTGTGTACACCGTAGCCTAAAAAGAGAGGCTTTGAATTTTACTCCCCTTCCCTTGTAGGGAAGGGGCTGGGGGTTAGGTCTGTATT
>JBBSOX010000095.1:0-25839 GCA_038259325.1 Chroococcales cyanobacterium | reverse complement strand
GGGCTGGGGGCTGGGGGCTGGGGCCTGGGGGATTGGGGATTGGGGTATGGGGCATGGGGCATGGGTTATTTATTCCACTTGTCCCCTTGTCCCCCTGTCCCCCTTGTCTCCCCCTGCCTCCCCTGCTCCCCCTGCTCCCTCATCTCCCCCTGCTCCCCCTAAGGGACTTCATAACTCTTCAACATTGGTAATTAATCCCAACAAATACTAACCATGTCTCACCCTCCCATTTCCCTATTATCTTCGCGATCGCGGGTTTTACTAGGTATTTTTTCCTACTTTTGGGGTGGTTTTTAGTGAAATAAGTACCCTAAAATCACAAAAAATCCTGAAATCTATATAAATTAATGGTTTCATCTATCCACATCAGGCTACAACACCTTAGAATGATTCATTGAAAAGTCGAGCCGATGGGATGTACAGACGTTTTGAGTAAAAATACTCCCAAAGGATGATTTTTGTGTTTCCGCGAACAAAGATTTCAGTACGGATGTGCCAGGGTGCATCCGTAAAGAATCTCAAGTAAACCTTCAGGAGTTTGACATGAACAAAGGTGAATTAGTTGATGCCGTAGCTGAAAAAGCTAGTGTTACCAAGAAACAAGCGGATGCAGTCCTAACTGCCGCTTTGGAAACCATTATTGAAGCGGTTTCCTCTGGTGATAAGGTAACGTTGGTAGGATTTGGCTCATTTGAATCACGGGAACGTAAAGCCCGCGAAGGCCGCAACCCGAAAACAAATGAAAAAATGGAGATTCCAGCAACGAGGGTTCCTGCCTTCTCCGCAGGAAAACTGTTTAGAGAGAAGGTAGCACCCCCAAAAGCATAGGTTCTGTCTTTGGGAATATTTTTTTAATGCGGCAACCTGCACATGGGGGAAATTTAGCCTGGGCAGCAGCACTGGCTGGCTGTCCCCCTGATGCTATTCTGGATTTTTCTGCTAGCATCAGCCCGTTGGGACCTCCAAACAGCGCGATCGCTGCTATTAAGTCCCAAATTGGTAATCTTAAGCACTATCCAGACCCAAACTATAGTGAACTGAGACTAGCTCTCAGTCACTTCCATCAATTGCCTCCTGAGTGGATTCTGCCGGGTAACGGCTCCGCAGAATTACTCACTTTAGTAGGTAGGGAATTAGCTCAATTAGCCGCGACAATTTTAATCACTCCAGCCTTTGGTGACTACTACCGAACCTTGGCAGCGTATAAGGCTAATGTGCTGGAGTGTCCTTTGTCATCGGTCATTGGTCATTGGTCATTGGTCATTAGTCCTTTGTCATTGGCAAAGGACAAAGGACAAAGGACTAATGACAAAGGACTATTGTTAAATAATCCCCACAACCCAACTGGAAAGATATTTTCACGGGACTCTATTTTGCCCTACCTAGAGCAATTTGCTTTGGTAGTGGTAGATGAAGCATTTATGGATTTTGTGCCGCCCAATGAGGAACAAAGCCTGATTCCGGTGGTACAGGAATATGCAAATTTAGTAGTATTGCGATCGCTAACCAAATTTTACAGTCTCCCAGGACTGCGATTAGGATATGCGATCGCACACCCCGACTGCCTAGCTAAATGGCAGCTATGGCGTGACCCCTGGCCCGTAAACACGCTAGCGGCGGCGGCGGCAATTGCGGCACTCCAGGATACGGAGTTTCAGCAGCAAACCTGGGCATGGCTACCACCTGCACGAAACCAACTCTTTCAGGGTTTGGCTGAAATACCAGGATTACAACCCCAAGTAAGTGCTGCTAACTTTTTATTGGTTGAGTCCCAAGAGTCTACTTTGCAGTTACAGCAACAATTACTCAAGTATCACCAGATTTTAATCCGCGATTGCCTTAGTTTTAAAGAACTAGGTGATCGCTTTTTCCGGGTTGCTGTGCGTGAAGAGTCCGATAACCAACGCTTACTAACAGCGCTGAGTGGGGAGTGGGGAGTAGGGAGTAGGGAGTAGGGAGGGCAGGGGGAGCAGGGGAGGCAGGGGGAGCAGGGGAGGCAGGGGGACAAGGGGACAAGGAGAATAAATAACCCATGCCCAATGCCCAATGCCCAATGCCCAATGCCCAATGCCCCATACTCAATGACAAATGACAAATGACAAATGACAAATGACTATTGACTACGATGTTGTAATTATTGGCGGCAGTCTTGCTGGATACTACGCTGCCCTTGCTGCAACCCAACTACGTGCTACAGTTGCCCTGGTGGAACCTAAAGTAGACTACGGGTTTACTCATCACCATGCTCTTACCGAAATTGGTCAACTGGCGCATAAGTTGAATGATGCCGCTAGTTTTGGTATTCATGCCACACATACTGATACCTCAGAAGAATGCCACATATCTATGGCATGGCAAGAAGCTATGCTGTATGCTCAGTGCGTCGCCTCAAATCTCAAAGAACAGCATTCTCCAGCTATCCTAGCCGCGCTGGGGGTAGATGTTATCGTAGGCAGTGGTCAATTTCAATCTTCACCCCAATTGGCTTTTGCCGTTAACAATCGCCTACTACGCGCCCGTACTTATTTGCTGGCTAGTGGTTCGCGTCCAGAAATTCCAGAAATTGAAGGATTGCAAGCCACTGGCTACCTAACCCTATCTAATATTTGGCAATCCTTACAGGGACAAACATTATCCAAAAATTGGGCCATTATCGGCGGAATTCCCCAAAGCATTGAAATCGCTCAAACTTTAGCCCGGTTTGGTTGTAGTGTGACGCTGATAGTCAAGCATCCATATCTTCTACCCAATATTGACCCTGAGATAGCCATATTGCTTCAGGCACAGTTGGAAGTCGAAGGTGTACGCGTCCTCACTGATAAACCAGTAACTCAAGTGAGGTTAATTGAGAATAAAAAATGGATTCAAGCAGGAGATAAGGCCATTGAAGCTGATGAAATTTTAGTGGTGACTGGACAACAACCGAATCTTGAATCTCTAAATTTGGCAACAGTAGGTGTGAAATGGCATCGGCGTAGCTTGGTGGTAAATGATAAACTGCAAACCACTAACCACCGCATTTACGCTTGTGGTGGTGTAATTGGCGGTTACGACTTTGCCAATATTGCTAATTATGAAGCAAAAATTGCCCTGAACAATGCACTCGTTTTTCCCAGGTTACGAGTAAATTATCGCTCCATTCCTTGGGCGATGTTTTCTGTGCCGATGCTGGCGCAAGTGGGTTTAACAGAGGCGCAGGCAAAACGTCAATTTAGTCGAGATGAAGTTTTAGTTTTGCGACAATATTTTAAAACAGTGGCAGCAGCCCAAATCCGGGACGAAACCACTGGTATGTGTAAATTAATAGTGCTACGCAACGGCGAAATTTTGGGAGCTGCGATATTGGGGGCAGAAGCTGGAGAATTAATTAATTTGATTGCCTTGGCAATATCTCAAAAAATTAAAGTTAAAGATTTAGCAAATCTATCTCCTGCCTATCCGAGCTTTTCAGAAATTCTGGAACAAGCTGCAAGAGAGTGGAGTAAGCAAAGGTTAAATAGCAATATTGCTTTGCAAGAGTTTTTAGAAGGCTTCTTGCACTTCCGGCGCAATTGGAATTTGTGATGGGGAAGGCACGGGTAGGAAATCCAGACCACAAGCGATCGCGAAATATGCCCGCAGCAGAAAACGAAGTGCTGGCAGCGCGGATGGAAGAGCTATTAACACCACTGGTATATAAGCCAAAAATCGAGATTTGAGAATTGTTAAATATCAAACCAAATTGGGTAATTTTGGTTAAAACTTTAAGAATGAGTGTATCCTAGAAACTGCATATCGGATGCTCCTTTCATCAGTATATTGTGAGTTAATTGGAATTTCTTTGAAGAATTTCAGCACAATTACAGCCCGATAAAGCTTGGAGTATTTAAATTGCTTTTCTTGGATATCAAAACGCAGGATATTTTCTAGTGGATGTTCAACAACTTGGTTTACACGCAGGCTTTTACGTTCGATAAATACCTTATCGATACTCTTATAGAAGGTACAGGTAGTTACAGGTGATGTGGCAAAAAAAGCCGCGATCGCTATCATAATCAATAAAAATAAACTTAAGAAAAATAAATAATTGCGCTGATTTTGCTGCACGAATAGGGAAGTTTGCCCAGAATTGATAAAATCGTTAATTTTAAAGGTAATTTCCTGATTATCTTGATAGCTAACATGAGATAAAAGAGCAAAGTATCGTAATGGAGTAACAATCACAACTTGATAGGTTTTCCCCCCTTTGCTATGAGTCTTTGTAATAATGTATGCTTCTTGCGGATCAAACATTTTAAGTTTATCCATACTTCCCAGCAAAGTGAACCGCTTCAATTCACAATTAATTTGGTTTGATGAGAGGCGATCGCAAGTTATCTTAACTGAAGCAGACTCAAAAAATAAGCAGTAAATCAAAAAGCTTAAGCATAAAGTAAGAATGCACCACCCAGTAAGCCAATCTCTGAATGGTCGATGCCTTAGCTGCAATCTGGTACGGGTTTCCTCGACAATTTTCATCAGTGCCTGTGTATAGAATACTTAACCCCTGAGTAGAGTATTCCCCTGGTAGCCCGTTCACCGATCACTAAATCTAAGTACCAGGGAGGATTTATGATGAATAGCTACAAAAGCTTTGGCTAACTGATAGATAATTGGGGCAGAAAGCTATAGCTAGAAGCATGGAAACCAAACAGCTAGGAAAAACTGGTATCTTTGTAAGTGCGATCGGTTTGGGTGGTATGCCCATGTCAATTTCTAATCGCCCTTCCGAATCAGAGTCAATCCAAGTTATTCATCGAGCTTTGGATCTGGGTATTACATTTATTGACACTGCCGATTCATACTGCAAAGATGAGTCAGATAAGCACCACAACGAGCGACTAATTCACAAAGCACTTACTAGTTACAAAGGCGATGTTAGCCAAGTGATTGTGGCAACTAAGGGCGGTTTGATGCGTCCCGATGGTAACTGGACAAGCAACGGCAACCCAGAACATTTGCGCCAAACAATTCGAGTTAGTTTTGAGGCGTTGGGTGGTGCTAAACCCATCGATGTTTGGCAATACCATTCCCCCGATACTAATTACACAATTGAAGAATCCCTTGCACCAGTTAAAGAAGCAGTGGAAGCAGGTTTGATTCGGTTTGTGGGAGTTTCTAACTTTTCCGTTGAACAAATTAAGCGGGCGCGGGATGTGGTGGATATTGTCTCAGTGCAGAATCAATACAGCCCTTGGCAACGACAACCAGAAAATGACGGCGTGTTGAAGTATTGCGAACAGCAAGGATTAACATTTTTGCCTTGGAGTCCTTTTGGTGGTAGGCGTCGCCATCAGGGCTTGCAAGATATCCCTGCGATCGCTAAGTTAGCTAAAGAAAAAAGCGTGTCAGTATATAATATTGTGCTGGCGTGGTTGCGTTCTAAGTCGCCCGCTATTTTGCCAATTCCTGGTGCTAGCAAGGTTTCTAGCATTGAAGACTCAGCCCAAGGTATCAACGTGAAACTCTCAGATGAAGAAGTACAAAAAATTGATCAGGCAACTTAATCATTCCACTAGCTAATGTAGATTTAGTGGCAGTTGTCAAAGATTTACGCACAATGTTTAGTTAGTTTAAGAGAGCGTAATCAACAATTTAAGATTCCAAATCAACAGACTTGTAAATAAGTTCATCAACCCGGTTTATTAAATAAAACCGGTTTTTTTTATAAAGTATACTTTCCTTTAAATTAGACTTTGCGTAGTATTGCCATTTAAGTAATCAATCTAAAATTTATGCAGCCAAATCCTCTAGCCAATAGGGCAAAGCAGATGGTAAATTTGTTTGCTTTTTTGCTACTGGTTTCCCCTTTTTGCTGGCAAAATTCAGTGAAGGCGCAGCCCCAGCCAGATAAGCAACTTCTACCGTTTTTTGATGATGTAGACAACCCGGTTTCTGTTCGTTTTCCCGCAGGACAACAGGTAGATATTACACCACCTCCACCGCAGCTAAATCCTTTTGACAAGGCTGTATTAAAACTCTGCGGTCCTGTTGGTACAAGAGTGAGTTCTAATAATTTTAAACAATTGTTATCTTATTACCCAGATGTCTTGCAGAAACTTCAGCAAGCTAGCGGCGGCGAACTGCGTCCAGGACGTAAGAATAAAGCACAATTTCTCGAAGATTTAACGAATATTTGGTTCCAACGCCGAGGGTTTGAGCATATATTTTGTGGTGAAATATATAACGCCAATGATATTGGTGGCTTACATTTCCACGGCAGATATTTACAGTTACAAAATGAAGGAATAGGCGGACGTTTGCCAAATAATCAAGGGCGAGAGGAAGTTATTCCTAATGTAATTTATACAATGGGTGTAGTAATTAAGCAGAAAAATCGCACAGTAACAGATGTCATTAAAGGCTATGGCTACCTCAGCAATGCCAAAGAAATGCTTTTAGATGTCACCAGAATATATAAGCTCCAAGGTAATAATGATGGAGCGTGTATTTATAATGTACGTGACCAAGAAACAGGTAAATCTTTTCCTACAGTTTTTGTTAGTAGACAAAAAGCGATTATTACCTATTATCCTGATGCTACTCCTCAAGGTGCAAAATGTAAAAGCTAAAATTCCTAGATTTCCTGCACTAAGCTGATAAAGAAAAGACATGATCTTAGAAACACACCGCTTGCTAATGCGTGATTTTATAGAGGCAGACTGGCAAGCGGTTTTTTCCTATCAATCTGATCCTTTGTACTTGCGTTATAACTATTGGACACATCGCACACAGAAGGATGTTTGCGAATTTGTACACATGTTTATTGACCAGCAAAAAGAACAACCAAGAACAAAGTTTCAGTTAGCTGTTATCCTCAAAGAAGAAAATCAGCTTATTGGCAATTGTGGCATCCGTGTCAACGATTCTGAAGTGGGGGAAGCAAATATCGGCTATGAATTAAACACTAAGTATTGGGGAAAAGGTTATGCAACAGAAGCAGCACAGGCAATTTTAAAGTTTGGCTTTGAAGAACTAGGAATGCATCGTATCTGGTCTTGGTGTGTTGCAGAGAATGTTGCTTCTGTAAGGGTATTAGAAAAAATTGGTATGCGTTGTGAAGGTCATCTGCGGGAAAAAGAGTTAATTAAAGGCAGATGGTACGACAATTTTCTTTACGCTATCCTTGATCACGAGTGGAAAGCAAAGTAATACTGCTTCTATGAGCTACCTCAGAGACAATATCATAAATTCCTGAGAAATTGAGGGTAAGAAAAGTTCAGAGGGTCGCAGAAATGACCAACACTATCCTCAATTTCCAAACAGCTACCGGACACGAAGTTTTAGCAGCAGCAGGTAAAAAATATCTGCGTCCTGGTGGAAGAATAGCCACCAATAAATTATTTGAGTGGGCAAACTTTCAGCCTGGAGAGACAGTTTTAGAGCTAGGTTCTAGCTTTGGATATAGTGCGATCGCTTTAGCAAAAAGCTACCATGTGAAAGTAGTAGGCGTTGAAAAAAATCCTGATAGTGTAGCTTGTGCGCGTGCTAATATCCTTGCTGCTGGCTTAGAAAATCAAGTCGAAATCATTGAAGGTAATATTTTCAACCTAGAGGCAATCGCAGGAAAGTTTGATTATTTATTGGCAGAAGCCATTCTCACGATGCAATCCCCATTGGCAAAAGCCAAGCTTTTAGCTGAAATTCATCATCGGCTCAAACCGGGAGGCAAATTTTTCTCCCATGAACTATTAGCTTCTGACAAAGAAGAACAGATTCATGATGACTTAGCACGAGTAATTCGAGTTAATTCTACACCGTTGTCAGAAACCAACTGGATTTCAGCTTTTTCAGCAGCAAGATTGCAAGTAGAGAAATGCCAAACTGACTCAATGAACTTATTGAATTTAAGGCGGATGTTTCAAGATGAAGGGGTTTTTAATGCA
This sequence comes from Chroococcales cyanobacterium, assembly GCA_038259325.1. Lineage (GTDB taxonomy): Bacteria > Cyanobacteriota > Cyanobacteriia > Cyanobacteriales > Nostocaceae > Nostoc. The sequence continues at coordinate 17,935 of JBBSOX010000095.1, read as the reverse complement.
ACTAAATTTTTGTGGAATATATTGACGCAGAGAGATATCCGCAAGCGGGTTTTAGAAATTCACCAAGTTTTTCATAAATACCAAGACGAATTAGGCTACATCATTTTGTGTGCTGTTGCCCAGTAAGATAATTTATTTACTGTTCATCATCCTAAAATACTATGACCAATTCAATCACAACTAGCCCATCTTTCATCACTCAACTACGAGAACAAATTGAATACCCCAGTGCAGGAGTTCTCAGCAAAGTATTGCTAAAAGATAACGCTTGTCAATACACTCTATTTTGCCTAGCAGCTAATACTGATATTTCTGAGCATACCTCCACTCGTAATGCCACGATCAACGTCATCGAAGGTGGAGGTTTACTTACTTTATCTGGAGAAAATATTGCCCTTAAACCTGGTGTTTTTGTCTTTATGCCTGCTAATGCGCCCCATGCCTTAAAAGCTGAAGAAAATATGACATTCCTGCTCACACTTTCTGAAAAAGTAGCAGAGAGTAATTAGTTATTTATGGAGTCTTGGAAAATGCGATCGCTACTTTTAACTATTGCTAAAAATTGAAATTTTTCAGCAAGCCCTAAGACGTTGTTTGAAAAGCCCTATTGGCGGTATCAAAAGTTTTAGATCCCCCTAAATCCCCCTTAAAAAGGGGGACTTTGATTCCGGTTCCCCTCTTTTTAAGGGGGGTTAGGGGGGATCTAAAAGTGCCGTCACAGCGAAACATTTTTCAAACATTCTCTAAGTAGTCAAAAAAACAAAGTCCCCGGCTTTTCTAAAAAGTCGGAGATTTTTTTGGGGCAATCCCTATAAAGTTTCCGTTATTCGGATTTAGAGTTATCGAAAACTCGGCGCAAGTTCTCTATTAATTCGGATTTCACCCAATCGGTAATTGCTTTAACTGTGATTTCGCTAATTTATCAGGTGCGATCGCTCCATTCTCTGTAATGATGGCTGTAATTAACTCAGCCGGGGTGACATCAAAAGCTGGGTTGTAAAAATCTACACCTTCAGGTGTGAGAATAGTATCGCCAACTTGATAGATTTCTGTTGGTTCGCGTTCTTCAATGGGAATTTGGCTGCCATCGGCTAATTCAAAATCAACAGTGGAAAGAGGTGCAGCCACAAAAAAGGGGATATTATGTGCTTTAGCTGCGATCGCAACACTATACGTACCAATTTTATTAGCAGTGTCACCATTAGCAGCAATTCGATCAGCACCCACAACTACAGCATGAATCAAATTTTGTTTCATACAATGGGCTGCCATATTATCAGTAATTAATGTCACAGGAATCCCTTCTTGCACACATTCCCAAGTGGTGAGTTTTGCGCCTTGCAAGCGAGGACGGGTTTCATCGGCAAATAAACGTTCTAAACGTCCTTCTCTCCAAGCAGAACGCACAACACCCAAAGCAGTGCCATAACCAGCCGTAGCTAATGCCCCAGCGTTACAGTGAGTAAGTAGTGTCAGCCTTTCTGGAGTATTGGGTAAAACTCCCAAACCATGATCACCGATTGCTTGACAGGTTTGCAAATCTTCGCTGTTGATTGCTTGGGCTGTTTGGAAGAGGGTTTGCTTAATCTCTTCTACCGTTCCCAGCGTTTCGTAGGCGGCTTTCATCATCTGGCTAATTGCCCAAAATAAATTTACCGCCGTGGGACGAGTAGAACGCAACAACTGGGCTACTTTATCTAAGTGTTGCAAAAATTCGTGGCGATCGCTTGTTTTAATTTCCCTTGCACCAAGATACATTCCATAAGCCGCAGCCACACCAATTGCTGGCGCACCTCGAACAATCATCGTTTTAATTGCCCGCGCCATATCTTCACTGCGGTGAATTTCCACAAATATATATTCGTTGGGTAAGCGGGTTTGGTCAATTAGTGACACTGAGTTGTTGTGCCAAATAACGGGATAAACCTGGTTTCTGGAAGGTGTCATAAACAATTTCAAATTCAAAATAAAAAAATGCAATCATAGTAACTATTCTAGATATCGACTATTGAACTGATCCAACAGATTTGCCCGAAATCTCATAGTCTTACAAAAAAATAAATAAAATAAACTGTTGCTAAACTGTGCATCTATAACCTTAAATTATTATGTTAGCTAAACAGCGATGCCTAGGGCAATCCGCTAAAAAGCATCTACGCATGTTATGTATGCAAATAAACATTGGTATATTTTTTAAGACAGCTAATAACCTAATTTTTTACTTTGCAAGATAAAAATAAACTTCTCACATTGAAAATTCAAGTTGCTCTTGTGTTGAGCAATTACACTGCGATTTTAATCCATAAAAGTGAGATAATTAACTGGTTAAAATTATATGTAGTTGGAACTTAAGTCAAGCAATTATCAAGTTTTATGAGTGCCTAATTTTCTTATACTAGATTAACTGTAATATACATATGTTTATTCACACCTCCGTAACTTTATGTATAACTTAAGATCAGCCATTCTGAAGAATTTTTAATATTTTAATGTCTTTTTTTTGTGGCATTAGTATTGCATTGATCCTGAGATAAGTGGTATAAGATTTTAAAAGTTGAGGAAAATCAGGTTTTGTACTATAGAAGAATGAGCTAAGTTTGCATCTTAATTTGGGTTGGGCGTTCAAGTAGTGTTAGAGGTTTTACATGTATCTTAGGTCAGAATACTAGCTATTTAATTTGAATATAGCAAGCTTATGGCAGATTTGAACAAGGGAGTGAGTACTGCAAGCTTTGGATATAATGAAGGCACTTTAAAAAATTGCTAAACTGAGTGTTTACAAAAGTTAAATTAATCCCAAATACTGTCTAACACTGGGGTTTTCATTACATTTCCAAATTGAAACTCATTAACATCTTCAAGTATGAAATTATTTAGTTTATTCCAAAATAAAAAAAAGGAAAAAAGTGTGAGTAAAGAAGCAAGCTCCATACCTCATGTTGATTTAGTGATCGTCATCGATACTAGTCCTTCGATGAAAGATGAAGCTCAGAGTTTGAGTGCTGCTGCTGCTAGTGCGATCGCTAAAGCTAAATCTAGTTGTCCATCAGAATTAAGGGTAGTTTGGTTAGGTATAGAAGGTACTTGGAAAGGGACAAGCTTTGACCAAACTATCAGAGCTTATCTGACTGAAAAATGTCAAGTGTCTGAATCCAAACTCCGGGGTAGAAAGAGAGGAGAACTAAAGTCAGCAGGAGCGCAAGAAGATGCTGCCCGTGCAATTGAAGATATCTCAGAATACTTTGATTGGCGTGAAGGTACAGCACGAGCTATCTTTTATCTCGGCGATGAAGCACTCGAAGGCGGTGGAGATAAAACAGAGCAAAAAGATATTACAGCTGCTAATTTGGCTATCCAAAAAGCCCAAACAGTAGGAGTTACCGTTCACACCTATTTTGGAACTTCTAAGAGCAAGCATCAAGAAGGTATCAAAACTGAATACGCCAGAATTGCAACCTCAACAGGTGGACAATCTTTTACAAATAAAGATTCTATCAGTGGTTTTAGTGCAGTCTTAGAAAAAGTTATTTGTGGTAGTCGCACCGCTAAAACTATTAAACTCAAACCAGGAGCAGTTTATGTTCAAGATTGTGTCTCCAACGAATTAAGCAAACTTTATACTCTAGATTTAGTCACAGGTAAAGCTACTTTTATTGGCGAGATAGTTACAGAGGTTTCTGACATTGCTTTTGTCGGTTCCCAACTATATGGACTTGATCAAGACGGGGATAAGACAAGACTAGTTAAAATTGACCTCAATTCAGGCGATGCTACTGTAATTGGTGATATTGGCTTTGCCACATCTGGTTTAGCATATAATCGCCAGCGTCATACCCTCTATGCCACAACTGCTAAACAACTGATTGCTATTAATCTGGAAACAGGAAAAGGTACACCAGTAGTAACGGTAGCCGATAAAAACTACAACTGTGGCGAAGTTGCCTTTGATGATGATGGCAAAGCTTATATTACCTTAATTGGTTACGACAAGAAGAAATTATTAGCAAGTTGCAACCTCGATACAGGTGAAGTCAAAACTATCGGCGATATTGGCTTTGCTGATCTTGCCAGTATGGAATTTGTTGGTAATATTCTCTATGGCGTAACTGGTAACTTCTTTAAGTTAGGTAAAGACGGTCAATTAATCCGTATTGATACTAATACGGGTATTGGAAGTTTAATTGCCATAACCGATCCTATCGGTCGTTGGGCAGGTATCACTATTTATGAACCAGATACGGCAGTAATAACAGAAATCACTCCCAAAGTAAACTCAAACGAAAAGTTAGAAGAGACAAAATCTCAAGAAATTAAAGTTATCAAGGAAAAAAGTATGAGTATTTTAACCATCGATACCAAAAACAATTGTTACGTCATCGACCGCGATCAAATGAATAACCTGCAACAAAATGTTGCAACTTCCTTTACTTTCGAGAAAGGTACTTTTGATATCAAAATTACTGGTGGTCGCTACAGCTATGCCCAGAGTAAAACAGAAGGAGAACCTTTTGTTTTACTCTGGATATATGGGGCTGATGGTAGTACATTTATCAATAAAAATACAGGTTTTGAAGTAGGTGCAACCTGGACAACCTTAAATGGATACAATGATAGTCTCAAGCTAGAAGTTAGCAAGAAAACAGTTCTAAACGCCTTGTTTTTTGATGTCAATAATTCTGATAACAAGGGAGCAATCAATGTTTCTATTACCAGTAATAAACCATTTTTCAATACTCAAACTTTAACAGTAGACAGCAAACGCAATTGTTATCTACTGGATGAAACAAATCTGTCTAATCTCAAACAATCTGGTTCCAATTTTGTTGAATTAACACCTGGAAATTATAGGATAAAAATTCGAGAAGGTAATGCCACTTACTGGTCGGATAGTAAGAAGTTTGATATAGAACCTTGGGCTTTAATTTTGGCAAAAGGCGGAAAGTTTATTACCAAACTGACAGGCATAGAAGTTGAACAAAGTTGGTTTTCATTGAATGGTTTGAAAGACGAAATAATTTTAGAGGTCAAAGAAAAAACTACTTTATTAGGTTTATTTATTGACACCTACAAAGATGATAACGAAGGTCAAATTATTCTGGCAATAGAGCCAGTAAGTGCAACTGAACTGACTGAGAAATATGAAAAGCAAGAGAATAATAAGGTAACTGTTATACCGGGGTCTGTTACAAATAGTACAACTGAGACTGTTATAAATATTCAAAGCTCAGGTGGATCTGTGAGCCAAGAAGCCGTAGGTGCGAACAGCTCGGTAGAGTTTACCTTCCGTTTTAACGAAGACGAGTTTAAGAAGAAGTGGGAGGAGCAGTTACAGCAGATTAATGCATCTATCAACGTGATAGATGAAGCTGATGTGACGCTAGAGGCTAAGTATTGGGATCAGCTCGAAAATTGGCTGCTGAAGAACTACGAGAAGCACTTTAAGAATTTGGCTGTAGAAATTGCAAAGGTCAGATTCTCGATGGATGCTTATATACAGCAGATGGAGTTTAGTCTGAACCAGCACTTGCAAGGCTGGTCTGGCTACTTAGACAAGCTTGTGGAAGATAAGATCAGCGTTGAGATATCAAAAAAAATTAATCAGCAGATCAACCAGTATGTAGACCAGACCTTTGAGCAAAGGATACGTAACAACGTCGGATTAATTATCAACAACATTGTCAATAAGCAGGAACTCAACCAATACATTGATCGGCATGTTGATCAGCAAGTAGATCAAAACTTCGAGCAAAAAATACGTAACAACATCGGATTAATTATCAACAACATTGTCAATAAGCCGGAACTCAATCAATACATTGATCGGCATGTTGATCAGCAAGTAGATCAAAACTTCGAGCAAAAAATACGTAACAACATCGAATTAATTATCAACAACATTGTCAATAAGCCGGAACTCAACCAGTACATTGACCAGCACGTTGATCAGCAAATAGACCAAAGCTTTGAGCAAAAGATACGTAATAACATCAGCCTCATTACTCAGAATATCATCAATGATAATGCTGAAATTAAACAGTACTTTAACCAGGAAATCGACCAAACCTTCGAGCAAAAGGTACATAACAACGTTGAATTAATTATCAGCAACATAGTCAATAAGCCGGAACTCAACCAGTACATTGATCAACATGTTGATCAGCAAATCGACCAAAGCTTTGAACAAAAAATACACAATAATATCAGCGTAATTGCTCATAATCTAGTCACTAATGCTGAGATTAATCAATACGTCAGCCAGGAAATCGATAACACTTTCGAGCAAAAGATAGAAAATCACATTCAATCGATTACCCAAAACATTATCAATGATAATGATGTATTAAACCAGTACGTTGACCAACGCTTACAGCAAAACGTAACCAACAACACTGAAGTTAACAACAGTATTGTAAACCTTGTTACCAACAGCACTGAAATTAATAGCAAGATTGAGAATGTCCGCAACGAGTGGAATGAGACATTTATCAGTTTGGTTACACAGCGAGTCGATGAACTGATCAACATAATAGGTGGCAGAGAAACATTTGTCAGACTAATTACCCAGAACATCGTCAATAACAATACTGAGATTAATCAGTACGTCAGCAAGCAAATCGATTACACCTACGAGCAAAAGGTACAAAATTACGTCAAGTTAATTACTCAGAACATTGTCAATGATAATGACGTATTAAACCAGTACGTTGATCGGCGCTTACAGCACAATGTAACCAACAACATCGTCATTAACCAAATTTTTGATAACGCTCAATTAACCCAGAAGATTGAGAATATCTTGGTCGATAATTCTCAAATTCACCAGAAGATTGAGAGCGTTGTTATCAACAGTACTGAAATTAACAACAGGATTGTGAACTTCGTTGTCAACAGTACTGAAATTAACAACAAGATTAATAACGTTTACAGAGATATTGACACCAAGATTGAGAACGTCCGCAACGAATGGAATCAGACATTCCTAACTTTGGTTACACAATATGTCGATGAAGTGATAAACATCATAGGCGACAGACAGTCATTCAACATCCAGGTTGCGAATGTGATCAACGTTAAGGTGGATGAGCTTCTTAACCAAATTTTGAGAATCAGGAACGAACTGACTGTTGTCATTAACAACGCAGACAGACATCTCTATGAGTGGACTCTAGGAGAACTAATGGCAATCAAAGGCTGCTTAACCGATCGCCAGGCTCTTGTTGAGCAGCTAGTTACTTTCAGCGCTGAACTTAGAACCAAACTGGATAATACGGCATGTGTAGATATCAACACATTCAAGCCGTTCAAACCTATCTCAGGAAATCCTGCACAACCACAGCAGTTACCAGGAAAAAAATAACTATAACTTTAGTCTTGAAAGCTAAGTTGACTGAAATTTGATGACATAGAGTGCGTTATTGGATTTCAATAACGCACTTTGCTTTAATAAAATATCTAAAGGCAATACAGTTCAGTTAAGGCTAAAACTCTTTGCCAAAGTCAATTTTTTTAACGTAGACGCTTCTCTACGAGACGCTACGCGAACGGCTTGCCGCAGGCTACCGCAAAGAACGCATACTCCTACGGAGAAGCAAGCTACGCGCAGCGTCTCGTCAGAGAAGAACGCAAAGAGAAGAAAGAAATGCTTAACTGAACCGTATTGCATCTAAAGGTAAAAAAAATGACAAACTGCCTAGAAATTTCGGAAGCATTTTCATTCGCTAATTATTTATTTAAAGGGATTATTAGGGAAATCTGGATTTGAAATAAATTACGATCGCCATAATTTATCTTCAATTAACGCCGCGATCGCCTTGATAAAATCTTCTTCTACTTAAATAAAATTTAATTAATTTTCTGCTTAACTGTCTTAACTGTCCTTGCATTGTCATTAGGAAAGTGAGAGTATATTGATGTTAATTTAAAACAATTTCTGCTAAAGCATTTATCAAACTAGACATACAGCAGTTTTGTTTTGCATAAAGTACAAAGCTACGGATTTTAAGGCAAGAGGCACGAGGTAGAAACTCTTTATCTTTAATTTTGAGTACTACGTTTTGTACTTCACTTACTTGCAAACTACTGGATGTTGATATAGTAAATGCGTTTGCCCTGGCTTTATAGCGAACCCACATTTTGATAAAAAGTTGATTTAATTACTCAAAGGCTTTGAAAGAGAACTATGAAACGTCTTGTGATTTGCTGTGATGGAACTTGGCAACAGTTAACGAGTCTTTATCCAAGCAATGTGGTTAAGTTAGCTCAATCGGTAAAACCGATGGCTAGTGACGGGGTTACACAAATCGTATTTTATGACGAGGGTGTTGGAACCGAGGGTCAAAAGGTTTTAGGGGGAGCTACTGGACTAGGAATCGATAGAAATATAGAAGATGGCTACCGATTTCTAAGTCTCAATTATGTTCCTGGTGACGAAATCTATATGTTCGGCTTCAGTCGCGGTGCTTACACAGTTAGAAGTCTAGCAGGGATGATCTATTGCTCTGGTCTTCTAAACCGCCCCCACGTTACCAAAGCACATGATGCTTATGAGCTTTACCGTAAACGAGGTATTAAACCCAAAGATAAGGAAGCTGTGGAATACCGTCAAGCTTACGGCGATCGCATCCCGATCACTTTACTAGGTTGTTTTGATACTGTTGGTGCCCTTGGTATTCCTGGAATACCCGCCTTCAGTAAGTTGAGCGAACAGCTGAATAAGCGGTACAGATTCCATGACACTACTTTAAACAAATGTATTCAGAATGCATTGCACGCTGTAGCGATCGACGAAATCCGCGAAATCTTTGATGTTACCCCCATGAAAAAGCATCCTGAGGCTGAAAACCAGCAGGTGATTCAAAAGTGGTTTCCAGGTGTACATGGTTGCGTTGGCGGTGGAACCGAAGAACACAGTGGGTTATCAGATGCTGCCTTACAGTGGATGATTGATTCTATCGGTGTACTAGGATTAGGGCTTGACTTCGATACAAGTGTGATTCCGACAGGCATTAATCCCAATTATGAATGTGACTTTAAGAACAATGTTGGATTCTTTAAATTGGCAGGAATCAAGTTTCGTGAGGTCAGTGATGCCATTGAAGACCTTCATGAAAGCGCGATCTACCGTTTGAAAAGTCGCAAGGACTATCGACCCAAGAATCTACAAAAGATTATTTCCAAACTGAAATAATCTCGATTAATTTGGGTAATTGAAGCAGAGAAATTTCGGATGCATTGAATAAAGAATTGCAAATAAAGAAGGTAAAAAAAATATGAATGGAAAAAGAGATACGTCCAAAGACGGTTTAAACAACAAAATTCAAACATTAGTTTTAACAAACTTTAAACCCATTTGGCAACTTATACAAAGTAACAAATCTCTCAAACGTAAAGTTAACAAAGCTCTGCTTAACAGTCTCATCTATAAAATTCCGACTCGTCCTAATGCCTACAGTATGATGACTCTAGATGAGTATATTCCTGATACTAAAATTCCTAAGAAAACTGATACTTATACTTCCTGGGAATCACTCAATGATCGTACTTATACAGGAAGGCATTTACCACCCGATCCCAAGTTAAATGCTGAGGGTAATCTACCCAAAGTTGAAGACCTAGCTGTTTTATTCCGTAAAAGAGATGGTAAAACCATCTATTCTTCCAAATCAACTATGCTGTTTCCCTATTGGGTGCAGTGGTTTACAGATAGCTTTCTTCGCCTCGATCACTATAATAAATTAAAAAATACTTCCAACCATGAGATTGATTTGTGTAATGTTTATGGTTTAACCAGAAAACAAACACACCTTTTAAGAAGTTTTCAAGGAGGTAAATTAAAAACTCAGAAACTCAAACGCCAAGATGGTGTTGAAGAAGAATATCCTTTATTCTATTATGCTGATCCAGCGCAGGATAAAATTAAACCTGAATTTGAAGGTCTTTATGAACCCCTGAATGATGAAACAAGACAGTCTGTAGATAAAAAGCAATATATGTTTGCGATGGGAGTAGAACGAGCAAACGTACAAATCGGCTATGTAATGCTCAACACTTTATGTCTCCGAGAACATAATCGTCTTTGTGATGAATTAGCGAGAAATTATTCAGATTGGGATGATGAACGCCTCTTCCAAACATCGAGAAATATTCTTATGGCGATGATTCTAAAAATCATTATGGAAGAGTACATTAACCATATCACTCCTTATCACTTTAAATTGTTTGCCGATCCAGAAGCTTTTACAAAGGAAAGTTGGCATCGTCCCAACTATATGGCAATTGAGTTTGACTTTGTTTATCGCTGGCATAGTGCGATTCCAGAAACATTTAACTATAACGGTAAACCAACTCATATTGCTACATCTCTTTGGAACAATAAGATGTTTATTGACCAAGGTTTAGGGGCATTGATGGAGGAAACTTGCTCTCAACCAGGTACAAAAATTGGTTTATTCAACACCCCTGATATATTGGTGGAGTTAACCGAGTTACCTTCAATCAGACTAGGAAGGCAGCTGCAATTGGCAAGCTATAACGATTATCGAGAATTGTGCGGTTTCCCCAGAGTAACTAGATTTGAGCAAGTTACTGGCAATGAATTTGCTCAAGAGAAACTCAAAGAATTATATGGTCATGTTGATAATATTGAGTTCTTTGTCGGGCTTTACGCCGAGGATGGGCGGGAAAATTCAACTATCCCTGCTTTAGTAGCACGCTTAATTGGGATTGATGCCTTTTCTCAGGCGCTAACCAATCCTTTACTATCACCCAATATCTTCAATAAAGAAACTTTTTCTCCTGTGGGTTGGGAAATTCTTCAGAGTACCAACACAGTCTCAGATTTAGTTAATCGTAACGTTCCTCCATCAGACAAAAAGTACAAAGTTACTTTTGACCTTTAAGAGATTTTAATATCCTATTTTGTAGGGTAAGTTATAGCAAATCTTAACGCACCCTACGAATAGCGATGCAGCTAAAAATAAACTCAATTGATTAGTTAATCCTATCTTTTCAAAAATGAAATTATTTACCGAATATCCAGAAAAAGACGAAGCCAAATATTGCGCTCTCATGAGTGAGCTAGTCAAAAAGAATATGGAAAATCTTTACGGAGGTGAGAAGAAAAAAACCGCAAAGAGAGATACCCACTCCAAAACCAACGCTGCTGTACAAGGAACTCTAGAAATCTTTGACTTTGATGAAGCAGCAATTAAACAGGAATTGAACAAACGCACCTCATTAACAGAAGCTCAACTTCAAGCCATTTCCCTAAAACAAGGTTTATTTGCCAAACCCAAACAATATCCGGTTTGGCTACGATTTGCAAATGGCGCGTTTTCAGTAAAGAATGATTATGAAGGGGATACGCGCTCCATGTCCGTAAAGGTGATAGGGGTAGAAGGAGAAAGACTACCGCAAAGTCACGAGTTAAAAACCCAAGATATTATTGTCCACAATACCGAATTCTTTTTTGTTAGAACCATTAAAGATTTCCACAGCTTTTTTATGGCGGTTTATCGAGCAGGGCTGTTTCCGCTTTTTAAGCTGTTGGTGCTTTTTTGGCTAAAGTTGCATCCCTACGAATCCACTCTTTTGCAAACTAGTTTCAAACGTTTTCCCAAGAGTTTGCTCACAGAACGTTATTGGAGTGCTTCAGCGTATTCTTTGGGACTCAAATCTGATTTTGATGCATCCCAACCAGGTAGAGTTCCTGTAGAATATCCGGTTGTGATTAAATATGCATTTACTCCAGTTTCCAGTCAACCACCTCATCAACAACTTCCTCTAGAATCTAGACCAGAAAGTGAGCTTCAGCGTGCCAAAGCCTCAGGTTCAGAGGACAACTATTACCGAGAAGATATCATTCAAGCTTTAGCAAAGCCTGATGCTGAATATTGTTGGGACTTTCAAATTCAATTTCAAACTAGCCCAGAAATGTCCATTGATGATACCACCATTGTTTGGAATGAAAAGGAATCACCCTTCATTACAGTTGGTCGCCTAACAGTTAAGCATCAGAAAGTTAATTCTGCTAAAGATAATGACTTTGGGGAAAATCTCAGTTTTTCTCCTGGGAATGGTCTAGCAGTGCATCGTCCGGTCGGTGCGATTAATCGGTTACGCAGCATTGTTTATCCTATCGTTGCTAATGACCGTCATCAAAAACGAGGAGTCAAATACCAGGAACCAACTGTCTGATTAAAACGCTTTGAAATTACACAGTCACTTCCTAATACCAATTTTGTATGAAGATGCACATAATCAGTCCCCCCTTCACAAGGGGGGACGGGGTAGCCGGGGGGTAAATATATGCAGCTTCACAAAGAAACGGTATAAGTTCGTTGACAGTTGACCGTTAACTGTCAACAGTCAACACGAAAAGATGTGCAAGTTAAATGCGCGATAGCTTAGGAAGGTATTGGGCATAGATTGAGCATTGTCACTTCTGCTCTTTTATTTCTTCCCAATCTTGCTGCTATTTGGGAAAGTAGGCAATAATCATAGCAACTTCAGGATGATTGCGAGCGATCGCCTCTGGTATCCGACCAAAAAGTGAAACTAGTTGAGTTTTCTTTTCAACAGACCCGTTTAACACTAGCAGATCGTTGGTTTTGAGTAAACGAGAAACTTGCTGTACAAAATTGCCTCGCACGTTTTCAATGGGTGTATCTGCTGGCAATCCGCTATTAGTCAAATCGATAGGTACTCCCCGTGTTGTTACAACTTGTAAAAGTTGCAAAGATGCTTTGAGTTCTGTTGCGAGACTTTTGGCTAATTGGATACTCTCTCCGAAAGAAGTAGCATACGTTTGTTGGCTGGTAAAAGCCAGAAAGACTCGTGTTGTATGCTCAATTGGTAATGGGAATCGAGTTACCAAAACAGGCACTGCACTGCGATTTACAATCTTGTCAATCACACCACCAAAGAGATTTTCCTGATAAGTAGAGTAACCTTTCCAGCCGCAGACAATCACACTGGCCTGCTTTTCTTCTGCCACACGAGCAATTCCCTTATCAATTGATTCGTCAATGCGACCAATGGGAATAACATTAGCAACCGCAGCATGGGCGATCATTTCTGCGGTTGATAGTAATTGGCTTTGTCTGGCTTTGTCTTCTGGAGGAATGGGGGAATTTTGTTCAATTAAAATGTGGAGTGGTAATAAAGTACCGGTCGCTGATTTCGCTAAGAGTATTGCCAACTTGAGTAGGTTATCTTCAGTGCTGGGGTTGGCAACTGGGACTAAAACGCGATCGCCTAGACTTCCTCCCTGACGATTTTGAATACTAGCTTCTCCTGGCTTGATTTTTTTTCCCCACCGATCTGTTATCCAAGGTGAAGCAATGCAGGTAACTAAAATCATCGCGATCGTGCCATTCACTGTTAACTGATCGACCAACTCGATTTTATAAGCAACAGTGATTGCAGCTAGGGTGGAGGCTGCCTGAGCAACTGATAGCCCAAACATCAACATGATATTGTCAAAGTTGAATCCGAATAACTTGCCTGAACCCCATGCAGGAATGAACTTAGCAATAATGGCAGCAGTTACCATGACAGCGGATACTAAGAGCGATCGCGGTTCTTGAATCAGAATCAGGGGATTCACCAACATTCCCACAGAAATCAAGAAAAATGGTACAAACAGCGTATTCCCAATAAATTGAATCCGATTCATCAAAGGGCTAAGTTGCGGAATTAGCTGGGTAATAGCAACTCCAGCTAAAAAAGCGCCAATAATCGGCTCAATTTGAATTAATTCTGCCCCATAGGAAATCACAAACAGGGTAGCTAGAACAAAGGTAAACTCTGCCCCTTCATCATGTCCAAATCGCTTAAAGAACCAGCGACCGAGGCGAGGTACACCCCATAGCGTCAGAAATGTGTAGATAATCAGTGAAGGAATCAGAAATAACCAAAACTGTAGGCTTAAACTGCCTTGATGCGCTCTCACCACCACCGCTAAAACCAAAAGTGCCAAAACATTGGTGATTAATGTGCCTCCGAGAGTGGTAGTCAATGTTTGAGAGCGCATAATTCCCAATTTACTAACTATTGGTAGTGCTAGTAGTGTATGGGAGGCAAAACAAGAAGCGACTAGGATGGCAGGTAATACACCATAGCCGATGGCCATCATGGCTACAGTACCTAATACCATCGGTACGCCAAAGGTAGCGATTCCAAAGATGAGTGCCTTATCAGCGTTATATTTCAGGTCATCCAAGCTAGTTTCCAGCCCTGCCATAAACATGAGAAATAACAAACCAACTGTGCCTAAAAGTACAATTGTGTTATCCCGCGCCAATAATCCCAGTCCATTAGGGCCGACTATCACCCCCGCCAAAATTAATCCCACAATACCCGGTAGCCGGATTTTCTCAAATAGCAGGGGCGCAATCAGCATAATCCCCAAAATCATCAGAAAAGCCGGTACTGGGTCTTTAATCGGTGTCGAAAATACGGTAGCTAGCCAAAAATTAGTCATACTCTGCTTCATCTATGAGCGTTAGCAAGGCAAAGCCCAGTATGGGCGCTTTCAGATTTTCATTAGAGATTTAATAAACTACGCGATGTGCAACTTAATTTTTGACCTCACTTCCATTCCTCTCTCCTTGCAGGAGAGAGGCTTTGACTTCTCCCCCTTCCCTGGTAGGGAAGGGGGCTGGGGGGTTAGGTTCGAGTAAAAGTTGCACACACACAGCGTTAAACTATTGTTTTATATGTCCATGTTGCAGAATCAGCATAAACACTAACTCAATAGTGGAAAATACTGGCGACTTAACTCTATACTGCTTCTTGGTTGTGTGCAATCCACTCTGTAGGGGAAATTAGCTAGTACAGAAAATACTCATGCGAATAAAAGTTTTTATGTAGCGTGAGGCTTACAGGCACTCTGAGATAATAGCGATCGCCACTATAATCATGTTGCATTGCATATTGCAATGTGTTTTTTTCCAACCTCAAAAATCTTCATCATCAACAAAAAATTCCGCATCGTCTTCTAATCTAGAATTACCTTGTCCAATACCAGCAAGTCCCCACAGAGGTTGCAGCAGTGCCATGCCAATTAACCCGACAACGGCACTAAAAGCTAGCACTAAACCCATTGGTATCTGAATTGATTGAAATGTTAAGAATTTCAATGATACAGGTGTGGCATTTTGGACTGAAATAATTGCGATCGCCATTACCCAAACCGCTAAAACTAGAGATATCAAAAAAGGAGCGATTTTCATAGTTTGTTGAAGAAGAATTTTGATAAAAGTTAGGCGTTAATAATTCTTAACTTATAACTTATAACTCCTAATTTTGACGGATTAAACTGCTACTGCTTCTAGTTTAGCAATGCCACTTTTTAACTCTTGGGCGATTCGAGTGAGTTTTTCGGGAGTGTTGGTTTCTAGGTAGACGCGCACCAGTGGTTCTGTACCGGAAGGACGCAGTAAAACCCAGCTACCTTCTTCTAAATAAAGCTTAATACCGTCTTTACGCCCGACTTCCTTGACTTTAATTCCAGCTACCTCTGTAGGTGGATTTTTGGTAAAGGAGTCGATAACGGCGGTTTTGTGCGCCTCTGTAAGGTGCAAGTCTAAGCGGTTGTTGTAAAGTGGGCCATCGGCAGAAGCGATCGCTTCTTTGACAAGTTGGCTCAAGGGTTTACCTTCATAAGCGATCGCTTCTGCCACCAGCATATCGGCTAATATCCCGTCTTTTTCGGGAATATGCCCGATAATACTCAAACCGCCTGATTCTTCTCCACCAATTAATACAGCAGTTTCCCGCATTTTTTCGCCGATGTATTTAAAACCTACTGGGGTTTCGTAAATTTTCAGCCCATTTTTAGCAGCGAAATTATCCAATAGGTGGGTTGTTGCCACAGTACGGACGATAGCGCCTGTTTTACCTTTATTTTTGATTAAATGACCTGCTAGAACTAGCAGCACAGTATTTGGAGTCAGGACAGTTCCTTGTTCATCAACGATACCAAAGCGATCGCTATCTCCATCTGTTGCCAAACCCAAATCAGCGCGATCGCGAACTACTGCTTCCACTAATTCAACTAATTGTTCTCCTTTGGGTTCTGGCATTCCACCCCCAAATAAAACATCCCGCCAATCGTGGAAACTTTCTAGCTGAACGCCACTATGTTGCAAAACTTCATCTAAATAACCGCGAGAGGTAGAATACAAAGCATCATACTTTACCTTTAAATTAGCGCTTTTAATCCGTTCTATATCAAGTAAGGTATAGATAAATTGTAGGTAATCCGGTTTCGGGTCGAAACTTGAAATTGAACCTGATGGGTTGCTTCCAGGCAACTCATCCGATGCACTTTCTATATTTGCCACAATAGTATCAGTAATCTCTGGAGTGGCAGGCCCAGCATAATCGGGTATATATTTAATTCCACAGTAGGGTGCTGGATTATGACTAGCAGTAAACATTAACGCCCCAGCAGAATTTAAGTGACGGGCGTTGTAGGCAATTACTGGTGTAGGGCAATCCCGAACAGTAATTTTTACAGTCCAACCCAAGTCTGCCAATACTTGGGCCGCTGTTTGGGCAAACTGGTCAGCTAAAAAGCGAGTATCGTAGGCAATAAGTACTGGTCTATTTTTTGTGTAGGCTGTTTCTAAATAAGTGGCTATTGCTCTTGTTACTTTTCGTACATTAGGGAAAGTAAAGTCATCGGCAATAATCCCTCGCCATCCATCGGTACCAAATTTTATTTTGCTGGACATTTTTGCCACTTGCTCTCGTACATTATCAGTACTATAAAAGCTTCCCGCAAAGCTTGTGTAGCAGCAAGTATCCTTTGAAGTTCTTTTCTAAGCAAGCCTTAGTTTAAACTTCTCTCCACCGTATTTTCTCTCACTGTTTCTGAGCAATGTCAACCCCCGATCGACCTTTTGCCAGTTATCACCTTTGGTCTCTAGTTGCCCCAGCGACCGGGCAAGAACGCTGGCATTGCCAGATGAGACGGGGGTTTATCAAAGCACGGCAACACGAACCACAAGTCAAAGCGTTATTAACGCAAGCCACTGCACCCCAGCGGATTGGCATACTCGCCCAAAAAGGCATTTATGAATTTCATCATCATAGGCATCTGTTGAAACAAGCAGATGGTGTAGAAAGAGTTGCACAGCTACTGAAATTAGGCAACTCAAGCGATCAAGTCCAGCAACGCGTGCTGCAAATTTTGCAAAAATATCACGATGCGCCGTTGCTTTTGGATAAAGATATTATCCAATTAACTCCGGGTGATGAAGGCTTTCCCAAACCGATAGTAGTTGAACAAGAAGATTATTGCTTTCGCCTATATGCGGCTATGGACTGCGTTTTCATTGAGAGCGATCGCACTTTACATATTTTAGATTTCAAAACAGGTAAGTCGGCTTTTGACCGACGACAAGCATTAGTTTATTTGGTAGCTGCTCGTTATCTTTACCCTGGACGAAAAGCGGTTGCATCATTTTATAATTTGGAAATATGTAAAAAATCTGACTTAATTAGTATCAATAATAGTGAATTAGAATCTTTAAAATTCGAGTTAGCTAATGTTGCTCACAAGCACCAGCACGATTTGCAAAAATATCAGGAAGAAACTAGTAATTTCAGTAAAATTTTTCCTCCCAATCCTGGCTCTCACTGCCGCTTTTGTCCATTTAACTCAATCTGTGAGTTTGCTAATTTTAAGCAGCCTCAATCATATCCACTGCCTAGTTTAAGAGTTAATAGCTAGTGGGGAGTGGGGAGTGGGGAGTGGGGAGTGGGAGAGCAGGGGAGGCAAGGGGACAAGGGGACAAGGGGACTTGTGAGAACTTGCAACAAGTCTTTCCCCATGCCCCATGCCCCATGCCCCATGCCCCATGCCTCATGCCCCATGCCCCATGCCCCATGCCCCATGCCCAATGCCCAATGCCCAATGCCCAATGCC
>JBBSOX010000094.1:0-25994 GCA_038259325.1 Chroococcales cyanobacterium | reverse complement strand
CTCTCCCTGCTTCCCCTGCTTCCCCAGCTTCCCCTGCTCCCCCTGCCTCCCCTACTCCCCACTCCCCACTCCCCACTCCCCACTCCCTTCATTCACTGGAAAGCAACTAAATGGTTTTTCTATTACCTGGTGTCAAATTTGATCTGGATCTGATTCAAAAGTACGACACTCGCGCACCTAGATACACCAGTTACCCGCCTGCTACCGAGTTAAGCGAAACATTTACTGAAACTGATTTTAAGGCCGCGATCGCAGCATCGAATCAACGGAAAACTCCTATGAGTTTATATTTCCACATCCCTTTCTGCCAAAGTGCTTGCTACTTCTGCGGCTGTAATACAGTAATTTCCAACAACAAGAATATTGCTAAACCTTACGTGGAGTCTTTGGCTCAAGACATCAAAAACACCGCAGCTTTAATCGATCCAGATAGAAAAGTGCTGCAAATCCACTGGGGAGGCGGTACTCCTAATTACTTGGATCGTCATCAAATAGAATTTTTATGGAAAAACATCAATACCCATTTCAACATCGATCCACAAGCAGAAATCTCAATTGAGATTAATCCCCGCTACATTGATAAAAACTACATTTTCTTTCTGAGAGAAATTGGGTTTAACCGTATTAGTTTTGGCATTCAAGATTTTAATAGCCAAGTTCAAGAAGCTGTAAATCGTATCCAGCCAGAAGAAATGCTATTTGATGTCATGAGTTGGGTTAAAGAAGCTAAGTTTGAAAGCGTGAATGTAGACCTTATTTATGGTTTACCCTATCAAACCCGCGAGACATTTCGAGAAACGTTGAAAAAGACTGTTGAGTTAGACCCTGATCGAATTGTTGTCTTTAACTTTGCCTATGTACCTTGGCTCAAACCTACACAAAAAAATATTCCTCAAGAGGCGCTACCTCCAGCAGAGGAAAAGTTAGAAATCCTGAAAATGACTATTGAAGAATTGACGAACAACCAATATCTATTTATTGGGATGGATCATTTTGCTAAAACTAATGATGAACTGGCGATCGCTCAACGTAATGGCACTCTCAAACGCAACTTTCAGGGCTACACTACCCACGCTGAAACAGAACTATTTGGTTTTGGTTCTACATCCATTAGTATGTTAGAAGATGCTTATGCACAAAACCACAAGGAATTAAAGGATTATTATCAGACAATTACGGCGGGCAGTTTACCTATTAGTAAAGGTATCAAGCTGACTCAGAATGACATCATCAGACGGGATGCGATCATGAATATTATGTCTCACTTTCAATTGCATAAGCAAGATATTGAAAACAAATATTATATCAATTTTGATGAATATTTTTCTGAGGAACTTGAGGCGTTAAAACCACTAGAAGCCGATGGTCTAGTTAGTTTATCAAAAAATCAGATCCAGATTACAGAC
The DNA here is from genome assembly GCA_038259325.1 of Chroococcales cyanobacterium. Taxonomy (GTDB): domain Bacteria; phylum Cyanobacteriota; class Cyanobacteriia; order Cyanobacteriales; family Nostocaceae; genus Nostoc. The sequence goes on along the minus strand of JBBSOX010000094.1, from coordinate 24,588 downwards.
ATCGGTAGATTATTAGTCAGAAATATCGCCGTAATATTTGATACTCACACCAGAACGCGAGAGACAAAATTCTCCCGCGCCATTTGATATCAGTTTTGCAAATATTGGCTACTTATTATCCCCTCAATCTACCTTTAAAATAGCGGTTGAGGGGATTTAAGTAATTACGAATTACGAATTAAAAAATATTTCAATGCATCTGCAAAAAGTTAGATAATATTTTTCCATCTTCAGATAGATATAAAAAACATAAAAAATATAATTTATTCAGGTATTAATGTCTAGTTCTAGGGCAAATAACTTCTAGACTAGTCTATTCAATAATTACTGATTTATCTGACAAAATTTTTGTATAACATTTTTATACTAGAAATGCTAATTATTATCCAAATTTTGATGTAAACATTTTTGTCTAACTTTTGGATTTGGCATTTATCCCATCTGATAGAAAGAATTTTAGATCAGAGTTGATAATTTAGATACAAGTGAGATTGTTGAGGAAGCTTATAAGTATTATTGCTTGAGTAGTTTTAGTAATTTTGGCAGGTGCAACTGCTAAAATTTCGCTCCCTTCTCTAACATCATAATTTTTGGAAGTGTAAATCTATGTTTTTTCACAAAAAAGAGCCTATTCATGCAGTTAACGTTACTGAACCAAACCCTCGTTTTGCTCAGTTACTTTTAGAGCAGTTTGGCGGCGCTACTGGAGAACTGAGTGCAGCACTTCAATATTGGGTTCAATCATTCCATGTCGAAAATGCTGGCATCAAAGATATGCTCCAAGACATTGCGATTGAGGAATTCAGCCATTTAGAAATGGTTGGTAAACTGATTGAAGCTCATACTAAGAATACGGATCAAACAGAGGCTTATAAGAGTACTCTCTTTGCAGTCCGAGGAATTGGGCCTCATTTTCTAGATAGTCAAGGTAATGCCTGGACTGCAAGCTACTTGAATGAAGGCGGAGATGTAGTGCGTGATTTGAGAGCGAATGTTGCAGCAGAAGCAGGCGCTCGTCAGACTTACGAAGAGTTAATTAAGTTGGCAACTGACAAAGGAACCCAAGAGACTTTAGTCCATCTGTTAACACGAGAAATTTCTCATACCCAGATGTTTATGAAAGCTCTAGATTCGCTGGGTAAATTGACAGATCCGTTCTTTGGTAATATTAAGCCAGATGAAACAGTGGCTCTCTACTACAACCTATCTACAAATGGTAATGGTCAAGATGAGCGTGGCCCTTGGAATTCTGAGCCAACATTCAAATACGTTGCTAATCCGCTAGAAAGCCGCTCTTAATTCCATCGGTTGGAGTTATTTTTCAAAACTCCCAATCATTTGGTGGGCAAACAGCCCACCCTATTTAGTGGTGGTTAAACTGTTTGCCTACATTAAATATTTTTTAGGGATAATTTAGCTTTATCCACCTTATGGCAATATTCAATCAGTCGTGAACAAGATTCCCGACTTCTTTAAGAAGTCGGAAATCTAAGCCAAGCAGTATTTGCTGATATTGATTTGGATGCTACACGCGCTTTGGACACATATCTTTGCACCATAAAGAATAGCTATTATTAATTAAGCTACACTGAAGAAGTTCAGAGCGATCGCCTCTTCAATATCTACCCCGACGTTTCTGAATTCATAAATTAATTCAATTCAAAATCAAAACAAAGAATCAGGAGATTGATTTGTGATTGTCAACGCTACACCAAATGGTTGGGAAATCATTTATCACCGCGCCCATGCTTTATTAGCAGCTCAACTTGCAGGACAGTGGCGGCGTAAAGATGCTCCAGCAAGATTATATGAAACCGTTGCTGCTATTTCCCATCACGATGACCTAGAAAAAGAGTGGGAAGAGGATATTCTGACTGAAGCAGGTGCGCCAAAGGACTTCACTCTCAGCACGGAAACGGATGTAAAGAGTGGTATTAAGAAACTGGCTGCTCTGGCAAAGAATGCCCGCTACCGGGGACGGTGGGTGGCTCTACTAATTTCCATGCACATCAGCCGTTTAAATGAGCCAAGCCGGGGTCAGTTTCCAGAACTAGACAAAGTTTTGGATGAACAGCTTCAAAATCAGCAACGTTGGCGCAAAGAACTGGGCATTGAAAAGGAAGATGTTGATGCAGCCTATGCATTTATGCAATGGTGCGATCGCCTTTCTCTTATCTTATGTCAGCAAGAACTACCTGATGACGAGCGGTTTTTAGAAATTAGCAAGGGCCCTGAAGGTCAACGCTATGACATCATGCAACGCAGTGATAATTTAGTTGTTGTCGAACCCTGGCCTTTCCAAGATGATAAATTTACAGTTAACGTCGAAGCTTGCGACCTCTCCCAGGTGAAATTTGATAGTAATACCGAATTAACTCAAGCAATACAAGAAGCTCCCATCAAGGTACTAGAGTGGACATTCGTTAAGAGTTAGATAGTTGTCGCTCCCATAGTCAGTAGTTCAAGCCTCCGTCTGGGGGCTTTTGGTATTGGAATTTCTCCAGCATTCACTCTATAAATTTGGCGTTGCTGATTCCATAGTATGAAAATGATTTTGCATAATACCAAAATCCTTGTAGAGACGTAGCACTGATACGTCTCTACATCCAGATTCATACTTTAATTCAGCAACGCTATAAATTTGCTCACCCATATTTGCAAATTGCATGAAAATGATTATCATTTGGATATGAGTGTACCAATCATAACTGTCGTTGCTGGCCCGGCTGGATGTGGCAAAACTACTTGGATTTGCCAACAGATGCCCAATACCGCCTCTAGTGAAAACGTAATTTATTTTAGTCCTGGCACTGGGAATGTTCCCATTGACCAGACACGTGTGGCTACGGAATTCTCCAAGGTAAAAGTCTTTGGGGATGGGCAAGAAGTTGAGTTTCTCAACCAGCTAGTAGCAGCGGAGATTGTCTACATTGAACTAGGATTTTACTTGGAATTAAATGCAATTGAGCAAATATTAGACAACCTATCGTACAAAGCGATCGCCATCCTACCATCCCACCTCAAAGATTCCGAATATCATACCTGGGCAGAGAAAATTATCACAGGCGCAGATGTAGATAGCAGTATTGCCCAAACTCAACTATGGCGTACGCCAACCAGTGGTCAAGTTATCGACGAAGACAGTTTAAACGAGTTTTGGTACGAAATCACCCACGGCGCTTACGGCCAAGTTTCCCGTGCTAAGGGAATTTTTGATGTTGCTGATGGAAGGTCATTATCCGCAGATTTTGTGGCAGGTATACCAGCAACTGATTTTTTAGAATTAGACTTACCACGCCATTTAGAAGGTAGACCACAGCGCTTTAGTGGAATGGAAGTATTGGGACAAAGCTTGGATGAGTCTGTAATTAGACAAACCTTGCAAGATTGCTATTTATCAGAAACTGCGCTGGGGCAATACCAAGAACAGGTAAAACAAATCTTAATTGAGGAGAACATACAGTGAAAATCGCGGTCATGTCATGTATTCATGGCAACTATGAAGCCTTGGATGCGGTATTGTTAGATAGCGATCGCCAAAAAGCTGAGAAAATCTTTTGTCTTGGCGATTTGGTAGGATATGGGCCCTATCCAAATGCTGTAGTTGAACAAATTCGTTCCCTTGATATTCCTACTTGCGCGGGATGTTGGGATGAAGATATTGTAGAGGGGCTGAATGCTTGTGATTGCAGCTATCCCTCGTTGTTGGCTGAAAAACGTGGCAAAATTGCTCACGAGTGGACAAATAACGAAATTCATTTAGAACACCGCGAATTCTTAAGCCAATTACCCCATAGTTTACGTGAGGGAAATTTGGCGTTTGTTCATGGTAGTCCCCACAGCAATCACGAATATTTATTACCAGAACTTGATGCTTACGCAGCCTTAGAGCGAGTACTTTCTACAGAAGCAGATGTGCTGTTTTGCGGACATACTCATGTACCTTATGTGCGTAACTTGGATGCAGGCAGTTTACAGGTTCGTGTCAAAGGTGAGACAGCAGATGAACAGTTACTCAATTTCACTACATCCCTCAAGCGAATTATTAATGTAGGTTCCGTGGGAGAACCTCGACACGGACGACCAAATGCAACGTATGTGATTTATGACACAGAAAGTCAAGAAGTGAATTTGCGGGAAGTACCTTACGATTATCAAAAAACCTGTGCGGCAATTATAGAGAAGGGTTTACCGCCAGTTTTTGCTTGGCGTTTGGCGCAAGGATTGGAATTTGCAGAAAGGGCTGATGACCCGACTCATGTTTGTACGAGGTAAAGGGGAATGGGGAGTAGGGGGAGTAGGGGGAGCAGGGGGAGCAGGGGAGGCAGGGGAGGCAAGAGACTCCATGAACACGGTGAGCGCAACGAAGGAATGAAAATATTTCTTCCCCAGTCCCTATTTTCAAGGCAGGTCTAATCTAAAATCTAAAATCTAAAATCTAAAATCTAAAATTGATATGAGTAAATGGGCGATTTTAAGCGGTATTGAAGGGAATCTCGCAGCTTATGAAGCTGTAATGACAGATATTAAGCGTCAGGGTAATGCTGTAGAGGCTTTGTATATTTTGGGCGATTTGGTGGGGCCCAGACCAGAAACGGAGAAGTTAGTAAAACGGGTGCGTAACCCGCAACCTGGAGAGTTAGAACCTTTGATTTGTAAAGGTTGGTGGGAAGAACAGTGTTTTATCCTGCATGGACTTGGCCCGACTGGAGAAGCGACTGATTTGATGGCAAAATATGGGGGAGAAACAGTTAAGTTGCTGTGGGAGTCTGTTTCTCGTCAAACGGTGCAATGGTTAAGAACACTAGACTTTGGTTTTTTTGAACTGGATTGTTTATTAATTCACGGCACAACAGTAGCAGTTGACGAGGAACTAACACCAGAAACTCACCCTATTATCATGTGCGATCGCCTATCGCGGATGCAAGCAAATAATTTGTTCTGCGGTCGTTCTGGTTTGGCTTTTCAATATCAATTGCAAGCAGGTTCTATCACTACAAGCATAACTACTCTTGATAGTCAAGCATTTCCCAAAACCATAAATATTTTCCCGCGTCAAGTCATTGGGGTGGGTAATGTAGGACGAATACCTACTGAAGCAAAATACACCCTTTATACACCGGGTACAAATCATCTGGAATTTAGGACTGTGCCCTACGGTGTCAGCAAGGGATTTCAGGTGAAGTCAACTAAAGTAATTTCCTAAGCTGATAACTGATGACTGATGACTGATGACTGAAAACCCGTCAACAGTCATCAGTTAACGACCCAATAGAGTGTTTATATACTTGAGACGCGCATCAGCTTATTAGGCAAAAAAGAGCCAGAAAACTAACTTTCTGGCTCAAAGCTGGAGACAAAATAAGGGACTTCCAACTAAAAAAATATTCCATTGCTACTGTTAAGTGTTAACCGTTCACTGTGAACCGTCAACAGTCAACAGTCAACAGTCAACGACCTCAAGCGGAATAATTTATTTTTTGGAGTTCCCTAATCATCAAATAAAGGCTAACTTGGGTAATAACCTAAATTCTTCCCAGGTTATGCAGCCCTAAGACAATGCCCACTCCTAAGATATGACCAAAGGCGGTAGTTGCTAAAAGGGCTGGTAAACCAAAACCACCAAATAAATTGGCTGAGGGTAGTTTTGGTTCTGCGTTGGGATATTTGATGGTAGATTTACCAAATGCAATGGCAAAGATATTAGCAATAATGATAATCAGAGCGACCGTCGGACTCCATTGCAGAGGTGTGGTTGCAGCAGCGAGTAAGGTTGAAGTAAACACCTGATTTGCTCCTGAAATTTATTAATGATTGAAAACATAATCTGAAACTTTCCGAAGCAAATTCAATAAAATACCCGATTTTGCATCAATATTTAACAGTTATTCTTATTACTTAATACAATGTGAGTTCAAGGAGGTGAATTCAGAACTTACGCCAAAATCGCCAAAAAGCTTAATTTATGAGCGTGATGCGTAAAACCCCCGCGATTCATCCGGGGGATATAGCCGAATTCATTCGGCATTATTTTGCACAAACCAGACCAAAACTATAAGATTTATCTATTAAAAGTATTAGTTATTCTGAACTAATATAGCAATCTGAATTGAAATGGGAGAAAGTACGGAAGCTAAAATTACTTATTTATAAGCCTTTCAGCAATTTTGCTTCTTAAAAAAATTAAAGTTTATACATAAAAAAATATAATTTTCATCTATCAAAAGCATAAAATATTATTATAAAACTTTCCCATATCTCAATAAATTAAATATTTCTATTTAATCTAATAGTATACTTCTGGCAGAAGATGTAAAAAAATATTAGATATAGTAAATTAAAATCAATATTAATCAAAGTTCCTAAATAATTTAAGCAAGTGTGCTATACACGAGCTTGGAAGATCCTAAAACTTTGTTAAAATCAGCAACACACAAACTATGAACTCTACCACCGAAAAACGTATCGCCTTGATTTCCGTCCACGGAGACCCGGCGATTGAAATAGGGAAAGAAGAAGCTGGAGGACAAAATGTTTATGTGCGTAATGTGGGTGAAGCGCTAGCGAAGCTGGGATGGCAAGTTGATATGTTTACCCGCAAGGTGAGTCGGGAGCAAGACTCGATTGTTGAACATAGCGATAATTGTCGAACCATTCGTTTAAAAGCTGGCCCCCTTGAGTTTGTGCCGCGAGATGAGATTTTTGAATATCTGCCAGAATTTGTGGATAATTTCCTCAAATTACAAGTAGAAAACAACATTACATACGAGTTAGTTCACACTAATTATTGGCTCTCTAGTTGGGTGGGGATGGAGTTAAAGAAAATCCAAGAGAGTAAACAGGTTCACACCTACCACTCATTAGGGGCAGTCAAGTACAACACTATAGAAGATATTGATATTCCTCTGATTGCTAGTGTGCGATTAGCAGTGGAAAAAGAGGTGTTGGAAAAAGCAGAGCGAATTGTAGCGACAAGTCCGCAAGAAAAGCAACACATGCGATCGCTAGTTTCCACTAAAGGCAGTATCGATATCATTCCCTGCGGTACGGATATTCAGCGATTTGGTTCGATTGCACGAGAAGCAGCCAGGGCTGAATTGGGAATTGATAAAGAAGCCAAAGTTGTATTATACGTAGGGCGTTTTGACCCACGCAAAGGGATAGAAACCTTGGTGCGGGCAGTAAATCAGTGTGGGCTACGTGACTCCAAAAATCTCCAGCTAATTATTGGTGGTGGTAGTACCCCAGGTAACAGCGACGGAATTGAGCGCGATCGCATTGAGCAAATCGTCAACGAATTGGGGATGAGTGACTTTACCAGTTTTGCTGGTCGTCTGAGTCAAAATATTTTGCCAACTTATTACGCCGCTGCCGATGTTTGCGTTGTTCCCAGTCACTACGAACCCTTTGGACTCGTGGCGATCGAAGCAATGGCAAGTAGTACACCAGTGGTAGCAAGTGATGTCGGCGGACTTCAGTTTACTGTAGTTAATGAAGAAACTGGTTTATTGGCACCACCGCAAGATGTAGATGCCTTCGCCTCTGCCATTGACCGAATTCTCTTAAATTCAGAGTGGCGAGATGAATTAGGTAAAGCTGGTAGAAAGCGCGTCGAAACGAAGTTTAGCTGGGATGGTGTAGCAACTCAGTTGAGTGAACTTTACACCGAACTGTTGCAGCCAAAACCAGTAGCGTCAACAGCAAAAGAACTAGTGGAGTCAACAGCCGAACTAGCGCAGTCAGCAGCAAAACAGCCAGTTTTGGTTGTTAAATAATTCTCTTGCTTGACATCCACCCCATCCCTAAAGGGCTTGTCATTACCAACATTTTTTCAAAGATTGGGTTGAAAAATCGATAGCCCAGCACATATCCATTAATCGGCACCATCCGCGCCATAGAGTTTGCCAACCAGGAAGACCATCACTTTTACGACCAAGAAAACCACCTAAACGCGCAAAGCCAAGCAATTGTGCAGCATAATTCCTCGCCCTTTTCCATCGCCTATATGCCCTAGCCCCTCTATGTTTCGTGCCGATGTGTAATCTAGTTCTGATGTGTCTTGGATAAATAGGACGACTCAGCCAGAACTATTTTTAGCGATCGCTTTTGTTGCTGCTGTATGTGGCTTAATTAACTCACTGTGAGTCACTTCTTCTTCTGCAAATAATCTGTAGGCTGCTCTGACTTCATTCCAACCTGACATGATATTTGGCAGACTTGCTTCGGGATTAGCGGCAATTGCTGCTCCCACAGCGATCGCTTCGTTCTTTATGTGCGACGACTATCCCCCAACTCAGCATCTTCCCATTGCTCAACTGCCCAAGCATTGAGGTCTGTGAAATTTTTCAACTTCATACTCTGACTCTATCTTAATGGAGCAAGAGGACTCCCGTTACAGTCGCAGACTTAACGGGAGATGAATTGCGACCAGTACAAAATTGAGCACAGCGAATCATTGTTTTGGCTGTGTTTTGGCTGTTTTTGGTTCTCAACGTAATTTCTTAATTGTTCAACTGTGACACCCCCACAACTAGCCACAAAATACGCACCAGTCCAAAAATAAGGTTTGTTGTAGAAGTACTTTTTAGCCAACCAGGGGAACTCTTTGCGAATCAACCTACTGCTCACTGTTTTGATATTTCCAATCAGTGAAGATAGTGGAATATCTGGCTTGTAATCAATTAATAAGTGTACATGGTCTGCTTCACCGTTGAACTCCAATAACTCACAGTCCCACTTTTTGAGGGTATCCGTGATTATTTCTTTTAGTCTGTTTAATATTTCTGCGTTGATAGCTTTTCTGCGATACTTTACAACCAAAACAATATGAGCGTTAAGTCTGTAAACAGACCGGAAACCATGATTATACATCGATTGACAAGACCTAGCGGTAAGTAGTATATTACCACCGGCAGTTGAACACGAGTGGAAACCCCCAAGACCACACTGCCTCACTAAGTTTCTCGCGTGTCATATTGATGTTAGATGTATTGAAAGTCAGAATTTATCCAAACAAAGAGCAAGAAATATCCTTGGCTAAAAGCTTTGGATGTTCCCGCTTCGTTTGGAATTTCTACCTCAACAAAACTAATACTCAATATCAAGAAACTGGGAAAGGAATGACTTACTGCCAGATGGCTAAAGACCTTACTCAGTTGAAGAAACTAGCTGATTATGAATGGTTACAAGACCCAACTGCTGCTGTTTTGCAGCAATCACTTAAGAACCTGGAAACCGCGTTTAAAAATTTCTTTTCAAAACGTACTGGATTCCCGAAGTTTAAAAGCAAGCACTCTAAACAGTCAATTCGATTCCCCGAAAGCTGCTCAATTAAAAATGGTGGTTTAAAACTTCCTAAGCTTGGATTAGTTAAAGCCAGTCTCTCTAAAAGCGTTAATAGCAAAATTAAGTCCGTGACTGTTTCTAAAACAAGCACAGATAAATATTTTGCTGCAATACTGTTCGAGACTGATGAGTTAACTAACATAAAACAAGGGAAGATATCAGGAATCGATTTAGGGTTGAACAGTCTAGTAACTGTGTTTGATGGTGAAACCTGTTATAAGGTTGACCCAATCAAACCTACTAGAAAATATGCTAAACGACTACGAATTAGGCAAAAAGCTTTATCTCGTAAAGTTAAGGGGTCTAGCAATAGACGTTCATCCGTTAAAGTAGTCGCTAGAGTTCACGAAAAAATATCAAACACTCGACAAGATTTTCTCCATAAACTCTCACGAAAGTTAGTTGACGATAACCAAGTCATAGTAGCTGAGAACCTTTGCATTAAAGGATTAGCACGTACCAAATTAGCCAAATCAATACATGATGCTGGTTTTGGAATGCTGCTTAATTTCATCAGCTACAAGCTGGAGAGAGAGGGAGGTAAATTTATCCAAGTTGACAGATTCTTTTCCAGTTCAAAGCTTTGTTCATGCTGCGGTCATAAGAATAATTTGCTGAATTTAAGTATCCGTGAGTGGGTTTGTCCGAGTTGCCAAGCAACTCATGATAGGGATGAAAATGCTTCGCGGAACTTAAGAGAGGAAGGGATAAGAATACTGTCAACAAATACTGTGGGACACACAGAAATTCAAGCTTGTGGAGAAGCAGTAAGACTCGTTGGTACTTGTACCAAAAAGCGTGTTTCTGAGAAGCAAGAATCTCCCGCTACACCGCTTTGCGGTTAGCGGTGAGAGTGTCAATACACCCTTACCTCACTTTAAAAGATGTTGGTAATGACAAGGCCTTAAAAAGGGGGGCTTAATTCAATACAGTTCAGAATGAGCAACAAAACCCTCATGTAGAGACGCGATAAATCGCGTCTTAATATACCAATTATCTACACCAATAACCCTTAACCCAAGCGTATTGGGACTTAATTCACTACTTTTGCTCTTGAAGTTGCTAAACGGGAAAGCTGCGATACTTGGGAACAGTTAAACCTAAGTCAAATTACTTTCTTACATATCTTGCTTATATTCTTCTAATAATTGCGGAATGTGGTCATACCCATCTACACCGATAAATGCAATCATTTTCGGACGATGTTGCTGTAAGAACTTTTGGAAAGCTTCTGCCCCGATTTGTCCTTGTAAAATTGTCAGTAACCCTGCTGCTTGACGCCACTCATTAGAAGCAATTTGCTCCAAAAGATACATTCCCAAGCAGCCTGTGTAAATAGTTTTTTCGGAATTTTGTAGATGATAATAAGCTTCTGCTAAATAAGCCAAGTTCCGCCCTTGCAGATACAAATCACCGGAAACTTGTGCTGTTTTAAAGCCATCTTCAAGATATTTAATTGCAGTTTGGTGTTCCCCAATTACTAAATAGGCAATTCCTAAGCTGCTGACACATAAGGCTTTACTTTGAATATCGCCTAATTTCTCTGATAATTTTAAACCTTGTTCCAAATAGTTAATTGCGGCTTCATAAGTTTCCGGTTCTAGGTTTTCCAATTCTTGAGCTTGCATAACTTCGCTGTAACCTAAATTTACTAGCGCGTTTGCTTCCCCTGTTCTATCGCCAGCTTGGCGACTCAGTATTAAAGCTCGTTGACTGTAGTTAATTGCCTCAGCATAATTTTGCTGTTGCACGTAGGTGCGGCTGAGGTGGTTGAGATTGGCAATTTCACAGGCGCGATCGCTTGCATTTCTGGCTATCTCTAACGCCTGCTGATGAAAATCTATCGAGCGCTGATATTGTCCCAAAGCACGCTGCGAATAACCTAAAAGTGTCAAAATTCGCGCCTTTTCTTGGGTTCCTTCACCTTTTCGCAGCGGTTCATCCAAATAATCAAGGGCATCTCGCAAATAAGTGCCAGTGAAAGAGGCAAAAATCCCGCCGTAAAAGGGAAAATATGGACGCTGGGCAAAGGTTCGCAAAATCTGGAGCATAATTTGAGAACAGGCATCGCCGTATACTTTCCCAATGCTGCCAAAACCACTTGCTAATTGACTCCAAATCACTGCAAAGGTCAAAAAAGTGGAAATGGACAATTTTGGCCCGGCCTTAACATCATATGCTTGTTGGTCAAACCAGTTAATTAGTCCCCGTTGCAAGAACTGTAAAATCAATGCCATTTCCACCCAATCTCTCAGGGTGATCCCCCGTTGTCGCTGGGCAAACTCTATTGCCGATTCTTCGCTAGCCAAGGTGCGAAGCAATGCTTGGGGTAACTCACTATTGAGTTGTTTCGCCCAACTTGCCCAAGGGCCACGTTCTCCGGGTACGCCGCCAAATCCCAAAGATTCTTTTTGCTCGTACATCCAACTGAGCAAGTTGTCTTGCAATCGCTGCCAAGAAGCTAAACCACGGGTAATCCCTTCGGAAAATTGTTGTAAATCAGCATCTGCCTGAGCAAATTGCTGTAATGCTTTTGACAACTGCTGTAGCTGTTGCAAATTTAACGGATATTTCTGATTGGGATCAGTAACCCGTAAAAATACCGCTAGACGCTCGTCTGCCGAAGATGTGGTAATTTCTGTAACTGCGGAGGCGATCGCAACTGTTGCTTTATTTTGCTCTTGCCAGCGTTGCCATTGACTTTGAATGGTTTTAATCGCTCTCAAACTCCGAGTAGCCTTGGCTTTTTTGAGTTCGTCTTTTTCACTATCTACTTGGTTTTGGAGAGCATTCAGGCGATCGCTCAAAACTAGCTCAAAGACTTCCCCTGTACCGGAAGTAATTCCTTTAAGCAGCATTTGATACACCTGTTCTACAGAGCTAATTTTGCCCTTGAGGGTGGTTTCGACAATTTCATCGATTAAGGCAAGATAGCGATCGCGCAATGGCAAAGAGTCTGGCACTTTGGCTACTAGAGAATGTCACGTCCATTCTAATTCTAGTCTGAGTTTGACCAAGTGGATTGTATGCCTAAGGATTGAGAGCATTCAAGGGGTAGGGAATGTCTAACGGGCTGACTAAGGTAGGGCTTTTATACAGATCATAGTGCGTTTAAAAAAAGTTAGACAGATATTATTGATATATCAATGCATTTGCTATACATTTTTTGTGTAAGTTTTAATTTTAGAGGTTTAAGGGATGGTTATTAAAATTTTAGAATTAGGTACTTTAACGGAGCTTACCGAAGAAGAAGAAGAAAGCTATAAAGGAGGTACTGGAGAGACCGTTCCTGCCGTTCCTGAAATCGAGGATGCTGAGACACTTCCTGCATCTTCCGTAATAACTATTTTGCCAACACTAACTGTTGTGGAAACAACCTAAGTATGGACTATCACACTCGTAAAGATTTTTGGGTATATCTTAGTCATCTTCAGATGACTTTTGCTATTAGCAAGTAACTTCAGTTACTTGTGGGGCAAATTATTTAAGTACGTCCAGTGAGATTGGCAACTACAGCTGCTAACTCGCCCGGATTGACTGGCTTAGGGACATGGAGTTGAAACCCTGCCAACAGCGCTTGCGTGCGGTCTTCTGCCCTAGCATAGGCTGTCAGCGCCACTGCTGGAATCCGCCCACCTTGGTCTGTTGGTAGCGCTCTCACTTGACGAATTAGTGTGTAGCCGTCTTCTTGTGGCATACCAATATCGCTCACCAGTATGTGGGGGCGATATTCTTGCAGGGCAAGTAGTGCATCACTTGCAGATGAAGCAGCCATGACTTGGGCCCCATACTGTCCCAAAATCATGGTGAGCAAATGACGCGCGTCTGCCTCATCATCGACAATCAGCACCCGCAAGCCATCTAGCTTTGGCAGGTAATTGTTAGCCTCTTGATTATCTACAACAGATGAAAGCTGCTCTGCGGTATTAGTTTCTACATAAACGGCTTTCATTGGCAGATTGACAATGAATGTTGCCCCCTGCCCAATTCCTGGACTTTCGGCAGAGACTGTGCCGCCGTGTAATTCTACTAAGTGGCGGACGATCGCTAACCCTAATCCTAGTCCACCATGCGATCGCGTGATTGAACTGTCTTCTTGACGGAAGCGCTCAAATACATGGGACAAGAATTCGGCAGCAATTCCTATTCCTGTATCGCTCACCCGAATTTGCACATGGGATTCAATACGCTCCAATTGCACATCAACTCTTCCACCTTTGGGTGTAAACTTAACGGCGTTGGAGAGTAAGTTCCACACAATCTGTTGCAAGCGATTGGCATCACCAATAACTACCCCTAATTCAGGGTCGAATTTACAGTTGATGCTAATCTCTTTAGCCTGGGCTGCTGGGTACACAGTATCGATTGCTGCCTCTACAAGTGCTACAAGTTTTATTCGATCAATATTTAGATGGAGTGTGCCTTTAATAATCCGCGAGACATCTAAGACATCTTCAATCAGTTGAGCTAGGGATCGGGTGTTACGCTCGATTGTCTCTAGTGCCCGGCCAGTGGTAGTCTGATCAAACTTGCGGCTCCTAAGTAGCTGCGTCCAGCCTAATATGGCGTTTAAGGGTGTGCGGAGTTCGTGGGAGAGTGTGGCGAGAAATTCATCCTTCATGCGGTTTGCAGCTTCTGCTTGAGCGCGTGCTGTCTGTTCGCGCTCAAGCAATTGTTCGCGTTCTTGCTCCGCTTGCTTGCGAGCAGTAATGTCAATCATGAATCCATGTAATAGCTGTGGCCCATTTTCATCCCGCACCACATTAACAATGTCATACAACCATACGACTTTGCCATCAGCAGCCAACATTCTGTATTCAAATTCGTAATTATCCAGTGACAGGGAAGATTCTTGGCAATATTGGATAGCCCACTCCTGATCTTCTGGATGCATGTGTTTTGCCCAGAAATTATCGGTGTACCAGTCTGACAAAGGATAGCCAAGAATATCAACGGTTTGCGGCCCTACATAAGTAAAATTTCCGGTAGTAGCATTTAGCTCCCAAGGAATCACGCGGACTTTTTCTGTAAGTGTCTTTAACCGTTTCTCGCTCTGTTTGAGAGCTGCTTCTGCTAATTTGTGAAGTGTAATATCTGTGATTAGGGCAACAAATCCTTCAACTTTCCCTTGCTGACTGAATTGGGGAACGTAAGTGACATTCACGTAATGGTTTGTGCCATCTTTATCGGGTACTTGGGTTTCGTAAGTTACTTGTTCTCCTGAAAGTACCGTTTCTATATAAGGAAGAATTGACTGATAAACTGATTCTCCGACAATTTCTCTAATGTGTTTACCATAAATTTCTGAGGCAGGAAGCCCAAACCAGTTTTCATATCCTTTATTATTAAAGCGATAACGCTGCTCTCCATCAACATAGGAAATCTGGACGGGCACAGCATTTGTAATCAGGCGGAGTTGATCTTCTCGTTCACGCAGTGCTGCTTCTGCTCGCTTGCTTTCTGTAATGTCGCGTTGAGTTCCCCACGCTCTGACTAAAAGGCCATTTTCGACAATTCCCACCAGATTATTCAAAAAATATTTGGAATTACCTTGCTTATCTATTTCATGAGACTCTGCATCGATTAATCGGTAATTAGAAGAAATAAAATTACGTAGGTAGGAAATATTGTGTGGATCTGAAGGAACAACAAAGTCTCCTAGCCTAGCGCCGATAATTTCTTTTGAATGAGAATACCCATACATCTGCGCCATAGCATTGTTGCATTCTGCTAAATAACCATACTGATAAAAATGCTGAATTTGCTCTTCTTGTGAACACTCTAGCGAAATCGGCACTTCCAGTTCCATGCACCAAATACCTTCTGAACTCTGTTCTAAAAAAGTGCGGTAGCGTTCTTCGCTTTTGCAAAGGGCAAGCTCTACTTGTTTGCGTTCACTTAAATCCAGTACAAAAAAGATAATATCGTTGGAATTATTTTCTAACAAAGCAGAACCTAAGAGGATAGGAACGCGGCTATCATCTTTGCGGATGTATTCGTTCTCAAAAGGCTGACACACACCTTTGGTTTTGAGTTCTGCGTAGGCGTAGCCCGCCGTAGGCATCGCACTGTTGGTTGCTTCAATATATTCTGGTGCTATCATATCGCGCCATCGAAGCCCTGCTAGCAAATCCTCTTGCGAATAACCTACCATTCGTAAAAAAGCATCATTAGCCTCTGCGATCGCGCCATCCATTTTGGCTACAATTACCCCAATGATATTGGAATCTACCAATTTTCTAAACTTTGCCTCGCTCACCTGTAGCTTCTGCAAACTCATTTGAAGATGTTGTTTTGCAGTGCGTAACTCTGAGTTGAGCAAGCTGATTATTGTTGTCACCAGCACAAACAAGCCTAACCGCATTACACTATCTATACTCGTAATGAAGAGTGAAAACACTGGCTCTAAGAAAAAGTAGCTGACGGCTAAAGTAGACAAAGCAGTAGCCAGCAACCCTGCTTTCATGCCGCTATCCCAGGCACTAACCGCCACGGCAGCAAAAAACAGCAGGAAAATAGTTGGTTTTAGTAGCGGCTGTAGCAATAGTGTTAGTAGCAATGCGCTACCAACAGTCAATAATGCCACAGCATAAGGTGTTAGAAGGGAACGTATTCCTTTCAATGTGGCTTCTCCTTTTATGCAGCTAGCTAAAGGATTATTCCCAAAATCAGCTAGATAATGTGTAGGCGTAATCCGCACTTCTCTACGAGACGCTGCGCGAACAACAAAGCTCAGTGACCATCGTAGACATCGCTCAACACCTATTATGCATTGGAAAAATATACATTTCAGCAGTTAGTTGCTGTGAATCTATCTAAAGTAATAAAACTAAGTTTTAGCAAAGGTTAAATAACCTCATAAGCGTCGCTCTAATTATATATATATGCTTTTTAGCTATCTGCCAATAAGCATACACATGTTAAGTTTTGAATTAATTTATTTTAGGATGTAAGTCTTGAAGAAGAATTCAGAAGTCAGAATTCAGGAGTCAGAATCAAGACGCTCAATGACTGGCTCTAAGCTTACTCCTAGGTCGAAGCAAGCTACGCGGTAGCGTCTCTAAGAGTTGCTATGCCGCAGGCTTTAAGCTGCGCTATCCACCAGCGCTGCACTGAGCTTGTCGAAGTGTCGCACAGAATTAATTCTGTTAGCAGTAGCGGGGCGTTTAGCCCATTCTGGCTCCTGAATCCTGAATTATGTTTCGATAATTTATCCTTTAGCTTTAATCTTAATTAAACTTTGTTTTTCCAATAAGTATTTATCCTTTCAACCCTGAATAATAGTTTCAGCAGTGTTTATAACAACTGATAGGTAATGTAACTTTATCCCAATTTCTAAAGCGTATATTTTGCCTTATATAGCAATCCTAAATCAGTCGTGAAAAAAATCTGTTGCCTATTCCCTATTGCCTACCTCCACGACTAATTTCACAATCTCATATAAATCATGCGCTTTTTGCGTTATTAGTAATCAATAGACTAGGGAATGAATGGGGCATGGCACATAGGGCATGGCGAATGGAAAAATTACCATGCCCAATACTTCTCTACGAGAGGCTGCGCCCTAAGCGTAGCTATGCCGCAGGCTTTACGACTACGCTCAGTACAAGTCCCCAATCCCCAATCCCCAATCCCCAATCCCCAATCCCCAATCCCCAAAATGGCTCGTACTCCTACATTAAATTTTGATCGCGGCACATTAATTTTGCATCCACCACCACGCGGCAAAGGTTGGATGGACTATGCCACATGGGATGATAGAGTTGAAAAATTCCGCATTCCCGCAATTAGATACCGATCGCTAGTGGAAGCACTACAAGCGGAAGATGTGAATTTTATCGATGAGGCAAAGCAATTTTATCCTGTAGATTTGGTTCCCACTCTGGAAATGGAACCCTATCCTCACCAGACTGAGGCGTTAGCAGCTTGGAAACTGGCGGGTAGACAAGGAGTGGTTGTGCTTCCTACAGCTGCGGGAAAGACTTATTTGGCGCAAATGGCGATGCAGTCAACGCCGCGCACAACGCTAATTGTGGTACCAACTTTGGATTTAATGCATCAGTGGTATGCACACTTAGTAGCGGCTTTCCCTGATGCTGAGGTGGGATTGCTGGGGGGTGGTTCGCGGGATAGAACGGCAATTCTCGTTGCAACTTACGACAGTGCCGCAATTCACGCCGAGACGTTGGGGAACCAATATGCGTTGATTGTTTTTGATGAATGTCATCATTTACCGACAGATTTTAATCGAGTGATTGCTGAATATGCGATCGCACCTTATCGCCTGGGACTCTCCGCTACACCAGAACGCACCGATGGTAAACACGCTGAGTTAAATATCCTCATTGGTCAAGAAGTATATCGCAAACGCGCTGAAGATTTGGCGGGGAAGGCGTTAGCAGAACATGAAATTGTCCAAATTAAGGTAAAGTTATCGCAACTTGAACGGGAAAGATACAACCAGTTAATTCAAACTCGCAATGACTTTTTAAAGCAATCTAAAATTTCTTTGGGGAGTCTGCAAGGTTGGCAAATGTTTGTGCAAATGAGTGCTAGATCGCAATCTGGACGTAGAGCGATGTTAGCGCACCGAGAAGCAAAAGATATCGCTTTGGGTACTGATGGGAAGTTGCGAATTTTGATTGATTTATTGGCAGAACATTATCCGGCACGAATTTTAATTTTCACTGCTGATAATGCCACGGTTTATCGCATTTCTCAAGAGTTGCTAATTCCGGCAATTACTCATCAAACTCCTGTGAAAGAACGGCATGAAATATTAACAAAGTTTCGAGAGGGTAAATATAATACTTTAGTTGCTTCTCATGTGTTGAATGAAGGGGTTGATGTACCGGCGGCTTCTGTGGCGATTATTTTATCAGGAACGGGTTCGGCTAGGGAGTATACTCAGCGATTGGGTAGGATTTTACGGAAGGGGAATATTGAGAATAAGCAGGCGATTTTGTATGAGGTGGTGGCTGAGGATACGAGTGAGGAGGGAACTTCGGCTAGGCGAAGAGGGGAGAGGAGAGCAGGGGGAGCAGGGGGAGCAGGGGGAGCCGGGGGAGAAAAAGAGAGGAAAGGGAATTTGCAGGTTGTGTATGGGAGTGGGAAGGAACGGAGTTTGAAGGCTGCGGAGCAGTTAGAAATTAATTATTCAACCGGAAGTTCAAAATCTAAAATCCAGAATTCAGATGTTACCGACAGACTTACTGATGCATCGCCAAAACGGGGAGGAGATTATCCCGAAGAGACTGAAGATTGATCAAAAAACTTCAGAGTTGGCGATTGAGTTAATTAATTATTTTAAATCAGCAGTGGGGAAGACTCAAGGTATGCTTGAGCGACAGCTAACTGATTTTGAAGGAGATTCTACAGATTATCGGGTGAAGCGGGGATTAGCTTATATTCTCAAAAGCAGTTTTTGCACTTTTGAAGTAGTTAGCCCTCTGGAACCACAGATGTTAAGAGAACGGGTGTTTTCATTGGCTGCAAAGTCTGTTTCTAGTCGGGAATCAACCCAAGTTACTTTGAGTAAAATTGCTGATGAATTAACTCAAGAACTTGAACGGGAAGTTTTATTAGAACAGGTTCGGAATGGACTATATGCTGATTTATCTGAAAATAAAATTTTGACAGTCTTTGATGCACCAACAGCGCCAGATGTATTAAATCGATATAACTTATCTCAGGTGCAAGGTGTGTTTTATAAGGCCAGTAAACTGGTGTTAAATGCTCATCGGAATGTTCCGGGTGAATATAAGCTGTTATTTCGCTATTTAAAGTTGTTTCAATTGATGGCTTATATTGAGGGCGATGCTGACCACGGGTTTACAATTACCATTGATGGGCCGACAAGTTTGTTTAATCCTAGTACACGATATGGGTTAGCGATCGCTAAACTTATTCCGGCTTTACTTCACGTTACTAAATGGAGTCTTTCGTCCATTCTCCAAACTCGTGATGCTTATACAAATAGTTGGAAAACTGGACGTTTTACTCTCAATTCCGAATGTGGTTTGGTATCCCATTATCCACCAGGAAAGCCCTACGATAGTATGTTAGAAGCATCCTTTGCTGATAAATGGGATGCGTTAAAAAGTGGTTGGGCGTTAGAGCGAGAAGTTGATTTGATACCAATTCCTGGTAGTGTAATGATTCCCGATTTTCGCTTAGTTCATGCTGATGGACGCACATTCTTATTAGAAATTGTTGGTTATTGGCGACCAGAATATTTACAAAAAAAGTTTTCTCAGGTGCGACGGGCTGGACGTGATGATTTGATTTTGGCTATTTCCGAGCGACTTAATTTAGAAAAGGCGGGAGTAAAATTAAATGATGTCCCCGCCAGAATTGTTTGGTTTAAAGATAAATTATTGCCCAAAGCTGTGTTAGCTGTAATGGATTGAACAAGGATAAATGAGATGAAAAGTATAGAAACAATTGCCACAGTTACCAAAGATGGTAAAATTACAGCCCAATTACCACTTGATATTTCAGAAGGTAAGCATCAGGTGGTAATAGTAATTGATGAGAAGCCTTTGGCTGAGGAAGTAGAGACGGAAAAAAAGAAAGCGCCTCTCAAACTTTCCGCCTATCCTGTAGGATTAGTCTCGGAAAGTTTAACTTTCCGCAGAGAAGACCTTTATGCAAACGACTAATAACTCTGTTTTCATCGATACGAACATTTTAGTTTACGCGATGTGCGACTTATTCTTAAAACCCCTCTCCAAACCTCTCCCCGAAACGGAGAGAGGCTTTGATTATTGCTCCCCTTCCCTACTAGCGTTCTACGATGTACACACAAGCTTTGTCGCAGTCATATCTTTATTAAAAAATCTTGCACTGCGTTTCTATCCCGCCTCGGAATGAATTCCGAGTCTCATAGCCCAAGTCCACTTAAGTGGACTAAATTGATTGTTCAGTCCACTTAAGTGGACTTCAGCAATTAGCCCTGAACTTTAGTTCTGGGCGGGATGCGGGTAATGTAGCCTCTCGGCGTTTCGGGGAGAGGAATGGAAGCAGGGTTCCAATTTCGGTAATTGTACAATTCCACTGATTAACCCCAAACGCTTCTGCGTTCCCAATATTCAGCAACTCTTTTTTCCCACTGCTCCCAGTAATCTTTAATAACTGCTGATTCAAACCAAAATACCTCCGCTGGCATTTCTGGAATCGCTACTACCAACAGAGCGTGCTTTAGTTGAATGCCATAATCTCGATAATATTCGTTAGCTGCTCCTATATATGCCGTAAGTTGCAGTGGATGTTCATATAAATGCTCAATTGAACCTTTGGGTTTGTCTGCTGTTTTCCACTCGCAAATACAGGGAACACCTTGATAGCTGGCAATACAATCAACTTTGCCAGAATAACTCAAATCATGATGAAAAACAGAGCCTTCTACAAGTCTAACTGTGTCGATTTGTTCTAAAACTGGCTTGATACTCTCCCAATAAGGGCGACTCGCTTCGGGACAAACAGGGTTTTGTCCAAGGAGGTAGCGCTCAATTTGTTTGTGTGTTTGGGTTCCCCGACGGCTAGCAGATGTAGTAATGCGGGTAGCTTCTTCTGTACCAACACGCGCTTTCCAGTTTAATAATCTGTCTCTGTCTGCTTGTGATTTGGTGGCATTAAGTATTGTAGTAACGCTGGGAAAGCGATTTCCGTTGGCATCTACATAATATTGTTTACCATTTTCTCTTTTGACTGTGGCATTAATGCGTGGTAGCAGTTGGGTATCAAATTGCATTCGTAATTCTTAATATCTTTGAAAATGGTTTTATTTGGGAAAATAACGATAAATATCTTTCCGGTGTAGTACTCGTTGAAATAAGACTGTTTCTCCATCAAAAATAATTCCAATACGATAATCACCAATGCGGATGCGATAAGCATTTTCATAACCCTGAAGTTTTTTGAGGTTAGTAACTTCTTCAAAGGTTAATATTTCTGGTATTTCTTCAAAAGCAAGTGTTCTAATAGTCTCATAGTAAGGTGTACTTTTCAGAGCCTTGAGATCCTTGATAAAGCTGGGTAGATATTGGGTAATCACTCTTGTTCTAGTTGTGCTAATGCTTCATCAATATTCAGAGGTGTTTCATGTTCTACTGCTTTCATTGCTAACATAAGTCCTTCATCCTCAATAGCTTCTAGCAAGCGTAGATAGTCATCAAAATCTAAGACTACTTTGCGGATATTACCTTCCGTATCAGTAATCAGTTCTTGAGCAAAAGGGTATTTATCAGCTTGCATTTGGGTTGTGATTTTAGTAGCCATACTATGACTTTAGCGTTAATAGATATAGTATGGCTTTAGTAAATGTATTTGTGAGATTTTACTCAAGAGAAAAACGCGATAAAACCCACCTTTCAAGATAAATATTAATAAATTTGTATTATTTATTTCCAAAGGAGATGCACTAAGGTAGGATACCTCACAGTGCAATTTCGTAGTTAATAGGTAAAATATGGAGCCTGTAACTCTAACAGCAGCAGCGATCGCAACCTTGGTAATCACAAAAGCTATAGAAAAAACCGTAGAGAAGATAACAGAAGGTACACTGGACAAGCTAAAATTGCTGCGTCAAAAAATTTGGGATAAGTTTCAGGGTAAACCGAAAGTGCAAGAAGCCTTAATAAAGGCTGAACAAGGTTCTAAGGAAGATTTGAACTTGGTTGCTGCCTACCTACAGGTTGAAATGGACACCGACACCCAATTTGGCGGAGAAGTTCAAAGCCTTGCTAAAGAAATTCACCAGGAAATTAATATTGACAAAGTTCAAGGTAAAAATGTCCAGAAAGTTTACGGTGGCCAAGGTTTTCAAAGTATTGATAGTAAAGCTCCCACCTTTCAAGGCGTAGACAATAGCCCAATTACTATCAATTACTATCAGAATTCTCCTGATTGACTACAGCCGCCTGAACGGGAACGGGCAAAGTCAAATCCCTCTACTGAAATACCGCAAAATTTACCCCTGAGTGGGGTGGTGGAATTTGTCGGACGTGAGGAAGAATTGCAAAATCTTCACCAACTTTTGCAGGAAAATGAACAGGTGGCGATGTCTACGACGGGCTACGCCTACGCCGCGATCGCTGGCATGGGTGGACTGGGTAAAACAGAATTGGCCTTACAATATGCAAAGGCTCACCGTGAAATTTACAAAGGTGGAATTTGCTGGTTGCTGGCAAAGGCTGGAGATGTGGGCATTCAAATTGTGCAGTTTGCCAGAACGCAGCTTGACTTAAACCCGCCAGAGGATTTAACAGAAGATTCTAACCAAAAATTACTCGCGCAAGTCCAATATTGCTTTCGGCATTGGCGTGAGGGTGATGTGCTGCTAGTCTTGGATGATGTCAGCGATTACGAGCAAGTCAAGCCTTATCTACCATCGCCATCTTCCCGGTTTAAAGTGCTGATGACTACACGTCAGTACTTTGGAGGCATAGCACAATTATCTTTGGATGTGCTGCAACCAGAAGCGGCGCTGGAGTTATTAAAGTCTTTACTCAAAGAAACACCGGGGCGAATTGAAAAAGAGTTAGCTGTAGCAAATCAATTGTGTGAGTGGCTGGGATATTTGCCTTTGGGTTTGGAATTAGTGGGGCGATATCTAGCGCGGAAACGGGATTTGTCTGTAACAGAAATGTTGCGGCGATTAAAAGAAAAACGACTAGATGAGCGTTCCCTCTGTAAGTCCAAGTCAGAAGGTAACATGACAGCACAAGGGGGTGTGTTAGCAGCCTTTGAGTTGAGTTGGCAAGAATTAGAGGATGATGACAAGCAGCTTGGCTGTTTGCTGAGTTTATTTGCCGCCGCACCTATATCTTGGAAGTTGGTGGAAAAGTGTTTCCCAGATGAAGACGAGGAAGAGTTAGAAGAAATTAGAGATGATAAGTTGTTGAATTTGCATTTACTTCAGCGCAAAGATGAGGGAGTTTATCAACTACATCCACTGCTAAGGGAGTTTTTTCAATATAAGCTTATAGATTTAGAGCAAGCAGAAGAATTAAAGCGATCGCTTTGTCAGGTAATGGTAGCAGTGGCAAAGTCAATTCCTCATCCCCAGTCTTCCAGTGTTGAGCGTAATTCATCTTCACACTCGCGCAAAGTCAATGCAAAGGCTATCACTCCTTTGCAAACAGGGATTCTACCTGTAAATGTACCATCTTCTAACTTGTCATAAATTGCCTGGGCGATCGCTCGGTCAACATAGTCGCTCAGAATAAATCTTATCGCCATGAAATCTTGCGTTGTGCTACCAGTTTAATTTTACGTTAAAAAATTGATTCTTCTGATGGGTTCCCTCAGTTGAATGATGTTGTTGCCCGTGCGTAGGCGTAGCCCGCACTTCTCTACGAGACGCTGCGCGAACGACAAGCTCAGTGACCATCGGAGACATCGCTTTGATAAAATTTCTTGGGGAATGCTGCGCGATCGCTATAAAGATGTAGATAGTCAACAATCCCAAGCCTAGCGCTTTATTTTTGATTGTAAACCCATAAGCGATCGCCTTTTAGATAAAATCTTGAGCGCATCAGTGTCGTTGTGTAGAGTGCGAATCTACGCGTAGGCATAAGACATCTCCAGAAATTAAATATGCGTTACCCAAAACCCTTGTAGAGACGGCGATTTATCGCGTCTTTCTAACCGCCAAAATGAATTTGACAGACTACTAGTTTTGTGCAAAGTATACTGTAATAAAACTGAAAAGTGCGTTAGCGTTCGCGTACCGTAGAGAAGGAAAGGTATCGCCTAGACTAAAATTCATATTGAGTTAAGTAAAAATGCCTGATGACTTATGCAAAAGCAGCTTTTACTTTCTCAAAAGCAGGTTTTAATCTCGCATTTTAGTGTTTTCCACAAACAAAAGCAGCTTTTACTTTCTCAAAAGCAGGTTTTAATCTCGCATTTTAGTGTTTTCCACAAACAAAAGCAGCTTTTACTTTCTAAAACCCCGGTTTGCTTAATCATTTGAGTAATTCACGCATTCATTTTGGTATATCGTTGAGCCGAAAGCTTGCTTGTGTAGTTGTGAATGATGGAGAGCGATCGCTCCTGCAATAAAAAATCAGCTACGATCAATCATATAATTATCCTCACAGGGAGCATCCCAAATGTGCAAAAATAAATCAAAAAGCATTATTCGCGAGAATTCATCGCGAATAATAAGGGGACTTAATCCTTAATCTTGTGGTTCTTCCTCCTCTTGCTCAGACCCAGAACTAATATCTAGGAGGCAAT
>JBBSOX010000093.1:0-26154 GCA_038259325.1 Chroococcales cyanobacterium | reverse complement strand
GCTTTGAAACTATGCATGACCACTCTTTGAGATGCTTGTTTTTCAGCATTTTAGTTATGAATACACACCTGGTTTCATGCTTGATTTTCTCGTTTTTAGTTGTGAATACTCACACCTACGTAATAAACCTACACCTGTCAGAGGGTTAGGGTGGGGTAAAACTATTAAAAAATCAAGACTCCATCTCCGCCAATTCTAACCAGCGTTCAGTCGCCACATCGATCGCGTGCTTGAGTTTTTCCACATGATCATACAATTTCTGCACTTCGCTATAATTCCCCGGTGAGACATTCGCTAGTGATTTCTCGGTTTCTGCCTTCTGTGCCTCTAACTCGGCAATCTTACCTTCCAACTGCTCAAATTCCTTCTTCTCCCAATTAGATAACCTGCGCCGCTTGGTATTCTCTACATCCTTGGGTAAAGCCGCACCATTTTGGACTTCGGCATTTTTGGGCTTCTCTTTAGTGTTTGCAGCTTGTTGCTGTGCCTCTTCAGCCTTCTTATAGTCCAGATAAATCGAGTAATTACCTGGATATTGCCTCAGATTACCGCCTTCCTCAAAGGAAAATACTGTGTCGATGGTGCGATCAAGAAAGTAGCGATCGTGAGAAACTACAATTACACACCCGACAAAATCCTCTAAATAATCCTCTAATACTGCCAAAGTCTGAACATCTAAATCGTTTGTCGGTTCATCTAAAATTAAGACATTGGGCGCACCCATCAAAACCCGCAACAGAAATAAACGGCGTTTTTCACCACCCGAAAGTTTATTAATTGGGGCATACTGTTGATTACCAGGAAACAAAAATCGCTCCAACATTTGCGAAGCAGTAATTTGAGTACCATCGGTAATTTTGATAAATTCACCTTCTTCTTTGATGTAGTCAATCACGCGCTGATTTTCGTTTAAGGCTGTGAGCAATTCTTCAGAATGTTGGTCAAAATAACCGATGTGAATTGTAGTACCAATTTCCGCAACACCTGAATCTGGCTGAATTTGACCAGTAATAATATCCATTAAAGTGGATTTACCAGCACCATTAGCGCCGATGATGCCGATGCGGTCTTCTGGGCTAAATTCGTAGGTGAAGTTATTAATCAGGGTGCGTCCATCATAAGCCTTAGAAATGTTATTTAATTCAATAACTTTTTTGCCAATGCGACGACCAACTGTCGAAATATCAACTTTACCCTGAACTTGTTTAAATTCAGTATCCCGCAGAGCATGAGCGCGGTCAATTCTAGCTTTTTGCTTGGTACTTCTGGCTTTTGGCCCTTTTTTCAGCCATTCCAACTCACGCCGCAATAAGCCTTGGTGTTTGCGTTGACTGCTTACAGCAGATTCTTCAGCTAAAGCTTTCTTTTCGAGGTAATATGAGTAGTTACCTGTATAGGTGTAAATGTCGCCTCGGTCGATTTCAATAATCCGATTAGTAACGCGATCTAAAAAGTAGCGATCGTGGGTAATTAGAAAAAGTGCGCCGCGATAGCGATTTAAATAACTTTGCAACCATTCTACAGAAAGAGCATCAAGATGGTTTGTCGGCTCATCCATGAGCAAAGCATCTGGTTCTGCTAGCAAAGCTGATGCTAAAGCAATGCGCTTGCGATAGCCTCCAGATAAAGTACTTATCTTGGCATCAAAATCAGAAATTCCTAATTTGGTGAGGATGATTTTAGCATTGGTTTCTAATTCCCAAGCACCATTTGTATCCATCCTTTGCATCACTACAGAAAGGCGAGACATCAGTTGGCTATCATCTGGATAGTGAGCCAATTTATCTGAGAATTCTTCATACTCACGCACCAAAGCCATGTGTTCGCCACTGTCGGCAAAAACTTGCTCTAAAACTGTGTGATTTTCATCTAAATCTGGCTGCTGGGGTAAGTAGATAATTCTAGAACCAGAGTTGACTAAAATCTGACCGCTATCAATCGGTTCTAACCCGGCAATCATTTTTAATAGGGTTGATTTCCCTGAACCGTTAGTACCAATTAAGCCAACTTTATCGGTAGCATCGAGGCTAAAACTGGCATCTTTTAAAACTTCTTTGATGCCAAAGTCTTTTTTAACTGATTGTAGTGTAATAATACTCATAAGATTTAGTAATTTTTCATTGATCATTAGTTAGTAGGTAAGGTACACACCTTACCTACATTTGCCGAATTCTATACAAATAAATCCAAGGGGAGATGTCCATACATTTCGTTGATTCCGTCTTCGTCGTAAGACTGACAAGACACTAGTACGCCACGATGATGTCCAGCATAAGAATCGAGATAACACAAGCCATTTTTACCATTTAATTTGATATAAACTGGGCCTTCAGGTGTAAGTAAATTGTCTGGTGGTTCATAACCCAAAGCCAGAGAATAGGTTTTCATTGCTAATATGCCTTCTTCTGCTGTATCAGCACAAATTCCTAAAATTTGATAATCAGCAAGTTTAGTAACCAAAATTAGGGCATCACGAATTACTACTTTTTCCGATGGCTTGAGGATGGGCGCAATGTCTAGGCAGTTAAATTTATTCAGTAGTTTTTTCGCTTCTTCGGCGCTGAGATTATGAGGATTGGGGATTGACATAAACTTAGATGATGATGCTGTTGGTTTTTCTGTTGTGTTGGAGTTGGGACTAGTGCCGCAGGGCGGAAGTCAAAAGTCAAAAGTCAAAAGTCAAAAGAATTATATTCTAGTCTTTTGCGCTATTTGAAATGGTATGTTTATTTAGACCATGCTGCACTAGCCCAACTTCCTAAGATATTATTTACTCAAATTTAAGCCTTGACAAAGTTCACTTCAACTTAACTCAGTGAGTGGGGCTTTAATACTGAGCATCGAAGTATTAAGGTTGATTTTGGACATTCCCAAGGTTGAATATGAAGGGAACGCCACCTTTTGAGTCACCGCCCATAACGAGGACTTTGGGCATCTGAGCGCCGCCATTTCTCCAAGCTTCAATTGCTTCTTTTTGCAGAACTAACTGTCCTCCTTGGGCTTTGAGTGTCTCTGCTAAAAGTCTTTGAGCTTCTGCTCTGCCTTTGGCACGATTGACATCTGCTTGTGCTTCTTGTTCTGCTTCCCGTGCTACATAAACGGCTCTTTGCGCCCGTTGTTCAGCAATTTGTTTTTCTTCCACAGCTCTGGCAAATTCTGGTGAGAATGCTAAATCAACTACGCTAGTATCTAACACAATTATCCCATATTTGTCTAAGCGATCGCCTAGCGCTTCATCAAAGTCTTCTTTCAATTCACTTCTTTTAGTAATTGCTTCTTCTACTGTTCTTCTAGCGGCTGCAATTTTAAATGCTTCTTGTGTCTGTGGTGCAATGATTTTCGATACAATATTTGCTAAGGTTCCCTGTTTCCTTCTAACTTCAACTACCTTGATGGGATCAAGGCGAAAGTTGATCGCAAATCTTGCAGATAAATTTTGCAAATCCTTAGTAGAACTCTCTGCTGGCACTTCAAATTTCTGCACAGTCAAATCATACACATCTATCACTGAGATAAAAGGCGGTTTTGCATGAATCCCTTCCAATAATGCCCCATCTCTCGCTTTGCCCAAAATGCTAATCACTCCTGCTTGTCCTGGGTTAATAATGATAAAGGAATTTAGTCCCAGAAGCACTAGTGTTGCTAACACAATTCCTAAAACTGTGCTTTGCCAATTTCCAAATTGCTGATTTTTCAAATTCTTCTCTCCATGTGAGTTAGTTATTAGTCATTTGTCATTTGTCATTTGTCATTTGTCATGAAGAGTTATTATTTTTCTCCTTGTCTTCCTTCTCTAGTCTCTATTTAGCAGTCCCCAGTCCCCAATCCCCAATCCCTAGCGCTAAGTCAGAAGTTTTACTTTGGCTTGAATAAACTCAGTTACTAGTTTAAGCTTCTCATGAGTCTATTTGAATCAAGCCTTTAATGTGAAGAATGCGGCACTGACGGTTTCAGGTAACTCTAAAAAATAAATTAACGCGATGTGCAACTTATTCTTAGAACCCCTCACCAAACCTCTCCCCCACAGGGAGAGAGGCTTTGATTCTTGCTCCCCTTCCCTTGTAGGGAAGGGGTTGGGGGTTAGGTTTGAGAGAAAGTTGCACATGGCGTAAATTATCCAATTTTTGGAATCACAACGACTTTCCCTCCCCCTGCTCCCTGCCCCCTGCCCTATTAGAGCGGTTTATGGATGGAGGAGCGAATGATATTATCCAAGTTTCCCCAACTGTTTTATTTTATTGTTGCAAACATATATGCAAGTTACAGATGTAGTTGTCATTGGTAGCGGTATTGGCGGTTTGAGTTGTGCTGCTGTTTTGGCACGGTATGGCTTTGATGTAATAGTCTGCGAAAGTCACTCCATTGCTGGAGGCGCTGCCCATGCTTTTGAGCGCAATGGTTTTAAATTTGACTCGGGCCCGTCTCTCTACTCTGGACTGTCTTACAGCCCCTCGGCCAACCCTCTGCGACAGGTGTTAGATGCAATTGGTTCGGAATTACCATGCGTAACCTATGATACTTGGGGTTGTTGTGTACCAGAAGGTGATTTTGATACCTCGGTTGGTGCGGAGCAATTTTGTGAAGTGCTGATGAAATTTCGGGGACATGATGCTGTAGCCGAATGGCAGGAACTCCAGCGCGTTATGGAACCATTTGCTAGTGCAGCAACTTCTATGTCACCAGCGGCATTACGCTTTGATTTTGGTGCAGTTAGAACTGTGGGCCCGTTTCTCCCATCTCTGACAAAACATCTGGCGAATATGCTTAAGCTCACGGGCCCCTTCAGCCGGATTATGGATGGGGTTGTTAAAGATCCATTTACGCGAAATTGGCTGAATTTGCTGTGTTTCCTACTTTCTGGATTGCCAGCAGATGGTACTAGTACCGCAGAGGTAGGATTTATGTTTGCGGACTGGTATCGGCCAGATGCAATCCTGGAATATCCCATTGGTGGTAGTGGTGCTTTAGTTGACACCCTTGTACAAGGATTAGAGCGTCACGGCGGGAAGTTGGTTCTAGGCGCTCATGTGGAAGAAGTGCTTGTAGAAGGTAATCAAGCAGTGGGTGTGCGTCTGCGCGATCGCTCCGAAATTCGCGCAAAACTGGCAGTAATTTCTAATGCATCGGTTTGGGACACACTGAAGTTACTACCAGAAAAGGCAGTACCCAAAAACTACCGCGCTAAACGACAGGCGACACCTGAGTGTGATAGCTTTATGCATCTACATCTAGGCATTGATGCTCAAGGATTACAGTCAAATTTGCGGTGTCATTACATCGTGGTTAATAACTGGGAATTGGGCATAACAGCACCTCAGAATGTTGTCGTGATCTCAATTCCTTCAGTTCTCGATCCATCTTTAGCGCCACCAGGTAAGCACGTAATTCATGTGTATACTCCTGGTAACGAGCCATACTCTATCTGGCAGGGAATGGATAGGAGGAGCCAAGAATATGCCGAACAAAAGCGATCGCGTGCAGAAGTAATGTGGCAAGCTTTAGAAAGGATCATTCCAGATATTCGCTCTCGTTGCGAAGTCACGCTTGTTGGTACACCTCTAACGCACGAGCGTTATCTTCGCCGTCACCAAGGTTCCTATGGCCCAGCAATTCAGGCTGGAAGTAGTATGTTTCCCGGCCCCAGCACACCTTTACCAGGGCTGATGTGCTGTGGAGACTCGACATTTCCCGGCATTGGTTTACCAGCAGTTGCCGCCAGTGGGCTGATTGCTGCAAATACACTTGCACCTGTTAATAAGCATTTAGCCATGCTTCAAGATATCAAGTGCATTTAATGCCAATTCGCAATTCGCAATTCGCAATTCGCAATTCGCAATTCGCAATGGGCTACGCCCCGCTGCGCTAACGCAATTAAAAAACTTAGATGCAGCAGGACTTTCCTGATTTACATCTGTTGCCTCATTTTGGAAAATTGGTATAATTTGCCGACTACCTTGTTGGTTCACAGACTTGTTCTAATCCACCAGCTTACTTTCTCTAAATTAGGATCTATTTCCTGCCAAAAGCTGGCTGATGAGTCTGCTTCTCTTGCTGCTGTGAGTATTTTATCTATGCTGTCAAAGTTGTTTTGAATAACCTGTTTATCAAGTTTAGGAATATCTAATTTCAGATATTTCAGACGGTTGGGTAACTCTACTTTCTCTTTTGGCGGCAAGTTAGAAAGCTGATCAACTTGTCCTATAATTTTGTCTATTGCTACAATGGCTTCTTCAATACTCGGTTTTTTAGTTTCTAATTTTAAATCTTTTTCTTCAAAGGTTTCTTCTTGATTACCTAACTTTACCATCACTATTTTGACGAAGAAAATATTGTAATCAATCTCACTTACTTCACCTACTTGATGATGATATTTTCCACTCTTATTTATAATTACTCTGTCACCTTTCTCAATTCTGTCCTTCATAATTTCTACAGCCTTGGAATTAAATAGCTAAATAATCTCCTCTACGGAAAATACTACTCTAAAGCCACAAACCCTCAGCCCACCGTCTGACTCATTCCAGCTACGGCTAGCGCTGCGACACAGTTCTGCATTGAAACTCCAAGAACCACCGCGTAGCACTCGACGATTAATATCACCGCCAGCTTCCCAAGCTGTTCCATCTGAGGGTGCATCGCTGTAATTGTTGTGCCACGAATCAGCGCACCATTCCCAAACTAACCCGTGCATATCGTACAATCCAAAGGCGTTGGCAACTTCAAAACTGCCGACGTTTGTTGTTTCTTTACGGAATTTGCTTTTTGGTTCGATAGTGCAACTGACTAACTCAGAGGTAATGGTTTCGCCAAAGTGAAAGGATGTTGTAGTTCCAGCTCGACAAGCATATTCCCATTCAGCCTCACTGGGTAAACGATAGTCGCGTCCAGTTTTTTCTGATAGTCTGAGACAGAATTCTACAGCTTCATACCAAGATACATTTTCCACTGGTCTATCTAAACCTTTGAATTTTGATGGATTGGGATTTAAAGCTTGTTTGACTTTGGGTAAAGCGGCTACTACTCTCCACTGTGCTTGAGTTACGGGAAATTTCCCCATAAAAAATGGTTCGACGGTAACTTTGTGCCGAGGGCGTTCGTCAGCATCTCCTTCAAATTCTGGTGAACCCATCATATAGGTACCACCAGGAATTGATACCATTTCTAATGTGACAGATTTACCCAATTCTTCGGCAAAGAAGTTGGCATTACTGCTCATGCGGTTTACTTCTCTACCACCTGTGTCTACTGTTACTACGTCAAATTCAAAGGTTTCTAAGGGGGGTAATGGTACTATTACTTTTTCTGGTAGCGGTGGTAATATGGGTTGAGACATCGAAACAATTTTAAGAGCAACAGGTTCAATGTTGAATGTTGCAAACTTCAAATCGTTGAGAACTTCTGCTGCTGTTTGATACCTTTCACTTGCTAGATGTTTTAATAATTTATCTAAAATTTTCCCTAAGTCGTCGCTGATATTAATACCTTTTTCTTGTAGACGCTCACGCCAAAACCACTTAGCATTCATGGCATCATAAATAGGGTCATTAACCTGTCCAGAAGCGTCCTGCAACGGCAAACATCGAGTTAAAAGACGCACACAAGTTACACCTAAAGCATATAAATCACTGCCGTGACAAGCAAATCCAGCCATTTGTTCGGTTGGGGCATAACCAAGGGTATAAATTACTGTCGCTTGTCTTCCTATACTAGTTTGTGTTACCTGTTTAGCACCGCCAAAGTCAATTAATACGGGTTTTCCATCACTTGCACGGCGGATAATGTTTTCTGGTTTGATATCCCGATGAATGACATTATGAGTATGAATGAATTGCAGTACTGGCAATAAATCAGCTAAAAGTTCCCAAATTTGTGATTCACTATAGTTTTGTTGCTGAACTTCTTGTAAGAGAGTTTTTCCTTGAATAAATTCTTGGACGAGATATAAACTAGCACCTTGTTCAAAATAAGCTAGTAATCTGGGAATTTGGGTATGATTTTCTCCCAGTTCATACAACCGAAAAGCTTCTTCTTTGAAAAATTCTGCTGCTTTAGTACGTTGTCCTGTTCCCTGAAACTGTGGGAAAAATTGTTTGATGACGCAAGGCGCGTTTAGTCTGTCTACATCTTCTGTAGCATAGGTTCTACTAAATCCACCTTCACCTAAAAGTCTTAATACGCGGTAACGGTTTCTTAGAAGTTTGCCAAAGTTGCTTTGTCCGCAACTCACGCAAAATCTATTGCTATCAGAGTTGAATGGATTTGAGCAATTGGGATTTTGGCAGATTTGCATAATGAGGGGGAAATAGCATCTTCTCCAAAGTTAGTCCCAATATTATCTAATTGAAAACAGTTATGTAGAGAAGCGAACACGGAAATTTTTAGATGTGCTTAAACTTCTTTATGAGCGAAGGCTTAGAGACAGGGGATAGGGGACAGGGAACAAAAGTCTACTGAGTTTTTTTCACGTAATCAAGTATGAGTCCTATATATAGGAATCCGGTTTGATTTCTGAAAATATACGTAGGATGTGTTAGCACGGAGAGTACGGCATCAAACCCTTGATAATAGTGCGTTACGAACTCCGTTCTAACACACTCTACAATACCTAACTCCGTTCAAAAATCAAATAGTAATCCTATATATTTGTTTGTATTGGAACATTTATAGATATTAGTAAATATAAATACATGAGTACAACGGATGTAGAAACGTCACATTGCAACGTCTCTTTTAATATAGCTGTTATTTGCCAATTGAAAAAGTTCACGGAGAACCAAGTCATCCATAATTTTTATTACTAATTGCGAGTTTGATTTTCAGCTTTTATTCTCTCCAGAAAGGCGAATTAATTCAGCTACAAGAGCAGCGATCGCAGATACTGAAATCAACATTACACTTAAAGCGTTAATATCAGGTTTGACTCCTGTTCTAATGCGGCTAAAAATCTCCATTGGCAGGGTGTTATAACCACTACCAGCAGTAAAACTGGCAATGAGAAAGTCATCTAAGCTGAGGACAAAAGCCAAGAGACAACCAGCTACAATCCCAGGCATTAATTGAGGTAGCAATACTTTAATAAAAGCTTGCGTTGGTGTAGCGCCTAAATCTAGTGCTGCTTCTTCTAAGTGAGGATCTAAATTGGTAAGTCGTGAAGCAACTACAAGTCCGACGTATGCCAGACAAAACACGATATGGGCTGCAACTATCGTCCACAAACTCAAAGGGATGGCAAAGGCTGCTAGACATACTAGGGTAGCCACTGCGATCGCAATATCGGGAATAATCAATGGTAGGTAAGCAACACCCCGATACAATTTCTTCCCAGGAAATTGGTAATGCGCCAACCCTACCGCCATTAAGGTTCCCAGCACTGCTGAAACTGCCACTGCACAACCAGCAACTATCATACTGTTTTGCAAAGCTGATAAGATGCGATCGTCACTGAACAAGTTGCGATACCAATCAAGAGTGAATCCTTGCCAAGTCGCACTGTAGGGCGACTGATTGAAGCTATAAAAGCCAAGTACCAGTATGGGCAGGTACATGAACACAAACATGAGCAGTGAGAAAACCGCCTGCCATGAGACACGCGGTTTTTTGAGAGATGGAGAGATGTTCACGTTTATATTTGATTTTTAATTGATAGCAACACAAAATATCATATTTAATGTAATAAGTCAATAATTTAACTATCTTTTCTTCCTTTAAAGTACGGAAAGCCGCCCAAAGAGTAACTACAGGTTTTTTATTTAAATAACATTTGTAAACTGGATAGTTTATAGCTGATAGCAGAGTTTTATCGCTCAATATCATCACTTAAAGGATATTTTGACGATTTAAAAAATTCTTTATTTATAAAATAATCTCTATTTAAAATTACAATTAATCACCAATAATTTATAACTCATAATCTATTTACCTCTTTAGGAGTGGGTAATTTGCGTACTAAGATAGACGAAAAATATAGAAGAAAGAGCATAATATTTGAAGAAC
Organism: Chroococcales cyanobacterium; assembly: GCA_038259325.1. Lineage (GTDB taxonomy): Bacteria > Cyanobacteriota > Cyanobacteriia > Cyanobacteriales > Nostocaceae > Nostoc. The sequence continues at coordinate 16,161 of JBBSOX010000093.1, read as the reverse complement.
ATTGTTAAGACGTTTAGTATCTGAAGTTACTTTCTTATGCCAGTGAATCAATTACAAGCACTACAACAGCAGAAAGTAAAAACTTTTAATTCAAGTTTTATTTATTAGGAGGTTTGTGATGCGAATAGCTCAAGTAGCTCCATTATGGGAAAGAGTTCCGCCTCCAGCTTATGGTGGCATAGAGCTAGTAGTGGGGTTACTGACCGATGAATTAGTGCGACGCGGGCACGAAGTAACTTTATTTGCATCGGGAGATTCTATCAGTCTGGCAAAACTAGTGTCAGTTCATCCCCGTGCCCTCAGACTTGATAGCACTATTAAAGATTACAGCGTTTACGAAATGCTGAATCTAGCTTCGGTTTATGAACGCGCAGAAGAGTTTGACATTATTCACTCCCATATAGGGTGTGGGGCATTGTCCTACGCTAATCTTGTCACAACCCCTACGGTTCACACGTTGCACGGGATTTTTACCCCTGATAACGAAAAAATGTTTAGTTTTGGTAAAAAACAATCCTACGTTAGTATTTCCGATTCACAACGAGAACCAAGGTTAGGGTTGAACTGTATAGCAACGGTCTACAACGGAATTGATGTCAGCAGTTATAATTTTCATGCCCAACCAGAAGATCCGCCCTACCTAGTGTTTTTGGGTCGCATATCTCCTGAGAAGGGAGCGCATTTAGCAATAGAAATTGCAAAACAAGCTGGTTGGCATTTGAAGATGGCAGGTAAGGTTGATGCCGTTGATGTGGAATACTTTGAGAAGGAAATCAAACCGCACATTGACGGGAAGCAAATTGAGTATCTGGGTGAAGCTAACCACACTCAAAAAAATGCCCTTATGGGAGGCGCAGTTGCAACTTTGTTCCCTATAACTTGGCGGGAACCCTTTGGATTAGTGATGGTGGAGTCAATGGCTTCTGGTACGCCAGTGATTGCGATAAACTTGGGATCTGCTGAGGAGGTAATTTCTCACGGTAAAACGGGTTTCCTCTGCAATAATACTCAAGAATGCATCAGTGCCATTGATCGGGTAATAGAATTAGACCGCTATACTTGTCGCCAGTATGTTGAAGACCTTTTCAGCGTTGAACAAATGACTGATGGCTATGAGGCAGTTTATCAGAAAATACTAGCAGAACGATTTTCTCGGAATGGGCATTTACGCAGTTTGGTTGGTTTAATAAATAGAATATAAACCATATTAGGGGCGCACATCTGTAGATATGCGCCCTTACCAAATCAGTCGATCAGCCCATTTTTCCAATGTTTTCGCACTAACTCCTGGAACTCGTTCTAAGTCTTGTAAAGATGTAAATTTCTGCTGTTGACGGCTAAGAATTATCCGTTGTGCTAACTTCTTACCTACGCCGGGAAGAGTTTCTAATTCTTCCGAAGTTGCAGTGTTAATATTTATTTGTTTAACTGCTTGTAGTTCACTTGATGAAGAAGTTTTTATCTGTGAACACTGTGTTTGTTCTAATTTAATTTTTTCTTGAACTGCTGGTGGTAAGCCGGGTTTAACTTTAGTGTAAAGACGAGCAAATTCTCGCATATAATGAGCAGCAATTATGGGACTTTTAATTACTACAAGTGTCTCATCATTACCATGATTAGCAGCATCTGACCAATTATGAGAACCTGTTATTACTGTTTGACCATCAATAACACTAAATTTGTGATGCAATAAATCGCCTTTAGGTAATACAGGTACGCCTACAGTAGTAATTGGATTTGACCAGGGATGATTATCAACTTCATATTTGCATTTGTTACTGAGAGCAACCCCCATCATATCCAATGCTTCACTATAATAGCGATAGGCAAATTGTGGTTCAATTAAAGCGCGAATCTGCACGCTTTGTTGATGGCGTTTCTCTAAGATATTCGCAATCCGCTGATCGGAAAACACAAATAACGCCAAATCGGTAGATTTAGACGCTGTTTCTAAAGTTTTGCCAATTAAACCATTACTGCTGTCACCCCAAGGCTGAATTGGAGAAGTAGGCGAAAATTGCACAGTAATTTGGGTGTTATCTAAAGTTATTTGTTTAGGTAAACGCATCGGTTTTTGCAAACCAAATCGGCTATCTGGCTTACCTCCTGGGCCATCTCCCCACATGATGTTAAACTCTTCTGTAAATAAAGATGCTAATTCTGGGCTGTCAATCTGCAAGAAGTTATTGGCATTGCCTAAACTGCTAAGATTTGTAAAATCACCAGAAGTATCACTTAAAGTAAAATTGGCTGAAGTTGTAATTATGATCCGATTATCCACAACCACAAATTTGTGGTGCATCAAACTGCTACCCGCCGAACCATCTGCTTGATCATCTATCCAGGGAATTTTGGCATTTTCCAAAATTATCAAAGCATCTCTTTGATTTATTTCTGCTGGAATAAGTTGATTATCTTGGTTAATATCAATAAATTTGCGAAATTCATTGTAGCGTTCCTGCTCTCTTTTATCTAACTTACCTACTTCAGCAGATGTTAAAGTACTCCAAGGTCGACTATAGGTATTTTCTAAAATTAGCCTGACTTTTACTCCAGCTTTTTGTCTATCAACCAGTGCTTGAGCAACTTTGGGTAAACGTAATTCTTGCACCGCCACATCTACTGTAGATTTAGCTTGTACAATAGCATCAATAATCTGTTTCTCTAAATCGTCCCCAAGGCGAGTTTGCTGACGGTAAGATTCTTTGTATTCTGAAGACTCAGAATGGTTAAAGTAAACTTGAACTAAGGGGTCTTGTGGTAAAGGTGATAGACGCTGATTCAAAGATTGGACTCGTTGACAAGCAGCAAGGGGAAATATCAGTAAAAAGATATATGAAAAAAATCTTTGTCTAGAGATAAGTTGCACTGTAATCTGTTAAAAGTGGATTGGGAGTGAACATATTTATCATTCCCAAAATTTTGTCTTCTGAATTAAGTAGAGAAATAGCTTTTCAAGTAAAGGGAAAAATCCACTGCAAGAGGCATTACAGAAATTTTTCAGGATTTATCCACTTAATCCGTATATGCTGGCAAGATCAGCAGCCTACTACCAACGTGTGTTCTCACCATTATCGGTTATATGCAAATTTATTTAGATTACAGCGCCACTACTCCTACTCGAAAAGAAGCGATCGCAGTTATGCAAACAGTCCTCACTCAAGAGTGGGGCAATCCTTCCAGCTTACATGAGTGGGGACAACGCGCTGCAACGGTTGTAGAACAAGCCAGAGTCCAAGTTGCTGGATTAATTAACGCTGTCGATCCAGCATCAATAATCTTTACATCTGGTGGCACTGAGGCAAATAATCTGGCGATTATGGGTGTGGCCCGGTTGTATGCTGTTCCTCAACATATAATTATCTCCAGCGTCGAGCATTCCGCAATTTCGGAAACAGTAAGGTTGCTAGAAATGTGGGGTTGGGAAGTTACACGCTTGTCTGTAGATGTTAAAGGTAGAGTCAATCCCCTAGATTTAAAGGCGGCGTTGCGACATAACACAGTTTTAGTTTCTATAATTTACGGCCAAAGTGAAGTTGGAACTGTGCAACCGATCGCAGAACTGGGTAAAATTGTGCGATGCTTGCGGCGGGCGGAGCCATCGCATGGGGCTTTGTTCCATACAGATGCGGTGCAAGCTGCGGGACGCTTACCTATAGATGTACAACAACTCCCTGTAGACTTACTTAGCCTTTCTAGTCATAAAATATATGGGCCACAAGGCGCAGGAGCGCTATATGTGCGTCCTGGTGTGGAATTGATGCCCTTACTGGGTGGTGGTGGACAAGAAATGGGGCTGCGTTCTGGTACGCAAGCAGTACCGATAATTGCCGGTTTTGGTGTAGCAGCAGAATTAGCAGCGCAAGAATTAGCTACAGAAACACCACGGTTAATTGAGTTACGCGATCGCGCTTTTCCCCAATTAGCTGAGATTCCTGGTTTAATTGCAACAGGGGATGACTGCGATCGTTTACCTCACCATGTCAGTATGTGCCTAAAAAATGCCGATGGGGAAAAACTCAGTGGTAAAACCTTGGTACGACAGTTAAACCTTGCTGGCATCGGCATCAGTGCTGGTGCTGCCTGTCACAGCGGTAAACTTAGCCCTAGTCCGATATTGTTAGCGATGGGTTATTCCGAAAAAGCTGCCTTGGGCGGCATTCGCATCACATTGGGGCGTGATACGACTGAAGCTGATATAGATTGGGCGGTAATGGTACTGAAGCAAGTTTTGCAAAGGTTGACGTCGGATTTATCTTTAGTTAAGCGTTAAATTAAATGTGACAAATCAAAAATCGTTGGGTTGGTAGTTTGTACCCGCAAATGTATGATTTTTTATGCGCTTTCTCAACCATCAGTTCTCAGAGTAAGGGAGCCAAGCACGAGATGAGCCAAATCGTCAGCTTTTTTGCACTGTTCTGCTGCCAAAGTTCGTAGCGTGAACTCTTGCTCAACAGCGTCCCCAATTGTATTTTGAAGTTCCTCTGGGGGGACAATAATTTTTAATTCTAATAGCTTTGATGGACTAATTCGCTGTCGCCCCGTTGCTCCGGTAACATTTGCTGTGGCTTGACGGGTAAAATGGTCAGAACGTAAGGCTCGAAATAAGTAATAGAGATTGATTTCAGCTTGCGGTTTCTTTCTTAAAACAATAAACTCAGTCGATGCAACTGCGTTTGTCAAATCTTGTGTTACCAATGCTATCTTTTTGTGTGCCAAGCCAGGCATAAGCTTTGCAAACAAAATGTCATGTTTTTTGAAGCGACGTTTTGTGCTTCCTATATCTCTACCTTTCGTAGCTATAAAGATTAAGATTTGTCCATAAATATCATCTACTTCTGTCAAGTTTATATATTCAAATATTTGATCCATGTATCTCTGAGATTTAGTGTTAACACTTTTTGATACTATTTCTACAAAATTACCTAACGGATATTGCTCAAATTCGCCTATTTGCTCATGTAGATATTGTGTATACGCAGCACCAGCATCAACGGTATCAATATTATTTGCCGCTTCTTCAGTGATTGTTAAAATTAGAGGTTCTGTTTTGATTAATTCTATGTTCATTGCAAATTGTGCTTCATGTTATGATAGGCTTCAGCTATTATGGGCAAGTCATTAAAATCAATCTCTCTGTAGTACTTTGAGGTGATATCATATCCAACACGCTCCGCTTGAGCTAAAAAACGCTTTTTATTATCTTTAGCTGTTTTCATTAAGTACAAAACACAAGTCCTAGCATTAGAACCTCCAAATGGTTTGAATGACCCAACAGGCAAACTTATACAACCATGAATATAAGTATTAGCTTTCATAAAATTTCGGACTTCTGTTTCTGAAACGCCACTTGCAACACCATGAGGCAGAATTACAAGTAATCGACCAGTTTCTGGTTTCAACAGGCTAATGGCTCGCTCTAGAATCAGATAATCAGAGCCTTGAGCAGCTTTACCTCGACCTAAGACATACCTGTTGAGAGAAGTAAAATCTTCATACGGTATATTAAATGGTGGGTTAATAAGAATCACATCAAACTTTGTAGCATTATTCTTCTCAATCGCTGCCAAGTCAGTTCTCCGAACATCCGTATTTTCAAAGAAGTCATCCCGAATTGAATCACCTGTATAAATGTGTTCGTATCCATCTCCATGCAAAATCATATTTATCCTGCACAGCGTAGCTAAACGTTGATTTATTTCAATTCCCCACAAATGATTTGTTACAAGATTACTAACAAGCCTATCTTTCTCATCCTTACTAATATCAAGTGAACGAATTTTTTTGCGGACATGAACAAAAGCTCTGATTAGAAACCCACCACTACCACACGATAAGTCAAGAACTTTTTCGCCAATCTGTATATCAGCAATTTCAATCATGAATTCAACCAATTGTCTTGGGGTTAAATACTGCCCTAAGTCGCCACGAAGTGTTCCTGTAAGAAAAGCCTCATAAACAGAACCAACTACATCACCACCAGCGCCAGCCAATCCCAGAGGAGTTTTGAATCCATAAAGCCCAAAAGGCTCTAACTCACGAACAATTTTATCAACTGTTTCATTGCTTCTAATTTGGATTTGAGTACCAGTAGGAAAAACATTAAATGTTTGTTTTGCATCAGAGAACATTTGCTGCAAAGCGGTAAGCGGACTGCTACCTAATAGCCATTGAGAAGTGAAGCGATTTGCCGCAAGGCCTTCAGAGGCTCTTTTTTCCTCATTGAACTTGCATGTAAGAATTTTAGTTAATTCATCAAAAGCAGACTCAGCAATAAGTCCTTCCTTAGCAAGCTCTTTCCGGCATTCCTTAAAAGCAACCTCTAAATCAGCTTTATTTTCAATAGTTACTAGGAGCCGTTCAGCAGCTTGACGCTTTTCTGTTTGGATTAAAGTACTATAAATCGTAAGTACTAGAGTTTCTAATTCCTGTGGTTCTGGTACAGCTTCCAAACCACCAATATCATCTTTGTCGAGGTAATACACCTCCCAATCACGCCCATTAGTTAGAACAGCAATTGGGGTAGGTGGTTCTAGAAGTTGAGCATATGAAAGCGCCTGATTAACGTCCTCTTCTTTAAGTCTATGTTGAATTCGTTTTGTTTCAACAACGAGAGCAGGTCTTTGATTAATGTAAACAACAATATCAGCTTGCTTTCTAAACCGATGACTTATTGCCAAAGATAAGCCCTGGCAATCTCTTATCGGGAGTCTAGACAATTTCTCCGGTGATTTCATGACTTCCAGAGATCAGCCACTCCTCGACGCTAGAGAGAGCTTCTAAATGCGATACCTGCTTCATACCAACATCTGCATTTACCTCATCAAGCAAAAACCTCAAAAAGTACTGGATAAATTCCAGACTCTTGGCATTTCTGATGTTGGTATCTCTTCCATTACCGTTGCCAAACTCGAATATGGAGTTGCTAAAAGGAGCTAGTGCGTTGGGCGGCTTTGCCGACTTGAAGCAACTAGCGTCCAACAGCAAGAGAAAAACCGCATCGCCCTACTGCAATTTCTGCTACCTCTAGAAATTGTCGAATTTAATCAAGCATCTGCAACAATTTACGGCAGCATCAGAAGCGATCTCGAAAGTAGAGGACTGATCATTGGTGCAATGGATATGCTTATTGCTTCTCATGCGCTGAGTTTAGGAGTTACGCTCGTTACCAATAATGTGCGAGAGTTTTCTCGCATTCCTACGCTTCCATTGGAAAATTGGGTTGAGTAGCTTGTGAATAAGCGATGTCTGACGAAAAGCGACGTTGATCCTTTCGCTATTGTCACATTCCTTAGCAGAATTGCTAGGATGATCAACCGTTGCCTATTGGTTTTGTGCTGGTGTTCACGAAAATCAGAGCCAATACTGAAACAATGGAAGTAATGCTAAATCAATATCATAAATTATGAGTGAACTTCCCAATAGTCTTGAAGATGCGATCGCCCAATCTCGTGTAGCCGTCCAAGCTGCCCTTGCAGATGGTTGTACTCGCATACAAGTTGAGTTCCTGTTCCCAGAACTCAAGTTTATGCCAGTGGCGGAACAATTTCTGCCACTGTTTACAGAATATGGTTCCCGTTTGAAGATTTTCTTTGCTGACGCTGGTGCTGCGGCCTTAGCCCGACGCGATTGGGTTGATGCACCATTTCAAATTTTGGATATTGGTACGGGAAGGGCTGCTTCTTTGCAGACAAAAATTCAACCAGAGGATGAAATTTTCTTGTTCATCGCGCCCACTTCTGTAGAAGTAGCGCAGGTGGAAAAGTTATGTCAAGAAATAGGCGATCGCCCTTTAGTCTTGTTAAATCCCCGCCTAGAAGATGCTGGAACTGTGGGCATTGGTTATACAGCTAGAAAAATTCGCGATCGTTTTATCAGTACCATTGAATCCGCCTATTACCTCCGTCCTGTAGACGATGAAACTGCCCTATATCGCTGCTATCCCGGACAGTGGGAAGTTTGGCTGGAAACCGACGGCGAATATCAAAGAATTGCCGAATTACCCACAAAACCATCAGGTGATGAGTTGGATCTCATCCTTTTAAAAGGACAACCGCAAACAACAACAGATGCGACACCTGCGAGAAAGCCCAGTGTATTTAAGAGTTTGCAACGGTTTTTAAAAGCGTTGAGTAGTTAGGATAATACAGAGGTAGCAGAGGTAAATTTTATCGCAATACGCTTGGGATAAACCAGAAACCCCTCATGTAGATAGAGACGCGATTTATCGCGTCTAAAAAACTGACATGTTAGAGAGACAAGGGTAAATTGCCGTCAAGACAAAGAATCAACGATAAAAGTACTTGACATTAACCCAGAGGTAAATGCTATATTGGCTATAGTGAAATTGTTGGGGCGTCGCCAAGTGGTAAGGCAGCGGGTTTTGGTCTCGCCATTCCTGGGTTCGAATCCTAGCGCCCCAGTATAATCTAAAAGACAGGCTTAATAGCCTGTCTTTTAGATTATATAGTTACATTCTTTAAGATACTTCTGAATGCACTAGTTCTATAAATGTTACTTGTCAGACGATTTGAGAGCTTGATCCAGAGTCTGCCGAGCCTGTTCTGCTTTAGATCGCGCTTCCTGGTAACGTACATTAGCTTGGGCAAAGTTTTTGAGAACTTTAAAACCTTCCTTAAGTCGGGTAATTTCCTCTTCAGTCACCAACTCGTCGGTGAACAGAACATCAACCGCTTTGCGAATTTCCAACGCTTCAGATCGTGACTCCTGAACTTTCAGCTTGAGTGTGGCCAGGTTACTCAGAACCTGGACAGCTTGTGTAATAGTATCTTCACCGCTAGCAGTATCAATAGTTGACTCTTTAACCTCAATTAATTGTTGAGGGCCAAATCCTTCTTCCAGTTCCGTGGGTAGCTTACCTGCATCCATCAGTTCCATAAGCTGATCCATTGCTTTATCACGGGCTTTGACTGAATCTTTTCCAGAAACAGTAAGGATAATTTCTGGGCTTTGAGCGAGAGTGTACTGAACCATATTTGAGCAGAAAATTTGCTGTTTAACCAAGCTGAGGCAAAAATTATAACATGTTGCGTGTTAAGTAATTTGTGGGTTTATGGTTTTGAGCTTTAAAGTATAGATTGGCAATGGCTTTGATGTAGATGAAAATGATTTCATGCTTTATCCCTGCCAAGTCGCTCAAAATAAAACTTTATACTTAAGAAAAGGGAAATAAGTTTCAACAGGAGGGGAGAGCAATGGCTCCCAGTCCCACCATCATGCAAGCTGTGGAAAAACTGGGCTACCGTGTCACTGTTGGTGATGTGGCAACCCAGGCAGGATTGAATGTCGCTGAAGCCAATCAAAGCTTGTTAGCCTTAGCATCTGATGCTGGCGGACATTTGCAGGTAGCGGATTCAGGTGATATAGTTTTCCTTTTTCCACCAAATTTTCGAGCAATTTTGCGTAATAAATACTTCCAGTTAAGATTGCAGGAATGGTGGAAAAAGGTCTGGAGTGTTCTGTTTTACCTGATTCGCATTTCTTTTGGAATTTTCTTAACTGTTTCCATCGTTCTGATAACTGTTACCATCTTCATGATCATTAATGCTGCCAATTCAGATCGTGACGGCGACAATCGGGGCAGTAATTTCGGCGGTGGGGGATTCTTCTATTTTCCAAATTTATTCTGGTATCTTAGCCCAAATTATGACACCCACTACCAGGAACGACGACGTGGAAGCCGGGAAGAAAGCAATCTGAATTTCTTTGAAGCTGTGTTTTCGTTTTTGTTTGGCGATGGTAATCCTAACGCCAACTTAGAAGAGCGTCGCTGGCAAGAAATTGCTACGGTGATTCGGAGTAACCGTGGTGCAGTAGTAGCAGAACAAATTGCTCCATACCTGGATGACATTGGCCAGGGATATACAAGAGAGTACGAAGACTATATGCTGCCCGTTCTGACGCGATTTAATGGGCAACCGTCGGTAAGTCCAGAAGGGCAAATTGTTTATTATTTTCCAGAGTTGCAGGTGAGTGCAGCTAAAAAGCGCCGTCATGCAATATCAGCTTACTTGGAGGAATTTCCCTGGCGTTTTAGTGCTGCAAGTTCCGGGCAAATTATGCTGAGTGCTGGGTTAGGTGTACTAAATTTTGTTGGTGCTTTAGTATTGGGAAGTTTATTGAGAGATGGCACTATTGCGGTGCAATTAGGTGGATTGGTAGCTTTTGTGCAAGGAATTTATTGGCTGCTATTGGCTTATGGAGCAGGTTTCTTAGGTATACCGTTATTGCGTTATTTCTGGATTCGGTGGCGTAATCGCAAAATAGGCGATCGCAACCGCGATCGCCTTTCCAGATCAAGGCTATTGACAAGCCCTGATGCACCTTTACAACAAAAAATCGACTATGCCCAACAATTTGCCACAGAAAAAGTCATTGGCAATGAAGATTTAGTGTATTCCAGTGAAACTGACTTACTCGACCAGGAAGTTGAGCGTTCTGCACAAATTGATGCTGAATGGCAACGGCGCTTGGAACGTGGGAGTGGGGAATAGAGAGCAGGGGGACGAGGGGAACAAGTCTCTCCCCTATCTACCTTGTCTCTTTTCCATCCCCTATGCCCCTACCCAATCCCCAATCCCCAATCCCCAATTACTTTGCCTGAATTGGTGTTAGGGCTACACCTTGATAATAATGCCCCAAAATTTGCAGATGGTTCACTCCTTGCCGAGCCAGATTGTACGCCCCCCATTGACTCATGCCCAAACCATGACCGAAGCCAAGCCCTTGCAGTACAAAACTACCATCGGCTCCCTTGGTGACGTTAAAGCGGGTACTTCTTAGCTTGAGGGCTGTCCTCACTTCTTCTCGCTGTAAAAGCTTTGTGCCCTTGTTACCGACAATTTTCAAGGCTTTAACACTGCGGAAAGGCGAGAATGTTTCTGGAATCATCGCCGTCACATTACCAACTTCAGGGAATTTAGCGCTAATATCACTCGTCGAGAAGGTTTTTACCCAATTACACTCCTTGATATTTTGATCGTAGTCTTGAACAGCCCGCAGGTACGGCAAGGCATTTCCCCAAACGTCTTCCACGTTTTCGGTGTGTCCTCCAGAACAAGCGTGGAAAACTGAGAGAATAATCTTGTTGTTATAAGTTAGTACTTGCCCTGCTGTTTCATCAACTGCTTTGTAAGTAGCAGGAGATTCACTGATGACGCCTTTGTAAATTTGCCAGCGATCCGGGGTATCGCCTAAGTCGTAAATGGGATTCTTTCGTTGTTTTTCTCGTTCGTAGAGAGCGTAGGTACGGGCTGCGATCGCTTGGGCTTTTAAAGCTTCTTGAGGCCAGCTAGCATTCATTTCGCCACCGAGAACGCTGTAGAGATACTCTTGATCATCAACCCAGTTAACAGCAGTTAAGCCTTTGTCTGTGGGAACAACCAGAGTTCTGCCCCGATACCAGCGATCGCCAATATAAACAAATCCTTTACCAGTTGGCTCAATCCAAAATAAACCAGACTGCCACTTATCTAAAGCAACTCCACCTGGAATAGCTTGGGCATAATATGCACTCATCGCTGGTAACTGTCCCAGAGTCCTACCGGTACTGTCCTTGATGATTCCAGTGGTGGAACTGCCCACTTTTACCTGATTAACGTTCCTCTCAATTGCCACGCGCAGAATTACAGACGCTTGAGCTGGGGCAACCAAAGCAATCCACAAGAGAACACTTACCCACCAATAACGGACTTTAGTCTGGGAAAATAAAAAGCCTAAGTAAAGTTGGAATTTCATGCTGGTCATCTAATCACACTAGTATCTAAATTAACGCTCTAAACTATGGCGTCTACTACTTTAAGATGAGACACTTCTCCAACACAGGAGGTTGCCACCTCCTACTAATTATGCATTTTGCTTTAGCTATAAGGTAGAAATCAGATGAGCTTGAGACTTGTTCTTGGAAAAAGTGTCTAACTCCGCTATAGGCGATCGCATTTGAAAACTGCCCAAAAGTAAAGAGGACACGGGCACACAGAGAGTTTCAAGAGCCTCAAGCGTCACTCCTACGTCGCTATCGCTTTCACAGTGTCTCCCTTTGGGAGAAGACTTCGACTTCCCTACCACCTCTGCCAGCCTTTGTATCTTCTTCGATCTACCTACGATGCCAATGCCTTTTGAGAATTGCTCACTTCATTAGCGATAATTCCAATTAAATTCAACTTACTAAGAATTTCTGTTGCTTGAGTCAATTCAGTTCGGGTCACTTTTCCCATGCGCTCTACCATTACGATCCCATTGCAAAAAGCTGCCACAATCCTGGCGTCAACTGTACCTAAAATAGCCGAAGTATCTATTAGTACTAAGTCATACATTTGTTCAAACAACTCTATTAGTTCTTTCATCCGTTGAGAACTGAGCAACTTCACTGTGTCTTCTGGTTCAGGCCCAGCAGTCAAAATATCAATGCAGGGGTGAATAGGCTGGATGTAATCTTGAAAATGAGTAGTTGTCTCATCAACTAATAACAGAGATAGTCCCCATTCATTGGATAGTTCCAGGGTTTTGTGCAGGCTAGGATTATGTAAATTAGCATCAATCACTAAAACCCGTCGATGCATCCGAATAGCGCTAGCTACAAGCCCTAACACTAACGTTGTCTTTCCTTCCCCTGGTAGTGCTGAAGTCAACATCAACGACTTGAAGGGTAAGGGATATTTTAATATTTGAATATTTTGGTAGATCATGTCCAGGGTTTCATGGACGGGTAATTTAGTAGTCGCTTCTACTCCAGAGGAATCTGAGCTTCGCCGCCCATTCCAAGGCAGGCCCAGCCGCTGCTTTTTAACACCACGCAACGGTAGCTTTGGTACTGACCCCAGTACACGTAGGTTCGTCAGTTTCTTTAAATCTCCGACACAATAAATAGCATCATTAAACTTTTCCAAAATTAGGGCTGCTAAGATACCTAAAATCGGTCCAATTATCGCTCCTCCCATCAAAATTAATAATCTGTTGCTTCCCATGTAAGTACCCAGAGTAGGTTCTGCCAAAACTTGCCAGTTATATCCTTCCTGAGCAATTTTCAGTCCCAATGACTGTTGCGTTTGGAGTAGTTGTTCAAGGGTTTTGCGACTAGTTTCTACCTTTGGTAGCAGACGGTTATACTCTGCTATTAAGCTTGGGTATTTGTTTAGCTCAGAGCGAAGTCGCTGTTCTGACTCGGCTAAATTCTTTTCATTAGCAGTTAGTCCTAAAACACTTGTCTGCACCAAAATTAACTCGTCTACTAGTTTTGGCTCGACCCCTACCATTTGCCCATTTAAGAGCGGTTCTCCTTTACTGCTAGTAGTAATAGCTTTCACCTCTTGTCGTAATAGCGACAGTTGACTTTGACGTTGCTGTTTGAGTTTCTGTACCGATGGGTAATCGTCTGTATAGCGCAACCGTTCCTTAGCTAACCCTAGTTCAGTCTTTTGAATTTCACTCAATAGGGTTTGGTAGCGGCTTGACTGATTTAAACGAGAAGAAATTAGTGCATTCTGTTGAGACGAGGTGGCTATTTGTTGCTCTAGATTCTCGTAGCGAACATTTACATCTTGAAGGTGGGCACGAGTACTTTGTAGCTGTTTTTGAATATCGGCTAGAGATTCTAGCAGGATTTTACTTTGAACTTCAGGATCGAGTAATTTATGTTTATTACGAAACTTTTCCAACTCTTTATCAGCTTTAGTAACCTCTTTTTTGATCTCAGGTAGACGAGCATTTACAAAAGCCAGTCCTTGATTGAGACGTTCTTTGTATTGCTCTTCGTTGTAGTTTTGATAGACTTTCTGTAGAGCTTTAAGTACTCTTTGTGCTTTGATTGGATCATTATCATTGAAAGAAACTTTAAATAATTGACTAAAAACTTTATTAGCTCCTATCCCTCCCTCTTCTGGAGTCACTTCTAGAGGTGATTTTTTGTTCTGTTCTGTTTGACCATTGATATCCTCTAAGGTAATATCAGGATAATCAGAATGAAGTAAATCTACGGCTTTCTGAAGCAATTTAGAACTCAGCATGAGTTTCATCTGAGTAGTGGAATCAACAACTTGAGAATTAGAATCAGTAACCTGAGTATCTGCCCCTACTGGAATATTATTTAACTGTGTCCCTTCAGATAAATTGGAACTCACCAATATCTGCATGTTACTACGGTAAGTAGGTTTGGCAATGAAAGCTACGAGACTTGCAGCTGACATAACTACACAGGAAACTCCCAAAATCAGCAAACGTCGGCGAAGCAAAATATTAGATAGTTGTCTGATGTCAACTGCGCTTTGTACTGAAGTAGTAATTTGTTGGTCTTGATTCAGACTAGTCTTAGCCACTATCAAACTCCTCTAATATCGAAACACTATATTTATTTGGAAGATTCATGAGAAATGTGAATTTTCTTATACCTATAGCTGCAATAGCATACTTAATTATTCTTCCAACAATGACAAGCCCAGTTGGCACAATATTATGCCAACTGGTGCTTTCATGTTCATCAATTCACGCATATAAATTCTTAATCAGTGTTGGAAGAATAAATTTATAGTAAATATTTTGTTTAAGCAAGAAAAATCTTGACTAAAAATTAATTATTTTTCCTAAGTATTTACGTAAAAAATTCTCTAAATTGCAACATTACTATACTAGTAACGTAATTTTGATAACTTGTAATATAATAAACACATTAATAAGAATATCTAAACTCTAATATTTGTAGATTCTTGATACACTTAGTGAACCGTAAATTATTGGTTAACTAGTTGACTTACTCCTCAAACTAAACTGCTGTCTGTTTGCTGGATAGTATAAGTTAGACTACTAAACTCCAATGTAGAGCCTGGTTAATTTTAGATTAGAAAGGTTGAATATGAAATCTAAAATCTAAAATCCAAAATTTAAACATTTACCTTGGTTAACTCTACTTCCCGCCGCCTAGGTACTTCATGAATCATGAAATCATAAGCCATGTCAGTACGGGGAAAAATAGCACGGGCTTCCTGAAGGAGATCCTTCAATTCTAGGGTATTGCCAGGAGCGTACCGGGGACTGAAATGACTCATAATCAGTCGATGTGCCCCAGCAGCTAAAGCTGTTTGCGCTGCCATTGTAGTTGTGGAATGCAACCGCTGAAAAGCCATATCTGCATCTTGATGAGCAAAGGTTGCTTCGTGAATTAATACATCTGCATCATGAGCTAATTCCACTGCACCATCGCAGTAAATTGTATCTGTACAATAGGCAATTTTTCGACCAATTTCTGTAGGGCCACATAATTGAGTGCCATCAATCACACGTCCGTCTGCAAGCGTCACTGTTTCACCGCGCTTAAGTTGACCATAAATCCGACCAGGAGGAATTTGCAACGCTTTAGCTTTTTCCACATCAAAGCGTCCTGATCGGTCTTTTTCGACTACGCGATAGCCGAAAGCTGTAATACGATGATGCAAATTACCGCAGCTAACGGTGAAGTCATCGTCTTCATAAATTACCCCTGGACGGATAGCATGGACTTTAATAGGGTAGGAAAAGTGTGTGTGAGAGTAACGTGAAGCGGATTGAATGTAATCATTTAATCCAGGCGGCCCATAGATATCAATTCGTTCTACATTGCCTGCCAAGCCGCAAGTAGCAAGAAGTCCCATCAAGCCAAAGATGTGGTCCCCGTGCATATGAGTGATAAAAATCCGCGAGAGCTGACTGATTTTTAGTTCACTCCGCATAATTTGATGCTGGGTGCCTTCGCCACAGTCGAATAACCATAGTTCCGCCCTTTGGGGTAATCTCAGGGCGACACTGGAAACATTGCGCCATCGCGTGGGTACACCGGAACTCGTGCCTAAGAATGTTATCTGCACAGTGTTCTTTAGCCTTCCTTTTGCTCAATTTGCTGCTCTATTTTCTATAGTGACATGCTTAATGAGCAAAATACTTTTGAGAGGAAATCGCTTTTTTAAACCCAACACCCCATAAAAATTACAGGACTTACCCAAAAATCTCTAAAAAGCTCAATTTATCGAACTGCTAGAGCGCCAGTCCAGTAGAAGTAATTGACAAAAAGTACAGTTTTTGCAGAGGCTAATATTGAAGAGCGCAGTATTAGGAGTGTATAAAAGATGCGTCCCTCATTCTGGAATCCTCCCATTGAATTATCACTTGCAGAAG
>JBBSOX010000092.1:0-26255 GCA_038259325.1 Chroococcales cyanobacterium | reverse complement strand
TTGGCGCTCCGGGACAATCATGGTCAGGTAGAGTTGCTTGTTTTAAAACCAACCCCCTTGAATGTACGTTGCGTGCACACCCTCATTGCTGATTTACTTAACGGTATATCAATTCATCTTCATCGCTGGAGTTCATTTCCTCCAACTCCTGTTGATGGATTTTATTACCCCAACTTCTCCTCATCGTAAAATACCTACACCTGTCAGGCAGGGAGCAGGGGAGGCAGGGGAGGCAGAGGAAGCAGGCGAAGATGAGGGGGACAAGGGGACAAGGGGACAAGGGGACAAAGAGAATAACCGATGCCCAATGCCCAATGCCCCATGCCCAATGCCCCATGCCCCATCCCCCATGCCCCCTACCTCTTGGTTGAAGTTCGACTAATTAACCCACTTTGGAGATATCTTAACAATTAAGAACCGTTAGAAGGTACTGATTTAAACCGGAAAGATTACATTGAAATAGGTAGCTATTAAAAAATAAAAAAGCTAACTGTCCAGCAAAAAGCGTAAACCACACAAGGAAAAACAAAGTTATGGGATTATTCGATCGCATTAAGCGAGTAGTTAGTTCTAACCTCAACGACTTGGTTAACAAAGCCGAAGACCCCGAAAAAATGCTAGAACAAGCCATCCTGGAAATGCAGGAAGACTTGGTTCAGCTGCGTCAGGGAGTAGCCCAGGCGATCGCTGCCCAAAAACGCAGTGAAAAACAGTACAATGATGCCCAAAATGAAATCAATAAGTGGCAACGCAATGCTCAACTGGCGCTGCAAAAAGGTGATGAGAATCTTGCACGACAAGCTCTAGAGCGTAAGAAAACTTATACTGACAGCAGCACATCCCTCAAAGCTAGTTTAGATACACAAAGCACTCAAGTTGAAACCCTCAAGCGCAACTTAATCCAGCTGGAAAGCAAGATTTCTGAGGCTAAAACCAAGAAAGAAATGCTCAAAGCTAGAATCACCACTGCCAAAGCCCAAGAGCAACTCGAAGGCATGGTGCGTGGGATGAATACTAGTAGTGCAATGTCTGCCTTCGAGCGGATGGAAGAAAAAGTCTTGATGCAAGAAGCCCGGGCCCAGGCAGGGCAAGAGATAGCAGGTGCTGATTTAGAAAGCCAATTTGCCCGATTGGAAGGTAGTAGCGATGTTGATGATGAATTGGCAGCTTTGAAAGCGCAAATTTTACCACCCGCCGCTCCACAAAATCAAGCCCAACTGCCACCGCAGCAAGAAACCACTGCTCCTAAATCTAATGAGGTGGTTGATGCCGAGTTGGATTCCCTACGCAAGCAATTGGATCAACTGTAAAATTGGCAGAAAACTTATTTGAGATAGTCCCACACCTGTTGGCTGTGGGATTTTACGTTAATAGTCCATAGTCAACAATCCTAATAACTATGAATTATTGACTATGGACTATTGACGACTTTGGGATAAAGTATTGTGTGTGCCAAGTTTGATCGCCACCTGATGGAGACTGCAATGAGTAAGGCTGTAATCACCATAACTGATGCTGAGTTTGAAACAGAAGTGTTAAAAGCTGAACAGCCTGTATTAGTTTACTTTTGGGCTTCCTGGTGTGGGCCTTGTCAATTGATGTCGCCCCTGATTAACTCAGCTGCTACCAAATATAGCGATCGCATCAAAATCGTTAAAATGGAAATTGACCCCAACCCACTCACTGTTAAGCAGTACCAAGTGGAAGGTGTACCAGCCCTCAGGCTATTTCAAGGCAAGGAAGTTTTGATCTCGACTGAGGGAGTTATCGGCAAAGATAAATTACTCGAACTCTTAGATACCTACCTAAATAGTAATTAGTAATTAGTCATTGGTCATTGGTCACTTGTACTGAGTTTCGACTGCGCTCAACTACCGCGTTGTCGTAAAGCCTGCGGCACAGCTACGCTTAGGGCGCAGCCTCTCCAAGAGTTGTATTGGTCATTTGACAAAGGACAAAGGACAAAGGACAAATGACAAATGACAAAGGACAAATGACTAATATGCAATTTGCAAAGCGTTTACAACCCCTGCAATCTAATGTATTTGCTGATATGGACAGAGCCAAGGCAATTGCTTTGGCAGATGGACGAGAGGTAATTGATTTGTCGTTGGGGTCTTCTGATTTAGCGGCTGAGGCACATGTCATTGAGGCGATCGCCCAATCACTCCACGATCGCAGTACCCACGGCTATCTGTTATTTAACGGTACCCAAGGATTTCGCCAAGCCGCAGCTAACTGGTACGAACAAAAATTTGGCATCAAAGTCGATCCCCAAACTGAGGTACTACCTCTGATTGGTTCTCAAGAAGGGACAGCCCATTTACCCCTAGCAATACTCAATCCAGGAGATTTCGCTCTCTTGCTCGATCCAGGTTATCCCTCCCATGCTGGGGGAGTCTACCTAGCTAGTGGTCAAATCTACCCGATGGCGCTACGGGCAGAAAACGGTTTTTTACCTGTGTTTGCCGATATTCCCGCCCCAGTCTTGGCCCAGTCGCGGATGATGGTATTAAGCTATCCTCATAATCCCACCGCTGCGATCGCTCCTTTATCTTTCTTCCAAGAAGCTGTCGCCTTCTGTCAACAACACAATCTCGTGCTAGTTCACGATTTCCCCTACGTAGATTTGGTATTTCAGGAACCTGGGGAGTGGGCAATGAATTCTTCCCAATACCCAATACCCAATACCCAGTCCCTAGTCCCTTCAATTCTGCAAGCTGATCCAGAGAAAAGCGTCTCAATTGAATTTTTCACTCTTTCCAAGTCCTACAATATGGGCGGCTTCCGTATTGGCTACGCTATCGGTAATGCCCAGTTAATTAACGCCTTACGCCAGGTAAAAGCCGCTGTTGATTTTAATCAGTATCGGGGGATTTTGAATGGTGCGATCGCTGCCCTGACTGGCCCTCAAGCTGGGATAAAATCTACTGTCGCTACCTTCCAGCAGCGCCGTGATGCTTTCATCACTGCTTTACACCGCATTGGCTGGAACGTTCCTACTCCCAAAGCCACAATGTACATCTGGGCAGAATTGCCCTCAGCTTGGAGTCAAAACTCCATTGAATTTTGTACACAGCTAGTCAAACAAACTGGTGTAGCCGCTTCCCCAGGTGCTGGCTTTGGCAAATCTGGAGAAGGGTATGTCCGCTTTGCTTTGGTGCATGAGCCACCTTTGTTAGAAACTGCTGTGGAAAGAATTGCCCAGTTCCTTCATTGAATTTCTTCTCAAGCTGAACACCAAACATTTTTTGCAGTCAAGTTTAGTTGATGGATAGAACATGCGGTAGGAGCGTACAGATGTGCATACGTGTCAACTTAACGTGAAAGCCAGCCTAGAACCAGCTTTTACATATTGTCTCGTTGTCTCGTTCCCAGTCTCCGACTGGGAATGCTGTCCTAGCGGCTCTGCCTCCCTTGCTGGTGGCAGAGCCGTTTTTCGAGTTGCATTTCCAGCCCAGAGGCTGGAAACGAGATTGGAAAAGGCTTTTAGCTTAAGTTGACACCAATGACAGATGTGCACCCCTACTAATGACCGTATTATACTGAATTGAAAATTATTTAAACTGTATTTTTTATCACTGTATAAATTTAGCAAAATAAGTAAATAAACTTATAAAAATATAGAAACATTTGTCATCTTTTCATTGATAATCAGCAGCAACTTTACCCAATCAGGTCTCCCCCTTTCTTAAACTGGGTTTGTACGCTCAACTACCAAAGATGGCTAACAATGCAAGTTGCGTTTTTAAGCAGATGTATTGCCAAAAAGCCTGTAGTCAAAACAGCCCAAGGCTATAAACGGCAGTAGTTTAAAACTTAATTTCCAAACTGATAGAGACTTGAAAAAATGAAAATGACTTTTCAAAAGCTTGTGATTGGTGCCTCAATGGCTATTGGTGTGAGCGCTCTTGCCACTGTACCAGCACAAGCCGGCACTCTCACTGGTGCTACTATTGGTGGAACAGCAGCCAGTGATTATTTAGTCTATGATTCCAATGCTACAAATACCTTCACAGTAGCAAATACTAGTGTAAATGTACAAAAAGTTCTAAGTGGTAACGCTGCCAGTCCAACTGGAAATGTGGAGCTAGCTGCTAGTAGTGAACAAGCTGGTTTTGATTTTACCAAAAACACCACCTTGACAGGTACAATCGGTGGGAAAACCCTGACTCTAAGCAGCCTCACTTCTGATGACTGGTTTGGAGTCGACCAAACAACTACAACGTATGGGTTAAATAACTTAGCTAACACCTGGTTTAACCAGGTTCTAAGTTCTAATAATATCACTAGTCCTTTACTCGCTGCGTTCGGCTATACTCAACAGACTTTGTTTAACAGTTTTCTTACAAAAGGGGGATTTCAACGCTTTAGCGACCCAAATATTTCCTATGTCAATCAAGATGACACTAGTGGTTTAATTAGTATTGGTTTAGCAGGTCACTTTGATGCCGCACCCCTTCTAGGGCTGCCGTCTAACCCATTCTTTCCATTACAAGCAAGTGAAATTGTCAAATACACTTATGGCGGCAAAACTGATTACTTGTATAGCTTTAAAGCTACCAAGTCTGGTTTAGTTGAAATAAGTGATAAAATATCCCACAGCGGTAATTATGAAGTCAATATCAAAGGTGTACCTCCCGCAGCAGTACCAGAACCATCAGTAATACTGGGTTTGCTAGGTGTTGCTGGTGTGTTTGCTACCCAACGCAAATTTAAAAAAGCATCTATTTAAGATTGCGAATTCAAAATGACAAATAAGTAAGGGAGCTAATAGCTCCCTTTTTTATGGATACTTCCTTCCAGCTAGAAAATGATATAAAATTTTAAGTTAAAATTTTTGGCTTTTCAATATTTAGTATGCTCAAACAATCCGTTAAAAAGCTGAAAATCCTGCTAAACAA
Source organism: Chroococcales cyanobacterium (assembly GCA_038259325.1). Classification (GTDB taxonomy): domain Bacteria; phylum Cyanobacteriota; class Cyanobacteriia; order Cyanobacteriales; family Nostocaceae; genus Nostoc. The sequence continues at coordinate 21,351 of JBBSOX010000092.1, read as the reverse complement.
GCAAAACAGGCATTATTTGTGAACTTATCGGGCTTTTCTAGGGATTTAGGTGTTTCATCCTTGGTTTGAAAGTCAAATCTTCTTGGCTTTTTCTTTCTTTGTGTCCTAACCTACGGGACGCTTACGCGCAGCATGTCGCAGACAGATACTCTACGTTAGCGGAAGTCTTACGCTGCTTCACCCCTTTGAGTCTACGTTCCTCATATAGCTTGGCGCATCTTCATGCAGAATTTGTATAAGTAGCTTTACTCATAAAAATTAGACTATTCAATTTTTAAAAGTAGCATTTTATTTAATACTAAAAAATATAAAATTAACGTAAAGAGAATCTTAAGTTTTAATTAAAATGACATTAATTTTAATATTATTATAAGTATCATAGTATAAGTAAATTTAAGTTATAAATATTTTCAGTAGATTGCATAAGTAAAATTTCTATTCATTTCACCATTTAAATGCAATACCATTATAGTTTATGGTAATAATTGTTGGCTTTTACTTAAGATAATAGGTAGTAATGACAGCACAATTACTCAATATAAATAAGCCATTGCGGTCACACAAGGTTAGACGAGTTTTGCTAGTTGAAGACCATTATCTCAATCGGATGTTGCTGAGTGACTATCTAAGTTACTGTGGTTACGATGTCCAAAGCTTATCAGAAGGCTCTACTTTTTTCTCAACTATAGATAATTTTGAGCCAGATTTAATCTTATTAGACTTGAAATTGCCAGATGTTGACGGTTATTCGCTCTTAAAACAAGTTCAGGAAAAACCTGATTTGTTAAAAATACCTATCATTGTGGTTTCAGCCTTTGCTTTTAAAGCAGATCAAGAACTAGCTCTGAGTTTGGGCGCACGCCGCTATTTTGTCAAACCTTTAAAACTCCAGGATCTCATTTTTACAATTGAAGAAGAGTTGACTTGTCGCCACAGATAAACTCTTCTGTTAGGCGTGCATTTATTCAGCTTTTTGCTCTGCAATAAACTCTTCCACTCGCTCACTAATATGTTGGACAGAACTGCCAATTTTTGAAATCCTTTGTTGTACTTGCTCTAACAACAAAACTGCTGTTTGCAGATCATTGAGTGTTTCAGCCATAGCTTCACGGTACTGGGCTTCAAAGTCTTGCAAATTCATAGTTTATCTATTGTCGGAAATTATTATAATAGCTATATTCTCAATCATAATCTTAAATTCACCTTACTAAATCCGTTAATTCGCTTAATATTATAAGTTCATTTTAAAAAGTTAAATATTACTAGTTAATAAACTATTTATCTTAGATTTATATAATCAATACATAATCACATTATTTAATATTAAGAACCCCAAAGAAGAAGTATAAAACTCAGGATTAAAAATATTTTTATCTAAAATATAAAATTTTAAACAATCATATTATCAAATTAAAAAATATTAATTATAGATTCACGAAGCAAAGTTTTTATTTATTTACGCCGTCCTAGTTAGCAGCCGATGACTAAGATCACAACTCCTGTCTGCTCGAAAGTTCTGATGCTTGTAGCAGGTTTTTGGGCAAACATCTAAGTCGAATATGTGTTCTGGTGTATACAGTTCATGACGGCTACTTTACATTTACTTGTTAAATCGGCACGAAAAAATAATTTTTCTTAAAATAAAGAAAGATTAACTAATTTTAATTGTGGCAATATCTACTCAAATACTACCACTGCTTAAAGAGCCAGAACGACTGGAAAACCGTCTAGCCGAAATTCCACCGGAACCGGGGGTTTATTTCATGCGGGACAGTAGCGATCGCATTATATATATAGGTAAATCGCGTAAGTTGCGATCGCGTGTCCGTTCCTATTTCCGGGATGGCTACAACAAGAGTGAACGCATCGCCACGATGGTCAAGTTGGTGACAGAAATTGAATTTATCGTCACTGATACCGAAGCTGAAGCCCTAGCCCTAGAAGCAAATTTAATCAAGCAGCACCAGCCATACTTTAACGTGCTGCTCAAAGATGATAAAAAATATCCCTATCTCTGCATCACTTGGTCAGAAGATTATCCGCGAATTTTTATTACCCGTAAACGCCAATTCGGTAAAGAAAAGGATAAATTTTACGGGCCTTATACTGATGCTGGTTTATTGCGAGAGATTGTCCGCCTGTGTAAACGGATCTTTCCACAGCGACAACGACCTCAACCACTTTTTAAAGATCGTCCTTGCTTAAATTATGATTTAGGGCGTTGTCCGGGTGTGTGTCAACAGATGATTTCACCAGAGGAATATCGCAAAATTGTACAAAAAATAGCGATGGTCTTCCAAGGGCGAACTCAGGAACTGATTGATATTTTGACTCAACAGATGAACGCAGCATCTGAAAACTTGAATTTTGAGTCAGCAGCGCGGATTCGGGATCAAATTTCTGGGTTAAAGTCGCTGACAGCCAATCAAAAAGTTTCCTTACCAGATGATACTGTTTCGCGAGATGCGATCGCACTGGCAGCTAATGAACAACACGCCTGCATCCAACTATTCCAGATTCGTGCTGGACAATTGGTAGGACGCTTGGCCTTTGTAGCGGATGCTCACACAGAACCGGGAGCTATTTTACAACGAGCTTTAGAGGAACATTATCAAACTGCTGACTCAGTAGAAATACCTTTAGAGATTTTGGTACAGCATGATTTACCAGATAGCGAGATATTGGCGGATGTCTTAACTCAACGTAAAGGTAAAAAAGTCACAATCTTGACTCCTTTGCGGCAAACTAAGGCAGAATTAATTGAGATGGTAGAGCGAAATGCCCAGTATGAATTGCAAAGAATGCAAAAATTAGGTGATCGCAACGACCAAGCAATGCAAGATTTAGCAGCCATTCTTGATTTACCAGATGTACCCCACCGCATCGAAGGTTATGACATTTCCCATATTCAAGGGTCAAATGCAGTAGCTTCGCAAGTCGTATTTATCGACGGTTTACCCGCCAAACAACATTATCGCCACTACAAAATTAAAAATCCCACGGTGACGGCGGGGCATTCAGATGATTTTGCTAGTCTTGCTGAAGTTATTGGGCGACGGTTCCGTAAGTATGGCGACGATCCACAGTTGTCACGTTTGGGTAATCCAGATTGGCCTGATTTAATCATGATCGATGGTGGTAAAGGTCAATTATCATCCGTTGTCGCCGTTTTGCAAGAGATGAATTTATTAGAAGACTTGCGAGTTGTGAGTTTGGCGAAGCAGCGAGAAGAGATTTTTTTACCGGGAGAATCTAAACCTTTAACAACTGATTCAGAACAATCAGGGGTGCAGCTGTTGCGGCGGTTGCGGGATGAAGCGCATCGCTTTGCAGTGACTTTTCATCGTCAGCAACGCAGTGATAAATTGAAGCGATCGCGTTTAGATGAAATTCCTGGCTTAGGACATCATCGACAAAAGCAGCTACTAGGGCATTTTCGCTCAGTTGATTATATTCGGCAAGCGGCACCCACACAACTTGCTGAGGTTCCAGGAATAGGCCCGCGTTTGGCTCAAGAAATTTATGATTATTTTCATCCTTCTTGATATGGGTGAAAAGCATATTTTGTAAGTATTTGAAATTGTCAATGAATAAAGTGTTAATTTCTAGGCAACAGTATTACTCGGCATTTATCCTGTAGTATCAATTCTCAACGGTTGTCGAATTCTTCTGTGCTTGCCTAGAAAGCCAAAACATCAGGTAGATGCCAAAATACTGTTGTTTTTCTTTTTCGTTATAATTCACAAATTTTTCAGCCTGTTGATATCGCACTAATGCTTGCCGAAAGTTCTTTTTTGTAACTTTCTCCCCTAATGCTTGAGATAGTAATTGCCATAACGCAGAACCTACATCCTTCTTTATGTAATCAAGGCAGTAGCCGCGATCGTTGGCAAACTGTTCGTATGTCTGATTTTCAGAAGATGCTTTTAACAAATCACTTTGTAAATCAGTCAAGTGTCTGCCAGATGATTTCGATACCACTTTGTCCGCAATAGTTAATAACTCTTGAATGTTCATACATCAAACTAATCTGAATGAATTTTATGCAGATGCTTAATTATGGTAAATTAAAGGGTTAAAAACCCCTTCTTCCAAAGATAACCACTGCGTTGCGATGAACTCCTATGGAGAAGCAACCTATACGCAGCGCCTCTTAGAGAGGAGCAAGCGTCCGGTTCTCATCGTTGTAGCAAGTGGCGTGAGATGATGATTTTGAATTGTTAATAGTTGATGTAGCAATCTGATTTGATTGAGCAACTTACTTGTGGAGGAGGGAACACGAAAGAAGAAAGGTACAGGAGTAGGACGTTTTTCAAAAGTCGCATAGCAATCATATAAAATTTGTTAACTTTATATAATTTCAACTATTGTTTCCCTAAGTATTACTAATGATACAATGGTATTAATAATTTATGAAAAAGTTTATTCGATCTTTAAAAAATCGCTTCTCTTTACTAACTTTCTAAAAAGTTTATTTAAACTTCATTTTATCTTTAAAGCTTTATTATCATTATATCAATATTAATCTTTGCCAATTTGCCAACTTCCCACTTAATCCCACAAAACCCCCCTCGTGTTTTTTTGGGATCGTTGAGAATATTAGTTCGTGATGAATAGCGAACAGCAAAATTTAATAACCCTCAACACTTTAAAGAGTAAATCAAGTGGTAGATACTACAAGCAATGTTACTCGTTATTATTTGATGAGGTAAAGCACCCAATTAGTAAAACAAGTAGGTCAGCGTAAAAATTTGTCGTTGGGATAAGACAGGAAGTAGGAGGTAGGGGGTAGGAGGCAAGAAGAAAGACTATTTTTTACGAATTCATCTTTCTTTGCAGAGTTTGGTTTTATTCTGCCAAGTTACTTAATCCATGACTCTTAACATCCTTCCTTTGCAATATCTAAAAAACTTCAAATGTTTAAAAAAGCTCTACGACTATTCACTAACCATTCCTTACTATGTTTACTCGGAGTAGTTAGCGTAAATCTCGAAGCCCAAGCGCAATCTGTCACTAACTCTGTTAATTCTCAATCTCAGCCTAATCAAGAGCAAATTCTTGATAATCAACAACGGAACTCTGCTGCAATTAATCAAACAGGAGTTTACAATCTTGGTGAATCGGCTACTTATAAGATTCAAGGATTAGCTGGAATAAATGTTGTATGTCCGAGGCCATCTTTAATATTAGGGACTTCTTTGAGCTCCTATGACGGGATTAGTTTCTCTAACAACGCCTCTTATGCTATGAATGCTGCTATAGTTTTCCCTCTGGGTGGAAGCCTAGAGAGTACTTGCAAACAAATGGCTGAAACTATTTCTCGTAAGACTCAATATGATGTAGAGATTATCAATGCTCGTGCTTGTGCTGAATTAATCAGTGCTGGTATCCAACTAAGCTCCGACAGCTTTCCTACGATTTCTGCTGTCTGTAAAGGGGTTGCTATAAACAGAACTAATACAAATGAACCTAACAAACTTCCTAGGTTTCAGTCTCAAGAATTACCTAAAAATGAAGCTGAAAAAAACAACTAATTCACAAAAAGGATAAACTCATGAAAAAAGTTCTTGGTTTTGCTATTCTTGCTACCTTCTTAGCTACTCCCGCTTTTGCTGGTGAAACATTTGTGCGTAGCGAAGATTCTTGGAGTAACAGCGTAACAAAGACCGATTTAAGGCTTGATTCTAATACTTTTTCACTACGTGACGAAGAATACGCTTCTTGGGCTGACAAGGTTGACGTCAATGGTGATATTGATATCATCGATGAAATCGATGGTGGTACAACACTTTTCTTTGAAAAATTTTCCCTTTATACATCAGGTAGTGAGCTATATGGTAAATATAGTGAAATTAATTGGACTAATCTGAGTGGTAGTATTAACACTACAACTAAGACAGAGAGTAATTATTATGAAACTACGGCGGGTGTTCGTTAGCTTTTAATAGTGCTTAATGCAATTTGAAGAGGTTCTAGGGTGGTTAACCCACCTAGTACTTTTTTTAGTTGCTTTGACAAGATTAGTTTATCTGGCAAAGGCAACTAATTTATAATGAGGACAAAGTAATGAACAAAGTTCTCGGTTTAGCTATTCTTGCTACTTTGTTTGCTAGCCCTGCTTTAGCAGGTGAAACTTTTGTTTTGAACCAGTGGACAGTTCAGCGGAGCAGAACAGAGAGTAATTTAAACATCGATAATGTAACCAACTCAACTCGCACTCAAGATTACAACTCTTCGTCTAGCAAGATTTCCATTGATGGTAAGCTTGAAGCCGAATACGACAATGGTAAAGTCGGAGAATTTTTTCAAGATTTTACTATTCAAAATTCTGGTGCTGAACTAAATGGGAGTTTTTATAAAGAGATGAGAACTAGAGTCTGGGGTACAATTAATAGTATTGTAAATTCATACTCCAGCACCCGCGAAAGCAGCGCAGGTATTCGTTAGTTGTTACCCTACTTGATATAATTGGAGAAAATTGTAGGGTGGTTATTCCACCCTTTTTTTATGAAATATTCAATATTCTTAGCTGTTGCTTTATTGGCATGGATTGCATTTATTTATTCTCATAGAGGTTTTTCTATTACTCAGATGCCTAGTTTATTTATAAACTCTATGTTCAAAGCCTTTAATGAAAATCCTAATGAAACTAAGACTATACAAATTCAACAGATAAATTTGTCATCTGAAATCAGAGAAAATTTATATAGCTCTATATCTACAGGTATGTCTTATGATGAAGTTCGTTCCATTATAGGGTGGGATGGTATCTTGATTTATGAAAACAATATCGATTCTGCTGATGGACAAATACATGAGAAGGTTTACCAGTGGAACGATCAAGATGTCGATTTGAGCGATCGCAAATCTCAAAGAGCAGATATTATCAATCCATACTGGAGTTTCACACTTAGATTTCAAAATGATATCTTGATCAATAAAGCATCTTTTAATCTACAAACTTAGAGTAGCGATCGCTTATCCTAACTGTATTAATACTTAACAATCTCTATCTGATAGTACTCAACAACGGTTCGCTATACTTATAAACACTACATTAATAACCCGTTGTTAAAAATCTTTTTTCTGAGAGACGATATCATCCCCTGCTAGAACACCAATTCAGCCATCCTGGAAGAACCCTCCCTGAACCCTTGTAGGGTTGGGGAGTTGGGTTTTGATTACCAACCCGATGCTCTAGGTTGCGGTTGTAATCTCCTTTAGTAGTAACCCAGAAATCACACGCCAAGAGATTTGGAGCGGCTCTTGAAGTTTTGATTTGAGCGAAAAAAGCCGTTGCTTGAGAAATTCGCTAGTTTTAATGAAATTACCTCCCTAGAATTAATCTCATAAATCTTGTTAGGAAATATTAACTAAATCTTAAGTTAGAGATTTTGTTACTAAAGATACAGTATTTTCATAGATTTAGTTTTTGAATACAAGAATGGCTTTTTTTAATCGTCTAAAATCACTCCAAACAAGGCTATCTCAAGACATTATCTACAGGGATCAGCAAATCTCTAAGCAGGATTTAATTAAAAAACAATTTATGTATCTAAAGTAGGAGGGTAAAATCACTTAAATATTAGGATAATATACAAAGATTTCAAAAATTTTTCAAATCTGAAATTTTGTTTAAAATAATCGGTCAATATTACAGCAGTTTGTTAAGTTGGGTCGAACCAGAATTTTTACTGGTTTAACTTCTACCTTTCCCAAATAAAAAATAATTACAACCAGGGGTTTTAAAATGCAGACAGTACAAAAGATTTACTGCCCAAATTGTGGCAGCCATGCAGAACGTTATTATATTTCTGATAGTCAATTAACTCGGACACAATGCCCAAGTTGTGACTATTTAATGATTAGTTGTACTCGTACCGGCAAAGTCATTGAAGCCTATGCCCCTGGCATTCACGCACACCGCCAGATGATAAACCGCTAGATAATAAAAATTAAAAATTGGAGAATTTTTTCTCTAATTTTTAATAATAAAGTTATATATCAAAAATTTCAAACTTTTCACAAGTTATTTTTCCGTTGTCTGAGTTCCTGCTGTCGTCTCTGTTGTTCTAATCTTAATTGTTGCTGTTGTCTAATTTGTTGATCTTGTCTGAATTGTTGCTGTTGTATTCTTAGTTGTTGCTGCCGTGTAAATTGTTGCCGTTGTCGTGTAAACTGTTGCTGTTGTAGTCTCAGTTCTTGCTGGCGTCTCAATTCTTGCCGTTCTTGTGTAAATTCTTGCTGTTGTATTCTCAGTTGTTGTTCTAGTTGGGGTTGCTGAAGCTGTAGCCGAAGCCATGTTTCCTTCAATTGCTCTTGTGTTTGCTGAGTTACCTGCTCTTGTTGTCGTCTCATTCTTTCGTCAAAAGACTCAGGTTGCTGAGGATTCATCTGAAGTATTTGTGCATAGGCAGGAGAATTAATCGATAAAGCTTTTGCAAGCACAATAATCATTAATAAGCGATTCAACATACAGTTATTTCCTCAATTGTTATAGGTTAGGTTTAGCGATCGCTAAACCCTAAAAATGTCAATATATATATAACTTTCTTCACCGTTATAGGCTTGCGTGATGGTTTCGCCGAGCTACCTCAACACACTTGTATCCTCCAGTGCATAACCTTCGCTCAATATTCAGTGCATTGAGAATAGCTTCCTAAATCAAGGTTATATCCGGTGCATTATCTTGATTTTGCATAAAAATCTAGTTTTTTAGATATTCATCTTAATTAAATTATACATTCACATTTTTTACATGGGTTGCCGGATTTCCGTAATCCATCTACCTGCGGCAGGTAGGTTAAAAATAGGATTTCAGACAGTTTTACACCATAGATAAACAAAGATAATTCTCAAGATACATCTGCGTTTATCTGTGGTTCCATGTTTATTCATAAAATTGACTGCAAGAGGTTTAATTTTTACTTGCTCTGAGTTGCCCACAAGCAGCATCAGCTTCTAAACCACGGGAATAACGAACGCTAACAGCAGTATTTTGCTGCTTAAGGACGTTAACAAATGCTTGAATGCGATCGCGGTTGGGGCGTTTGTAGTCTACTTCTTGGATGGGATTATAAGGAATCAAATTCACATGACTTTGGAACCCTCGCATACATTTTGAAAGTTCTAATGCATGTTCTGGCAAATCGTTGACATCAGCCAGCAGAACATATTCAAAGGTAACGCGGCGGCCAGTGATTTCTACATATTCTCGACATTCAGCCAACAAATCTTCTAGAGGATAGGCGCGGGCGCTGGGGATGAGTTTTTCCCGCAGTGCTTGGTTGGGTGCATGGAGACTAACAGCGAGAGTGATTTGCAAATTGTTTTGCGCGAACTGACGAATGCGATCGCGAATTCCCACTGTAGAAACTGTAAGCGATCGCTGCCCAATACCGACATCTTGATTCAGGGATTTCAATGCTGCTAGGACATTCTCACTATTCAACAACGGTTCACCTAGTCCCATAAATACGACATTGCTAACCCGTTGCCGAAAATCTTCTTGCACAGTTAACACCTGATCGACAATTTCGTGCCGTGCAAGGTTGCGCTTGTAGCCTCCCTTACCAGTAGCGCAGAAATCACACGCCATTGGACAACCTACCTGAGTAGAGACGCAAACTGTCAAACGGGCTTTTGGGCCTTCTCCCCTTTCTGCAAAGGTGGGGATACCAACAGTTTCAATAATTTGATCGTCTGCTAATCGCAAAAGATATTTGACCGTACCATCGGGTGCTTCAGAGCGGTAATGTAAAGTTGAGCGCCCAATAGGGATTTCTGCTACTTCTTTCCGCCATTGCTTGGAGAAGACAGAAATATCAGCTAGCGATCGCACTCCCTTGTCATAGATCCATTCATGCAGCTGCTTTGCTCTGTAAGTAGGTTGTCCTTGCTGCTCCACCCAAGTACTTAACTCCGCAAGAGAAGCACCGAGAAGAGGGGGAATTAATTCTGATTTTACTGGGTTGTGTAACTCAACTTGAGATACAAAAGGCGTAGCAGACATAAAAAATCAAGAGTTGATGTAGGATCTCTATCCTACACCTGCCAGATTAACTTAGTCTTGACCAAAGAAGACGGGGAATTAACCAAAGGTTGTACCGTTCCAGCCCCACATTGCACCTTTAGCGTCTGCAAATTCTATGTAAATGCGATTTTTAGGCACACCTAGAGTTTGGTTAATCTCCTGGCAAAAGTCCTGGCTCATTGCTGCGGTTTGGTCTGGCTTCATTGTACCAACGCTCTTAATTTCGATGTAGCAAACTGGGTCTGTATTCCCGGCAAAAGTCATGGGAATCTCTGGCTCAAAAGCAGTCATTACATAGGATTCTGGTTTTCCCAAACGTTTTGCTAACTTGGCTGATAAGTTTAAAAGCATTGATTCAATTTCAGCTTGAGGAGGAGCCGATGCAGAAGTTTGCACTTTAATTAATGGCATAGTATCGAATTGGGATTTTGGATTTTATTCACATTGTTAAGTTTATCGTTAGGTAAGACAGGGGCAGGGGGAGTTAGAAGTTCAAGCATTGGCTTAAAGACTCATTTATCCACCTTAGATACTCGTTCATCCACCTCAGATACTCATTAATCCACCTCAGATACTCATTAATCCACCTCAAAGACTCATTCATCCACCTCAAAGACTCATTCATCCACCTCAAAGACTGATTAACGGAGTTCAAAGACTCATTCATCTAGCTCAAAATGCCCAATACCCAATGCCTAATGCCCCATGCCCAGCATTTATTAATGAGACGAACGAAATAGATGACTATGTTCAGGATGATATAAACGCGATCGCCCTTTTGCTGTCGAGAGGGCTGGACTGATTATATAAAGTGTAGTGCGAATTAGTTTTTCTTTATGAGTGCAGTCGGCCATTTCATTCAGGGGAACAACCCTGATTTTTTCATCGGGCCATCCGATGCGAAAGCAAATTGCAATGGGGGTTTCGGCTGGGTAATGTTCGAGTAATTTAGCTTGGGCATTTTCGACATGACGCGCACTGAGATATAAGCAGAGGCTAGCCTGATGTGCTGCAAGAGTAGCTAATTCTTCAGTGGCAGGAACTTCTGTACGTCCACTGATGCGGGTCAAAATGATGGTTTGGACTAAACCAGGGACAGTCAGTTCTACTTTGAGTTTGGCAGCTGCGGCTTGAAAGGCGCTGATACCTGGGATGACTTCAAAAGGAATATTTGCCTCTGCGAGGAGGTGCATTTGCTCGTGGATGGCACTGTAGAGACTAGGATCGCCAGAATGGAGACGGACTAGAGATTTATTTTGCGATCGCACCCTATCGATCATGATCGGCAAAATCTCTTCTAAAGTCTGATTCGCAGTTCTAATTATCTCCGCATCCTTTCGGCAAAGTTCTAAAATCTGTTTGGGTACTAAAGAATCAGCAAATAAAATCACATCAGCAACAGCTAGTAGTTTCTGCGCCTTCACCGTCAATAAATCGGGATCTCCAGGGCCTGCTCCGACAATATAAACAGATGGTTCTATAGCATATAGTGTTTTTTTATAACTCAGGTTTTCTGTATATTCACTTTTAAAAGAACCCACGGCAATTCCTCAAAAAACTTTTTTGATATTTTCTCAGTATCTTTCCGGATTCACCCTCTTTCCTTAGTAGAGAGTAATGGTAGATGCACCCTGGTTAAGCCCTAGAAAATATTCTGGGGCATTTTTTATTTTTTGGGAATCGGGCATTGGGCATTGGGCATTAGTTATTATTCTTTCTTCCCCTGCCTCCCCTGCCTCCCCTGCTCCCCCTGCTCCCCCTGCTCCCCCTGCTCCCTCATCCCCTCATCCCCTCATCCCCTCATCTCCCTTAGGAGTAGGAACTACATCGGGTAAAGGGCGTTTGAGTAAGTAAAGCCAAGCTAATCCAGCTAATCCAAATAAAATTCCTAAACTACTGACTATTTGTGCTATCCGTAAAGGCCCAAGCATCAGGCTATCAGTGCGAAAACCTTCAATCCACAAGCGTCCTAAGCTGTAGGCTGGCCAGTAAACTAGAAACAGCGTGCCTACCTTCAAACGTGGCTTACCGGATAAAGACCGGAAAAACAATGTTATTAGTATTGCAAACACTGCTAAATCCCACAGAGATTCGTATAAAAAGGTGGGATGGAAGTAATCGAAACTCGCATACTCTACAGGACGATGCTCTGGTGGAATATACAGTTTCCAGGGTAAATTTGTGGGATCGCCAAAAGCTTCAGAATTAAAGAAATTGCCCCAACGTCCGATCGCTTGCCCTAAAATCAGCGAAGGTGCTACTAAATCTGCCAGTTGCCAGAAAGAAACCTGCTTGATTTTGGCAAAGATTAACGCAGCTAAAACGCCACCAAGAATTGCTCCATGAATGGCAATACCTCCTTCCCAGATAGCAAAGATTTTTCCGGGAGTTGGAGCATATTTTGACCACTCAAAGAAAACGTAATATAGCCGTGCGCCAGGAATTGCCCCAATCAACAACCAAAAGAACAAATCGCCTAGCAACTCAGGATTAACATTACGACGCTTTGCCAATTCCTGGGAAAGGATAACGCCAATTAACACTGCTGTGGCAATCAGTAAGCCATACCAGCGGATACTTAGTGGCCCTAATTTCACCAGAATCGGTCCTGGAGAAGTAAATTGAAACGCCAAGGGCAAGGTGGAAAAATCCAGTGCCATGAAAAATTACCTAGAAAAGTTCGTTAACTACCCGCGCACTTTGCTAAGTACGGAGTTTCTTACGTCTCGAATACTGGAACTGCCCTTAAATCTTCCACAACATTGTGGGGACGTAGGAAAAAACCAGTATCCATATTTAGGAGTCTAGTTCCTAAAGCCTAGTTGAGCATAACTTGTGCCACTAAAACAATTGAGTTTAGCATCCTTACTCACAGCGCAAGATGGTAGATTTGAGTAAGTTACACAAAACGGTTTCGATATAATCACCTAAATAACTTTGATATATCTAAAATTGTGATTGCTATTTATCCTGGTAGCTTCGACCCCATCACTTTGGGACACCTTGACCTCATCCAGCGCAGTAGTCGGCTGTTTGAGCGGGTGATTGTCGCTGTACTGCGGAACCCCAACAAAATGCCACTTTTTAGTGTAGAGCAACGGCTAGATCAGATTCGTCATTCTACACAACATTTACCTAATGTAGAAGCAGACAGCTTTGATGGTCTTACCGTCAACTATGCCCAAATGCGACAAGCCCAAGTTTTACTGCGGGGTTTACGGGCTGTGTCAGATTTTGAAGTGGAACTGCAAATGGCTCACACCAATAAAACTCTTTCTACCGATATAGAAACAGTTTTTCTCGCAACCTCAAATGAGTATAGTTTTTTAAGTAGTAGTGTGGTAAAAGAGATTGCAAGGTTTGGTGGCTCTATCGATCATCTCGTTCCCCCACACATTGCCCTAGATATATACCAATGCTACAATCACAACTCCCCAATGTTGAACCCAATCTCAACGGAAGCAATCCCCCCCCTCAAGAGCATCTCAGTGGAGAGGGAAGCATAGATATTCAGCAGGAACTCAACCGCCTAGAGGAAATGGTTCTCTCTAGTCTTAGGATTCCGCTGACAGGACGCACTCTCATAGATGAAGAAAAGCTCCTGGATCAGCTTGATTACATCCGGCTTGCCTTGCCATCGCTTTTTCAAGAAGCAGCAGCTGTCCTCGACCAAAAGGACGAAATTCTGCTGGAAGCTGAAGAGTATGGGCAGCAGGTTGTTGAGGCAGCGCAAGCAAAAAGAGCGCAAATTTTAGCTGAAAGCGATATTATTCACCAGGCAGAACAAGAAGCTGAACAACTGCGGCGACAAGTACAAAAAGAGTGCGAGGGAATTATGCAAGAAACCCTCGCCGAGATTGACCGCAAGCGCTATGCTTGTCAGCAAGAGTTAGAGCAAATGCGACAAACTGCGATCGCTCAGGCTCAAGAAATTGAAGATGGGGCTGATGCATATGCCGATGGCATCCTGGGAAATATTGAGCAGGATCTCAAGGATATGTTGCGAATTATTACCAACGGACGGCAACAATTGCAAATTGATAACCTCACTCAGCGCAATTCACCTCCAGGTAAGAAAAAATAGAGGTTCTAACGATAGATGGGCAAAAATTATAAGTTGGGTTAAGCAATAGCGAAACCCAACAATATTTATTAAGAAAAATTCTTGGTTTTTTATACCTAACTGGTAATAGGTTTAAAATTTTGGCTTTTAATTAAAAATGATTACAGAGTATAAGTAAAATCTTTTACCAGCATACCGGGAACTAAACTACCTCCAAGTTGGCGACTTTCATAAGTTCCTACTTCGGGAATGAATTCTTGAAAATCGGTCAAATCTACTAAGTTTTCTCCCCAAAAGCGATAAAGACTTTCATCAAAACGTAAGTTTTCAATGGGTGCGATAATTTCTCCATTTTCTACCCAAAAACAAGCATAACGAGTCATACCTGTGATTCTACCAGTGTGGCGATCGCTCCAATTTAAGTAATGTAAATTCGATAAATACAATCCTGTATTCAATGTCGGAAGAATCTGCTCAAATAGCAAATTTCCTGGACTCACTTCTGGCGCACGTAGAGTCTCTGAACCATTAGCACCATTGGTAATTTTTTGATATTCCTTAGCAGTGCGAGAATTCACCAAGGTGTTTACCAAATGTCCTTTTTCTATTACAGGTAACTCCGATGCTGCCATTTCTCCCAATTCATTAAATCGCGGCACTAATCCCCGCTGAAAATTTTCTTTCAAACTAAATCTTGGAGAAAGTTGTTTTTCTAAACGCGATAAAGCAGCTAAAGCACTGTTTCCTTGTTGGATATCAGCTTCGCTGATAGCTCCCCAAGAAAGCATGAGTAATAAATCGGCAACAGCAGCAGGTGCAAAATAAGTTTTGTATTGTCCCCGTGGCAATTCTTTCGCTGGGCGACAAAGCAATTCGAGTTGCTTTTTGGCTTCGCTAATTTTGGCCACATAAGCAGATTCATCCCAATCACTTCCTGCAAATGTGCCCTTAACTGCTTGTCCAGAAGTGGAAAATAGAGAATAATCTAAGGTAAAAGAATCGGTAGCAAACCAATGTTGTTGACCACTGGAATCACCATAAGCTTTAATTACTATTCCTCCAGCATATATACCAGTAAAATCTAATTCAGCAACTAGTTCTAGCACAGTTGGTACTACTGCTTCCGCCGCCAATAAATTCCCAGAATGTACTTCCCGGCTGGTATTATTTCCTGATGGCAAAACTAGATACGGATCGATGGGTAATATAATAAGTTCATCACGTAGTTCTTGCAAAGCAGTATATGCTAACTGCCAATCTACGTCCCAATTTCCAGTAAAGGGAAACTGTCGAACACTGCTGCGCTGATCTGCCATCAGAGTCAGTTCGAGCCAACCATCAGCAACACAACCGGTTTGCCGCACTTTCGCATGATTGAAACGAGTAAACTGACTTCTTTCACTGCTGAGTTTCACTGTGAATTGTTCACTTTCAGATTTTTTAATCAGCAGAGTTTCAATAAGTCGATTAAAGCTGACTTCTAACGCAGATAATTCCTCAATTTTCATGGATATTAAATATTAGTAGGGAGTGGGGAGCGGGGAGTGGGGAGTGGGGACGCGGAGAATGAAAACGTCTCTGTGTCCCCGTCTCCTCTTCAAGTTCCTCCACCAAAAACTTCGACATTAGCAAATACACAAACGGGTGAACCATGTCCTACCCAAATAGCCTGATTTGGTTCTCCTTTACCACAATAAGGAGTACCATACATTTGCCAGTTTGTGGCATCGCCTACTTGGATTAAACTATGCCAAAACTCTGGTGTTGTGGCGCGATAGTTAGGATTGCGGAGAGTTTTGGTGAGTTTACCGTTTTCAATTAATTTAGCGTATTCGCAACCAAATTGAAATTTGTAGCGGCGATCGTCAATTGACCAAGATCGGTTAGATTCCATGTAAACGCCGTGTTCTATCCCGCCAATAATGTCTTCAAAGCTAGCGTTTAGAGGCTCTAAATTTAAGTTTGCCATGCGATCGATCGCTGGTCGGTTCCATGAGGAAGCACGGGCACAGGCAACTCCTGCTACACCTGCTCTTGCTTGACTCTCCAGACTGCCTACACCTCGCTGGAGTACACCTTCTTTAATCAAATACTCCCGTGTTGCTACAGCACCAGTATCATCAAAGCCATAGCTAGCAAATTCACCAGGCACGGTGGGATCAAAGGTAATATTCATCAGTGGCGAACCATATACTAGGTTGCCAAAATCATTTTTATTAACGAAACTGCCCCCAGCATAGTTACGCTCATCTCCCAAAATTCGGTCAATTTCTAGAGGATGCCCAACACTTTCATGGATTTGCAGCATCATTTGGTCTGGGGCTAAAACTAAATTGGTACGGGTGGTTGGGCATTCTTCTGCTGTTAATAGTTCTACTGCTTGTTCGCCAATTTGCCGCACCCGATGCCATAAGTTTTCTTGTTTTAAAAGTTCTAATCCACCTTGATAACAGTTTGCCTGAGAACCGTTGTTGCTGCGTTGCTGGACAACCACCCCATCTTGAGCGGTGGCTCCATAATGAGTGCCTATAGATAGAATTTTTTGATAGACTTCTGAGCCGTTGCTGCTAATAAACCAAGACTCTCTCTCGATGGTGCTAGCACTGGCTATGGTTTGCACAATCTTGTCGTCAACTTTTAGCGTTTGGCAAATCTGAATCAGTAAATCATTGATTTCTCCCGGACTCAAAGCATCCAATGGCTCAAGAAATGGAGATTTATATTCACCAACGACTTTAGGGCGCTCACTTTCACGGAAGGGATGTATCCACCATTCACTGGCTGCTAGTGCCTGTTTATAGGCTGTTTCGGCAGCAGCTTGGAGGGAAGACGGTTCAAGAGAGTTAGTTGCTGCATAACCCAGACAGCCATTGACCAAAACTTCCAGCATGGCTCCGACAGTGAAGGATTTGCTGTTTAGTTGGGGTAAGGCGTCACGGACTAAACGGTTATTAGAAGTCTCCTTTACGGCTCTAATACCAATCCAATCAGCAGGAATGTTGAAACTAGCGATCGCTTTTTTAAGTTCAGACCACATAATTTAAGGGAATGGGGAATGGGGAATGGGGAATGGGGAATGGGGAATGGGGAATGGGGAATGGGGAATGGGGAATGGGGAATGGGGAATTTCCCCCTACTCCCCACTCCCTACTCCCTACTCCCTAATTCCGATGCCAGCGTGTACCATCACGGCTATCAATTAGCGTAATACCTTCTGCTTGGAGTTCGTCACGAATGCGATCGCTTTCGGCAAAATTCTTGGCTTTACGTGCTTCTTGCCTTTGCTGAATTTTCGCTTCAATTTCGGCATCGCTTAAACCATTACTCTTGCCAGTTTCCGCTTCTATCTCGGCTTCTAAACCTAAAACTCCAGCCAATGTGACAAGAGTTTGCCATTGACGCTGTAACTCATCAGGAGAAGTTTCGGTTTTTCCTTCATGCACAATAATATTTCCTTCACGGCGCAGTTCTTTGGCTAATTCAAACAGCACTGTTAACCCACCAGGAAAATTAAAGTCGTTATTTACAACTTCTTGAAAGCGTTCAATAGTTTCAGGAAGTAGTGAGTCAGTTCCTACTCCCCACTCCCCACTCCCCACTCCCCATCCTAGTTTTTTACCGTATTGGTAGCCGAAAAGTAAACCTTCTTTAATGGTGTGCCAACCGTTGGTTGCTGCGGCGATCGCTTCGTCGGTAAAATCTATGGGTGTACGATATTGAGCGGTTAGCACGAATAACCGTACTGCCATTGGGTCAACTCCTCGATCCAGTAAGTCTCTAATAGTGGTAAAGTTGCCCAAAGATTTGGACATTTTTTCACCATCTACCTTCACCATGCCGTTATGTAACCAGTAACGCGCTAGGGGTTTTCCTGTCACAGCCTCAGATTGGGCAATTTCGTTTTCGTGATGGGGAAAAATTAAGTCAGCACCACCAGCATGAATATCTATGGTATCGCCCAAGCGATCGCGTACCATTGCCGAGCATTCTATATGCCACCCCGGACGACCTGCGCCCCAAGGTGACTCCCAAGCAGGTTCTCCCGGTTTTGCTGCCTTCCATAAAGCAAAATCAAAGGGGTCTTTCTTTTTTTGGTACTCTGGGTCTTCTACGTTGACGCGATCGCTTTTCCCGGCTTGCATATCCTCTAACTTGCGTCCCGAAAGCTTGCCATAGTCAGCAAACTGCCGCACTTCATAATACACATCGCCGTCAGCAGGGTAAGCAAAACCTTTATTTTCCAACTCATGAATTAACCGCTGAATGCCATTCATCGTATGGGTAGCACGGGGATATTCATCAGCTTCTTTGATTCCCAATCGCGCCATATCCTCAAAATATGCTTTGATGAAGCGATCGGCTACAGCTTCCATTGATGAATGTTCAACACAGGCTCGATTGAGAATCTTGTCATCAATATCAGTAAAATTTTGGATATATCGGACTTCATAGCCGATAAACTGGAGGTATCGGCGCACAACGTCCCAAACGATGCAAGCTCTGGCATGACCCAAATGGCAGTAATCGTACACCGTCACACCGCAGTAATACATCTTAACCTTGCCTGGTTCGACTGTTTCAAACGGTTCTTGACGGCGGGTGAGGCTATTGTAAAGGGTTAGGGTCATAACAGAGTAATGCTGAAATAAGGAGATACTTGACACTCCCCGCGATAAATCGACGGGGATTCTTGGTTCAACCAATTTTTCGGTAATAATAGGGTAAAGCAGCTGGGATGACAGTCCAGCATCCCTATGCTAGTACGTCACGGCGGAAATCAACATACTATTGGACAAAATCTCGAAAGCCCAGAAATCAAGAGTCTTTGACTTTTGACTTTTGACTTTTGACACTTCGACTCCGCTCAGTGTTAACTTTTGACTTCCGCCTAGCGGCGCTACATTACTATTTTTTGATTATTTGATAACAGCGCTATGCAATCAGCAGTTACATCCGAATCTTCGGCAATGGATACGCCCAAACAAGGAATGCCAGTAACAATTATTACGGGTTTTCTCGGTAGTGGCAAGACGACTTTACTTAATCATATCCTTAACAACCAACAGGGTTTAAAAACCGCTGTTCTAGTAAATGAATTTGGCGAAATTGGCATCGACAACGAGCTAATTGTTTCCACTGATGAGAACATGGTAGAGCTAAATAATGGTTGTATCTGCTGCACTATTAATAATGATTTGGTAGATGCAGTTTACAAAGTTTTAGAACGTCAAGAAAATCTAGATTATTTAGTAGTGGAAACAACTGGATTGGCAGATCCGCTACCAGTAGCTCTAACATTTTTGGGCACAGAATTGCGAGATTTAACTCGCTTGGATTCGATTATTACCGTAGTAGACGCGGCAAATTACAGCCTAGACTTATTTAACTCTCAGGCGGCATACAGCCAGATTGCCTATGGCGATGTAATTGTGCTGAACAAAACTGATTTGGTTGATGAAGCCACTTTGAATGAGTTAGAAACAAAAATTAACGAAGTTAAGGAAGGAGCGAGAATTCTCCGCACCACGCGATCGCAAGTGCCACTCCCGTTAATTCTCAGTGTTGGTCTGTTTGAGTCTGATAAATATTTTGACACAGTGGCGGATGAGCACGACCATCACGACCATCACGATCATGAACATCACGACCATGATGATCATGACCACTCAACATGCGGTCACGATCATCACGACCATGACCACGATCACCACGATCACCATCATTCTGACCATTTAGAAAATGATGGTTTTACTTCCATCTCTTTCCAAAGCGATAAGCCTTTTTCTATTAGGAAGTTTCAGTATTTCTTAGATAACCAGCTACCCTCAAATATCTTCCGAGCGAAGGGGATTATGTGGTTTGATGAAAGTCCGAAGCGTCATATTTTCCACCTTTGCGGTAAACGCTTTACGTTGGATGATGATGAATGGAAAGGTCAATTGAAAAACCAAATCGTGCTGATTGGTCAAAATTTGGATCGTGAGGCTTTAATTAGTCAACTCGAAAACTGCATTTGTCTACCTTCAACCTCTCGCGCTAAAGGCTTTAGCAAATAATTTAGAGACGCGATTAATCGCGTCTGTACAAAAGTTAAGAGTTTAATATTCGTACTCGTTCCCAGGTTCCACCTGGGAATGCATTCCCAATGGCTCCGCCATCGATTTTGAACAATGAAAATGGGATAATAGGTAGGCGTAGCCCGCACTTCAACAAGATCAGTGACCATCGTAGACATCGCTTCCACACTCCCCTGCGTTTACAGAAAATAGTGGGAAGTTTGAAAGCCCTGTCTCTTCAGAGCAGGGATGAAAAACGACACAAGCGGTTTTAACCGCCTTCAAAATTAATGTTCTGACTGCATCTAGCTATCTTATACCATCTATGGTAGTATAAGATTGGAGATAAAGCAATGCTAGTTTTTGAGTTCAAAGCCTACGGGAAGTCAGCACAATTATCGGCAATAGATGATGCAATTCGGACTGCAAAGTTCATTCGCAATAGCTGTATTCGGCTATGGATGGACGTTAAAAACACTGGTAAAAACGATTTGCAAAAATACTGCGCGGTGCTTGCAGCTAATTTTCCTTTTGCTAATGAACTCAATTCAATGGCTCGTCAAGCTAGTGCTGAAAGAGCATGGTCTTCTATCTCTCGCTTTTATGACAACTGTAAGAAGGGGGTTCCGGGTTTAAAAGGTTATCCTCAATTCCAGAAAGATTGTCGTTCTGTTGAGTACAAGACATCAGGATGGAAGCTTGCTGATGATCGTAAATCTATAAACTTCAGTGATAAAAAAGGGATTGGACGATTAAAACTTAAAGGAACTCGTGATTTGCACTTCTACCAAATTAACCAGATTAAACGGGTGAGATTGGTAAAACGTGCGGATGGCATATATGTTCAGTTTTGCATTGACGTAGATCGTTCTGAAAACATAGAGCCTACTGGCAACACAGTTGGTTTGGATGTTGGATTGAAAGAATACTACACCGATTCAGATGGAACAATTGTTGAGAACCCTAAGTTTCTTCGCACTGGTAAAAAGGTTCTTAAACGTTCACAACGTCGAGTTTCGAGAAAAGTAAAAGGTTCAAGGAATAGGGGCAAAGCAAGACAGATTTTAGGCAATCGCCACCTCAAAATAAGTAGGCAACGTAAAGACCATGCTGTGAAATTAGCACGGTGCGTAGTTCAGTCTAACGACTTGATAGCCTATGAAGATTTGAGGATTAAAAATATGGTGAAAAATCACTGC
>JBBSOX010000091.1:0-26415 GCA_038259325.1 Chroococcales cyanobacterium | reverse complement strand
GTTGGGTTTACAGGTGTTGTATCTGTTGGGTTTACAGGTGTTGTATCTGTTGGGTTTACAGGTGTTGTATCTGTTGGGTTTACAGGTGTTGTATCTGTTGGGTTTACAGGTGTTTTATCTGTTGGGTTTACAGGTGTTGGATCTGTTGGGTTTACAGGTGTTGGATCTGTTGGGTTTACAGGTGTTTTATCTGTTGGGCTGATTGGTAATGTGTTATTTTGTGGATTTTTATTTGTCGGGTTTCCTGTTGAGGAGTTTTGAGGTGTTGTTAGGGTTGGATTAGAATCAACACCAACGTTACTATCCTCAGTGTTGTTACCAGATGGTACACTCTGCTGCTTAGTATTTGTCGAGGCTTGTCCTGTTTTCTCTGAATTTGAAGAGTTTGCTGAGGAATTGTCTTTGATAACATCATTACTAGTAGACGAATTTGAAGGACTAGGAGTTAGCCGCACAAAAGAGGGGTTTTCAATTACTCCTTCGCCTTTTATCGGTGGCTGTGCTTCCAAGGCCGCAGCAGTTTCGGCTTGAACACTAGTGATTGCAGGATCAGGTGTAGGCACAGGACTTTGCCTGTTCAAATCAAGTTCTCGAACCAGTTGGCTCGTTTCATAAAAATTTCTCAGATCAAAATCATATAATCTCTGAAATTTCCCTTTAACTAAAATCACCATTTGCCCTGCTTCTAGCAACTTAGTTTCAGAAGCATCTTTGTTAGAAACTTCAATGCCACTATTTGTCAGCGCACCCACAATCGTGGTGTCTGTTTGTTGGTCGTAGCGTACAAATAATGCTGAACCACGAATTGCTGCTGCTGCACTGGGTGTTTGTATGCGTGTTCGCCCTTTTCCTGGTGGGATGAGCAGCAACACAGTCCCATTTGACAGTTTAAAGTCACGAGTCTTCGGCAAAAATTGAAATAACGCCTGTTCTCCAACTCGTGCCAAAGAGCCATCATTGAAACGCAAATCTGCTAGGGAAGCTCGACCAGTTGACAACCCGTCTCCAGGAGCCATTGCATCTAATTTGCGTGCAGGACGTTTTTTCAGTTTATCTTTGGGTATCAGTTGTACTATGTTGCGGAGGTTCTGAATCTCTGCTCGCGTTAGAGGAGTTATGGCACTTACCCTATTTGGCAATGGCAGTACTATAATTCCCCATAAACCAATCACTAATAGTGGAAACGATTTATAAAGCATAGTTTGATAACTTGTGAATATACAATAAAGCTTGCGGCAAATTTTAAAGTTAGTAAGTCGGCGTTAAAAAAGCAAGCTATATAACAAAATGTAAAATCAACGAATAGCTAGAAATTGGTCATTACATAGTTTTTACAAAACTAAATATACATGGGTTTTATCATGCCGACTTAACTTAACGCTCTTCTGTAACTCTTGGAAAACAAGATAGAATCCATAGCTAATACTTTGATTTAACCAAGGTTTAAGGCTTTGTTTTTTAACATGAATGAAAATTTTTAGCCAAAAAGTGAAAAACAAAGTTAAGAAAGGCTTTCAGCGATTGGGTTCTACTAGCCTGATAAAAAAGGGTTACTTGATATCAATAATTAAATCAAAAATACCTTAGATATAATCGATTCTCATCAGATCAGCTACAGAGACAAGAAGCTGTTAGGGATGCGCTGTGAAGTAACTTAGTGGCTATATTTCACTAAACTTGAGCAAGATAAACAGTATCGCCTCATCTCAGTTTTGCAAAAAAATCCGGCTATGAATCCGAAAATCAGCAATGTCAGTTTGTAGTTTAAGTATATACTTACAAGGTTAAGATCAATGCACTCAATTATATCTTCTGAGTCGGAACTTCCGATACAGCTTATGGGTCTACATTTGCCAAATGCGATCAACGCAATCTAACAAATGCGACTCAAAAACTGGAAGAATTTATTTTTTTGTATTTTGTTAACATCCAGTAGTGGAAGCTGGTGTTGCATTAGAGTAGATGCGGTAGAATCTGCAAATACAGATATTTGGCGTCCTAAAAATTTAGCAAATACACAGCTAATTGATGGGCTATGTCAGAATTTGGAGCAAGGGGCAATTAACTCTTTGTGCAAGCAATCCGATGAGTCGCATCCTTTAGACTCTGACTCTCAGATGCCGTTAAATGTGACACAGCAAACACCAGAAACGACTCAAACCCCAGACCAAACTGAAGAACCTGAAAATATTCAAAAGCAAAATGACTCGCCACAGCTAGAGTTGCAGCCAAGTAATTTGCCTACATCTCCTTCAGAGTCAAAAGAGCAACTGTTGAATGCACCTGAGATAAAGTATTCCGAAAGGCTAGATAAGCTAATACAATTGCTGCGATCGCCAAAACAGCCACCTGAATCTGATAGCGATCGCGAATTGGGATTGCGGGTGAGGTTACGACCCCTAGAACAGCAGCTACCACCAATAGAACAACCCAGAATACCTAACGTTAAACCCGTAGGCTATCTACTGGGCCGTGTAGGCTACTTTCAGACAAGTAATATTTTTTCCTCCAATGATAGTCCCATAGAAGATGGTTTAATCATTTCTGGACTGACGTTAGCCTCTGCATATTTACCTTTGACATCTAAGACTTATTTAAACGCCTCAATTGATGGCAATCTCATTCGTTATATAAATCAGTCGCAATATCATTACAACCAGGTGAGATTTAATCTTAGCCTTTACCAGCAGCTATCGCAGCGAATGTTCGGAGAAATCAGTTGGAGCAATCAACACTTATTTTATGCCAAAAACAGCGATCGCCTGAATAGCTTTAAAGCAGGCGATCGTTTTTTAAGTGAGAATTCTTTTCAACTGTCTCTGGGACGGCGAGATCCCTTAACTCCAAGATTAACGCTAGATAGCTTCTACGAATTGAGTGCAAATTTTGCTGATCCCTTAAGTCGTAATCGGATAATAAATTCCTTTTGGGTTTCACTGAACTACTACTTGCAAAAACCTCTCCAGGTTGGTATCGACTACCAGGGCAACTTTTCGGACTTTACACAGCGCGATCGAGAAGACCAATTTCATCGGCTATTCGGACACTTAAATTACCGAATATCTGATACCAGCAATTTGAATGTGCAAGCTGGAGTGAATTTAGGCAGTTCAACCGCCGAAAACATTGATTTTGATGGCTGGTTCTTCACTATTAATTACAATTTGCAATTAGGTCGGTTTTGAAATTTGTCCTTAGTCAAAAACCAATGACTAATGACTCTAACGCGTGACCCTTGTTTCTCTCTACGAGACGCTGCGTGTAGCTCACTAATGACCAATGACCAATAGACATCTGGTGAAAATGAATGTAAAGACGTTGCATTGCAACGTCTCTACAAGGGTTTCAGGTAACGCATAATTAATTTCTGGAGATGTCTAATGACTAATGACTATAAATAAGAAATCCAATCACTCCAACTGCCAGCATAAAGTTTACCTTTGCTAATGCCAGCTAATTCTAAAGAAAGTAAATTTACGCAAGCAGTAACGCCAGAACCACAATAAACCAATATTTCTTCGGCTGTTTCTAGCTGTTCCCACCGACGGCGTTGTTCTGGTTGAGGGAGTAGGTAGCCATTCGAGTCTGTAACTTCTTGCCAAGGATAGTTGACTGCACCAGGAATATGTCCGGCAATTTTATCAATTGGCTCTCGTTCACCTCGATAGCGATCGCTTTCTCTTGAATCTACCAATACTACCTCGTGGCTATCTTTTCGGCTTTTCACTGCTGTAATATCTACCATCTTTTCTGTTTGCACTTGAGCTACAAACGTACCCATTCGGGGTTGAGGAACGACATCCGTAACAGGGTACCCAGCTTTTTGCCATCCAGCCCAGCCTCCATCCAGTACCGCAACTTGCTCATGTCCTAGATAGCGCAAAAGCCACCATAGACGAGCCGCAAAGGCAAAGCGTGAATCATCATAAGCTACAACTAAAGTTTTTTGGTAATTTACCCCAATCGCTGCAAATTTGTTAGCGATATCATTAGGGTTAGGTAAAGGATGTCTCCCACCATGCTTACCCACTGGACTGGAAAGATCCTGATTCAAATCCAGATAATATGATTCCTCTATATGACTTGTTTGGTACTGTTGTTGCCCTAGTTGTGGATCAGCTAGAGAAAAGCGACAATCCACAATAACGACTTGTGGATCTTCTAAATGTTCAAACAACCAAGCTGGCGAAACAACAAATTGGGAATGGGGCATTGAGAATGGGGCATTGGGCATGGGAAAAAATAGTGCTGAGTGCTGATTTAGGAGTTAAGAGTTATTCTTCCCTCTGCCCCACTCCCGACTCAGCACTCATTACTCAGGACTCTTGAGGGGCATTGGTCATTATTTAGTTTTATTTATAAAATGTCAGACTTAGAGAATTTTACACCTAAGTTAACAGCAGATGGCTCCTTCACTTTTGTTTCTGAAGAGTTTGGTGAATCTTTTCATAGTCATTATGGAGCGCAGCAGGAGAGTTTTTTCAAGTTTGTGGAACCTACTCAACTGGCTATAGCCGCGCAAAAACCAGTTTTGCGGTTGTTGGATGTTTGTTATGGTCTAGGATATAACACAGCTGCTGCTTTGCAGACAATTTGGGGAGTGAATCCCAGTTGTTGTGTTGAAGTAATTGGTTTAGAACTCAATCCAAGGGTTCCACAAGCTGCGATCGCTCATAACCTATTTGACAATTGGAACTGTAACTATATTGAAATTTTGTCGCAGCTAGCTTTTGAGCATCAAGTACAAACACCTTGTCTAAAAGCAAAACTACTAATTGGCGATGCCAGAACTACGATAAAGCTAGTACGTCAGTCAGGTTTCTGGGCAGATGCAATTTTCCTCGATCCCTTTTCACCACCTCAATGCCCTCAATTATGGACTGTTGAATTTATTAAACAACTGTCATTCTGTTTACATCAAGATGGTTTATTGGCTACTTACTCTTGTTCTGCTGCTGTACGCACAGCACTTTTATCTGCTGGTTTGGCGATAGGTTCTACCCCACCTGTGGGAAGGCGATCGCCTGGTACTCTAGCAGCCCATTCCAGGAATGCTGAGTGTAAAAATCACTCAGCACTTATTCAATGCCCCGCTACCGCTAACACCACTCAGCACTGGCTCAACGCCACGCTACCGCTAACAACACTCACTCCCCTCTCGCAAGTTGAAAAAGAACACTTGCTAACCCGTGCTGCCGTTCCCTATCGCGATCTGAAATTAAACGATTCAACCGAAGTCATCGTAATGCGGCGACAACAAGAGCAACAAGCCTCTTCACTAGAGCCTACCTCTCGTTGGCGAAAAAGGTGGCTATTGGGAACATAAGGCAGGGATTTTGTGACGCTCTCCCGCTAACCGCTTTTCGGTTAGACGGGAGCATCTAACCTCTCAGGCAATGAGTTTTTCCGATGCAAACAATATGTAAAATTATGATAGTATCTAATTTTACATATTGTTTGAGTATTACGATAACTGAGTAAGTAAAAATATGTATACTTTATGATTACTATAAAGACTCATAACTAAAAACCCTATATTTTGAGAGAAAGCGAGCAATTACAGTGGTTTTTGACGCTATCTTGGAAGAAAATCTCCGTAAAAAACCTGATTTAACATCTGTTAAAATTAATCATACTGGAATTAGAAGCAAAAAATTTGACAACAAGATACCCATTATTCGTAACATAAAAGATACATGCTGCTAAAAACTTAGATACACAGCTTGACATCATGCATAATCCCTATAAAAACTCTGGTTATGATACAGCCAAATATTAAATTTTTTGAAATCTGACACTGTTAACTTGTGCAAAAAACTGGAGTGCCTTTGTGATTCAATGGAAATCCAACCATACAAGCTTTACAGAACAAATTGTTAATGGGTCTAACCCCATTAACACAGTGAAGAGTATCGGTTCAAATCATGCCGTAAGATCGCACAATAATGTGGAGGCTTATTCTTTAGGCTTATCTCAAGAAGACCTTATGCTTAAAGATAGCCAACCAGTGTCTTCTTGGCTAAAAATTGATGTTAATTGTGATGATTCATTGGTCTCTAGAACACTACAAGCCAAAGGTTCTAAAGTGAATGGGTTTGATTTAGATCCGCCGAAGGTTTTAGTAGTTGACGATCATGCCGCCAGTCGGATGACTGCTGTTGCCCTCTTGGGGATGGAAGGATACGAAGTGATTGAGGCGGATAGTGGTTCTATGGTTGTAGGGTTGGTAACTCAAAAACAGCCAGATTTGATTTTGTTGGATGTAATGATGCCAGAAATGGATGGATTTGAAGTGTGCCAATTGCTTAAACAAGATGAGCAGACTCGGCTAATTCCAGTCATTTTTATTACAGCATTAAATGACAGGCGATCGCGTATTCGGGGAATTGAAGTTGGGGCAGATGATTTTCTCACCAAACCCTTTGATCGTGTAGAACTGGCGGCGCGTGTAAAGTCCTTAGTGAGGCAAAAGCGTCTAAACGAAGATTTAGACCATGCCGAACAAGTACTATTTTCCATTGCCATGTCGATTGAAAGTCGTGATCCCAATACAGGCAACCATTGTGAACGCTTGGTAAAACTGGGGCAAGTTTTTGGTGAATACCTCAACCTCTCACGCTACCAAATTCGAGATTTAAGGTGGGGTGGTTATCTCCACGATATTGGTAAGGTGGGTATTCCCGATGCAGTGCTGCTGAAAAAAGGCAAACTCACCCCCGAAGATTGGCAGATCATGCAGCAGCATGTTTTGATTGGAGAAAAAATCTGCCAGCCACTACGCAGTATGCGGGGTGTAATTCCGATTATTCGCCATCACCACGAACGCTGGGATGGCTCAGGCTACCCTGATGGACTCAAGGAGAATGATATTCCCTACCTGGCGCAAGTATTTCAGTTGATTGATATTTACGATGCCCTAACCAGCGAACGACCTTACAAAAAAGCTTTTACTTCAGTAGAAGCACTTTCAATTATGCAACAAGAAACTGATTACGGTTGGCGTAATCCTAAACTAATGCAGCAATTTGCCGAGTTTATTCGCTCCGATTATGAAAAAGAGTAGGGAGTCAGAAATTTTGTAGCTGCCATGATCAGCGAAAATTGGTATAGTCCTGACTCATTGTATATTTCAGTCTTCTATGATTAGCTAGTATGATTTGAGCCTAAGTCTTAAAGTACTAGCAGCATTAATCATAATTTCACTGATAGCTAACTATGGTAGTTGTAGCAATTCTAGCGGCGGGACGCGGCACACGGATGAAATCACGCTTACCCAAGGTTTTGCATTCTTTGGGCGGGCGATCGCTAGTTGAGAGAGTTCTCGAAAGTGTAGAACCACTTTCGCCCTCACGGCAAATTGTGATTGTGGGATATCAGTCTGAGGAAGTGCAAACTGCCATGCATTCAATTCCTAGCTTGGAGTTTGTTGAACAGACTGTGCAACTGGGAACAGGTCATGCTATCCAGCAATTACTTCCTCACTTAAAAGACTACACAGGAGATTTGCTGATACTTAACGGCGATTTACCGTTGATACGCAGCGAAACTCTCAAGCAGATGTTACAAACTCATACCGGAAATCAAAACGCTGCCACAATTCTTACCTCGCACCTACCCGACCCCACAGGCTACGGGCGAGTTTTTTGTAACGATGAAAATATTGTGCAGCAAATGGTCGAACACAAAGATTGTACTGCTGCCCAAAGACAAAATCAGCAGATTAACGCTGGAGTTTACTGCTTCCGTTGGCCAGATTTGGCAAAAGTGCTTCCTCACCTCCAGGCAAACAATGCTCAAAAAGAATACTATCTCACTGATGCCGTGACTCAAGTGGGAAAAGTTATGGCAGTGGATGTGGAAGATTACCACGAAATTCTCGGTATTAATGATCGCTTGCAATTAGCAACAGCATCCGAAATTTTGCAAAGGCGAATCAAGGAAAAATGGATGCTAGCAGGTGTTACCCTCATCGACCCAACAAGCATTACCATTGATGAAACAGTAGAATTACACCCAGATGTAATTATTGAACCCCAAACTCACTTGCGGGGAAATACCGTTATTCAAACGGGAAGTCATATTGGGCCGGGAAGTTTAATTGAAAATAGCCAGTTGGCTGAAAATGTCACAGTCCAGTATTCAGTAGTAGTAAATAGTACAGTGCAGGCAAGAAGCCGAATTGGCCCTTATGCCCATTTACGCGGTCAGGTACAAGTAGGTGCTGGTTGCCGCGTGGGAAATTTTGTGGAATTGAAAAATACGCAGTTAGGCGATCGCACCAATGCAGCCCATTTGTCATATATAGGTGATACCGTTGTCGGCAATCAGGTAAATATTGGCGCAGGTACAATTACTGCTAATTATGACGGCGTGAAGAAACACCGAACAAAAATAGGCGATCGCACAAAAACGGGTTCCAATAGCGTTTTAGTAGCTCCACTCACCTTGGGAGATGATGTCTACGTAGCTGCTGGTTCCACTGTTACAGAAGATGTGCCTAATGATTCTTTAGTAATTGCCCGTAGTCGTCAGGTGGTGAAACCAGCTTGGCGCAAAAAGAGCCAATAAAGCGATAATTAAATCATCAGATTAGCTGATTCAACTAAAGGTAAAAGATGAGGAAAACAAAACAACTTACCGCGATTATTGAGCGTGAGGAAAAGGGCTATGTATCACTTTGTCCAGAATTAGATATTGCTAGCCAAGGTGACACTATTGAAGAAGCACGCAGTAATTTGGTTGAAGCATTGGAATTATTTCTTGAGACAGCTGACCCCTCTGAAATCCAAGATCGGCTAATTACAGAAGTCTTTATTACACGCCTAGAGGTTAAGTCAATCAAATGGTTTGTATGGTTTTAGCTTGTCCTATTTGAGTCATCAGAGCAAGACAAACCCAATTTAGTATGGAAGAACTGCTAGAACTTAGGCAATTTCTAGAACAAGGCAAAATCCATGAGGCGTTGCTGTTAGTGGATGAGTTAGAAGAAATGAGCCTCAGTGACAAAATCAATAAAATTGATAGTTATGGAGTAATTCTGCTCATCCATTTAATTAAACAAAAGGCCGAAAAACGTTCTACTCGCTCTTGGGATGTTTCGATAGAAAACACGGTGCGGGAAATCAACAAAATAAACAAGCGCCGCAAATCTGGTGGGTTTTACTTGAATCAAGCAGAATTAATCGATATTCTGCAACAAGGATATCAAGTGGCACTGAAAAGAGCGGCGCTAGAAGCTTTTGAGGGGCGTTATGAAGCCCAAGAATTAGCTGCAATGGTTGATCAGGAAGAAATCTTAACTCAGGCGCTAGAATTTATTCAACAATAGCCAATCAATTCACTATCATTATCATTCCATTCCAAAGTGTCACCAACTTTTTCGCCATCATGGTAGGCGGCGAGTAAGATTTCGCTAGTTTTCCCCCAAGCGATCGCTCCACTGGCATCTAAAGCGATCGCTCCTAAATCCCTTTTGTTCTGGTGGGCTTCTGCAAAGGAGCGCTGCATGGCCTCCTTGAGGGACATACCATCAGTGACACGTACTACAATCCTGGGAGCTAGGCACTCATCAATAATATCTTCCCCAATGCCAGTACAACTAACACCAGCATTGCTGGTAGCATAATTACCTGCCGGCATAGCAGAATCACTTACCCTGCCAATCCGCTCAAAGCCCTTACCACCAGTAGAAGTGCCAGCAGCTAGCTTACCAGATGCATCTAAAGCTACTACACCAATGGTTCCGCGTCCAGCATTGCTGGTTTCTAGCAGTTCGGGTTCTGCTACCACGCCAGCCATTGCGCTTTTAAAATTATCCTGACGCTCTTGTATCCACTCTTGTAACCGCAAATCAGTTAAAGCGTTATAGCTGGGAATTTGCATTTCCCGCGCCAACTCAGCCGAACCGAAATCTGATAGCACTCGGTCTGGTGAATTTTGTAAAAATTGCGCTAACTCAATGGGATTTTTCACGCGCGAAATATTAATTACACCACTAAACCGCCCTAATGTGCCATCCATCAGGGAAGCACTCATGCGGATTTGCCCATCAGATTGTAGTACCGAACCAGTACCAGCATTAAAGCGGGGATTATCTTCGAGCATTTGGCAACCATGCACCACTGCCTCAGAAGCAGTTGCTCCGCATAATAGTAGAGAATAGACTTCTTCTATTACTGTATGGAGCGATCGGCGCACCGCCTCCAATCCGCCTTTACCGTGGAGAGAACTACCAGCCCCTCCATGAATAATTAATTTAGGTTGCACCTGTAACTCCATTAATCTCTTGCGCTATTTGCGTCTGTGTTGCGGTTAGTTTCATTGGGGACTGGGTATTAGGGATTGGGTATTGGGAAGAATTCATTCCCCATTCCCTAGTCCCCAGTCCCCAGTTCCCATTGCCCAGTCCCTTTAAGTTTGAGCTTCAGAACGGCGACGACGACAACGTTCTGAGCAGTATTTCACATCGTCCCAACAATCTTGCCACTTTTTACGCCATGTGAAAGGACGTTGACATACCGGACATATTTTTGTAGGTAGGTCAGATTTAGAACGAACACGTCCCATATAAATACTGTGTATGTGAGAATTTGATTTCTGAGACAGATGGAAAATAATTATAACCAGTTTGCTAGGAAGGCAGGATACATTCGGCGAATAAATATATTGTCAATCTATCTTTAGAGATATTTTGTATATTTTTTTGAGAAAAGAAGGGTTAGGGGTCAGGTCTATATTAAATTTTCAGATAAGTAGAAGGAGGCGATTTAATGCCTAATTCAGAGGGTTGTAGTCTGAGAGGTTGTTTGAAAAGTTGGGAATGTTGTAAAAAAGCTATCTCAGTATACGCTGTGAATAGATACTAAACAGCACCGAGAGAGTGGTATGAGTAAAGCATACAAGAGCAACCTAACCTTGGCACAATATAAATTTCTGAGTGATATGATTCCAGAGCCAAAACCGGGTGGTCGAAAGCGTGAAGTTGATATGTGGGAGGTTCTCAACGCGATTTTCTACATTTTGGTAGAAGGAGTCAGATGGCGATCGCTACCAGGAGATTTTCCTGCCTGGCAAACGGTCTATACATACTTTCGCAATTGGCGTAAAGACGGGACTTGGCTAAAAATCCACGATAATCTCAGAGAATGGGAACGCAAACGAACATCAACGTCATCCCAGCCCATCCGAGGCAATAATTGACAGTCAAAGTGTTAAAAGCGCAGCAATGGTGAGTCAGTCAGTTGGTTTTGATGCAGGTAAAAAGATCAAAGGACGTAAGAGATTTATGACCGTCGATACCTTGGGGTTGGTTTTGAGGGTTTTAGTCACCGCAGCCAATGTTGGTGAACGAGAAGGAGGAAAACGAGTTCTAAAACGGGTCAAACAGTCCAATCAAAAGGTCTCTCGTTTGACTACTATCTGGGTAGATGGTGGTTTTGATGGAGAACCTTTCATGCAGTGGGTGATGAATTTTTGTCGTTGGATTGTACAGGTAGTGCTGCGATCGCAAGAGGCTAAAGGTTTTGTCTTGCTCAAAAAACGTTGGGTTGTAGAGCGGACTTTTGGTTGGTTGATGGGATGTCGCAGATTAGTTCGAGACTATGAGTTATTGCCTGCAACATCCGAGACTTTTATTTATCTTGCCATGATACGCATTATGGTTCAGCGATTAGCATAATTTTTAACCTCTAAAAACTTTTCAAACATCCTCTAAGACGACTTTACGAAGGCTAATTTATTCTTAATAAGAAATATCAATCGCTCCCTTACGCTTCTGGTAGTTCCCCAAATTGCTGACGATAACGCTCAAGTTGTTTTTGCGCTAATTTAAGCTGCTGGCGAGTTTGCTCTTCAGCTTCTTCTGGTGTTTGATAGCGCTTTCCTTGTTGGTCATACCAATACAAAACCTGACGCTGGATATTACCAGATACGTATTGCCCTCTACCAATTCCCAAACCAATTTCTGGCATCCAAAAGGGTTCACCAATTTGTAATTGATAGCTACCATCTACTAAGCGATAAACTTCAAAAGGTTGGTGGCGGTCTCTTTGCCAATACTCTGGATTATAAATAATGTAGTACAGTACTCCTAACTTGGCATAAGTATCTAATTTTTTGTCGTATTCTCCACCTGGAGTTAAAGAGACAATTTCTAAAGCCAAGATAGGCACTATGTTATTTTCTTCCCAGACAACATAGCTTTTACGAGATTTATCTGCCTTGCGGCGTTCTACACCTAAGCTCAAAAATCCGTCTGGGACAATCGGCACAAGTGGACTAACCCCTGTGGTATGGTAAACGCCCATATCCACGCTGAAAAACCAGTCATTACGGTTTGCCCAAATATATTGCAGCAAGAAGAGAAGCAGATTAGGAATAAAGTTCTGGTCTTCGTTATCCACAGGGGTATCGTCTGAACAAGGAAGTTCAGCACTACTAGGCAATTGACGGGGGTCTGATTTCACCATAAGTAATGATGGTGCTGAGATGACCTAATGACCTTTATTTTATTAGATGAGAAAGCTTTATTCGGAAAAGTCGGGAAAAAAGTCGGATTTACAGAATCTTATCCGAAAACTTCAGCAGCATAACTGTAAAGTAATTTATAGTTGTCCCTAAAATCTGAACTACCCTTGTCGTTACGCAATGGACGCTGAAGCAGCATTAGCATGGTTAGACGCTACAATTCCCCCGCAGACTGGGGAACGGTTGAGCGATTTGCAAAAAGTGATTCTTGTGCAAGTTTGGTTGGGTAGAAAATACTTGGATATCGCTCATTCTTACGGTTGTACGGAAGGACACGCCAAGGATGCTGGTTCTCAGTTATGGAAGCTGCTTTCTAAAGTATTGCGAGAAAAGATAACCAAAAGTAATTGTCGCGCTACTTTGGAACGGGTTCTGAGAAAAACTACTGCTATATCATCCAGTCTGATTGATTACTCGCGATCGCCCCAACCTACCCCAAAATTAGAGGATACCAATTTTATTGGACGAACAGAAGCGATCGCTCACCTAAATGCTTTGGTAAATCAGGGATCGAAAGTTATTGTGATCCAAGGTGAGGGAGGCTTAGGCAAAACCACTCTCGCGCAGCAATATCTTCATCAAGGGTTTGACTTGGTTTTAGAACTCCTAATGGCAAAGGAAACCCAAAATATCACCCCCGCCGAACGAGTTGTAGAAGAATGGCTCAAACAAGATTTCGATCAAGAACCTGGGGTAGAATTTGGGGTTACATTAGGAAGACTCAAGCGCCAACTTCACAATCGGCGAATTGGGGTGTTAATTGACAATCTAGAACCTGCATTAGATCAACAAGGTGGGTTGATTGCTGCTCACCGCAACTATGTAGAACTATTGCGGGTTTTGGCTGATGCCAGGGTACAGTCTGTTACCTTGATTACTAGCCGCGATCGCCTTTGTGAACCTGGGTTGAATGTGAATCACTATCGGCTTCCTGGCTTGGATCAAAGCGCATGGCAACAGTTTTTTACCAACCGTGGATTAGCCATTGACTCGCCAACCTTGCAAATCATGCATCGCACTTATGGCGGTAATGCTAAAGCAATGGGAATTCTCTGCGGTTCGATTCAAGAAGATTTTGACGGTGATATGGCTCTTTATTGGGAAGAAAATCATGCCGATCCGTTAGCAGCAACCGACTTAAAAAATTTAGCAGTTAGTCAAATTAATCGTCTGCAAACCCTTGATTCCCAAGCCTATCGCCTGCTTTGCCGTTTGGGATGTTATCGTTACCAAGATATACCCACCATCCCATCTCAAGGATTGTTTTGTTTACTTTGGGATGCCCCATTTAACCAACATCGCCAAATCATCGCCTCGTTGAGAAATCGGTCTTTGGTGGAGTGTGAAAAAGGTGAATACTGGCTGCATCCGGTGATTCGTGCAGAGGCGATCGCGCGTTTACGCCCCAGCGATGAATGGGAAATTGCCAACCACAAAGCCGCAGAATTTTGGACAACTAGTGTTAAACAGATTGAAACCTTTAAGGATGCTTTGCAAGCTTTAGAAGCATATTATCACTACATAGAAATTCATGAATTTGAGTTGGCGGGTAAGGTCATTTTAAAAAGCCGAAATAATCAATGGCAGCAGTTTTTGCCTCTTGGTAGTACGTTGTATCGTATGGGTTTAATTCAACCGATACTTGCGGCAATTGATCAAGTTGTTAATAATCTAGAAGATGACCAAAATCTCAGCGAACTTTACAATATATTGGGTGATTTATATTGGGTAACAGGTAAGATTAGTCAAGCGATCGCCTGTCAAGAAAAGACTATTAG
Organism: Chroococcales cyanobacterium; assembly: GCA_038259325.1. Lineage (GTDB taxonomy): Bacteria > Cyanobacteriota > Cyanobacteriia > Cyanobacteriales > Nostocaceae > Nostoc. The sequence goes on along the minus strand of JBBSOX010000091.1, from coordinate 12,112 downwards.
TCTGGCAAAGCAAGCACTTAAATCACTTGTACCTCAACCAGAAAAGAAACATCCAGTTTACTATTTGAGGATGCTAGAGGTAGATTCTTTATTAAGTATTGGTCTTTACAAAATAGATTTGTGGGAGCTAGAAGCAGCTACAAATTTATTTCAAAAAGTAATTTATCTGGCTCAAAATACCGAGCATCATCGCTGGGCAGAGAAAGCTTCAGTGTGTTTAGCTTTGGTATATTCTTATTTAGGTTTGCGTGATGCCTCATATCAATTAGCAGACGTAGCTTATCAGAATATTACGAACGAAAAATTGGTAGAACAGACAGGCAGATTTGTGTATTTCATGCAAATTTTGGGTCAAACCTACGTCAATTTAGGAGAGGCTGACCAAGCAAATCAAATATTACATCAAGCTTTGACCTTTGCTGAAGAAAGCCATTATATGCAAGTAAAAGCAAAAACACTCAATGGTTTAGCAGAAATCCATCGACAACAAGTAGATTTTGCATTAGCCCTTACTCATCATACAGAAGCAATCGAATTTTTGGAAAAAATAGGTGCTAAGTGTGACCTAGCTGAAGCTTATTTTCAATTAGGTTTAACATATCAAAAGATGGCAAAGCCTGATGACAGCCAAATGAATTTTAATCGAGCGATTCAGCTATTCACTGAAATAAAAGCTCCGAAGCAAGTTGAAAAAATTTCCAACTGCGCTGCTCAAGGTTATGTCCACTATTCCTGACATTGTTGAGTGGATGGATATCCCTGCTTTCTGGTGCTGAACTATGCGTAGACGCTAAACCAGGGCATTATTGATAACACACATAATACATGTCTAATTGCGTTCGCTATTGACTTGAGTGGAAATTATTTTAGATCGCACATCCTCGACAAAGAGCGATATCTAACGACAAATCAAGGAAGCATCTACAGTTTTGCAATTCTTTAGACAAATGCGATCACCTACGGTGGGCGCTTGCGCCATCGCTCATTTCACCTTCCTATATCAACTAATTATGGGGTTATCTGATGCCGAACTTTATATACACTAAAATTAAATTTTGTCAATATATACTGTCTATGACTCAAAGTCTAATTTTATAATCAAGTCCTCAGCTAAACTAGAGACTATACAAACTATTGTTAATTACTAGTACACTGTGGCCAAAGTTTGCCTACCTTTAATAAGGGGATTTTGCCCTTTCTTAGTATGGTTAATTGAGATGGTAGCTGGATTTACCCGCCCGTTTTACTAGTTGTTATGTCTTTCGCTCTTGAAGGAAATCTGGTCAAATGTTAGAGATAATTCATCAGCTACTGCGTCTGCCAAGTCAACTGATACTACAAAAGTGGTTTAAAAGTTTAGGGATTGTGACACTAAATTCGTCTTGTTGCCCATAATCATAAAAGTAACCCTTCAGCGATTTCCTGTTGTACTCTATTAGTAATTCATAACTATATTTTAACTATGACTACGCAAACACTACCTCCACCAGAAGTTTATCAAGGTCAGTTTGGGGAATTTACAATTACTCAGAGCGATCGCACTGGCGTAATTATCTACCGCACTGGGTTAATGGTAGCAGCACTGAGCTTTGCCATAGGCAGCGCTTTGGTTTTGCTCAACAATAACCCGACTATTTTTAACACGATTACACCTCTATATACTTGTTTTAGTGTCGCTCTTGGTGTAAGTTTATTTACCATTCATATTTATATGGCATCACTGCACCGAATATTGCAAATTTTTTGGGCAATGGGTAGTATAGCATCAGTGATTCTGGCAATCTCTAGTAATGAACCTTTAGCTCTCACTGTTTACAATCAGCCTGTTACCTTATTTGGAGTTGGTTTTATCTTCGTTGCTTTGACAGGGATTTATTTTAAAGAGGCTTTTTGCTTCAATCGCCTGGAAACCAAAATATTAACCCTAATAGTACCGCTACTATTGTTAGGACATTTGGTGGGAATTTTACCAACTCAGGGGGAAAGTGTTTTATTAGGAATTTGGGCAACGTTGTTTTTGGTATTTGCCCTGCGAAAGACAGTACAAGGAATTCCTGCCGATATCGGAGATAAATCTGTATTTACTTACTTGAAAGAACAACGTTTAGCCAAGGTTTAATGCGGACAAAAAATCGTCGGTGTCAAAAATTTCCAAAAATCAAACTAATAAAACGCCAAGAAATGTGGACACTTACGGCTCAGGGGTGGGCGATTGCAATCGCTTTGATTGCTTATTTAATTTTTTTCATTATTACTAATGTACACTCATTTCTCGCCGTGACTTCCCCTATCAAATCAGCAGAAGTATTGGTTGTTGAAGGATGGCTACCAGATTATGCCATACAACAAGCTTTAACTGAATTTAAAAACGGTTCTTATCATCTAGTGATTACCACCGGAGGTTCAATAGAAAAAGGAAATTATCTTAGCGAATACAAGAACTTTGCAGAAGTGTCAGCCGCCACCTTCAAGAAACTCGGTTTAGAATCAGAGAAGGTGGTAGCTGTTCCGACACCTGTAGTAATTAAGGATCGTAGTTATGCATCTGCTGTCGAATTTAATCGCTGGTTATCTGATTCAAATCTAAAGCTACAATCAATTAATGTTTTTTCTTTGGACGTTCACACCCGTAGGAGTTGGTTGCTGTTCAGTAAACTACTTACCCCTAATATTGAAGTTGGTGCGATTGCTGCCAAAACACAAGATTATGATCCGAACAAATGGTGGGATTATAGCCAAGGTGTACGGACAATTATTGATGAAGGCATCGCTTATATTTATGCGCGGTTTTTAAATTGGAAAGCCTAAAAGTGATAATTCGTAGTTCGTAATCTGTAACTCAAAATTACGAATTACTAATTATGTTAGATATAGGACTCATATTTGATTTTTGAAAAAACTCCGTACACTCAAAAAGTCTTTTTTCCTACTCCCCACTCCCTACTCCCCACTCCCAGCCTACGCAAATAATTTCAGTAATCAAACCGGATTCCTATAGAAGGTAATTCTGATGGAGTCAAGTGCTTTTACTCCAGGCAATTAGAAAGACATCATATTACTTTTCCAGGATTTGTAATAATGCTTGTCGGTAAATTTTAAGCCCTTCTGCGTTCAGATGATCGCCATCGCTCGTAAAATTCTCTTTAAGAGCATTACTCTCATACAATGGTGCTAGCCCTGCCGCTACAACTGGCACTTTTTCTATTTCAGCAACTTGATTAATCAAAGCATTAATTTGTTCCACTCTAGAAAGTGAGGCTGCTACAGTTGGATCTGAGCTTGCTGCAACTGTTGAGTAAAAAGCCGGAATTAGAAAAATCTCTTTATTTCCCATTGTGCAACAGTAAAAATATTAAGCACCCAGATAGGCTTATTAAAAGACGATAGAAATATTTCATCACAGAAGATAAGAAGATAGTCAATAGTTAATAGTTAAGAGTCAAGAGGTAAAAGTCAAGGGGCTGGGGATTGGGCATTGGGCATTAGCAAGAGGACTTGGGGACAAAGGGAAAGACTTGTTTCAAGTTCTACTCTTGTCCCCCTCATCTCCCCCTGCCTCCCCTGCTCCCTCATCCCCCCACTCCCCCTTAATATCAACATCCAACCCCAATTTGGGAATACTCAAACCAGTAGGTGTGAGGATGAAACCGTGGTAGAAGAAGGCGCATATTGGCTAGCTTGGGCGCAAATTTCGGGAATTGGCCCGGTATTACTGCGGCGACTGCAACAGCATTTTGGCACGTTGGAAACTGCTTGGAACGCTACTAAGGTAGAGTTGGCAGAAGTGGAGGGTTTTGGTTTTCAAACACTAGAAAAAGTAGTACAACAGCGATCGCGTTTGCACCCAGAACAATTATTCACCAAGCACCAGCAGGAAAACTCTCATTTCTGGACACCAGCAGATGCAGATTATCCCCGCTTACTGCTGGAAACTCCGAGTCCACCGCCGATTTTGTATTATCGCGGTGAAGTTGAACTCCAAGAAAATCTCGGACAAAAACCGATGGTTGGAATTGTCGGAACCCGCCAACCCTCAGAATACGGTATTCGTTGGACTCGCCAAATTAGTACAGCTTTGGCTAGAAATGGCTTTACAGTTGTTTCTGGTATGGCAGAGGGAATTGACACAGAAAGCCACATCGCTGCTATGAAAGCAGGTGGACGCACGATCGCAGTTTTAGGAACCGGTGTAGATGTAATTTATCCACATAAAAATCGAGATTTGTACAAGCAGATTTTGACGGCTGGGTTAGTCGTGAGTGAGTACCCTACAAAAACCCCACCCGATCGCAAGCACTTTCCCAAGCGCAACCGGATTATTGCAGGTTTAAGCCGCGCCATCCTAGTAATGGAAGCGCCTGTAAAATCTGGTGCTTTAATTACTGCTACCTACGCAAATGAATTTGGTAGAGATGTTTATGCATTGCCTGGGAGAGTGGACGATTACCCATCCCAAGGGTGCTTAAAGTTACTGAGTCAAGGGGCTTCTTTCATTCTCAAAGAATTAGATGAACTGTTAACAATGCTGGGAGCAATACCACAAATTGATGCAGTCGAGGTTTCCATAGCGCCAGAACAGTTAATGCCAACTTTAGAGCCAGAATTGCAAACAGTAATGGATGCGTTGGCAAGTGAAGCTTTACCCTTTGATTTTATTGTTCAGCAAACCGGCATGGCTGCTGGTTCAGTTTCCAGTGCGTTGTTACAGTTGGAACTTATGGGTTTCGTTTTACAACTGCCAGGTATGCGGTATCAAAAAAGTTAAGAATTAAAAGATAACAGTATAGTTTAGCTTTTAGAAACAAAAAGCTAGTGGCGATCGCACTTTCGATTTTTTTAGCTGCTTGATGAGGTAGATGCTTCTGGAGATTTTACCACTCTTCTACCCCAAGGTTTGATGACTGAAATGCCGATAATAGCAAGTATACAGAGAGTTTGGGTTGCACCACCTATCAGGACTCCATTCAAGTCAAACAGATACAATGGATTGCTCAATGCCTGCTCCCGTGCCACATCTGAAATACCTGTCACCGCATTAACCCACGGGCCTAGCCAGATAGTTCCTACCACAATCAAAGTAACTGTGGCAATCCATTTGACAATTACCCAGTAGTGTTTGAAGAATCCCCAAACGGTGAGCCAGCAAAGAAGTCCTCCTGTTAACAAAGATAGGTTTGCAGAGGGAATAACCACAAAATCATCAAGCAATTTCAAGGTTGTGTTAATCGCATACAGTTCGTCACCATTGGTAATATTGGCATTTTTCAACGCGATCGCAACCATGCATAGAGCAGAGCCAAACCAAATGCTACCAGAAGCGACATGAGCAGAGAGTAACCAGTTTTTCTGTTTAACGTTGAGTTTGGGCATAAAGTCTCCATGATGCACGAACAATGGCAGATCAGCTAAAACTAATTAGCTACCATATAATATGGCTCCTTATTATAATAGGATAAAATTTCCTAACTTCAAAGGTATTTACCCGTTTCAGCTAAAAATCTCGCATCGCTGGTACTCCTGCCTGTAGCTTAGACAAGAGTTGTATCAGTGTTTTCTGCTCAGTAAGGTTCAGATGAGCTATCAGTCCAGTAGTTCGACAAAAATGATCTGGCAGCATCTTTGTCAAATTCTGTTGCCCTTGCTCGGTCAGTTGCACGATTAAACGGCGTCTATCTTCTGGATGTGGTTGTCGCTTCACCCATCCATCCCGTTCTAAACCGTCTAATAATCCAGTTATAGTTCCACGGGTTACACCAGAACGTTCAGCACATTCTGAAGGTGTTAAGTGCTGACCATTTGCTCGGAATAATTGCATGAGAACTGTAAATTTACCCATAGACAGCTGATGGCGAGCCAAATGGGCATCTAATGCGGCATAAACAAGGGCTGTAGTTTTCAAAAAGGCTAAACAAGTCTCCACTGCGGAAATGTTTAACTCAGGAAACTGTGTAGCAAGTTCCTCTAATTCATACTTTGGTGGAACTTCAGGAGAAACAAACATAAATTTGCAAGCATTAATTGACTAGCTTACTATATGCTGCCTTAGTAAATCTTGCTGTGGCAATTATACATTTAAAAATTCTAATTTATCTTGGGGGATAATACTGAGGATTCATAACTGGAGACTGATAACCATTTGCCGGCACAGTACTTCCCATCCCATTAGGTACAGGACTCCCAATCTGGGGTTGATAACCACTCATGGGTACAGTACCTGTCGTACTGTTGGGTAAAGCAGGACTCCCAATCTGAGGCTGATAACCGATTGCAGGTGTAGCGCTTGTACTGTTGGGTGTAACAGCATTTTGGCTAAACTCTTCGTAGGTAGCACGAGAAATTGAGCTAATCAATTTTTCAGCGCGAGGGTCATTATTGGGGCGTTGTACCATAACAGCGGCTACGTAGCGCTTGCCAGTTGGAACAACAATTAAACCTGCATCTGCCAGCATCGTACCAATATCACCCGTTTTGTGATATACCCTCGCGCCTGTTCCCAAACCTGATGGTAGCAGAGTGTTTCTCTGAGTGCGACGCAAGATATCGAGCATTAAATCGCGTGATGGCATACTCACTAAATTTCCCCGACTCACAATAGCCATCAAATTCCCTAATTCTTTGGGAGTAGTGGTATTTGTCCCTTGCAAATCTGGGAGTTGATTACGAATTATTGTGTTTGTCAATCCCCAGTTTCGGAAACGCTGGTTTAAAGCCTCAATTCCTCCCAGCCGGGCAATCAGCATATTTGTCGCGGTGTTATCGCTGATTGTAACCATTTTAGTGGCGACTTCCAGAGCGGCGTACTGGGTTCCGGCTGGTTTATATTGCATATCTCCAGAACCGCCAGCAACCATATCCTGTTGCATGGTCAGTATTTCATCCAGGCGAATTTTCCCTGCGTCCACATCCTGGAAAAAGGCAATTAAAATCGGCACCTTAATTGTGCTAGCCGACGGAAAACTGGTAGAGCCATTGACATCTACATAATTACCAGTATCTAAATCTACTAAGAAAACTCCGGGTGTAAGATTTGGATTGGCCGCCGCCAAATTTTGTACGGCATTTTTCAAAGAGCTAATTTCCTGGGATAAGTACATACTCGAAGCTGCAACTGGGGGAGTTTGGGTAGGTTGCGGCTGCGATCGCGCTACATTCGCCACATTACTATTAGATTGCGGCGCAGAAGTTGTGCTGATGCGATTAGCCGGGTCTAATACTGACAATGCTGTGCCAACAATTGCACCCATCCCAACACCCACAATCAATAACCTTACAACATACAACAAGGTTTTGGCCATTGGCTTTAACCGCGTCTTCCGTGATGAACGCCTGCCTATTTTTGGCTTTTCCATCCGCACTGTTTTCACCATCACAGCACCTGGTCGAAAGGGAGGAATTTTTCCTTTCCCAGTAGGTATTGATTTTACTGCCGTTGGCATGACTAACCCCGATTTTACCCTACGTGTAACGCCAGGGGTTGGGGGAGGACTGATGCGATTTTTTGGGCGTGCTAACGCCGCTTCTTTGCCAGTAGCACCTTGCTGCTGGCTCTTAACTTTCACTTTCTTCTGCGCCACTTTTTGAACCTTTTGTGGACGTTGGCGGCGATTTAGGGGTTGTCGCCGCGAGAAAGCTGTTAGTTCGTCACTTGACTCTGACACAGTTACTCCTTGTGACCGACTTGACTGTTTTCTTGCAGACTCCTGACCCAAAACTTAATCTTTAAGTAATATTAATCCTCAAATTCCACTTTGCCACTAAGTAGCGTTTTTGTGTTTAGTTTAAGCGATATTAAATATTTGGGGGGTGATTGCGTATATATTAAACGAATAATTACAAGTTTTCACTATCCCTCTGGTTTTTCAAAGCCCATTCTACCTGCTGCAAAATTCCTCGCAGCATGGCTACTTCCCCACTTTTCAGGTGAGCGCGATTATATAGTTGGCGAAATTTTCCCATGCGACTAGCTGCTGTATGAGGATATACATAACCAATTTTCAGTAATAAGGATTCTAATTGCTGGTAGTATCCTTCTAAAACATCTAAAGATGCGACTTCAGTTTGGGTTATGGTCTGAGTGTCAAATTGCTGGGCAGATTGTGACAATTCATAACAGCATATTGCCACAGCGGTAGCTAAATTTAGGGCTACATAATCTGGATTAGTAGGAATACCCACAAATCTCTGGGCATAATTTAATTCTTCATTGCTTAATCCCCGGTCTTCCCTGCCAAAAATTAGTGCTGTGGGTTTTTCTGGTTCCTCCAGTAGCCAGGGTAGTGCAGTGCGGGGTTTTTCTAAAGGTGTTTCTAAACTGCGAACGCGACCAGTAGTAGCGATCGCTCGTACACATCCATGCAATGCTTCTGGTAATGTCGGCGCTAATACCGCAGATTCTAAAATTTCTTGACCATGAACAGCCATCATCAAAGCTTCCGTCGATAGCGGATCGCATTGGGGGTTCACTAATACTAAATTATATAGCCCGAAGTTTTTCATTACCCTGGCGATCGCGCCGATATTTATCGGCCCAGCTGGTTCTACCAACACAATTCTTAATCCAGCCAAGCTCATTTTTTACCTCCTGCGATCGCACCGAATGATATTTTTAGGCTAATTCTCAGCATTGTTATGTTCTGCTAAAAAGTTTCCTTGACATCATTCTAAACTTTGCAGGTAAATGCCTACGACAGATGTGATGAACAATTACCTGCTTTAATCATCACAACTAAATGTTCAATACGTTCATACTCATCTAATTCTTTCAACTCCGTGGGTGTGAGTTCACCTGCGTTACTGCGTGTTAGCAAAGTACGCAACCGTTCTTGCATTTCGGGAGTGGGTTTAAATTTAGCAATTTGTTCAGGAGTAGGGTTGCTGGCCAAAAAATCTAGGATATATCGATAAACTTGTGCTGGTACAGCTGGTTGTTGGAGAATGTAGAGACGTAGCACTGCTACGTCTCTACAAGGGTTCTGGGTAACGCATATTTAATTTCTGGAGATGTCTATTGTAAAGTTGGTAGAACAGGCATCAAATCAATGTTGTTCGCTCTACTGTAATATCAACCTTGTAACATCGCGTGATTTCACTAAACAATGCCACGGCAAGCCCAAATAAAAAGCTTCGGGAAACGTTGGTTTCTCAAAATTCTCAAAAGAACTTTGATTGTGCTGTTAATACTGGGGCTATTGTTAGCGGGATTCGCCACTTACACTGTGCATCAATCCTTTGCTCAAGAGAGTGGCACAATTCAACTACCTGAACTCAAAGCTGAAGTAACCGTCCAGCGTGATAAATGGGGAATTCCCCATATTTATGCTGCAAACTCCCACGATTTATTCATGGCGCAAGGTTATATCCACGCCCAAGACCGATTTTGGCAAATGGATTTTTGGCGACACATCGGTTCTGGGCGACTGGCAGAAATGTTTGGTTCTTCTCAGGTTGACACTGATAAATATCTGCGGACAATGGGTTGGGCAAGGGTGGCGCAGCAAGAAATTCAGGAAATGAATGCAGAGATGAAGACATACTTGGAAGCTTATGCAGATGGTGTCAATGCTTATCTGGCAGAGCATCAAGGCAGTGCCCTGAGTCTAGAATACGCTGTGCTAAAATTCCTCAATCCTGGATATCAGCCAGAACTTTGGCAAATACTTCATTCCCTGACTTGGGGGAAGGTAATGGCTTACGATTTGGGCAGAAATTTCCAGAGTGAAATTGAACGTGCCATCCTGCTCAAAACCTTTACCCCCAGTCAAGTAGAGGAACTTTTTCCAGCATACCCTGAAGAGTTGCCAGTGATTTTGCCTGAGTTACAGGGGGCAGGGGAGGCAGGGGGAGTAGGGGGAGTAGGGGGAGCAGGGGAGGCAGGGGAGGCAGGGGGAGTAGGAGGAGTAGGGGGAGGAAATAATGTTGAGGTGCTTTTTAATTCTCCAGATGTCTTTCCTGCTTTAGAGGCAATTAATAAGCCGATGATGGCTTTGGAAGAAATAATAGGGCCTACAGGGATAGGTATTGGCTCGAATAACTGGGTGATATCTGGTCAAAGGACGGCTACAGGTAAGCCCATTTTGGCGAATGACCCCCATTTAGGTGTGCAAATACCTTCTATCTGGTATGAGGTTGGTTTGCACTGTACACCCAAGAGTGCAGAATGTCCTTACAACGTTACCGGGTTTTCTTTTGCAGGAATGATTGGGGTAATTATTGGTCATAGCGATCGCATTGCCTGGGGTGTTACCAATGTACAATCTGATGTGATGGATTTATACATCGAGAAAATCAACCCGAAAAACCCCAACCAGTATGAGGTAAATGGCAAATGGGTTGATATGCAACTTGTGCAAGAGACGATTCAAGTTGCGGGAAGTCAGCCAATTGCCCAAACGGTGCGTTATACCCGACATGGGCCGATTCTCTCTGATGTTTCACCTAATCTGAACGAGTTCAAACCCAGTCAGCCTATAGAATTACCGCAAAACTACGCCGTAGCCCTGCGCTGGACAGCTCTAGCACCTTCCAAACTAGCGTATGCTATTCCCCAGATCAATCGCGCTCAAAACTGGCAGGAATTCCGCATTGCTGCCAGTAACTATGATGTCCCTGCTCAAAACTTCGTCTACGCTGACATTGATGGCAATATTGGCTACCAAATGCCTGGTAAATTCCCCATCCGAGCCAAGAGAGATGGGCGTTATCCCGTTCCTGGTTGGACGGATGAATATGAATGGCAAGGTTATATTGACTTTGAGCAGTTGCCCAAAAGTTTTAATCCATCCCAAGGTTATATTGCTACTGCCAATAATTTAGTTATGCGTGAATATCCTTACCTGATTACCGCAGACTGGGTTTATGGCTATCGGGCACAGCGCATCGTTGAGATGATTTCACAAAAAACCGAAGCGATTTCCTTAAAAGATGTACAACAGATACAGGGTGATGATCGCAATCTCAATGCACAAACATTAGTACCACTACTAAAATCTATCACTGTTGATACCCCTCGCTTGCAAGCAGCCCAAAAACTACTGCGAGATTGGAATTTGCAGTTAGGAATGACATCGCCTGCGGCTGCGCTATTTGAAGTATTCTGGAAACACCTGCTAGCAGATACGTTTCACGATCAGTTGCCTGAAAAGTACTTTCCTGATGGCGGCGATCGCTGGTATGCTGTGGTAGGAAATTTAGTCAAACAGCCCAATAGTTATTGGTGGGATAATCGCAACACCCCAGAAGTTGAGAACCGCGACCAAATCCTGCGGCAGTCCTTTACAAAAGCCGTGGATGAACTAGAACGTATTCAAAGCAAAGACCCGAAAAACTGGAATTGGGGCAAGCTGCATACTGTTACTTTTAAAAACGCCACCTTGGGTAAATCTGGAGTTGCACCGATTGAAGCTTTATTTAATCGTGGTGCATTTGCCACGACTGGTAACGGCGAAACTGTGAATGCTAACCGATGGAGAGCAAACAAATCCTTTGAAGTGACTGATATTCCCTCACTACGGATGATTGTAGATTTGGGAAATTTGGATAACTCAATAGCGATTCATACTCCTGGACAATCAGGACATGCTTTCCATACCCACTACAACGATATGGTTGACCCCTGGCGCAAAATTGAATACCACCCCATGCTTACAGCTAGTAATGCTGGGACATTGAAGTTAGTTCCAAAATAATCAACGTAAAAATCATGTTCCGCAAGGAACTTCAGTTCCTTGCTAATAGCAAAACTCATCTGAAGATGACTAAATATACCCAAAATCTGACGTTGCTGATTAAATGGATGAATCTGTGGTGTAGAGACGTTGCATTGCAACGTCTCTACAAAAGTTTTGAAATCACGCAAAATGATTTTCATACCTGAATTCAGCAACGCCGACTTTAGCTGTTATACCAATTCACAAAAATCTTGATACATATAGATTTCTCGTAGGGGCATGGCAATGCCCATACGTGTCAACTTAACGTGAAAACCATGTCCCGCAAGGAACTGAAGTTCCTTGCTAATAGCTCAAGTCATCTAAAGATGACTAAATAATCCGAAAAATTTTTAGTCTACTTCAGTAGACTTTAGCTATTAGCCTAGAACTTTAGTTCGAGGCGG
>JBBSOX010000090.1:0-26628 GCA_038259325.1 Chroococcales cyanobacterium | reverse complement strand
GGATTGAAAATTTGGACGCATTGTGCCTCATTGCAAGCAATAAGAGCACAAATCTTTTCCTAACAGTGGGCAATGACCCACAACTAAAGTTTTTAATGTTTTTCTATCCCTACTCCCTACTCCCTACTCCCTGTTTTGTAAATCAACCACCCATTCCAAATCTATGAAACGTTTACGCTGTATACCTGTTTAAATTTTGAGTTTGGAATTTTGAATTCGGATTACGTCACTATAGATAGAAGTTTTTCAGAAACGCGTCAAAATCAAAGAGAAGGATTTTCACGGAACTCATGCATTTGTTAAATCCAATCAACTTCTCTTTTCCTCTGCTGGCTACCGCAACAGAAGCCGCAGACAGTTCAATGGTAGTAGCAGCAGTGCTACTTAGCTTAGTAGTAGTTTATCTCGCCAGCAAAGTTGGTGGAGAGTTATCAAACCAAGTGGGTTTGCCGCCTGTCTTGGGCGAACTATTAGGTGGTGTGGTAGTGGGCGTCTCTGTTTTCCACCTTTTAGTGTTTCCAGAAGGCAGCACAGACAGTTCTAACTCTTTGATCATGTCCTTCCTTCAAATTACTGCTGGTTTAACTCCTGAAGCCAGTCCAGCAGTATTTGCTGCCCAGTCTGAAGTCGTTTCCGTTTTGGCAGAATTGGGTGTAATCATCCTGCTGTTTGAAATCGGCTTGGAGTCGAACTTAAAAGACTTAATCGCAGTTGGTATCCAAGCCACTGTTGTAGCAATAGTGGGGGTAGTAGTACCCTTTGCTGCTGGGACTGTGGGATTAATGACTTTATTTGGTATTAGTGCTGTACCCGCAATTTTTGCAGGGGCGGCTTTGACTGCTACTAGTATTGGGATTACTTCCAAGGTGCTGTCAGAATTGGGGCGACTCAATTCTAAAGAAGGGCAGATTATTCTGGGTGCTGCCGTAATTGACGATGTATTAGGAATCATCGTTTTAGCGGTAGTTGCCAGCCTAGCTAAAGATGGCGTGGTGGATGTCAGTAAAGTCATTTATTTGATTATCAGCGCCACTGGTTTTATTTTGGGAGCAATCCTACTAGGTAATATTTTCAATAAGTCCTTTGTAGTGATCGCTGATAAACTCAAAACACGCGGTGGACTAGTAATACCAGCATTCATCTTCGCTTTTGCTATGGCATACCTTGCCGCCATCATCCACCTAGAAACAATTCTGGGAGCTTTTGCGGCGGGTTTAGTCTTGGAAGAGACAGATAAGCGTAAAGAACTGCAAAGGCAAGTCTGTCCCATTGCCGATATGTTAGTGCCAATTTTCTTTGTGACTGTTGGGGCAAAAACCGATTTGGGAGTGCTAAACCCAGCAATTCCCGACAATCGAGAAGGTTTAATTATGGCAAGTTTCCTGATCATAGTAGCCATTCTCGGTAAAGTGATCACAGGCTTTAGCGTGTTTGGTCAACCGGAAATCAACCGTTTAGCGATCGGTGTGGGGATGATTCCTAGAGGCGAAGTTGGATTAGTGTTTGCTGGTGTCGGCGCAGCCAGTGGCGCTCTCTCGAAACCATTAGGAGCAGCAATTATCATGATGGTTATCTTGACAACCTTTTTAGCTCCTCCTTTGTTACGATTTGTGTTTCCAGACCCAAAAAACATGGATGCAGGCTCAGAGCAACTGGTTTTAGACGGTTCCTCTGGAACTTCGTTGGTAATTGAACCACCTCAGTCAAAGATGCCAGTATCAAATGACAGTAGCAATTTAGAAATAAACCCAGAATCTAGCGATCGCTAATCAAAGTTTGGGTAAACTATTACCGAGTTCTGAGTAATTTTTGCTCAGAACTCACGATGAATTCAGTACTATCACCATGCTTTGAAGATTTTACGATTGTGCAGTGGAAACTTCTCTTCTCAAATTTCCGTCCCGTCTGATTGTAGAATAATCGTTCGTTTATAATTTCTACCAGCATTCGGAATGTTATTTATTTCCACCCTCCCTTGGCTTATAAGCCTTTATCTGAATATTTTTTAGAGAATTGGGGAGTAAGAACCATAAATCTTGCTAGATCATCTGAACATTAATGGGAATTATTTACTTAGTGCATTGATGGCAACAAACAAAAAACAGTTATCAGTGAACGGTTATCAGTTATTAGTTTTCTAGCTTCTTTGGAAGCCAGATTCCTCCACCTCCAAAGGTGGAAGGTTTTATGTTGGGTCTAAATCCGAATATGAAACTTGATAAATGATTTAAGCGTGTCTTTATACCAGCTTAAAAAATCAAAAAAGGCATCAAAGACCAAGTTTAGGTGGTGACGGTGTGATGATTTACCAATGAGTTGAGATATTGACGGCTCCCATGAACGTGAATTAGGAGAAAGAACTGTGAAATTACACTGGTTATTACCCAGCACTATTGGAACTATCTTCATGCTATCGTCGCCGGCAATGGCTGCGAAGCTTGAATCCTGGCGCTTTGATGCCAATCAAAACAGGCTGGAAATTAATACTGTGGGAGCAGTTCAACCCCAGGCACAACTAATTTTTAACCCGACTCGGCTGGTAATTGATTTGCCAGGAACCACATTTGGGCGTCCGCAACTAACCCAACAGGTGGGTGGTGGAATTCGCTCAATTCGTATTGGGCAGTTTGATAAAGAAACAACCCGTATAGTTGTCGAACTGACACCTGGTTATACTCTTGACCCCAAACGAGTCCAATTTGTTGGTACAAATGGCGATCGCTGGACAGTACAATTACCTAAACCAGAAGCCGAGAGAATAGCTTCATCTCCCAGAAGTGCTTACACTGTTGTTACCCCAGATTCTGAGCCTCAGCAACCTAGTTTTTCAAGGGTTGCTACTACTGCACGAGGGGCGACACAAATTGAGAGCTTACAAGTAACAGGCGATGGGTTGTTTATCCGCACCAGTGGTGGCAATCCCCCAATTCAGGTAATTCGCAGCCGCGATCGCGCTACCATCTTCATGGATATCTCTGGCGCATCTTTATCACCGCGTCTAGCACAACAGAATAATATACCTGTTAACAAGCATGGTATTAGCCGCGTCGAATTCACCCGACTACAATCCCAATCTCCTGGCGTCCGCCTGACTTTGCGGGTAGACAAAAATAGCCCAGACTGGCGAGCAACTAATAGTAGCGGCGGTGGTTTGGTGGTTCTGCCAAGTCGGGTTGTCAGATTGCCTGGAAGTAATAATTCGGATAATCAGTCAGAACCCGTTTCCCTTCCCAGCAGACCATCTGCCAACAACTCGCCAGCAACAATTGAGTCTGTGCAACTGGCTGATAATGGCACACAACTGCTAATTAGAGCCGACCAAACTTTATCTGCGACAGGAACCTGGGATAGATCCTCAGGCCTCTTTCGCCTGACAATTCCCAATGCCAAGTTAGCTCCTAGAGTTACAGGCCCTACTTTTGCTCCCAATAGCCCTATTCTCCGGGTACGCCTGCAACCGCAAGAACCCAACACAGTCGTTGTCTTAGTTCAACCGGCAGCCGGAGTGCAACTTGGGCAGCCCCAGAAAATCAGCGAACAGCTTTTGGCTTTACCAATACAAGGCTCGCGTCGAATTGTTGCAGTCCCCCCCCCAAGACCCCGCTTTGCTTTACCTGGGCTACCACCGCCAAACCGTGGGCCATTCCCAGACCCAAACAATCCCAATCCTCAACCCCCAAAACCACCACAGCGTCCAGTTACCAAGGGGCGAGTGGTAGTCCTCATTGACCCCGGACATGGCGGTAAAGACCCCGGAGCAGTAGGTCTTGGGGGACTACGCGAAAAGGATATTCTTTTGCCTATTAGCAAACGAATAGCTCAGGTTTTGCAGCAAAATGGCGTACAAGTAGTGATGACGCGGGATTCTGACTATTTCGTTACCCTTCCGGGACGGGTGCAGTTAGCAGAGCGAGCGAATGCTGATATCTTTGTTAGCATTCATGCTAATGCAGTCGGGCCGGGTCGTTCGGATGTCAATGGCTTAGAAACGTATTATTACGATAGTGGTTTGGGTCTAGCTCGCACTGTCCATAATAGTATTCTCCAAAGTGTAAATATCAAAGATAGAAGAGTGCGGCGAGCCAGATTTTTTGTCCTCAGAAAAAGTTCTATGCCTTCTATCCTCGTAGAAACAGGTTATTTGACTGGTCGAGAGGATAACGCTAAACTCAGAAGCTCTGCTTACCAAAATCAAATGGCAGATGCGATCGCTCGTGGCATCCTTCAGTATCTAAAGATAAGATAAGTAATTTATTCAAAATCATTGAGTAAATACATCTAAATCTTTACCATTTTTATCCAAATTTAGTAGTACAACAATTTCAGTATTCTTGCGGCGGGACAAGGGTACCTTCTTTGTTATTGTCATCTGATGCTTTGCAAGCCAAATTTATATAGGCTCATAGCATGGCAAAATCAGAGGAGCGTGCTATATTTTACGCCATTAGCTGTGTCTTAATACCAGCACAAAGCTCAAGTGTGCGCGGTGACGGTGTGAGGATTTGCCAATATGTTGAGATGTTGACGGCTCCCATGAATGTGAATCAGGAGAAAAGACTGTGAAATTACGCTGGTTACTATCCAGTACTATTGGAACTATCTTCATGCTGTCGTCGCCGGCAATGGCCGCGAGACTCGAATCTTGGCGTTTTGATGCCAACCAAAACAGGCTGGAATTTAATACTTTAGGGAATGTTCAACCCCAAGCACAACTAATTTTTAACCCCACTCGTTTGGTAATTGATTTACCAGGAACCACATTTGGGCGTCCGCAGTTAACCCAACAAGTGGGCGGTGGAATTCGCGCTATCCGTGTTGGGCAGTTTGACGAACAAACAACGCGCATAGTAGTTGAACTTACTCCTGGTTATACTTTAGACCCCAAGAGAGTACAATTTGTTAGCACAACTGGCGATCGCTGGATGGTGCAATTACCTACGCCAGAAACCGAAAATGTACCCTCAAATCCTGGGGGGCAACAAGAGCAAGCTATAGCAACAGAAAGTTCACCGAGAACATCTCCACCAGTGTTCTCCCCAAGAAATATTTACAACGTGGTGAGAACAGGCCCTGTCAATCCACCTAAAAACGG
The DNA here is from genome assembly GCA_038259325.1 of Chroococcales cyanobacterium. GTDB lineage: Bacteria > Cyanobacteriota > Cyanobacteriia > Cyanobacteriales > Nostocaceae > Nostoc. The sequence goes on along the minus strand of JBBSOX010000090.1, from coordinate 21,536 downwards.
AATGCTTGCCGCCAGGGTTACTCAAATTGAGAACTTACAAGTCACAGGCGACGGTTTTTTCATCCGTACCAATGGTGGTAATCCTCAGATTCAGGTAAATCGTAGCAACGATCAAAGGGCAATTAACATTGATATTGCTGGCGCTACTTTATCACCAAATCTAGAGCAGCGCGATTTGCCCGTTAATCGCTTTGGTGTCAGCCGCATTCAGTTCAGCCAACTACAAACAAGCCCATCTGTTGTTCGCATGACGTTACAGGTGGACGAAAATAGTCAAAATTGGCGAACAACCACTAGCAGTATTGGTGGTTTTGTAATTCTGCCTAATCGTAGCGTTGCCCAGTTGCCTGGAGGTAATAGTTCACGCCCCATACCATCTACTAACACCTCAGCGACTAACACTTCACCTGCTACCATTGAGTCTGTGCAATTGGCTGGTAATGGCACACAACTGCTGATTAGAGGCGACAAAAATTTATCTGCCACAGGAGGGTGGGATAGAACCTCTGGTCTGTTCCGCATTACTATCAACAATGCTCAGTTAGCTCCCAAGGTTACAGGCCCTACTTTTAATGCTAATAGTCCTATCCTTCGGGTTCGCCTGCAACCACAAGAATCCAATACTGTTATCGTCTTGGTTCAACCAGCAGCCGGAGTCCAAATTGGGGAACTCAATCAGGTTGGCGACCAGCTTTTGGCTCTAGAATTACAACGCTCTAGTAGCCTTACACCCCCTACTGCTTTACCTCCTCTGCCATCGCCAAACCAAGGTCAATTCCCAAACCCCATAGATAATCCTCGTCCCATATCACAGCCACAGCCGCGCCCCCCGGTTCCCAAAGGGAAATTATTAGTAGTTATTGACCCAGGACATGGTGGAAAAGACCCAGGTGCTCCTGGTCTGGGTGGACTGTTAGAAAAGGATGTAGTCTTGCCTATTGGTAGAAGGGTAGCAGCAATTTTAGAGCAAAATGGTGTACAAGCAGTACTGACGCGGGACGCTGATTTTTTCGTAGAACTTCAGGGACGGGTGGACATCGCCGAGCGAGTTAATGCGACTCTGTTTGTCAGCATTCACGCTAATTCGGTTGATCGTCGTCCTGATGTGAATGGCTTAGAAGTGTATTATTACGATAGCGGTTATGCTCTGGCTGAAGCAGTTCGGAATAGTATCCTCCAGAACATCAATACAATCAAAGACCGGGGAACCCGCAAAGCCAGATTCTACGTTCTCAGGAAAAGCTCCATGCCCTCGATTTTAGTAGAAGCAGGCTATATGTCTGGTCGAGAAGACAATCCTAGATTGGGAACACCAGAGTATCAAAATCGGATGGCAGATGCGATCGCTCGTGGTATCCTAAAATACTTACAGCGCTAATATAGTACAAATTATTAATTAAAAGGTGGTATTTAGACTCCTTTAGCATCCAGAATTTAGTGGTCAATTAACAAATAGTCTGCTAAATTCTGTATTTTAAATCCCAAAACCTAAATTAATATCTGCCTGTGTATTCATCTTCGAGCTTTGATGCGAATCTTGACGATTTTTCGGCTCTTGAACCCCAATGTGCCCCGATTGGCATCTTTGACAGTGGTGTTGGTGGACTGACGGTACTGCGACAACTATATCGGCAACTCCCCAATGAATCAATTATTTACTTTGGGGATACAGCTCGACTTCCTTACGGAATTCGTTCACAAGCAGAAATTTTACAATTTACGCGCGAAATTCTTACCTGGCTACAACAGCAACAGGTAAAAATGGTAATTATGGCTTGCAATACCAGTTCTGCTCTAGCCCTAGAAACCGTGCGTCAAGAATTCAACATACCTATTTTGGGAGTAATCTTGCCGGGTGCAAAAGCTGCGGTACAGCAAGGAAAGCGGATTGGTGTAATTGCCACTCCAGCTACGGCGAAAAGTAATGCTTATAAGCAGGCCATACTCGAAATTGCTCCTGATGTCCAAGTATGGCAAGTTGGATGTCCAGAGTTTGTGCCACTCATCGAGCAAAATCGGATTCATGACCCCTACACTACTGAAGTAGCACGAGCCTACCTAGAGCCTTTACTAGAGCAAGAAATTGACACTTTAGTTCACGGCTGTACCCATTATCCCCACCTTACACCAGTATTGCGATCGCTCCTCCCCTCTCAAGTCCAACTGGTCGACCCAGCTGTTCATGTTGTGGCAGCTTGTGCCCAAGAGCTAGACTTACTAGGCTTAAAAAATACCCATTTACCACTGCCAACTCGCTTCGCCGTCAGCGGTTGTCCGCAACAGTTTTCCCAGTCAGGAGTGCAGTGGCTAGGCTATACCCCAATGGTTGAAGAGGTTTGTTTCACTGATACAGCTATTTCCCAACTCCATTGAAGGGGGCAGGGGGCAGGGGGCAGGGGAGGCAGGGGAGGCAGGGGAGGCAAGGGGGACAGAGAGAATAACTATGCCCAATCCCCAATCCCCAATCCCTACTGACTATTAACTACTTCAGTCACATTTGTCCTTACTGATTTCTCCTGCTTGTGTTTTCCTTCGGCAGATGAAGGGAAACTTGTAGGAACAGTCTTTGTGCCAGTACGCTTTGCCAGTGCTAACAACAGGTAGACTGTGAACAAATATCCAGACGCTAAAATAAAAATCATCATAGGTATACTTCCGTAAATCATTGTTCTACTAGCACCTTTTCAAACGAATATAAAATTCCATAAAATTAGTAGAACCTCAGCCAACTAAGTACATTCTTGATTGCTGTAGTCTCCTATGGTAAAATCACCTATAGAGATAAAATTCTCTACGGACAAAAATTTATTGTCTAATACGACTTCTTGCAGACCATAGATCCACAGCAGTTAGATTGCTAAATGGCAATCTAAGACTACGATTCTCAGCGGTCTACTTGATCTGCGTTATTTTTCCTCACACTGCTGTGAAAAGAGCAATGCTTGCGCTCAACGTGCGCTGAAGACGTGTAGCGGCTCCCAATAGGGATATCGCATAGCTCCAAACCAGGAGTTTTGCATATCCTATTTTAGATTAAAGAAAATTATACCTTTAATCTAAAATACGATTAATTATTTTAGACTCACACCACCAATACAGTAAAATCACTTACTAAGGGACTTACTAATGGAAGTGGTAATATCTGAAAAATTTATAATTCCTATATTTTAGCGTAACACAACGACCCTGAATTTGAAGCCCATTTGGCTACTAAATTTCAATTTTTTTGAATAGCTACACTTCAGTCTTGAAGAAATTTAGTCTTACTTCATTAGCGAACATTTAAATCTCATCCATTTTGTCAATAAGTAATATTACTCAAGTTGTGCTTTAACCTGTGGCGAGAAACGGGTAACAGGAAACTACTTAATATGATTTAAGCTAATATTTATTTCCATATACTGAGAATTCATGTTTTAAGTTAGTTTAAAACCTGATTTACCCAAAAAATAAGCGTAATTGCTTATTGACAAATTCGCTATTAACCTTAAATATCACCGATAGACTCATGAAAATGGGATTACCTGATGAAAACTTTGCGCTGGCACAGGGTTATCTTAAAATGAGTGTAGGATATGTAAACTTTCGTAACCTAAGCCAGAGTCCGCCCATTCATGACCCCAGCCACCTCCCTGTTTACCCCTGTGGAAGCAGACCTGCGACTACTAGCAGATAACCTAAAACAGCTAGTTGGAAATCGCCACCCCATTCTGTTTGCAGCAGCCGAACATTTATTCGGAGCTGGGGGAAAGCGTATCAGACCAGCTATTGTCCTGCTAATATCGCGGGCAACAATGTTAGATCAAGACATTACACCACGTCATCGCCGCCTAGCTGAGATTACAGAAATGATTCACACAGCAAGCTTGGTACATGACGATGTGGTAGATGAATCAGACGTGCGGCGAGGCGTTCCTACCGTTCATAGTTTGTTCGGTAATCGCATTGCCATATTAGCAGGAGATTTTCTTTTTGCCCAATCATCCTGGTATTTAGCAAACTTGGATAATTTGGAGGTGGTGAAACTCCTCTCAGAAGTCATTATGGATCTGGCTACTGGGGAGATCCAGCAGGGACTGAATCGTTTTGATGCTGGCATCTCTATTGAAACTTACCTCCAGAAGAGTTATTACAAAACAGCTTCTTTAATCGCCAACAGTTCTAAAGCTGCTGGATTACTTAGTGAAGTCTCACGAGAAACTGTTGAGCATCTGTATAGCTACGGTCGTCATTTTGGTATAGCATTTCAAATTGTTGACGACATTCTAGATTTCACTAGTACAACAGATACTCTGGGTAAACCAGTGGGGTCGGATCTTAAAAGTGGTAATTTGACTGCACCCGTTTTATTTGCTTTAGCAGAAAAACCATCCTTGGAAGTGCTGATTGACCGAGAGTTTGCTCAAGAAGGGGATTTAGAGCAAGCACTAGCACTAATTCAAGATAGTCAAGGTATACAGCAGGCGCGAGACTTAGCTGCTCACCATGCTAAGTTAGCAATTGAACATCTTGCAGTTCTGCCACCCTCAGAATCTCACCAAGCACTGATTAACATCGCTGAGTACACACTGAGTCGCCTCTATTAAAACATCTACCAGCTAACAGCTACAAAATAAGGCTTTAGACTTCAAGCGAAACTTACCACCTATTCTTAAGTGGAAAAATTTTGCTTAATGGTCAGCTAAAATTTGCAAAATGTTCACTGATAACTGTTTGTTCAGCAATTTTAGATTAGATGAAAAATTAAGCCACTCGCTTGGTTGTTTAAAGAACTAGAAGGTTATTAACTGGCATTAATTTCTCTTCATCAAAAACTTTTTCAAACTAATTTGAGATTTAAAATTTTGGATGTGGGATTGTATCTAAAAAATCCCACATCCAAGTTTTTTCTATGCAATATCAGGGGGTATCTGTTTAGGCGATCGCTGTTGTCGTAACTGTTGTTGCATGAGTTTCTCTAGATCAGTTCGCCGAATTTCAACAGTATGAGTGGTCTTACCCGGCGTCTCCAAAAAAACGATGCTATCTACGGGTTCCAATGCCACCAATTGGAACAAAATATGGGTGACAGGAACAATTTTAGCTAGCATTTGAGGGTCAAGCCCAGCAGTGGAAATTAGAGAGACATCCTGTATGGTAGGAAAAGCGTAAACAACGCGCTTTTCCAATCCTGGATTAGTAAGATTGCTCAATGTAGTTAAAACCCAGCTTTCCTCTGAATTTTGGAGAATATAGTATTGGGAGTAACGTAATTTTAGAGCGATCGTTCTAAGGGCAGGAGCAATTGCTGCAATCAGATTTGGTGTTATACCATCGCGGGGTGCATTGTCAATCAGCAATTGAATTTGTGCTTCTAAATCCATAATGACTTGTATACGGCTCTTGGGTAATGGCAATAACATCTATCAAAGTGTGAAAAATCCCATCAAAGTTGGGAATAATAAAATCAGCCATATCCTCAATATCGGATTGGTCTGCGTTTAGCTTATACGTAAAACCGAAAAAGCCAATACCCACAGTCGTACAGGTTGTATTTAAATACTTAGGGTCTTTTGAAAACCGAGACTATGAATTCAGCCGCAACCGCAACTATTCCATCTGCAACTATTCTGGGAGAAAATTCTAAAGGCGTGGAGGTGATCTTTCAACTCCTGTCCAGGGAGTTTCAACAATCAACCAAAGCTTCGGAACAAAATTGCCACGATGTAGCAAGACGTATTACCACCGAAGTATATCGGATTTGCCATGAAAGCAAACGTATCCAAGCTTCTGGAAGTGTAGAAAGCTCGGCGATGACCCTGGCTCGGCATCGGCTACAACAGTGTCTCAGGTACTATCAGTTGGGTTCAAATCGGGGCAGGGTAGAATTACACAGTACTCTGAGTGCAATTATTTATCGATACATTAATCCGCCTCAGAAGCAATTGAGTTATCAAGGGCGACTGACTATAATTGAAGATTTCTTACAAAGTTTTTATCTAGAGGCATTAAACGCTTTCCGCCGAGAAAATCAACTTGGTGCTACTTATCGCCCTCAGACGCTTCTAGAATTGTCCGAGTACATGGCATTTACCGAGCGCTACGGCAAGCGACGCATTCCCTTACCAGGCCGTCAGCAGCAGCTAATTATCTTGCGGGCGCAAACTTTTTCTCAACACCAGCCCCCAGAAACCAGCGTAGATATAGAACAAGCCGCGGAAGGCAGCAATAGTGAAGCCGATGGTTCTTGGGAAGAACCAGTAGTGCATCAATTGCGCTCCACAATGGCAACGCAAGCCGAACCTGAACCTGAAGAAGATACCTTGCGCTCCGTTGTAGTTACAGAATTAATGAATTATCTCGAAGAACGGCAACAATCTGACTGTGCTGATTACTTTTCCCTCCGCCTCCAGGATCTATCAGCCCAGGAAATTGAGTCGATTTTAGGTTTAACCCCTCGTCAGAGAGATTATTTACAGCAGCGCTTCAAGTATCATTTGATTCGGTTTGCATTGTTACACCGTTGGGAATTAGTTCACGAGTGGCTGGAAGCCTCTTTGCATACCAATTTGGGCTTAACTCCCCAGCAATGGCAAGTATACACAGCACAACTGGACAATAAGCAACGATCTTTACTAGAGTTGAAGCAACAAGGACAAGCCGATGAAAAAATCGCAAAAACTTTAGGGTTGTCAATGGCACAACTTCAAAAACGATGGTTTAAGATTCTTGAGCAAGCTTGGGAAATTCGTAACTCATTAGTGTCCGGATCAGGTGCATCTACTCATGAATAGTGACTCAGAATCCTTACAATCTCAGTGTCTCGGTTGGTTATTGACAGATGATGTCAAAAATACCGAGCAATCTGTAGAATGTCAGGAAAATGACGGGGTAAAAAACCTCCACAATGAAGCTACTGCTTCCAAAAGCAGTGAGCCAAAATTGGGAGGAACGCCCCAGGCCTTTCAATTAGGAGAAATTCCTACTGTGCTAGATCGTTTCCAAACTGTCCTTAAGAATCGCTTAGAAATCCAAGCCCAAGATCACCCACCTTTATTTCCTTGGGAAACACAATTAATCGACTATCCCGATTGTGTTGATGAGCCGTCAATGACGCTCGTTCCTACCTGGGGGTGGATGGTACAACAGTCGAAGCTGAACCTACCGCGTCCCTTACCGGAGAGAGTTTTCCAGCAATTGCTGGAACAATGTCAGGCATTGGTGACATCTTCGGTGCCGCTGGGAGCAAAATTAGTTCAAGTGGTGGAGAACTTTTTTCCCAACGAGTCTCAAGCACTAAACGATATAGCTGGATTGGTGCTAAGAAGCACCTATCGGTCTGTAAATACTTTGGAGACAATACCCAATATTCAAAGTGATTACTCAGATTTACAACCGCGTCAACAAATGGCTTTGTCGTTGCTAGCAGCTAAACAACTGCTAGAAAATTTGACTCTACCAGTTTCAACAACCAGTCCAGTGGTAGAAAGACAATGGCTAACCACTGTTGGTAATTTGAATATCAGAGTAGAGTATCAGTCTGTAGGTAAACTTACGAAGTTACTTGTTCAGGCTGAGTTACCTGTTAAAGGAACTTTGACGCTTCGCGGGAGTGGCACTTTAGCAATAGCAACATCTTCAACTCCGGGATACTTAAGTGTAGAGTTAGCCTGTGAGCAACTTAACCCAACTTATACTCTGGAAGTTGAGTTTCCAGAAATAGACCAACAGCCGCTTTTATTTGTCATTAATCCCACTGTGTAACCTTAATTGCCACCGCTAGTACGTAATGTCGAATATCTTAAGGTAACTATCGTCTAGCTGTTGCCTTGGGGCTTTTTCAGTCTCTATATACTACTAGCAACAGGGTGCTTTTTTATACTTAAAGCGTGGTTGGGTTAACCTGTGGGTGTAGGTTCACCCTCGATCCCATAATTGATTTTTCGTGGGTACTCGTCAGTCCACTCGCTTTACTAGCAAAGTCTGGAGAACGAGTCAGTTTCTTGTACTGTATTGATTTTGCCTCGCTTCTATTTTACCAAGCAACCAATTTTTCACAACGAGTTTATTCGCTTGTGTTGTTTTTTATACAAATTTATCGAACAGAATTCAGGAGTCAGAATTCAGAATTCAGAATTCAGAATTCAGAATGAATTTTGACCGAAAAAGCGGATAGCGTAAAGCCTGCGGCATAGCAACTCTTAGAGACGCTACCGCGTAGCTTGCTTCGACCTAGGAGTACGCTTAGAGCGAGTCTGCGGTAGCGAGTATTCGTTCGCGTAGCGTCTCGTAGAAAGCGTCGTGTCAAGATTGCTGGCTCCTGTTAGCGGATAGCTAAGGTTTAGCCCATTCTGACTTCTGAATTCTTCTTCAATTTTTTAAAGTCCCTAAATTGTAACAATACGCGCAAAACCTTTATAGATGCATGAAAGCAGGATAAGAAAGCTTGTTCTAAGGGGAATACTTTAAAGTAGGGCGAACAGTTTCGTCCTATTGTTTTTGTGGCATCTATTACTTAGGCTCGAAATGCTCAACTTATCCCGGATGAATCGGTTTTGGCGTGTCCCTGTAGGTAATTTCTGGCGGCAAAATTCGCAGCGATCGCCTTTGATAGAAGTAGAGGATTCAATTTCCTTGCGGGTGCTGGTGCTAGCGTTGGTTATTTTGGGAATTGTAGCGACAGATATCGCCGCCGAAACTTCATTCAGTTTTTGGGCGTTACCCCTGAGTATAGTGGGTGCGATTTGGAGTTACTATAGTCGCCGTGATGCCAATGTTGCAGTTAAATTTTGCATCGCCATAGGGATGTTAGTAGCACTGGGTGCTTTTTTTGGACGGTTAGTGGGAGAGTTGAATGATACACGGTTGAGTTTGGCGGAGCTATTAATTCAACTCCAGGTGTTGCACAGCTTTGATACACCTCGCCGCAAAAATTTGGGCTATTCGATTGTTATAGGGTTGATTTTATTGGGTGTGGCGGCAACGCTAAGTCAGACTTTAGCATTTGCACCTGTGTTGCTGTTATTTTTAGCGATCGCTCTGCCAACTTTAGTATTAGATTATCGCTCACGCTTGGGTTTACAGCCATTAAAAACTCAAAAGGAAAAATTCAACAAGAAAAATTCCTCAACTCTTAATTTTAAATTTTTAATTCTGACTTTTTTGCTAATTGTCGGTTTGGGGCTGGCAATTTTTGCTGTTTTACCCAGATTCCCTGGCTATCAGTTACGAAATTTTCCTGTAAGTTCTCCTATTCAAGTAAAAGGCAATTTCACAGGACGTACTATCATCAATCCTGGTTATGTCCGCCAAGGTAACGGTAATAATCAAGGCAGTGGTAGCGGTGGTACGGGGCAAAACCGAACTGGTCAACCAGGTAAAGTAGATAATAACTTTTATTACGGTTTTAATAGCCAGATTAACCAAAACTTACGGGGCGAGATGAAACCGAAAGTTGTGATGCGGGTGCGATCGCAAGTTGAGGGTTTTTGGCGAGTACTAGGATTTGACCGTTATACAGGTAAAGGATGGGAAGTTTCTCGTAATGAAGATGTTACGACCATCAAGCGATCGCCTTGGTCTTATCAAATTTTCTTGAACCGACCTCTGATTACTGGTAAAACCCAAGAGATAGTACAAACTTATACAGTGATAGCGGATTTGCCTAACCTAATTCCGGCGATGGCTTATCCCAAAGAGATTTACTTTCCGACACCAATGATCGCGGTTGATAAAGAAGATGGATTGCGATCGCCTGTGGAATTATCAGAGGGACTCACTTACACAGTAGTTTCTGAAGTACCATACCGCGATCGCACTTTGTTAGGTAAAGCTTCTACTAATTATCCGAAACAGATTAAAAAGCATTATCTGCAAATTCCTCCCGAAATTGCTGAAAAAGTCCGACAACGTACCGAAGAAATTCTCGCTAACTACAATCGGGAACGAGTCGCAAAGTCTTCTAAAAGCCTAGATTCACCCTATGAAAAGGCTCTCTACCTAGCTCAATACCTGAAGCAAAACTACTCTCTTCCCCAAAATCCTTTAGATTTGCCTTATTTGGGAGAAAAAGATGACTTAGTAGAAGCTTTTTTATTCAAATATAAAGGCGGTTATCCAGACCACTTCTCAACAGTTCTCACGGTAATGCTACGTTCCATTGGTATCCCAGCACGGTTAGTAGCAGGGTTTAGTGCAGGACAATTTAATCCATTTACAGGGCTATATATTGTCCGTAATACTGACGCTTATGCGATGACGGAAGTATATTTTCCGAAATATGGCTGGTTTGCCTTTGACCCAATTCCCAATCATCCTCTTATACCTCCATCAGTAGAAGATACTCAGACTTTTAGTGTCTTGCGTCAGTTGTGGCATTGGGTTGCTGGGTGGCTACCTTCTCCAGTGACAGGTTTGTTGAATAATGTATTTGGGACAATATTGAGGTGGATGATTAGAGCGATCGCTTGGTTTTTAGCTTTATTCTCTCAAGGTTGGTTTGGTGTATTAACTGGTTTAATCTTGACAACCACAGCAGCTTTCTTTGGTTGGCTGGGTTGGGGACAGTGGCGAGAGTGGCGTAACCGCCGATGGTTAAAGAAATTGCCAGCAATGGAGAGCCTTTATCAACAAATGCTGCAATGGACAAGCCAAAAAGGTTTAGGTAAGCATCCAGCACAAACACCTTTAGAGTATGCTAGAGGATCATACCAGCATCATGCCCCGGCAACTGCTGAGGTCATAGATGAGATTAGCCAAGCCTATGTTAGTTGGCGTTATGGTGGTCATGCTCCTAACTTGAAGCGATTGCGAGAGAGATGGCAAGGGGTTAAAAAGACTGCTAAGAACTTATAAAATCTTTATTTCTCTCTCTGGTTCCTCTGCGTTTGGAGTGGTTAAGAAGTAATTTATTGAACCGCAGAGGCGCAGAGAACACAGAGATAAGATATTAGAGAGAAATTGATTTTCGAGAGGTTAATCTTTATGACCTAACTTAAAGGTACAAAATTGTTCGCAGTCCTTCATCTATTTCTTCTTGTAGATGTTCTGGTAATGATCGAACGCGCTCTACTAAAAACGTTTTGTCAACAGTAAAAATTTGAGACACATTAGCTACAGAATCTCTAGGTAAACCTGTCGCTTCATGCGGTAACAAAACATTGCCTGGTGCTTGTGCTAACTGGATGTTAGAGGTAATAATTACGACGATTACGGTGTTGATACGACTTTGAGTAAAAATATCATCTTGAATAATCAAAATAGGGCGACGATACCCAGGTTCTGAACCAAGTGGTTCAGGTAAATTTGCCCACCAAATTTCTCCGCGATACACTACCAATCCTCACGGGGCAAGGACATAAATTGTAGCTTTGCCAATACTGGATCTAGTTCCGAGGACTCTTCAGAATAAACTGTATTCAGTTGGTTCAACATCTGATTCCGGTTGTACTTCCGCAAATATGCTTTCAAAGCTTTTGTGTAAAGTTCACTACGAGATACCCCTAACTCTCTAGCTAGCGCTTCTGCCTCTTCAAAAATTGAATCTGGAAGCGAAATTGCAGTTTTCATTCCTACCTTAGTTGTGATTACTACCTTTGGTTATACCCTGGTTATACCATAATTGCAAAAGCTGTTAAGTAGTGGGACAAAAATATTTCCAGTCATTGCTTCGCTTCTCTACGAGACGCTCCGCGAACGTTCGCAATAATCTTGTGTAATTAATTCTGTCTGACTACTTACCGCTTACAAACTAAACTCTTTAGTCTGGCATTATATTTGAATTTCATCTAACTTAGCCCGTACAGCCTGGATATCCTGCCACATCAACCATTTCGGCGCACCTCTTTCTTTAGAAGGGTTACGCAGTAAGTAGGAAGGATGAAAAATTGGCATACATAAACGCCCTTCCCACTCTAACCACTGACCGCGAATTTTCGTAATCCCCCGCTTATCGCCAGTGATACCTTTGACAGCAGTTGCACCTGTTAACAGGATTATTTTGGGGTCAACTAAACGAATTTGTTCTAGTAAGTAAGGTAGACAAGCCGCCACTTCTACAGGGGTAGGAACTCTATTATCTGGTGGACGACATTTGTTGATATTGGCAATGTATACATCATGCTCGGTAGTTAGATTTACCGATGCCAGGATTTTCTCCAACAACTGTCCCGATCTGCCTACAAATGGTAAACCCGTTTCGTCTTCATTTTGACCAGGCGCTTCCCCTATAACCATAATTGGGGCTTTGAGATTACCGCGTCCGACGACAGCATGAGTCCGAGTGTCTCCCAATGGACAACGGTGGCAGCTATTACAATGCTGTGCCAACTCCGTCATGTCAGAATAAGTTCCCGGAGCGATCGCAATTTTAGCGTCTGTGGGAATCAGTTCTCGTTGGTTAAGGGTTGAGTCGTCGAAGAGGCTGAGTTGGGTTTCGCTGCTCATGAAATATTATGATTTTGGCATCAGCACCATCTGTCTTATCTGAGTTAAATACTGCTGTGGTTGGAGATTTATCAAGATAAATAGACTTTTGCTGAATACTTAATTATTTATACAAATCTTATTGTATCAGTTAATTTGAGACAAAATTCAGTCATGATAAAAGCATTGCCGTCCTAACATGCTGGGGGAACCCATGTCACAGACCCCGCTTTTTGCCGATCGCACCCATGCGGGTGAATTATTGGCGCGAGTGATTCATGATGTTTTGACTCAGCAAACTATTGCTTCTGGGGTAAAGCCTGTACCAATTGTTTATGCTTTGCCAAGAGGGGGTGTACCAGTAGCAGCGCCAATAGCAAGTCTTTTGGCTTGTCCGTTGACAATTATTGTGGCGAAAAAAATTAGCCATCCAGAAAACCCAGAGTTAGCAATTGGTGCAGTCACTACTTTTGGAAATGTTCTTTGGACTGAGCAAAAGCTATTTCGCTCTAAACATGATGCGCGGTGGCGGGAAGTAGCTTTAAATAAAGCAATCAACCAAGCTAAGTCTCTAGAGGCTCAATTAATTCCTGCTTGTCCGCAGGTGAATGCAAAGGATGCTACGCTGATCTTAGTTGATGATGGTATTGCTACAGGTATGACAATAGCGGTAGCGGCAACTGCTCTCAAAACGCTTTCTCCAGCAGCAGTTTGGCTATGTACTCCAGTAGCGCCACAAACGTTGCTACCCCGGTTAGAACAATGGGGCGATCGCACAATTGTCTTGAAAACACCGGAACCATTCTGGAGTGTGAGTAATTTTTATGCACAATTTCCTCAAGTAGATACATTAGAAGTTCTTGAATATCTCCAGCAACAAAATAAGTAATTTGGCGTAAATAATTGTCGTTGGGATAAGGCAATAGGCAATAGGGTTTTAGCTTAGTTCATTTTTCTTTATATAGTTTGAATTTATTGCGCCAACTTACTTACAATGAGGTGAATGGAGCTATGCGAGTAATTTTAATTTTTGAATAAGTGAATTTTAAATTTTTACTCTGTTTTACTTTTTAACTATTTGGAGATGTTTATTGCTGGTATTGCATAGCTTTGGCATAATCACCCAAGGCGTAGCAAGCGACTCTCAGACTTGCAAGAGCTTGTTCTTCACTACGACGGTCTTTAATATTCCTAGCTAACAGCAAACGTTCTTCATAATATGTAATTGCTTTGTTATAGTCACCCAAAGCTTCACAAGCAACTCCTAAACTACCTAAAGCCTGTTCCTCGCTACGCTTGTCTTTAATTTCTCTAGCTAAGTACAACCGATCTTCATAATACTTAATGGCTTTAGCATAATCACCTAAGGCATAACAAGCATTACCTAAATTTTTAAGCACCTGAGAAGCACTACGAACATTTTTTAAGGAACGTGCTAGTACTACACACTGCTCATAATAAGCGATCGCTTTTGGGTAATTGTCCAAAGCATACCAAGCATTACCCAAATTCTTGAGTACCTGTTCTTCGCCCCAATTGTCTTTGAGTTCCCGTACAATTTCTAGGCTTTGTTGTTGATACTCAATTGCCTGTGTAAAGTTGCCCAAAACTTTATAAACCAATCCCAAATTATTCAGTGCCGCCACTTGACTCCGTTTGTCTTGTAGTTGCTGCGTTATTTTCAAACATTTTTCTAGAAACTCAATTGCCTTTTTATGATCATTTAGGTGGCGGTATGCATTGCCTAAATGGGAAAGTGCTTGCATTTGCACTGCTAAATCTGAGGTGTTATTGAGCAAAGACAGACACTGTTGAGAGTAAGAGATAGCACTTTTGTAGTCTCCAGCGCTATAAGTTACCAATCCTAAAAAAGAAAGTGCCTGTGCCTGTTTTTGCAAATCTCCAACTGCCTGAAACAGCCCCAAGGATTGTTGTAAAGACTTCAACGCCGCTATTAATTCACCAGCTTGCTGCTGTTGAATTCCTTGCCGTAGTAGCTTGGATGCTTCCGATAAATTGTCGTCATTTTCCTGTAAAGGTAGTATTTCTGCTTGTGAACCAGAGTCAAATTCATGGGTAATAGTATTACGCTTCACTGATTTTAAGTATGTTATGGGTAATTGTAAGGGAAGTGTATTTTTTGATCTGTTATTCCATTCGCCTTGAGACATCAACCCCTTCCTGTTAAGTCTGGTGGTAAATCTAGTGTTCCCAAAACTAGAAGATATCTTTCATCAGGTTGGTTTAGCAGGGGTTAATGAGCTATTTATCAGAATTTTTGTATTCCAGACTTGGTAGACTGCGATAGCACAGTAAGGTTTGTTCAAATAAAGGAATTTTAGATTTAACTAACCAGTTACAAAAACTTATAAGTATTAATTTATACTAAAAATTTGTGCGATTAAGACTGCCATCGCTTATTAATAATTAATCCCCCCTTTGCTCTTAAAAATACGGGCTTATGTCCCCTATTTTTGAGAGTATCTGGGAGGATATTTAAGAGATAAATGTCACTAATGTACAACTATTAATTATTTATTCAAGTTAAACGCACCTGCTCAAAGCTAGGTATTGATTCAACCAACGGGTGCAGAAACATTCGCTACAGAGCCATTATTTAGGATAGGCTGGCGGGTTTTCAAGTCAAATTTAAAGCCATGTGGCAAAATATGAAGCTTTGCTCCGCAAATCGCCAAAGGCTCATCCTTCAAAATTTCGCCCATATTGTTATATGTACCCTCTGATTCATCAACAATCGTAACCGCACCTTCACCAACTACTTCAATTTGGTTATCTGTGACTACCATAGCGGTATTCTCGTCAATACCGAATCCTAAAACAGCAGGTTCTAGTATTAAAGCTGAAATTAACCGTCCCAAGCGTCCACGCTGAGAAAAGTGCTGGTCAATTACCACTCCTGGTAAAAAGCCTAGACCGGGGCCCATTTGGACAGTTTCAATCCGAGGGTTTGTCTGCGAATCACCTTCCACTATCATCTTATCTGGCATTACGGCAGCGCCCGCGCTTGTGCCTGCGATGACTATACCTTCAGAGCAACGTTGATGAATTGCCGTATCTATTTCGGTGTCCTTAAGGATGTTGGTGATGCGAGCTTGGTCTCCTCCAGTAAAAAATACGCCAGTTGCTTTATTAATTGCTTCCAATGCGGTAGATGAAGATGCATCTTCACGGCTTTCTGTATCAATAATGCGAACATTATCGGCTCCCAGTCGCTCAAAAACTCTAATATAGTTTTCTCCGACTTCTCTTGGTAATTCTGTTGCCGCCGTCATAATTATAATGTACGCCTTTGTACCTCCAGCCCGTCGCACAAACTCTCGCAGAATTTGGCAATCTCCTTCCTTGTCTTCAGCCCCACCAATAATTATCAACTGTCGTTTGGGATTATTTTCTACCATGATGCCTCCTGATGTAAGTTAATAAATTTCACTAAATTATGACAATAAAACCCACAGCAACAACTGCCTCTAGAGATATTTTCTAGAGGCATTGTTAACATCTTGCTAATTGCCGATTAAAAAATTATCGTGCAATTATTTAATAATTGATATTAAATCTAGCTGGGTGCAATTAGATATAGCAATCCGAATTGAAACGTGAGAAAATACGGAGATTAAAAGTACGTATTTATAGGCTATTCAGCGATTTTGTCTCTCACAAATGATTTAGGATTGCTATATTTGTTGGTAAGCCCTAATGAATGCGACTTCTGTAAAGCAAGTTAGTTAAGAAAAAACGTGCTTGTTCTAGTGGGAGATGCCTGGGTTTGCCTTGGTAGACAATTTGATACTCATTCAGGTCTGGGCCATCACCATGCCCAGAGATCAGCTTTTGGTGAAAAGCTTCCTCAGCAAGTTCTCGAATTTCATCTCTTAGAGCAGCTTCAGCTTCTGTGCTATTCATACTTTGCTGTCTTTTCAATACCGCATATTTATTTATACAAATTCTGGGATGAGTGTTGCACCTTTCAAAGGTTATATCTTTGATTATTCATGAGGATGAACTGACTGTACTTTTTTCTTTGCTGAGGAAGGAAAGTTTAATTATGCCTTGAGGTAGTTGAAAATGCTTACTAATAGAGCTAATGTTAGTTCTGATTAGATCAATGGCTTTGCCATCACTCTCCAAAATTAATGTGAATCAATTTACAGTCAATAAGTCTGAGTAACCAGAACTCAGCATCTAAATTTCAGGGTGTTTAGCCAAAGGTTCGTAATCAATGGTTCTACAAAAAAGCAGTGATTTAGTCCGCATTAATGCTAGAAGAACAGATGTATTCGATATTTTCAACTTCAAGCATTATCTTGGGCCCAACCCCTATTTAGATACAGGGGCGCTAGTATTTGATTTTGCTCTAATTGAGTCTAGAGAGCCTTTGCCAATCGAAGATTATATTGCAAGAATTGGTATAGACACAAAGGGGCTTGTCGAGAGACATCGCTATCTAAATCTGGGCAACCAAAGCTACAAATCTTATGCTCATCTTTTTGCTCAAGTTGTGTCCGAAGTCGGAAAGCTTGATATGGATTTGCACCTTAACCGTTGGAGTGTGAAGCCATATCCAGGTTTCGTGCGGATTAGCGTCCAATCACTACATGAACGCACAACTAGAGAGGTAGTTTATTTTGTTTGGGATTGGTTTGAAGCTATTACCCAAGACGAAGATTTTCCCTTTGATGAACACTTGGTGAAGCTGCAAAATAAATTTCGCGCATCTGTCTATGGTGGGCCCACAGTTTACGCCCTATTGCGAACAGCCTATGAAAAAGGTATCCCCATCTTTTATTTGTGGGAAGAAGGATTGATGCAATATGGCTTGGGAAAAAAACACGTTCGGGGAGTAGCAACAACATTTAACTGTGATAGTCATCTAGATTCGGAGTTTACTACCCGTAAAGATGACTGTAAGGCATTTTTAAAAACCTTGGGTTTTCCAGTCCCTGAAGGCGATATTGTCTTTTCTGAGAAGGAGGCCTTGTCTGTAGCAAGAGAAATTGGCTACCCAGTGGCAGTTAAGCCAGTGGTAGGTCACAAAGGAATTGGTGTCACAGCTGACGTGCAAGACTCAAAAGAACTGGAATCTGCTTATAATAGGGCACTGGCAGCGATTCCCGAAAATGAGCTAACTCGGATAATTGTTGAGAAAAGTATTTCTGGATCAGATTTTCGCTTGTTGTGTGTCAATGGCAGATTTGTCGCCGCTACAGAACGCCGTCCAGCATCGGTTATTGGTGATGGGTATTTAACGCTTGCAGAATTAATCCGCCTAGAGAACCGGAAACCTGCACGTTTAGATACGCCAACCTCGCCGATGAGTAAAATTCAGATAGATGAAGCGATGGAACTCTACCTAGACGAACAGCGCTTATCATTAGACAGCGTGATTGAGAAGGGACGCACTGTTTACCTTCGTAAAGTTGCCAATCTCTCAGTCGGAGGTATGAGCATCGATGCAACCCAGACAGTTCATGATGACAATATTATCTTGGCGCAAGATATTGCCCAACACTTCCAGTTGACTTGCCTTGGTATTGATGTCATGACCAAAAGTCTCTCAGAATCTTGGAAGTCCAGTAACTTTGCCATCTTGGAAATCAACGCTGCACCAGGGGTTTTAATGCATCTTAAACCTTCTGTTGGCGAAAGCGTTGATGTGCCTTCTCATATCTTAGAGACCTTTTTTGAGTCAGGTACAGATGCTAGGATACCAATTATTACCTTTAATAAAATCTCAGTTGAAGAATTGCAAGAAACTATTGACCATATTCTTTTGCAACATCCCAACTGGATAATAGGCGCTGTTTGTCGTGATGCAGTTTTTGTAAATCGGTCTAAAAAAGTATTAAGTAAAGATTACAATACCAACATCCAAACTTTGGTGCGTCATCCAAAACTTGATTTGTTGATTGCCGAGTATGTGGGAGATATCCTAGATGAAGAAGGTATGTTTTACCAGAGTAGTAATATGGTAGTTTTGGATAATCCCACCGAAACTGAAATGATGCTACTCCGGGATGTTTTCGATGGTTCTACTGTGGTGATTAGAAAAGGCAACGAAATTTCTATCCGTCGTAGAGGGTTGATTGAAGATTATACTTTAACTGAAAATGAACCATTTACACGGGTTTATTTGAAAGAAACCGGAACCATATTGTGAGCTAGGTAAATAAGCGCTCATCCCAATTTTTGTCAATTCAACTGAAAAGTTAGCTCTCCGGCTTCTCAAAGAAGTCGGGGATATGAATTTTAGCTAAAAATTGCTCTTTATCCAAATTCATCGATTTTTTAGAAGTTTAAAATATCTAATGATTCTTCTATTTCTAAATCTAATATTTTTTCTCGTGTATCTTTGAGTGCTTCTAGCTTACCTTCTTTGCGATAGATGTCTGCCGCTTTTTGGAAATCTTCAATTGCTCCCTGTTTATCTACTAATTCTAAACGAATATTGCCGCGATTGTAATAAGCATCTGCATAATTTGAATTAATCTGTATTGCCTGAGTATAATCTTCAATTGCTCCTTCAAAATCTCCTAAGTCAGAACGAGCATTACCACGTTTTTTATAAGCTATGGCATCTTTAGGATTAATCTTAATTGCTTGGGGAAATCCCGGTTGAGGGCTTAATAGATAACGAGCAATTCCCCGGTTTTTGTAAGCATCTGCATAATGAGGGTTAATTTTAATAGCTTGGGTATAATCTTCAATTGCTCCTTGGTTATCTCCTACGTGAGAACGAGCTTCAGCCCGGTTTTTATAAGCTACGGCAACATTAGGGTTAATTATAATAGCTTGGGTGTAATCATTAATTGCTTCTTCTAATCGCCCCAGTTGAGACAGAGCTAAACCTCGTTTATTGTAAGATTTAGCATCATGAAGATTTATCTTAATTGCTTGAGAATAATCTGCGATCGCAGCTTCATAATCTCCTATTTGATAGTGAGTTAAACCGCGTTTATAATATAAGTCAATATCGTTAGATTTAAATTTTAAAGCTTGATTGTAGTTAATGATTGCTTCGGTATATTCTCCTTTCTCAAAACATTCATCACCTAATCTTACATAAAATATATTTAAATCTTCATCACTATATTCAGGTTTAAAAGAAGGTTGGCTCAACTGATTATTAGTTGGCTTAAATGAAATTTCCTGTTTTGGGAGATATTTGTAAATTGATGGTTGTTGCCTAGAAGAATTATTTCTAGAAGATTGTAACTGTTCTAGATAGCACCATAAACCACCACCATATAGTAATTGTTCAATACCAAATGAAATTTTACCAGTCTTCAACTTAATCATTCGGGTTGGGAGAAAGCCAGCTAAGAAAAGGTGATACTCAGATTGTGCTTCACTCACATCTTCTTGAATTAAAATGCAAACTACAACTGCATTTTTTTCAACCTCTTCAGAACTAATTGACCATCTAACTCTATCAATCCTACCGTGACGAGACTTAACTTCAATACCAATAGATGGATCAGAAGTCAAGGTAAAATCTATATTGCCATCGCCGCCGAATCGCTTTTCATAATCGACTTCGGTAATAGAATCAGCTAAACGCTCTTTGACAACTTCCTCACCCAACTTCCCTTTGAGATAGCTAATAAAAACGTCACGGACTGGTAAAACGCGCTTGTATTTCTCAGCCATCAGCCAGCAAAATTCCCGTAAGGCTCTTAATCTTTCTCCAGAGATTATAGTTAATTCACTATATTGACCTTCTGTTTCACAATGAAGCAGAGAACCAGATGTTAGCCTTTTAATAAAATCAGACTGTAGCGATCGCAGTAGTGTAATCCAGTCCATTTATATTTCTGCGAATCTTTTGATGAGATTATTCTATTAAAATATCTAGTCGGCGTAAACCTTTTAATTAGCTTAGGTGATATTCCCTCAAAAACTGTTATCTAATTCTTAAAGTGCGGACATGTCTGATTATGGCAGAGTTTTGACTGTTAGGCAGGGGTGCAAGAGTGCGATCGCTGAGAATAATACATGAAATATTAGCTAACCACCAATCGCGCAAATGACCCAAAATCAAAACCCTAAGCCAAACTCTCTCACCGACTCCATTCCCCCCTCCCGAAAAGCCTATCGTGTACACACAAGTCTTGAAATCCCACCTGAAACTTGGTTTCGTTGCCCTAGCCTAAAATTAGCGGGATAAATGGAGTTTCCAGTTGCATAAAATTTGGCTATTTATGGGGCTAGAAGAGTTAAAACCTTTGCAGCCTATACTTGTGTGTACACCTTAGCCTCGCTTGCGGGGAGGGGGCTAATTAATGTGGTTTTTGAGGGTGTGTGCGATCGTTCCGAGTAAGTGCTGATTATTTAACGCTAAAAAAAGCATACTCTTATGCACTTGTAAAATGGAAAGGCTATTCTATTCCAGATTTTGAGCATTTATTAACCTAACATAAAACACTGGCCGAGTAGGAAGAATTCCCAAATTATCCAAGCGCATAAAATTTAGGCTTAATTAATTAACTGCAAATTCAGTATATTGTCTGATATCCGCTGGTTGGAAGGCGAGAACAATTTGATTTTTAGGAATACCAGCGTTAACAAGTTCATTGGCTATACCGTATTCTGTACCATCTCTTTGAATCCAGATTTTATCATTGATGATGTCAATATGGACTAAGCAACCATGCACCCGTTGATTATTTTCCCAGCCTAATGTTAGTAGTAGGTAATGGTTAGCGGTTTGGTCTATAATTAGTTGTCTTTCTAGTTCTCCATAAGCGTAGGGTAGTTGAGCGTATTCGTTTAATATTTTTTGAATGATTTGGCGATAATTATCTAAGGTATCCATTGCAGTATCACCTCTCGTTTTGAGTCGAAGACAAGTAAACAAAGGCGTTGATTTTCTAATAATATTTTACCAATAGGTTCTTGAAAAAGTTCTGAGTAGGTTTCTTGACGAATAGCCAGATACAAGCGGCGGTCAGGTTCTAAGCGA
Organism: Chroococcales cyanobacterium; assembly: GCA_038259325.1. Classification (GTDB taxonomy): domain Bacteria; phylum Cyanobacteriota; class Cyanobacteriia; order Cyanobacteriales; family Nostocaceae; genus Nostoc. The sequence goes on along the minus strand of JBBSOX010000090.1, from coordinate 154 downwards.
GTTAGTATGTCGTAATATAGAACCCATTTGATATCTACTTCTGGAAGCAGAAGCATTGCAACTAGCTGGATTTTCCCATTTTCTGGCAGAAAACGGTTTTGCTGAACAGGCTCTATCGTTGATCACTGAACGACGGCTTACTTCAAAGCCAAGT